>NZ_JAYKBP010000001.1:0-590087 GCF_035282405.1 Parvimonas sp. C2
CTCTTAATGACGACTTTTTATATAATACAGTTACTTTAACTGCACCTAGTAAAACTTTTAATATTGCAGGTCTTGCTCAATCTGTTGCTATAATTCCTAATGAAGAATTAAGAAATAGATTTATAAATGGACTTGTGGGATATGGAATTTTCCATATGGCAAGTTTTGCAGCAGTTGGTTTTGTGGCAGCTTATACTTATGGTAAGGAATGGTTTGAAGAATGTATAAGTTATATTGAAGATAATATTGATTTTGCCATAGATTTTATAAATAGAGAAATACCAAAGGTAAAAGTAAAAAGACCAGAAGCAAGTTTCTTATTATGGTTAGATCTTAGAGCTTTTGATATTGACCATGATGAGTTACATCAAAAGTTAATTAATGATGGGAAACTATTACTTAATTCAGGAATAACTTATGGAGAAAATGCAAGGCTTTTCTTTAGAATGAATATAGCTTGTAACAGAGAAATGCTAACAGATGGGTTAAACAGATTGAAAAAAGTTATAGATAGCTTATAAATTTTAAGACTGCTTGAGGCAGTCTTTTTTAGATTGTAAATATTTATAATCTATGGTAAAATATTTCTGTGATTGGAGGTGTTTTTTTGAAACTTGAAATTTTTCAATTTTTAGAAAAATCAATAGAACATATGGATAAGAATATGGATTTTATTTCTAATTCATCTGAGTCATTAAAAAAATTCTTTAACGATATTTTTTTGAATTGTGATTTTTTTATAAACACAACTGCAAGAATAAAAAGTGAGGATAGTATCAGGGAAAAATTATTGAGAAATAATTATTATTATAGATATCCTAATCATAAAGCTGCAATAGAAAATCTTCCAGATTTAATAGGTATTAGAGTTGAATGTAGATTTATTGATGATGAAAAGAAAATTTTTGATGAAATTTCCAAAAATTTTACTATTGAATTGGAAGATGGTTTTTATAGGAGTGAATTAAATGCTAATATAGAATTAAAACTTAGTGAAAAACAACCTACAGTTCAAAAAAATGGTTTTGAAATATATAAAATTGATGGTAGATATGTTGTAGAAGGTGATTATTTTGTAAACTTTGAGTTGCAAATTAAATCTTTAGTAAATATATTTTGGGGTGAAATTGATCATAGTGTATTGTATAAAAATTTTAATTATATGATAACAGAAGATTTTATTCGTTCTATAATGTTTTCAATTAAAGCCAATTTATCTATGATAGACAATCAACTCCAAAGTGTTTATAATCATTTAAAAAATGTAGAAAATAAAAATAATTATGATTCTTCAAAGATTCATTTAAAAACTATTGTTTCAAAAATGGTTCATGATTTGTATTCTGTTAAAATTAAGGAAAGTACAGGATTTGTTGTTGATTTTAAAGATTGTGCCAATATTATTGTTGATTATATTTTTTCAAAAAATAAATTTCATAATTCTATGCGATATGAAGACTATTTTGTTAGATTTTTAAATAGACTTAGTGGAGCAAACAATAGGACTATTGTTATTGGAGAAACTTTTGAAATTTGTGATACAATTGAGTTTAAAAATGATTTGTGCAAGAGATTTGGAACAGGCCTTTTGGAACTGGTAAATAAGGATTTTAAATGGAATTTGATTTTTTCTGTTATTCAAGATATTGAAGAAAATGAGTTCTGTGAAGAATTTGTTTTGTTTTCAGAATTTATTGTATTTGCGGTTGTTAAGAGAGTAAAACGTGCCGTTGATGATCTAAATATTTCGAATGAAGACAAGTCCAAATTAAAGTGGGATATTTCTTATGTAGTCATGGAATTTATTTGTAGTTCATATGCACCTAATTTAATTACTTTTAAAAGTATGAAAGAAATTGAGAATAAAATTAGAAATTTCTTAAAAAATGTGGAACAACCTGAAGAAATATTAGCTTTGAATTATGAAGATTTATATAGTTCATTGGAAAATAATTTTGTAAAAAAAGAAATGGATGAGTTTGAATAATGATAGGAATAGATATTTGTAATATTTCAAGATTTTCAAATATGAAAAATTTGGATAAGTTTTTAAAAAGATATTTTACAAACGAAGAAATTGACTATATTTTAAATACAGGAAAGAGAGATGAAACTATAGCTGGGATTTTTTCATTAAAGGAAGCTTTTGTTAAAGCGATTGGTACAGGTTTTGGAAATATTTCACCTATTGATGTAGAGATTATACATAATTTTTCTGGGAAACCTGATTTAATAATTCATAATGAAATATTAAAAAAAATTGAAGAAATCTCTTGCTCTGTTTCTCATGATTCCGATTATGCTATTGCAGTAGTAGATGTCAAATTTTTTAATATATCAATAGATACTAAAAAAGTTTTTGAACATAAAAATCTTATGTTAGACAGAAAAGATGATGGACATAAGGGTGATTTTGGTAAAGTTGGAATAATTGGTGGAAGTATTGGAATGTGTGGAAGTGTTGATTTATGTGCTAAAGCTTCACTTAGAACAGGAAGTGGACTAGTGTATAATATTTGTCCTAACTCTATTTCTGATATATTACAAATAAAAGCTGTTGAAAATATTGTTTTACCTATTACTGATGATAATAAAGGTTATTTTATTCTTAGGTATGCAGATGAAATAATTGAAAAAATAAAAAATTTAGATGCAATAGCTATCGGATGTGGCTTAGGAAGAAATGAAGAAAATTTAAAAATTTTGGAAAAAATAATTAAACATTTTCAAGGACCAATTGTGATAGATGCTGATGCTATATTTTTCATTAATAATATTAAACCAGAGATTTTAAATAGGAATAATATAGTAATAACACCTCATGAAGTTGAATTTTCGAGGTTTTCATCATATGATTTAAATGAAATTAAAAAAAGTAGATTAGAAGCAGTGAATAAATTCTTTGAAAATAATTTAAAATATACTCTTGTCTTAAAAGGAAAAAATACTATAGTTAAGTCTGACAAAGAAATATATATAAATAATACTGGAAATTCAGGTATGGCAACAGCAGGAAGTGGAGATTGCCTAACGGGAATTATTTTATCTTTGCTTGGTCAAGGGCTTAATGCTTTTAATTCCGCAAAGCTTGGAGTCTTTGTTCACGGGTTGGCAGGAGATTTTGCTAAGGAAGAATTAGGGGAAGATTCTTTAATAGCATCAGATATAATTAAATTTTTACCAAAGGCAATAAAATATATTAGGGAGTGATATTATGTATGAGAATCAATCATTGATTTTTGTAGATTTAGATAAATTAAAAAATAACTTTTTAAAAATAAAAGAAAAATCCAATGGGGCAAAAGTTGGAATAGTTTTAAAAGCAAATGCTTATGGGCTTGGAGCCTGTACTGTTGCTGAATTTTTACAAAAGTATGGGGCAGATTATTTTTGTGTGGCAAACTTTTCTGAAGCAATGGAGCTTAGAAAAAAGAAAATAAAATTGCCTATTTTAATTTTAGGTTATGTTCCTAATGCATTATTTGAGAAGTTAATAAAAAATAATGTAGATTTAACAGTATATAATATAGAAATGATAAGAGAGTTAAATGAAATTTCAGAGAAATGTAGAAAAAAATGTAAAATACATATCAAAATAGATACTGGAATGAATAGACTTGGATTTTTAATAGATGATAAATTAAAAGATTATTTAAAAGAAATTTATTCTATGAAGCATATCATTGTAAAAGGAATGTTTTCACATTTATGTGTTTCTGATATTGATGATTTTTCATTTACGAAATTACAAGTCGAAAGATTTGAAAAAGTTAAGCAAATTTTAGAAGAAGAAAATCTAAAAATACCAATGTTACATATTGCTAATGATGGTGGAGCATTGCTTCATGATTACTACTATGATATGGTTAGAGTTGGAATTGGAATATATGGACATTATCCTTCAGAATATGTAAAAGATAATTCTAAAATAAAAATGGATACTGTTGTGAGTTTTGCAAGTACTGTAAGTAATATAAAATACATTCATAAAGGCGATACTGTTGGATATGGAAGAACTTTCTGTGCAGATAAAACTATAAAAGTTGCTACTATTTCAGTAGGATATGCAGATGGATATCCTTATGAATTAAGTAATAAAGGTTATGTAATGATAAACAATAAGAAAGCTAAAATTTTAGGAAAAGTTTGTATGGATCAAACTATGATTGATGTTTCTGATATTGATGATGTAAAAATAGGAGATACAGCCTTGCTTTATGGAGAATACAAAGATATGAAACTTGATATTTTTGAAATTGCAAAACTTGCAAATACAAATGTTTATGACTTAATTTGTAGAATAAATATGAGAATTCCTAGAGTTTATCTTGAAGAAAATAAAGTAGTAAGAGTAGTAGATTACCTATCAACTGAAAAAAATTACTATGAATTATAAAAGCTCAGTGCTAAAATCCACTGAGCTTTTAAATTTAGTTTAATAATTAAATAATTTTTACAGTAAGTATTTACATAAAATCAAGTGGTGTTTTTTCACATGATATAGATAATACTATTCCCATTGCGATTAAATTTACTAACTGAAAAGTTCCTCCATAACTTAGGAATGGAAGAGGAATACCTGTTATTGGCATAAGTCCTATTGTCATTCCGATATTTTCAAAAATATGTGCTAAAAACATTGCGCAAATTCCTATAATTAACATTTGATTAAACTTATTTGCTGTTTTTTTAGAAAGTTTAACAAATCTGTATAACATAATTGTATATAACCCGATTAAAATTGTACCTCCAACAAATCCCATTTCTTCAACAAAAACTGGAAATATATAATCTGTTTGTTTTTCAGGGATAAAGTTAAATTGATTTTGAGGTCCTTTAAATAATCCTCGTCCAATAAACTTTCCTGACCCAGCAGCAATCTTACCTTGAACTGCTTGATATCCTGTATTTGTAATATCTCGTTCTGGATTTAAAAAATTTAAGATTCTATTTTTTTGATATGCAGATAAGTTAATATAAAAGGCAGGCAAACTAGCTATAGCTGCTATTAATGTATAAACTACAAGTCTTAGACTAATTCCTGCCACAAAAAGCATTGAACCAATAACTAGAATAAAAACAAATGCAGTACCAAAATCCGGTTGCATCAAAACTAATCCAACTGGAATAAAAGCAAATATTAAAACTTTTAATAATGTTTTAGGTTGCTTTAATTTAGAGCTGTTCTTTTCTATAACTGTAGCTAAACAAATAATCATTCCAAGTTTTACAAATTCTGATGGTTGAAAAGAAATAGGACCAAATCTAATCCAACTTCTTGCACCTACAGAATCTCCTGTACCAATTATAAGTACTAATATCAAAAGGATAATTGAAATTATATAAATTGGTAAATATAATCTTTTTAAAAATTTAATATTTACAGCAATTAATACAAACATTAAGATAAAACCCAATACTGTAGCTACTATTTGTGATAGCATAAAATTTCTTTTTAAACTTATTGTCGCACTATATAAGTTTACCAATCCTATTAGGATTATTAAAATCAATGATATTAGTATAAATAAGTCTATTTTATATAAATTTTTATTTTTAAAAAACATATTAATCACCTCATAATGTATATATTATATTAAAAATTTGTTAAATATGCAAATAAAAAAACAGAAAATTGTTAATAATTATTTTTGATTGGGTATATATACTACATTAAAAATTAGGAGATAAGTATGGACTTTGAATATATTAAGGTTATAAAAAGTGATTTGGATGATATTGATGAAGCTGTTTCCTTTATTTTGGATAAATTGTCAAGTGTTATCAGGGATGAAGAGTTAATGTTCAATATTAGAATTGTTATAAATGAAATTGTTATCAATAGTTATGAACATGGTAATAAATGTAACAAAGAAAAAGGAATAAATTTAAAAGTCTGTGTTAATATGGATTGTATACATATAAATGTCAAAGATGAGGGCGATGGAATAAATTATATATTTAATGAGAATAGAGATATTAATATGACTACTTCAGGTAGAGGTCTTAGAATTGTTAAACATTTGGTTGATGAACTTGAAATAAATAACAATGAAATTAGTGCAAAAATAAAATGTGAAGGAACTGATATTTAGAAATCAATTTTATCAATTGATTTCTTTTTTATATTGAATTTTTTGTAGAAAGTGATATAATATTATCATACACAGCAGTGTAAATTATTAATGGAGGGTTTAATTATGAGAATGTTACCACAAACAGTTATGAAA
This sequence comes from Parvimonas sp. C2, assembly GCF_035282405.1. Lineage (NCBI taxonomy): Bacteria > Bacillati > Bacillota > Tissierellia > Tissierellales > Peptoniphilaceae > Parvimonas > Parvimonas sp. C2. Next base: position 6,231 of record NZ_JAYKBP010000001.1, read on the forward strand.
AATTTAGTTGAAAAAAATAGTATAATTATTATTTTGGCTGTAGTATTGGTGTTTGGATTCTTTTATTTTGTTCCTGTAGGACTTTGGATTACTGCTCTGTTCAGTGGAGTAAAAGTTAAAATTTCACATCTAATAGGGATGAAACTTAGAAGAGTTAGAGCTTCAAAAATCATTTATCCATTGATTAAAGCTACAAAAGCAAATGTTAAAATTAATATTTCTGAATTAGAAGCACATTATTTAGCAGGAGGTAATGTAAATAATGTAGTTGATGCTTTAATAGCAGCTCAAAAGGCCAATATTGAATTAACTTTTGAAATGGCAACAGCGATTGACCTTGCTGGACGTGATGTATTGGAAGCTGTTCAAGTTAGTGTAAATCCTAAAGTTATCAATACTCCAAAAATTGCAGCAGTTGCAATGAATGGTATTGAAGTAATAGTTATTGCAAAAGTTACAGTAAGAGCAGATATTTCAAGACTTATCGGAGGTGCTGGCGAAGAAACTATCATAGCCAGAGTAGGAGAAGGTATTGTTACTACTGTAGGTAGTGCTGAAAGACATAGTTTAGTACTTGAAAATCCTGATGCTATTTCAGAAACAGTATTGAAAAAAGGTTTAGATTTAGGAACTGCTTTCGAAATTTTATCAATAGATATTGCAGATGTTGATATTGGTAGAAATATAGGTGCTCAATTACAAGCAGATCAAGCGGAAGCTGATAAGAAGATAGCTCAAGCTAAGGCGGAAGAAAGACGTGCAATGGCTGTAGCTGTTGAACAAGAAAATAAGGCTAAGATTGAAGAAATGAAAGCTAAAGTTGTTGAATCTGAAAGTAAAATTCCTCTTGCTATTGCAAAAGCATTTGAAGATGGAAATATTTCAGTATTTGAATATGAAAAGCTTAAAAATTTAAAATCTGATACTAAAATGAGAGAATCACTTTCAGAATAGAGGTGAGTTTCTATGAAAAAAGAGAAGGGATTTCTATCTTTTATTGAAGATTTAAAATCAGAAATTGATGATGTAAAATCTCAAATTAATGAAATGGGAAGTGATTTTAAGGGTGGGAATACCTTTAAAACTTCAAGCAAGTCGAAAAATAAGAATAGTAGCAAAAATAATAAAAAGCAAAGTTATAGGATTAATAATTTTGAAGATTATGAGAGCCCTGAAGGTGCTAGTGTTATGACTTCTAGTATAGAAGGTAATACTATTGAAAAAGATTCTTATGAAGGTAAAACGGCTATGACGACCTCTATTGAAGGCAAAAGTATTATGAATACTTCAATGGAAGGTCAAGGTCAAATGTACAATTCCCGTAAAACAGAAAGAGTCGCTTTGAGAAATGATATTCAACATTTTGATGAATTAATAGAAAGAAAAACTAAAAAATTTGTCATTAAAGGTAAAGAAAGTCTATCAAAAGCTATTCTTTATTCTGAAATTATTGGAAAACCGAAATCGTTAAAATAATTAAAAGTAGATAATGTAGACTACTCATATTGATGACTAAGGGATCAATGAAGAATCATTGATCCCTTTTTAGTGTAGAAAAAAGAGAAAAGTGTTATAATACTATAGTCAAATAATTTCGAATTAAAATAAAATATATAAAAAAGCACAAACAAAATTTATGCTTTGTCTGTGCTCTGAGGAGACGATGTAGTCTCCTTTTTTAATCAATTTTTTCTAATGTTATATAATCTACTCCAGATATTATCAATTTCATTCCAGTTTCTAACTTTATTTCATGCGATTCTTGTAAATTTACAATTTTTATTTCGTTTTTAATTGAAACAGTTTTTATAATAGTATCTTTCGTAGTATTTGATATTTTATAATTTCCTGCCTTAATATCACTATCAACATCAAAGATTCCGCTAGGAAAATTTTGAAAAGTATCATATTTAATATTATCTTTAAAGATAATCCCAATAACATTTCCATTAAACTCTATACTTGAATTATCTAGAATTTTAATTCGAATATATCTTGGTTTTTCATTCTCTTTTAAAGTTTCCTCACAAACTATTTTGTTATCTACAGAGTATTTAAAATTACCTTTGCCAGTTAATTTTATTAAATAGTTTTTATAAGAAAACTCTTTTTTATTAAGATCTATTTTAGTATTTTGTTTTAATAGTTTTTCTTCAACTTTTACATCATTAGAAGATTCATTTTTAAAATTTATATACTTTTTACCGTAAAAATTTTCTATTTCTTCAAGTTTTTCTAGTATTTTTCTCTCAAAAGCAATATCTTTTGAAGAATCATTTTTAAATTTATTATATTTTTCTAAAATCTTATTAAAAATCTTTTTATCATCATCCGAAAATTCTCCATAGGGTTTTTCTAATACACTTATTTCTTCTGTGGTTAGAGAAAATTGTGAAGAAGAATTTTTTATTTCATTGTTAATCTTATCTACATTTTTGGTACCTGTTTTACTGCAAGATGTTAGTATAAACATTGATAATAAAATTAAAACAAATTTCTTTTTTATATAAAACATTTTTGTCTCCTTAATTAGTAATATTGATATAATTATTATACAACATTTTTAACATATTTCAAAGTAATAAAAATTTTTGTTTTTTCAAGGTTACAAAAATCATAGTATTATGGTATAATAATTAACAGAAAAGAATTCAAAAAGGAGAAAATATGTATAATTTAGGTGAATTTCAAAAGTTGATTATAAAGCGTTTTAAGAATAATGGCGCTTATATAGGACTAAAAGATGTAAAGAATGAAAAACTTGATATATTATTACCTAAGAAAGAAGTTTTAGAAACAGATAAAGTAGATGATGAAATCGAAGTTTTTGTTTATAAAGACAATCAAGCAAGGTTTGTAGCAACTAGAAAAAATCCGAAAATTTCTTTAGGAAAACTAGAAACTTTAGAAGTAATGGATATTTCAAAAATTGGAGCTTTTTTAGATTGGGGTCTTGAAAAAGAATTATTTTTACCTTTTAAAGAACAGTCTATGAAACTTGAAAAGGGAAGGAAATATTTAGTTGCACTGTATATTGATAAGTCAGACAGGCTTTGTGCAACAATGAAAATAAGAGATTACTTAACGTCAGATTCTCCTTATAAAGAAGGCGAATGGGTTGAAGGAATTATTTACTCAATCCATAAAGATTATGGAGCTTTTGTTGCTGTAGACAAAAAATATGATGCTATGATTGAAAATAAAGATATTGTTGGAGTTTTAGAAATAGGAGAACCTATTAATTTTAGAATTTCAAAAGTAAAAAAAGATGGTCGTTTGAATTTAGTTTTAAAAAATTTATCTCATATTGAAATAAATGATAATGCTGAAATACTTTTTAATATTATCAAAGATAGAGGTGGTTTTTTAAATTTGAATGACAAAAGTGATCCAGATAGAATTAAGGAAATTTGTGGGATGAGCAAATCATCTTTTAAGAAAGCTGTAGGAAGACTTTTAAAAAATCAAAAAATTCAATTTGAAGGAAATGGAATTAAATTAATTTAAGGAGGGAATATTTATGGAAAGTCAAGTAATGGCAATTGTTAATGGAGTAGAAATTTTAGAAAGTGATATTGATAGATTTATTGAACTAATGGGAAATAGTGCATTGCCTTATAAAAATCCTGAAGGTAGAAAGCAATTGTGTGAAGAATTGGTAAAACAAGAACTTATAATTCAAGATTGTTACAACAGAAAAATTGATGAAAGTGAAGCATTTGTTAAAGAAATTAATGAAATTAAACGTTCAATTTTAGCAAAACATTTCTTAAATGAATTATTTGATAATATTCACGCTACTGATGAAGAAATTAAAGAGTATTATGAAGAAAATAAAAATTTATTTAAGAGTAAATATATTTTTAAAGCTAAACATATTTTAATTGAAAGTGAAGAAAAGGCTAATAAATTAAAAGAACTTTGTGAAAAAGGAGAAGAATTTGAAGAATTAGCCAAAGAACATTCTATGTGTCCATCTAAAGAAGTAGGCGGAGATTTAGGAGAATTTACTCAAGGACAAATGGTATTAGAATTTGAAAATGCATGTATAGATGCTGAAGTAGGGAAAGTTACTGAACCTGTAAAAACACAATTTGGTTATCATTTAATTAAACTAGAATCAAAAACAGATCCTGAACAATTAGATTTAGAATCAGTTAAGGATGAAATTGAAAAAAGTATAATAAAAGCCAAAGAACAAGTGGCTTATGTGAAAAAAATGGATGCTTTAATGAAAGATAGTAAAATAGAAAGAAATTATTAAAATGTATTTTTTAGGTGGAATACTTAGTGGGGTTGTTTGTTTATTAGTTTCATCAATTGATTTGAAGTATTTAAAAGAAAAAGAGACAATTAAGATTTCGATTAACAATATAAAAAAATATTATAATTTATTGAATTTTATAATAATTTTCTTAGTAAATTTATATTTAAAAGCATTATTCTTTTATAATGATATATTATATATGATAAATTTACTTTGTTTCTTATGTCTGTACATTTGTGCATTTACTGATATTATTTGTAAAAATATTTTTATAAATATAATTATGGTTTTTGTAGTTCCAATAATATTATTAAATGTATATGGAAATTATATTAAATTAGCTACTTTAGGGTTAATTTCAGGAATAATTCTGTATGGAACTATTTATATAATATCAAAATTATTCTATGGAAAAGAAGTATTTGGTACAGGAGATATTTATGCACTATCTTTGATAGGAATTTCAACCGATTGGTATACGGTTTTTTATATTGGACTTTTTACTTTTATAATAGCGGGACTTTTTTATTTAATAAAGTTAATTTTTATAAAAGATATAGAAACTTTTAAACATCAAGAAATAGCACTAATTCCATTTATATTATCTAGTTATTTACTTTTAATTTATTTTTAAGAATCAACTTAAAAATCAATATTTTAAGTTGATTTTTGCTTGTAAATGTGTTATTATAAGTAGCAGGTTAATTATGAAGTTCGGAGGTGTATTATGCAAGTTTTAATGGAAATAATATTATTTATTGCTAGTATTGTTATAATAGTAGCAGTGTTAATGCAAGAATCTAAGTCTGACGGCGTTGCGTCTTTGACTGCAGAAACTAATATTTCAGGAAAAGGCGGAAAAAAATCTAAAGATGCTGTATTAAGCCAAATTACTATTATAGCATCAGTTGTGTTTTTTATAGTAGCTATTGCTATGGCTGCGATTAAATAAAAAATTTAGGAGGAAAAAATGGATACTAATTTGATTTTTTATTGTGCGATTGCCGTTGGGGTTGTTGCACTTGTATTTGCTTATATTAAATATTTAAGCATTACAAAAATTGAACCTGGTAATGAAAGAATGAAAGAAATATCAGGTTATATTCAAGAAGGTGCTATGGCTTTCTTGGTTCGTGAATATAAGTATTTATCTATATTCGTTGTTGTTGTTGCAATTATTTTAGGAGTAGCCATTAATTTACTTACAGCAGTTTGTTTTTTAGCTGGTTCAATTTGTTCGATTTTAGCAGGATATTTCGGAATGAAAGCTGCTACTAAAGCAAATGTTAGAACTGCAAATGCTGCTAAAGAATACGGAATGGGAAAAGCGCTTCAAACTGCATTTTCAGGTGGAGCAGTAATGGGACTTTCTGTAGTTGGTTTAGGTATCTTAGGTATGACAGTTTGTTACTTCTTAGTAGGAGATGTAAATATTGTAACTGGATTTAGTTTTGGTGCTTCATCGATAGCTCTATTCGGAAGAGTAGGTGGTGGTATCTACACAAAGGCAGCTGACGTTGGGGCTGACCTTGTAGGAAAGGTTGAAGCGGGAATTCCTGAAGATGATCCAAGAAACCCTGCAGTTATAGCTGATAATGTAGGAGATAACGTAGGTGACGTTGCAGGTATGGGAGCTGACCTTTTTGAATCTTATGTAGGATCTATACTTTCTGGTATTACATTAGGTTCAGTTGCTTTTGGTAAAGAAGGTATTATATTTGCTTTAGCTCTTGCTGCAGCAGGTATTTTAGCATCATTAGTTGGATTGTTCTGTGTAAGAGGAGACAAAGATCCACAAAAATCATTAAATATGGGAACAATAGTTAGCTCAATATTAACTATTATAGTAACATATTTCTTAAGTAACAGAATTTTAGGAAATAATTCAGCATTTATTTCTTCAGTAGCTGGTATTTTAGTTGGATTAATTATTTCACAATTTACTGAATACTATACTTCAGGAGATAAAAAACCAGTTCAACATATTGCAGAAGAATCAGAAACTGGTTCATCAACAAATATTATTTCTGGTTTAGCTGTTGGAATGAAGTCAACTGCTGGTCCTATTGTTGTAATAGCAATTGGGATTTTAGTATCATATATGGCATCAAATGGATTTGCTAATGCTGGTCAAGGATTATATGGTATTTCTGTTGCTGCTATTGGTATGCTTTCTACTTGTGGTATGACTATTGCTGTTGATGCGTATGGTCCAATCGCTGACAATGCTGGTGGTATTGCAGAAATGTGTGAATTACCTCATGAAGTTAGAAATATTACAGATAAATTAGATTCTGTTGGTAATACTACAGCAGCTATTGGTAAAGGATTTGCAATTGGTTCGGCTGCATTAACTGCGTTAGCATTATTTGCATCATATACTCAAGCAGTAGGATTAGAAAAAATAGATGTTACAAAACCTCAAGTAGTGGCTGGAATGTTCATTGGTGGAATGTTACCATTCTTGTTCTCAGCTTTGACTATGGAAGCAGTTGGAAACGCTGCAAATGAAATGATTCAAGAAGTTAGAAGACAATTTAAAACAATTCCTGGAATTATGGAAGGAACTGGAACTCCAGATTATAGAAAATGTGTTGATATTTCTACAATGGCAGCTTTAAAACAAATGATTATTCCAGGATTATTAGCTGTAGTAGTTCCTGTATTAGTTGGTATTTTAATTGGAGCAGAAGCTCTTGGTGGATTATTAGCAGGATCTTTAGTAACAGGTGTTTTGATGGCAATCTTTATGTCAAATGCTGGTGGAGCATGGGATAATGCTAAAAAGTATATTGAAGAAGGACATCATGGCGGAAAAGGTTCAGATCCACATAAAGCTGCAGTTGTTGGTGATACTGTAGGGGATCCATTTAAGGATACTTCAGGTCCATCATTAAATATTTTAATTAAGTTAATGACTGTAGTAGCATTAGTATTTGCTCAAGTTATTTTAAACTATGGTGGAATGTTAATAAAATAATTATAATATTATATTTAGTAAAAAGTGTATTTTATACACTTTTTATTTTTTTGTAAATCTTTGTGTATAATAAGTTATATTTAATATATAAAATTCATATTTGCAATATTTTTTAATTTTTGATATAATGCTTTTAGTAAATAAATTTTAGGAGGTTTTTATGGATAGTGGACCCGAGGTCTATTTTCAGATTATTATTTTAATTTTATTAACTTTAGTTAATGCTTTTTTTGCCGCATCAGAGATGGCAATAGTTTCTATGGACAAGAAAAAGTTATTAACTTTATCAGAACAAGGAAATAAGAGAGCTATAAAAGTTGAAAAACTTTTAAAAGAGCCTTCAAAGTTTTTATCAACAATTCAAGTTGGTATTACTTTTGCCGGTTTCTTCACATCAGCTTCTGCTGCAGTAGGATTGTCAGATAAATTTGGAAAAGTATTAGCAAACTTATCAATTCCTTTTGCGTATAGAGTTTCCTTTGTTTTAATCACGGTTATATTAGCGTTTTTTAGTTTGGTTTTTGGTGAACTTGTACCTAAAAGAATAGCTTTACAAAATGCAGAAAAATTTGCTTTGTTTTCTGTTGGGACAATAAATTTTGTTTATAAGATTATGAGTCCTTTTGTTTATTTGCTATCTTTATCTACAAATATTGTTTTAAAGATTTTTTCCGTTCCTACAAGTGGAGTTGAAGCTCAAGTTACACTTGAAGAGATTAAGTCGATTGTAGAAGTTGGACAAGAACAAGGTATAATTAATCCTACAGAACGCGAAATGATAGATGGTGTTATATCTTTTGATGATGTATTAGCAGAGGAAGTAATGACAGCTAGAACTGAAGTATTCATGATTGATATTGATGAACCTGATAAAGATTTTGAGACTTTAATGCAAATGAGATATTCAAGAGTACCTGTATATGAGGATGATATTGATAACATAATAGGAATTTTATATATTAAGGACTTTTTCTTAGAAGCTTATAAAGTTGGGTTTGATAAAATAGATATACGTTCTATTTTAAGACCTGCATATTTCATTCCTGAAAGAAAGAATATAAATGATTTGTTTCTTGAACTTAAAAATTCAAGAAATCAAATGGCTGTATTAATAGATGAATATGGTGGTTTTACAGGAATTGTTACTATGGAAGACTTGATTGAGGAAGTTATGGGCGAAATAGATGATGAATATGATAAGAAAACTAATCCTTCAATCAAAAAGATAGATGATAGACATTTTATTGCAACTGGTGCATGTGAAATTGAAGATGTTAATGACGCTTGTAATTTAAAACTTGATGAAAATTCTGAAGATTATGATACCTTAGGTGGTATGCTTATGTATCTTTTAGGATATATACCAAATGATGGTGAAAAACTTACTGTTGAAGATAATGGTGTTATTTATAATATTTTATCAATTCTTGAACATAGAGTTAAGAAAGTTAGAATAGTTCTTCCTAAAGAAGAAGTTACAGAAACAGAAGATGATAAAGAAAAAAGTTCTGATGAATAATCTTTGAAATTTTTAGTAATTCATATAAAAAAACCGCTAAAGTTATTAGCGGTTTTAAATTTTTTCCAAGAATCTACAATGGTTATAAACTGTGTGGATTTGTTTCTTTAGTTATTCAATTCCTAATTTTTCAATGGTTTGTATTAATATGTTACAATCTACATATCTAAAATCTCTTAGGACTCTATCTATCCAAAGAGGTGTTTTTAAATTGTTTTGAAATTTTTTATATGTTTCAATCGCTTCGTCAATAATTATAATTCCATTAACATCAAGCTCTTTTGTTTTAGTTATTAAAATAGATCTGTATGGCGTCTCATTAGGTTTTATACTTCCACAAAGTGGATGAGTTGAAAGTTCAAATCCATTTTGAAGTTTTTTCTTTACTATATCCAAAATATCTCCATAAGAATATTTTTCATCAAAAATTATGTCTAAATCTTTTTTATTCTTTACTTTTTCATATAAGTCTATATTATTAGTTATTAGTGTAAATTTCATATCAATTCTCCCTTCGTACTATAAAATTGTAACATAAAAACATAAAAATATAAAGCGATTAGGTAAAATATATTTAAAAAATTCTAAAAATATGGTAAAATCAATGATGAGGTGATAATTTTGGCTAATGATTTTGTGCATTTGAATGTTCATACAGAATATAGTTTGTTGAACAATTATAATCCAATGGAAAAGTTAATAGATAAAGCTAAAGAATTAAATTTTAAAGCTATGGCCATTACAGATTATAACAATATGTATGGCGTTATTGATTTTTATAAAAAATGTAAAAAAAATTCAATAAAGCCTATAATCGGTTGTGAGCTAACTTTGTCATACCCAAATAATGAATTTTATAATATAATATTATTAGCTAAGAATAATCACGGATATAAAAATTTATGTAAATTAGTGTCTAATTTATATGTTGTTGAAAATAGAGATAGAGAATTTATAACTTTTGATGAATTAGAAAAATTTTCAAAAAACTTAATATTAATAGTTGGGTCTAAAAGAAGTTTTATTAGAAAATGTCTATATTTAGATGATGTGTTAAGTGCTAAGAATGAAATTTTAAATTTTAAAAGTATGTTTAATAAAGAAGATTTATTCCTTGAATTGAATTTTCATTTTGAAGAAAATGATGAATTGATGATTAATAAATACTTGGAATTTGCAAATGAAGTAAATGTTGAGACTGTCGTAACTAACGATGTTCATTATTTAGAAAACACAGATTTTAACTTATTTAATATAGCAAGATGTATCTCAAAAGGCATTTTATTATCAGAACTTAAGGAAGAAACTTTTACTAAAGCAGAATACTATTTAAAAAGTGAAGAAGAGATGTTAAAAATATTTTCTTCGCTTGAAGATTCTATTTATAATACAAAACTGATTGCTCAAAGATGTAATGTTGAATTTGATTTTTCAACATACCATTTACCTGAATATAAAGTACCTGATGGTGTTAGTACTAAGGAAGATTATTTACATAGTCTAATCATAGAAGGTATGAAAAAAAGATATGAAAATATAACTGATGAAATCAAAAAACGAGTAAATTATGAATTTTCAATTATAAATAAAATGGGATTTACTGATTATTTTCTTATTGTTTGGGATTTTGTAAATTTTGCTAAGAAAAATAAAATTCCAGTTGGACCGGGGAGAGGTTCAGGTGCAAATTCAATTGTTGCATACTGTTTGGAGATTACTGACATCGACCCAATAGAATATGAATTGATTTTTGAAAGATTTTTAAATCCCGAAAGAATTTCAATGCCTGATTTTGATATAGATTTTTGTAATGAAAGGCGAGAAGAAGTTATTGACTATGTAATTAGGAAGTATGGGAAAAATCATGTCTCACAAATTGTTACTTTTGGTACTATGAAACCTCGAGCGGCCGTGAGGGATATTGGTAGAGTTTTAGGTTATAAATTATCTACTGTCGATAAAGTTGCTAAACTAATACCAAATAATTTAGATGTTACTTTTGAAAATGCATTAAGAGATAGTTTTGAATTAAAAAAATTATATGATGAAGACGTAAATATAAAAAAACTTATTAATACTTCTGAAAAATTTGAAAAATTTCATAGACATATTTCAATTCATGCTGCTGGTATTGTTATAACTAAAGAAGAGCTTACAGAATATATTCCACTATCTAAAAGTGGAGAAAATATAGTAACACAATTTAATATGATTGAGTTAGAAGAACTTGGACTTTTAAAGATGGATTTTTTGGGTCTTAGAACTCTTACTGTAATTGATGATACAATAAAACTTGTTAAGAAAAATTATAATAGAAATATTGATATTGAAAAAATATCCTTAAGTGATAAAAATGTTTTAAATTTATTTAAAACTGCAGATACAATTGGAATATTCCAATTTGAAAGTACGGGTATGAGGTTGTTCTTAAAAGATTTAAAAGCAGATAATTTTGATGAATTAGTTGCTGCAAACTCTCTTTTTAGACCAGGTCCCATGAATCAAATACCTAATTACATTAAAAACAAAAAAAATCCTAACGGTATTAGATATCTAGATAAGCGTCTAAAAAAATATTTAAAATCTACTTATGGAATTATTGTATATCAAGAACAAGTTATGCAGATTGCAAGGGAACTCGCAGGGTATTCTTGGGGTCAAGCGGATAATTTGCGGAAAGCCATTGGTAAAAAACATATGGATATTATGGAATATAATAGAAAAATATTTATTTATGGTTTAGATGATTTAGATGGAAGTGTTAAAATTAAAGGCTGTATAAGAAATGGTGTAGATGAGAAACTCGCTCAAAATATTTTTGATTTAATTGTGGAGTTTGGTAACTATGCTTTTAATAAATCACATAGTGCTTGCTATTCATTAAATGCTTATAGAACTGCTTATTTAAAATATTATTATCCATTAGAATATATGGTATGTCTTTTAAATTCTGTTATAAATTATGAAAGACAATTTTTCCAATATTTTCAAGAAATTAAAAGAATGGGAATAAAGATTTTACTACCAAGTGTTAATTACAGTAATTATAAAATAAGTACTGAAAATAAATGTATGAGGATTGGTTTCTCCCAAATTAAAGGATTTAATAGGCTTTTAGCCAAAGACATTGAAGATGAAAGAAAAAATGGAGAGTTCAAAAGTTTTAAAGAATTTTTAGAAAGATTGAAAAATTCAAAGAATATGAGCTTGCAATCAATTGAGAACTTAATAAAATCTGGAGCTTTTGATGAAATAGATGAAAAAAGAGTTGAAATTTTAAATTCTTTAGAGACATTATTTACTCAAATAGTATCTAAAAGTAAAAATGAATTATCAGGACAACTATCCTTAATTAGTTCCGATTTTATGCAGGAAAAATTTGCTAAGTCTGAAAAATTTTTTAAGGATGACTTATTAGAGTTTGAAAAAGATGTTTTAGGTTTTTATATTTCTTCACATCCATTAGATGAATACAAAGACTATATTAATTCTAAAAATAGTATGAAGTTAATTGATTTGAAAGTTTTAGATAAAGGTATATATAATGTAATAGTTTATATAAATTCTATTAAACTTAGAAGAAATAAAAAAAATAAAACGTTAAAAACAATTAATGTAGAAGATTTTACAAGTAGCATAGAGCTTTTAGATGTTAAAGATTTAGATATTATCAAAGGTAAAATCTATGAAATATCTGTTAAAGTTTCTGTAAATTCGTTTGGAAATACTAATTTTACTGTAATTGGTGCTAAGGAAGTATATGATATTTATATTAAGAAGTTATATATAAAATTAGATAGTTTGGACTATGATACTAAGAAAAAACTTGGAAAACTTTCGGAAAAGTATAATGGAGAAAATCAAGTTATTTTATATATTTCATCTAATCATAAAACTTTGAAATTAGAAAATAAATTTGATTTGAGAAATGAAAATTTACTTGTTGAGTTGGAAAATAATTTTGGAAAAGACTGTTTTTATATAGGTTGATGGAGGGATATTTTGAAAAAAATTGCTATTCTTACAAGTGGAGGAGATTCTCCTGGAATGAATCCAGTAATAAGAGCTGTTGTAAGAACATGTATATATCATAATGCTAGAATATATGGTGTAAAATTTGGTTATGATGGTCTTATAAAGGGAGATATCTTTGAAATGAATGTATCTAGTGTTGCAGATATAATTCAAAAAGGTGGTACTATACTAGGTAGTGCTAGAAGTAAAGAATTTATGACTAAGGAAGGGCAAGAAAAGGCAGTTCAAAGCTTAAAGGATTATGGTATTGAAGGACTTGTAGTTTTAGGTGGAGATGGTACTTTTCGAGGAGCCAATGTACTAAGTAAATATGGAATAAAGACGATAGCTATACCTTGTACAATTGATAATGATATGGGATATACTGACTATACAATTGGATTTTTTACTTCAGTAAATACTGTTATAGACGCTATTTCAAAACTTCGTGATACATCTTCTTCTCATGGAAGAGCTAATATTTTAGAGGTTATGGGTAGAAAATGTGGAGATATTGCCTTAAATTCAGGATTAGCAGGGGGAGCTGAAAGTATAATAGTTCCGGAAGTCAATTTTGATATAGATAAAGTTTGTAATAAAATAATTTCTGGTAGAAAAAGAGGTAAATTACACCATATAATAGTTTTAACTGAGGGAATTTTAAGCCCTTATGAACTTAAAAGACAGATTCAAGAAAAGGCAAAAATTGATACAAGAGTTACTGTGCTTGGGCATATTCAGAGAGGAGGTACTCCAAGTTCATTTGACAGAATAATTGCAAGTCAAATGGGAAGTATAGCAGTTAAGTTATTGTTGAAAGAACAAACTAATTTAGCCTTAGCATTTAAAAATAATAATATTGAGTATATTTCTATAGAAGATGCAGTTTCTAGTAAAAAAATATTTAATAAAGATTTGTATGATATAGTTGATGAATTATCTATTTAGGAGAAAATTATGAAAAAAACAAAAATAATATGTACAATTGGACCAGCTTCAGATTCAGTTGAAAATTTAAAAGAATTAATGCTTTGTGGAATGAATGTTTGTAGATTGAATTTTTCACATGGTAGCAAGGAAGAACATCAAGTTAGGATTGATAATATAAAAAAAGCAAGAGAAGAGTTAGATTTGCCTATAGCAATAATGCTTGACACTAAGGGTCCTGAAATAAGACTAGGGAAATTTAGTGTTGATGAAGTTGTATTAAAAGCAGGAGATACTTACACATTTACAATTGAAGAAGTTTTAGGAAATCAAGAAATTTGTTCTGTTTCTTACAAATTATTACCCAATGATGTTAAAATTGGAGGGACAATTTTAGTTGATGATGGTTTAGTTGAAATGGAAGTTATTTCAAAAACAGATAAAGAAATAAAATGTCTAGTTAAAAATAATGGGCTAATCAAGAGTAATAAAGGTGTAAATATTCCAAATGAAATAATACATTTACCTTCAATTACAGAAAAAGATAAGTCTGATATTTTATTTGGAATACAAAATGATTTAGATTTTATTGCCGCTTCATTTGTTAGAAAACCTGAAGATGTATATGAAATTAGAAAGATTTTAGATGAAAATAATTCTGACATTAAAATTATATCTAAAATAGAAAATCAAGAGGGTGTTGAAAATATTGATAAAATTATAGAAGCATCAGATGGAATAATGGTTGCTAGAGGAGATTTAGGGGTTGAAATTAAAACTGAATTTATTCCAAAAATACAAAAAGAAATAATTAGAAAATGTAATTTAATAGGAAAACCAGTGATAACAGCAACACAAATGCTTGATTCAATGATTAGAAATCCACGACCAACAAGAGCAGAAGTTACAGATGTAGCAAATGCAATTATAGATGGAAGTGATTGTATTATGTTATCTGGTGAAACAGCAGCAGGAAAATATCCAAAAGAAGCTGTAAAAGTAATGAATAATATCGCAATAACAACAGAAAACTCTTTTGATTTTCAAAATAGTATAAAAAGTAAAAATAGACAAGATATTTTAAATACTATGAATTCAATAAGTTTGTCAACAAAAGAAATTGCTGAGAATTTAAGAGCAAAAGCAATAATTTGTGCTACAGCTTCAGGAATTACTCCTATTTCAATTTCAAAATTTAGACCATTTGTTGATATTATAGCTGTAACTTATTCTGAAAAGGTTAGAAGAAAATTACAAATATTTTGGGGAGTTACTACATTGATTTCCAAAAAATCAGAGCATACAGATGAAGTAATTGAACGTTCAATATCAGCAACTTTAAATGCAAATTATATCAGCGATGGAGATACTGTTGTTTTAACAGCAGGGATACCTGTTGGAGTTGCGGGTACAACAAATTTAATTAAAGTTCATACTGTTGGTAAAATCCTGATAAAAGGACTTGGTATAGGAAAAGAATCAATTACAGGAAAAGCATGTTTAATAAACAATGAAGACGATTTAAAAAATAAATTTAAAGATGGAGACATAATTGTTTCCAAATTTACAGATAGAGAATATGTTGAATTTATTGATAGAGCATCAGGAATCGTAGTCGAAACAGGAGGACTGACTTCCCATGCCGCAATTATTGCTTTACATTTTAATATACCTACTATTATAGGAGCTGAAAATGCTACTAGAATGATTCAAGATGGACAACTTGTGACTATTGATACTGTAGGTGGTTTAGTTTATGATGGAGATGTTAAAGTTCTTTAATTTTACTTTATTTTAAATATATGTTATTATATTACAGACGTTTAATTAAGGAGAAAATATTTTGATAAAATATAAAGATTTACCAAAAGAATTTCAAAATGAATCTGTAAAAAAATATTATGAAATAGTTTCAAAAAAAAGACTAAGTTTATTTTTTAAAAGAGTATTTGACATTGTTTTTTCTATTTTAATTTTGTTGATTTTGTTAATTCCAATAATTATAATTTCTATAGCTATAAAATTAGATTCTAAAGGAAGTATTTTTTATAGACAGAAGAGAGTTACAAGATATGGTAAAAAATTTAAAATTTTTAAATTTAGAACAATGGTATCTAATGCTGATAAAATTGGAACTCTTGTAACTGTGAAGGAAGATTCAAGAATAACAAAGGTTGGAAAGTTTTTAAGAAAATATAGATTAGATGAATTTCCTCAAATTTTTAATATATTATCAGGAGATATGAGTTTTGTAGGAACAAGACCAGAAGTTACAAAATACGTTGAAAGATATTCAGACTATATGTTTGCAACTTTGTTATTACCTGCGGGTCTTACTTCATACTCTAGCATAAATTATAAAGATGAGGATAAAATAATATCAAGTCATTTAGATGATGATACTAGTATTGATGATATATATATAAATTATATTTTGCCTGATAAAATGAAGTATAATATTGAGTATATTGAAAGATTTTCTTTTTGGTATGATATAAAAATTATGTTTAAAACATTTTTATCTGTTTTTTTGGGGAGGGAAAATAATGAAAGTTAGTATAGGAGTAGTTGCCTTAAATGAAGAAAAAACTTTACCTTCTCTTTTTGAAGATTTTAAAATGCAGACATATCCACATGATAAAATTGAAATAATTTTAGTAGATGGGATTTCAACAGATAATACAAAAAAAATAATGCAAGATTTTAAAGAGAATAATAATTTTAGAGGAGTTAAAATTTTAGATAATCCTAAAAAAATTCAATCTGCTGGATGGAATATCGTTATAAAAAATTTCACAGGAGATGTGCTTGTTAGAATTGATGCACATTCTTCAGTTCCAAAAGATTTTATAGAAAAAAATGTTAGGAATATAGAAGCTGGAGAAGATGTTTCAGGTGGAAAAAGACCAAATATAATAGATGATGATACAGGATACAAAATAATGCTTTTAGAAGCAGAATCATCAATGTTTGGAAGTGGAATTGCACCTTTTAGAAATGCATCCGGGAAAAAATATGTAAAGTCTATGTTTCACGCAATGTATAAAAGAGAAGTATTGGAAAAAGTCGGTTTCTTTAACGAAAAATTGTTAAGAACAGAAGACAATGAATTCCATTATAGGATTAGAAAAGCGGGATATAAGCTTTGCTATGATGATGATATTATTTCATATCAGCATACTAGGAATTCACTTTCAAAAATGATTAAACAAAAAAAAGCTAATGGTATGTGGATAGGACTTACGACTTCAGTATGTCCAGATTGTTTAAATTTATATCATTATATTCCTTTTGCTTTTTTAGTTGCACTTTTTATTTCAATTATTTCACTATTTTTTACTAAATATTTATTTTTATTGGTATTTGGATCATATCTTATAGTGAATATTTTGATGTCTTTGACTTCAATTTTAAAAGGGAAATTTAATGTTTATAATTTATTACTTCCAATTGTATTTTTCCTTTTACATATTAGTTATGGATATGGAACATTAATAGGATTTTTAAAAATCCCTTCATTTTTAAAAACATATAATAAGGAGGACTAGGCTATGATATATGCAGGTATTCTTGCTGGAGGAATAGGTAGTAGGATGAATATTTCCAATATTCCAAAACAATTTTTAAATATTGGAGATAAGCCTATTATAATTCATACTATTGAAAAGTTTTTATTATGTAATAAAATAGATAAAATTTATGTTGGGGTAAATCCTGATTGGAATTCTTATCTAGTTGATATAGTAGATAAAGATTATAATTATTTATCTGAAAAAATTGTTGTTGTAGATGGAGGAAAAGATAGAAATTCTACAATTTTAAATATTATTTCTGCTATTGAAAAAGATAATGGATTATCAGATGAGGATATTCTTATAACTCATGATGCAGTTAGACCATTTGTTTCAATTAAAATGATTGAAGAAAATATTGATAATTGTAAAAAATATAATATTATTGATACTGTAGTTCCAGCTTTTGATACTATAGTTTCTTCTGAAGATGGAAAATTTATTTCATCAATACCAGATAGAAAAACAATGTTTCAAGGACAAACTCCTCAAACATTTAAAATTAATAAATTTATGGAATATTATAATAAACTCTCTGAAGAAGAAAAAAATATTTTAACTGATGCTTGTAAAATATTTGTGTTAAATGGGGAAAAAGTATTTTTAGTTAATGGTGATTTTTCAAATATAAAAATTACTACTGTAACTGACTTAAAAATTGCTAAAGCAATGCTTATGGAGATTTAAGATGATAAATAGAATTTTTCAATTGATGAAACCAGGTTTTATTTCAGTTAAATATGTTGATGAGAGCTTTTTAGGAGATAAAGTCATTGTAAAACCATTATACGTATCTTTGTGTCATGCTGATCAAAGATACTATTTAGGAAAGAGAGATCCAAAAGTATTGGCAAAAAAATTGCCTATGGCTCCAATTCATGAATCTTGTGGAGAGGTTGTTTTTGATCCAACAAACACTTTTAAGGTTGGAGATAAGGTATCTATGATACCAAATACTCCACCTTGTACTTATGATGAAAGTATATATGAAAATTATGTGAAGGGTTCTTATTTTCTATCTAGTGGTCATGATGGTTTTATGAGGGAATTTGTCAAAATTGCTCCGGATAGACTTGTAAAATTTAATGATATAGATTTACCTGTTGCTTCTATTTTGGAATTTATTTCAGTTGGATTTCATGCCTATGATAGATTTGTAAAGAATTCTATTGAAAATAAAGAAACAATAACTATTTTTGGAAATGGAAGTTTGGGTTTTATTGTCGCAAATGTTTTGAAATATAGATTTCCAAATACTAAAATAGTTGTTGTTGGTAGAAATATAGAAAAGTTAAAAATTTTCTCATTTGTAGATGAGGTTTATTCAAGTGATGATATTCCTGAAAGTTTTTCAACAGATCATGCCTTTGAATGTGCAGGAGGACCAGGAAGTGAAGATGCTATTAATAATATTATAAAATATATTAAGCCTCAAGGCTCAATTATGTTGATGGGAGTTAGCGAAAATAAAATTGCTGTAAATACTAGAGATATATTGGAGAAAGGATTAACATTAATTGGATGTTCCCGATCTGGAAGATATGATTTTCAAGAGGCAGTTAGAATGCTTGAAAACAAAAAAATTCAAAACAGATTTAAGTCGATTGTATTTGAAGATGATGAAATCAATAGTGTTGATGATATTCATAGATTTTTTAAAAATGATTTAAATACACCTTTTAAAACTGTGGCAAAATGGAATATTTGATTAAGTGTGATTATATAAATTATGGATGAAATAAATTTAAGAGAGTTACAACTTAAGAGTCTAGAAATGGGAAAATATTTTGTTTCGTTTTGTGAAGAAAATAATTTATTATGTTATCTTTGTGGTGGTGGAGCAATTGGTAGTTTAAGGCATTCAGGATTTATCCCATGGGATGATGATTTAGATTTTTTTATGCCTAGAGAAGATTACGAAAAATTAGCTTTGCTATGGAATGAAAAAGCTGATACTAAAAGATATTCTCTTGTTAAGGCTAATAAAGATTTAGTTGATCATAATCTTTTTATTACTATTAGAGATAATGAAACAACTGCTGTTAAACCATATCAAAAAGGCTTAAATATAAGTCATGGGATAGCGTTGGATATTTTACCTCTTGATGGTTGTCCTAGTGGTAAAGTGAAACGAAAATTTCAAATAATGTGGGGATTAATTTATTCTCTTTTTTGTGCTCAAGTTTTACCTGAAAAACATGGTGGACTAAAGAAAAAAGTTTCTAAACTATTATTATCAATTTTTAAATCTAAAAAAATTAGATATAAAATTTGGAAGTTCGCAGAAAAAAGAATGACTAAATATAAAATTGATAAATCAGAATATATTACAGAACTTTGTTCTGGTCCATATTATATGAAAAAAGTATATAGAAAAGAGTGGTTTATGGATAAGAAGTATTTTGATTTTGAAGATACGAAAATGCCTATTCCTATTGGTTATGATGGATATTTAAAAACCGCTTTTGGAGATTATATGAAATTACCTCCAAAAGATAAACAGATACCTCATCATGATTTACTATTCTTAGATTTAAAAAATAGCTATACAAATTATGAAAAAATTTGGAAATAAGGTGATTGTTTGAAAAAAAAGAAAGTATTATTTTTTTTGTGGTCCTTTTCCCTTGGGGGAGGAGCAGAAAAAATATTATCAACAATTGTAAATAATCTTGATAGTGAAAAATATGACATTGATATACTCGAGATAGAGCATTTTGATAAAGGTTACGAACCTATTAATGATAATATAAGAATACTAAAATCATGGCAAGATTATAGACAATCTAAGATAAAAAGAGCTATTTTATGGAGAATAAGAAAGTTTTTTCCGAATTTAGTGAGAAAAATAATGGTTAAAGAAAAATATGATATAGAAATTTCATTTACTATAATGAACCCTCCTTTTGAATTTTCAAAGGATAAGAATGTAAAAAAAATTTCCTGGATTCATGGAAGTATTGAAGATTTTATGAAAGATTCTCAAAAGAGAAATAATCATAGAAGGCATTTAGATGTAGTCGATAAAATAATTTCTGTATCGGAAAAAACTAAAGAGTCCATAATTTCAGTTTATCCGGAATACAAAGATAAAGTCATTACAATTTATAATGGATATGATTTTGAAAGTATTTTGGAAAAATCAAATGAGATGACAGATATTAATATTGAAAAAAATTCAATTTGTGTAATTGGAAGAATTGAGAACCTAAAAGGATCATTAGAGGTTTATGAGACAATTAAAAAATTACACAAAAATTTAAATAAAAAGTATCATTTATATTTTTTAGGTACTGGAGAATTGGAAACTTATATAAAAGAATTAGTACAAAGCGACCATTTAGAAGATTATGTTCATTTTTTAGGATATCAAAAAAATCCATATAAATATATCAAAAAAATGGACTTGATGTTTTCAATGTCAAAACAGGAAGGCTTTTCTGGTGCGATAGTTGAAGGATTAGCATTAGGAATTCCTTTCATTTCTACCGATGTTGGAGGAATTAAAGAGCTTTCAAATAACGGTAAATTCGGTGAAATTGTAAATTCTACTGATGATGCTTGTAAATATATTATTGATTATTTTGAAAATAATATATTAATAGATAAATCAGAAATGAAAAATTTTATAACTCAATTTACAATTGCCGAACAAATAAAAAATATAAATGAAATATTAGAATAATGGAGATAATTATATGAATATTACTTTTAAAAGATTTTATTCTTTAATTACAGTATTTTCTTTTATTTTAACTCTGTTACTTGGAATGGGTTATTTATACACAGACAGGTTGGATATATTGCTTTTTACATTATTATCTTTTTTTGTAAGTTTAATAATATTTTGTTTTATAGATATAAAATATTATATAATACATTTATTTTTTTATATAACTATTTTTATATTTCTAGTTTCAAGACCGACAATAGATTATTTGAGAAGTTATAGCTTTAATACTTATCAGAAAGATGCTTATGTTTTTGCTTTTATTATAGTTATGATTTCGCTTTCAGGATTATTTATTGGAGGAGTAATTTCAAAAGCATTATTAAAAATAAAAAATAAAAAAAAATTAGATGTAGATAGTAATAATAAATTAGAAAATTCTATTTGGTTGAAAAATGTGAGAATTGTTTCCTTTTCAGTATATATTTTAACATATCCATTTTATGCTTTAAGGTTAATTGAAAGATTGATATTTAAATTAAATACATCTTATTATATATATTATGCAGAGTTTAAAAGCAAGTTGCCTTACTTTACATATATATTATCAGTTTTTACAGTATATTCAATGTGTGTATATTTAGCATCTAAACCAAATAAAAGAAATGCTACTATAGTTTTAATTAGTAATCTATTTGCAAATGCAATATATCTATTTATTGGAACTAGAAATCCATTTATTTTAAGTTTAATATTTTCTTTTATATATTATTTTATAAGAGGACAGGAAGATATTAAAAATAAATGGATAGGAGTTAAGGAAAAGATATTAATTTTTACAAGTCTTCCTATAATAATTGTGGGCATGGGACTCTTAAACTACGTTAGAGATAATGTTAAAGTTTCTAATTTTAAAATATTTGATATATTTATAGATTTTATCTATAAACAGGGCACGAGTTTTGGTGTTTTAGCTAAAGGATTCTTATATAATAGTAATATTGCTGTAAGAAGTTTTACAAACTTTACTTTTGGACCAATAATTGAATATTTTACTCATGGAAATTTTGGTAAATTATTATTCGATACAAAGCCATTTACAGCTACAACAAATAGCATTGAATTGGCAATAAAAAGTAATAGTTATGCACATAATCTTTCCTATATAGCAATAAAAAGTGATTATTTACAAGGACACGGTTTAGGAAGTAGTTATATAATGGAAAATTTTACAGACTATGGATATTTAGGTGTATTTTTGTTTAGTGTGTTTTTAGGTTTTTTATTTATAAGAATGTTAAATGTTTCTTATAAAAATAAAACTTTGCCATTTGTTTGTACTTTAATAGTATTGAATAATTTATTCTTTATGCCTAGAAGTAGTTTTTCAGAAAGTTTTTCAACATTACTTACATTCCAATTTTGGTTTATAGTGATATTAATTTTCTTAGTTGCAAAATTAATATCGAAGGATAATTCGTATACGATTTATAAAGTAAAGGAGATATAATATGTTTGAAAATTATTCATTTGGAGATTTATTATCCAATATATATAAAAAAAGAATTTTAAATTTAGTAGCATTTCTACTATTAAGTATTGCTTTAATTTTTCCGTTAGTAACTAAAACTATTAACAGAAAAACAGTAACAAAAGAAGGAGTTCAATATTCAACTTATGTAGCATATAAGATCACTGCTCCTGAAAGTGATAATACAAATGCATTGTTTAGTAGAAGAGGATATTCTGATTTTTATGAAAAACTGTTAACTTCTAATCTAAATGGAGCTTTTTTATTTAATGACGTAAGTGATAAAGAATTATCACAAATGGCTAAAGAATTGGATACATCAGCTGTTACTTTAAAAAATTCTAATGCTGATTACTGGGATAAGAAGGTAGTAATAAATTATATTTCTACGAATTTAGGGGTTTCTGTTAAAATTTTAACTCCAAGTAAAGCTGTAAATGATGTTATTGAAAAGAAATTTGATGAATTAATAAATAAATATAAAGCTGTTTATAAAAATGTTACCATTGAAAAGATTGAGTCAAATTATTCTAAAGAGTTAAGCTCTAAAGAAAATGTAAATACTGGATATAGCATGAAAAAATTATTAGTGAAAGTTTTTGCTATTGAAGTGGCTTTAATAATTTTAGTTGCTATTATGAATTTTGTATTGTATATATTTAATCCAACAATTAATAGAGAAGGAGATTATAGAAAATATAATATAAAATTTGTTCAAGAAATAAAAAACAATAATGATTTAGTAGAAGTATTAAAATATAAACTTAATTCAGAAAAAATTGATGAATTGAGTGTAATTAGTTCAAATTCAAAAATTATTAAGAAGTTGAATGATTTAAACATTGATAAAGTAAATGTTTTAAAATCTAATGAATTAAATAATATAATGAATTTAAAAAATGCTATATTTATTGAAGAATATGGAATAACAAGATACTCATCATTCGAAAAATTATTACAAAATCTAAAAAATTATGATAAAAATATTATAGGAGTTTTATCATATAAATTATAAAAATCAAAACCGGCTAATTTTAGCCGGTTTTGTTTTTTTAGATATTAATTACTTTTTCTGCATTGAAAAGAGTTTCATATATAGTGTACATATTACTTATTTCACCAACTAAAAGTTTTTCTTTTAATCCGAAGTAATCAAGACAAGTTCCACAAGAGATTATTTCTACACCCTTATCTTTTAGTTTTTGTAAATCGTCAGTACAAGGAGATCCTTCACAAGTTAGCTTTACACCAGAATTAAAGAAAACTAAAGTTTTAGGTAATTTTTCATATTCACTTGAAGTATAAACAAAACCTTTAATTAATAGTTTTCCTAATTCTTCAGACCCATTTCCCATAAAATCTTTAGAAATTGCAATCACTGTATCTGATGAGTTCTCAATTGAACAAAAAGCAGCAGTTTCTTTTAATTCTGTATCTGTATTTTTTGAAATAAATACATTAAATTCATTATCTGAAATTTTTTCAAATTTAAAATCTAAATTGATACTTTTAGCAAATTTTTCTAAATTTTTAACAGCAGTATCATTGTCAACTATAACTAAAAAATCTTTTTCATCTGTACTTTCAACAGCTTTTTTAGCTAAAATTAAAGGTTGAGGACATGCTAAACCTTTTGCATTAATTTCTTTCATAATTTACCTCCAAAAAATATAATTTATACAATCTAATTATACAATATTAGTATTATTAATACAAGCAATTTAAATTATTAATTTATTGGAATACATTTAGTTATATTTAATTTTAATGAGAAGTAAAGCTTATTAGTAAAAAATTCTAAATTAAATAAAGTACAATATTAAGTAATATTAATTTTTTGCAAAAAATATGTTTAAATTATCTATTCAGGGTATAATAAAACTGAAGGTCAAAGAAAGTCAAATTTATGGAGGAATTTATGGAATATAAAGATTATTATAAAATTTTAGGTTTAAAAAAAAATGCAACTGATGCAGAAATAAAAAAAGAATATAGAAAACTTGCAAAAAAATATCATCCTGATGTTAATCAAAATGATGAGGTGGCAAGTAATAAATTTAAAGAAATCAATGAAGCTTATGAGGTTTTGTCCGATAAGGAAAAAAGAAAACAATATGATATGTTTGGATCAAATTATAATTTTAGTGGTGGAGACAATTTTGATCCAAGAAATTATGGTTTTAGTGCTTCCTATAGCGGAAGTGATATGAGTGGTTTCTCTGATTTCTTTAATATGTTTTTTGGTGGAGGGGGAACATCTTCTTCAAGTTTTAGTGGCTTTTCTGGATTTGATGGTTTTACAAATTCTAGAACATATTCAGGATTTAAAAGACAACCACAAAGGCAAAAATATGAAACAAGTATAAATTTATCAGTTAAGGAAGCATATTCCGGGATTGAAAGAGAACTATATGTTAATATAAATAATTCTCCTAAAAAAATAACTGTAAAAATTCCTAAAGGTATAACTACAGGAAAAAAGGTAAAAGTTAATGGAGATAAATATAATCTTGATGGGGATATTTTTGTGAAAATTAATGTTATAAGTGATGAATATAGACTTGAAAATTTAGATCTAATAAAGACGGTTAGTCTATATCCTTGGGAAGCATATTTTGGAGTTACAAAAGTAATTGAAACTTTAAATGGAAATGTTAGAGTAAAAATTCCTGCAAAGATAGAAAGTATGAAAAAAATAAGAATTTCAAATAAAGGTTATACTGATTTGAAAGGAAAAACAGGAGATTTGTATCTTGAAATTGTGATAAATAATCCTAAGAATTTATCAGGTGAAAAATTAGAATTATATAAGAAATTAATGGAAAATTAATGATATAGTAAAATTTATATTTTATTAAAATTTTAGGTTTTAAAAAGGAGGAGTATTATGAATTTAGAAAAATTTAGTAGTGATGCAATGAAAATTGTAGAAGAATCTCAAAGTTTGGCAATTAAAAATGCAAATGTAGAAATATCTGATGTTCATCTACACAAAGCTTTGATTGATAGTGACAACATAATAATTAAAATTTTAAACATTATGAATGTAAATATAGATAGCTATAGAAATGATGTTAAGCTAGCTTTTGATAATTTGCCTTCACAATATGGCGATTCAAACATTTATCCAAATACTGTTTATCAAAGAATTTTACTTAATTCTGAAGATGAAATAAAAGGAACAGGAGATAGTGCTATTTTACCTGAACATATCTATCTTTCTCTTTTAAAAGAAAAAAATATAAAGTCTTCAGATATTTTTAGAAAGTATAATATAACATACAATTCTTTTAAATATGCTTTAATGGGAATTAAGAATATGAAAAATGAACATAAAGAAGGAAGCACAAGTGAAGAGTTGTTAAAATATGGAAGAAATTTAACTGAAGAAGCAAGAAATGGTAAACTTGATCCTGTTATTGGTAGAGATGAAGAAATAAGACATTCAATTAGAATTTTATCAAGAAGAACAAAAAATAATCCTGTTTTAATAGGTGAACCAGGAGTTGGTAAGACAGCTATCGTAGAAGGATTGGCACAAAGAATTGTAAATAATGATGTTCCAGATGGATTAAAGAACAAGATAATTTTCTCATTAGATATGGGAAGTTTAATAGCTGGAGCAAAATTTAGAGGAGAATTTGAAGAAAGGTTAAAAGCTGTTCTTGAAGAAATCAAAAATTCAGAAGGTGAAATAATTTTATTTATTGATGAAATTCATACTCTAGTTGGTGCCGGGAAAACGGATGGAGCTTTGGATGCATCAAATATGTTAAAACCTATGCTTGCTAGGGGAGAATTGCATACAATAGGAGCAACAACACTAGATGAATATAGAAAATATATTGAAAAAGATGGTGCCTTAGAAAGAAGATTCCAAAAAGTTTTAGTAAAAGAACCTACCGTTGAAGATACAATTTCAATACTTAGGGGAATAAAAGAGAAATATGAAATTCATCATGGAATTAAAATAACCGATTCAGCAGTTATTGCCTGTGTAACTTTAAGTGATAGATATATTACTGACAGATTTTTACCGGATAAGGCTATTGACTTGATGGATGAGGCATCTTCCATGATAAGAACTGAAATTGATTCAATGCCACAAGAAATTGATGATTTAAGAAGAAAAGTTTTACAATTAGAAATAGAAAAGGCTGGTTTAATTAAAGAAACTGATGAAATTAGTAAAAAAAGATTACAAGATTTAGAAGAAGAACTTTCAACTGTGAAAAACAAATACAATGTTGAACTTGCAAGATGGG
The DNA here is from genome assembly GCF_035282405.1 of Parvimonas sp. C2. Taxonomy (NCBI): domain Bacteria; kingdom Bacillati; phylum Bacillota; class Tissierellia; order Tissierellales; family Peptoniphilaceae; genus Parvimonas; species Parvimonas sp. C2. The sequence goes on from NZ_JAYKBP010000001.1 coordinate 32,976, forward strand.
AAAGTGATAAGAAGGATATAAATGAAATAAAAGCTATAAAAGCAGAAATTGATTCTGTTAGAATAGATATTGAAAAAGCTGAAAGAGAATATGACTTTGAAAAACTTTCAGAATTAAGATATGGAAAGCTTGCAAATTTAGAATTAAAATTAGCTGAACTTAATGAAAAGAAAAAAGAAAAAGAAAGCTATCTAAAAGAAGAAGTTACAGAAGAAACAATAGCAGAAGTAATTTCTAAATGGACAAATATTCCTATTAAAAAATTGGTGGAAGGTGAAAAAGAAAAGCTACTACATCTTGGAGATATTTTGCATAAAAGAGTTGTAGGACAAGATGAAGCTATTGATTTGGTTAGGGATTGTATTTTAAGATCAAGAAGTGGATTGAAAGATGAAAATAAACCTATAGGTTCATTTATATTCTTAGGACCCACAGGGGTTGGGAAAACTGAATTAGCAAAAACATTATGTGAAAGTATGTTTGATAGCGAAAAAAATCTTGTTAGAATAGATATGAGTGAATATATGGAAAAACATTCTGTTTCAAGACTAATAGGAGCTCCTCCTGGATATGTAGGATATGATGAAGGAGGTCAACTTACTGAAAGAGTTAGAAGGAATCCATATTGTGTAATTCTATTTGACGAAATTGAAAAAGCTCATCCTGATGTATTTAATATTCTTTTACAAGTTCTTGATGATGGAAGACTTACTGATAATCAGGGAAGAGTTGTAGACTTTAAAAATACAATTATAATTATGACTTCAAATATAGGTTCAATTTACTTGCTTGATGGAATTGATGAAAATGGTAAGATTACTAAAGAAGCTGAAAATGAAGTTATGAAAGAGTTGAAAAACTCTTTTAGACCTGAATTTTTAAATAGAGTTGATGATATAGTACTATTCAAGCCATTACAAAAAGAAGAACTTTATAAGATAATTGATATGACTATTTCAGAAATTGAAGATAGGTTAAAAGATATTGGAGTAAAAATTAATTTAGACGAAGAATGTAAAAAATTAATTTTAGATTCAACTTATTCATTTAACTATGGAGCTAGAATAATAAAAAGATACATTCAAAAAAATATTGAAACTGAGATTGCTACAAAAATAATTGAAGGAAAAATTACTCCAAATTCAACAATAAATTTTAAAAATATAAATGGAAAAATTTGTATTTCATAAAACTATATGTTATAGATATAAGGAGCTAAGAATAGAAAAATCTTAGCTTTTTTATATTTTAGGTTTAGTAACTAAATTTTAAAAGCATCCTTTTATTTCCTTTAAAAAATAGTAAGAGTTGTAAAATTATTGTGGGAAAGTTCTTATATAGTTAATTTGTTTTTTAGTTTTAATAGTTTAATATAATAATTTTTTTGTTGTAAAACATTATAAATATTTGAAATATAATAGATTTTGTGTTAGAATATAGTCATATATTTAAGTTTAGGAGGCATATTATGGATCAGGTGACTATGCAATTAGTTATGATAGGTGGTTTTATGGTTATTGCTTATTTTCTTATGATTAAACCTCAAAAGAAAAGACAAAAAGCCATAATGGATATGAGAAATAATTTAAAAATAGGAGATAATATAGTTACAATTGGTGGGATTAAAGGTAAGATTGTTGAACTTACTGATACTGACGTTGTAATTGAAACATCTGATGGAACAAAAATAGAATTTATTAAATCTGCTATTCATTCTATCGTTAGCAAATCTGAAGAATCTTCTGAAGAAGATGATGAAGAAGAGGAAGATAGCGAAGAAAATTAATTTTTAATTAAATAGACGGATTTCGTCTATTTTTTTCTTTATAGGTAATATTGAAAGGAGGTATTTATGAAAAAATGGTTTATTAAGTCTGATAATGGATTAACTAAAGAAAATTTCAAAAATAATAATGAATTTTCTTATATAACTTGTCAACTTTTGGCAAACAGAAAAATTGATTATAAAAATGTAAAAAAATTTTTATATCCTGATTATAAATACCTCCATAATCCTTTTTTGATGAAAGATTTAGATACAGCTATTGAAATTATTGTTGATGCTATAGATAATAATTTGCATATACAAATTGTTGGAGATTATGATCAAGACGGTAATTCTGCAACTGTTGTTCTAATGAAGGGAATAGGTTTTTTTACTGATAATATCAGTTTTGCTATTCCACACAGAGTAGAAGATGGTTATGGTATTTCAAAGGGAATTGTAGATAATGCTAAAGAAAATGGCGTTGATTTAATTATAACTTGTGATAATGGAACATCTGCATTTGAAGTTGCGGAATATTGTAATTCTATAAATATTCCAATGATTATAACTGATCATCATCAGGTATGTTTTGATGATGAAAAAAATCAAATTCTTCCTAAAGCAAAAGCAGTAATAAACCCTCATAGGGTAGATTGTGAATATCCATTTAAAGAATTATGTGGCGCCGGAGTTGCATTTAAGTTAATGCAGGCATTATTTGATGAATTAGGTGGAGACGAAAATTATTTGATAGATTTATTACAATTTGTATCTATGGGAACGGTTTGTGATGTTGTTGACCTAGTTGATGAAAATAGATTTTTTGTGAAAAAAGGATTAGAATTATTAAATTCTAGTGATAATATTGGAGTAAATAAATTAAAAAAAGAGAATGAGGTAGGAAAAATAACAGCTACTTCATTAGGATTTAAATTAGGACCTTGTATTAATGCTGCAGGAAGACTAGAGTCTGCAAGCATTGGTGTTAATTTGTTTTTAGAAGAAGATGAAGAGTCTGCTGATAACTATGCTAAGAAATTAGTTGAATTAAATGGTAAAAGAAAAGATTTAACTAACGAAGCATACTCCAGAGTGAATTTAAAAATTAAGGAAAATAAATATTTTGAAGATGATATTATTGTAGTATATGATGAAGAAATTCATGAATCAATTGCTGGAATTGTTGCAGGAAGAATTAAAGATTATTATTATAAACCAACTTTAGTTTTTTCAAAAGCAAAAGAAGAAGGTATTTTAAAAGGAAGTGCTAGGAGCATTGAAGATTATGATATAATTTCAAAACTTAGAGATTTTTCAAATCTTTTTGAAAAATTAGGAGGACATGCTATGGCAGCGGGTTTCTCAATAAAAGAAGAAAATTTAGATATATTGCGAAATGAATTAAATAAGAATTCTAATTTGATTTCAGAAAATTTTATAGAAAAAGTAAAGATTGATTGTTCATTAGATTTTAGATTATTAAATTATAATATTGTGGATGAATTAAAATTATTAGAACCTTATGGAAAAGCAAATCCAGAGCCTCTATTTGGAACTAAAAATGTAGAAATAAAATCTATTTCTATTATAGGAAAAAATAAAAATGTAATAAAATTAATTTTAAGTCAAGATAATGTAGAATTTAGTGGAATTATTTTTACTAATTACGATAAATATATTAAGTATTTTAACGAAAAGTTTAAAACTAATAATATAATATCAGAACAGAATAATATTAAAAATAAATTTGTAGATATTTTATATACTCCTGTAATTAATGAGTATATGCATACAAAATCGATACAATTACTAATAAAAGATATAAGGTAGGAGGTGAGAACAATGTTAGATGAATTATTATCAAAAATTAAAAGCTATAATCCAAATACAGATGTTGAAAGAATTACAAAAGCATATGATTTTACCAAAGAATGTCATGAAGGTCAATTCAGAAATTCCGGAGAACCATATTTTATCCATCCTGTGGCGGTAGCTAATATTTTAGCAGATTTATATATGGATGATGCAACAATTATTGCTGGCCTTATGCATGATATTTTAGAAGATACGGAAGTTACATTTGAAGAGATGGCAGAAATGTTTGATGAAGAAATTGCAAATCTTGTAGATGGAGTTACAAAACTTAAAAAAATTAAGTATCAAAGTAAACAAGAATCACAAGCAGATAATTTGAGAAAAATGCTTTTAGCTATGAATTCAGATATTAGAGTTATAATAATAAAAATTGCAGATAGACTTCATAATATCAGAACTTTGGAATATATGAAAAAAGCTAAGCAATTAGAGAAAGCAAAAGAAACTTTAGAAATTTATGCACCTTTAGCTTATAGACTAGGTATGAGTAATGTTAAATGGGAACTTGAAGATTTATCTTTAAGGTATTTAGAACCTGAAATATATTATGACTTAGCTGAAAGAGTTAAGAAAAAGAGAAGTGAAAGAGAAAAAATTATAAATGATATTATTGAAGAAATAAGTAAGAGTTTAAAAGAACATAGTATTCAAGGAGAAATAAGCGGAAGACCAAAGAGTTTATATAGTATTTATAAGAAAATGTATAAACAAAATAAGAGTTTTGATGAAATTTTTGATTTAACAGCTGTTAGAATTATTGTTCCAACAATTAGTGACTGTTATGCTGTTTTAGGAATAGTTCATTCTAAATGGAAACCAATACCTTCAAGGTTTAAGGACTACATTGCAGTACCAAAACCTAATTTATATCAATCTTTGCACAATACACTTATTAGTAATTCTGGAGATGTATTTGAGGTGCAAATTAGGACTTTTGAAATGCATAAAACCGCAGAATATGGGATTGCTGCACATTGGAAATATAAGGCCGGTGTTGATAGAAGCACAAGTTTTGATGATAAATTAACTTGGCTTAGACAACTTATGGATTGGCAAAGAGAAGTAAATGATAATAGAGAATTTATTACTTCTTTTAAAGAAGACTTTGTTTCTGATGAAGTTTTTGTTTTTTCTCCAAAAGGTGATGTTATCAATTTAATAGCTGGAGCAACACCTATAGATTTTGCTTATAAAGTCCATACAGCAGTTGGGAATAATTGTGTTGGAGCTAAAGTTGACGGGAGAATAGTTCCGTTAAATTATAAGTTAAAAAATGGTAATATAGTAGAAATATTGACCAATCCTAACTCATCAGGGCCTAGTAAGGACTGGCTTAAGATTGTCAAATCTTCTCAAGCTAAGACTAAAATAAAACAATGGTTTAAAAAAGAAAACAAAGCTTTAAATATTGTTCAAGGTAGAGATATGCTTGAAAAAGAAGTTAGGAGATTAGGTTTTACTTATAGTAAGATTTTAAAAGATGATTGGCTTTTACAAATTGCAAAAAGATTGAGCTTTAATACAATTGATGAAATGTATGCTGGAATTGGTTTTGGAAGCATTAATTTAAAACAGATTATACCAAGATTAAAAGAATTTTATAGCGATTATTATCAGGAATCAGCTGATGATATAATTAATCGAGTTAAAAGTGAAAAGTCTGAGAGTAAACTTAATTCTAAAGGAGTTATTGTAAAAGGAATTGATAATATAGAAGTTAGCTTTGCAAAATGCTGTAATCCTCTTCCAGGAGATGAAATAGTGGGGTATATTACAAAAGGTAGAGGAATTTCTATTCATAATTGCAGTTGTACGAATATAAAAAATGTTATAAATCGAGATAGACTTATTGCAGTTGAATGGACCAATACTAAAAATTTATTTTATAAAGTTGAAGTTGCAGTTATTTCTTTAGATCAAGTTGGAGCATTGGCAGATGTAGCTCATATTATTTCAGAATCAAAATTAAATTTAGTAGGTATAACCGCAAAAACCGGAAAAGACAAAACTTTTATTACTAATATTATAGTTGAAATAAAAAATATTGATGAACTTGATAGGTTAATAAATAAAATTAAATCTTTAAAAGGTATACTTGATGTATATAGGGTGAGAGCATAATGAGAGCTATATTACAGAGAGTTAATTTTGCAAGTGTAGAAGTTGATAAAAAGGAAGTATCCAGAATTAGTAAGGGACTACTTCTTTTTGTTGGCTTTGGAAAAGAAGATACTGATTATGATTTAAAGTATATTTTTAAAAAAATTATAAATCTTAGAATTTTTGAAGACCAAAATTCTAAAATGAATCTATCAGTTTTAGATAAAGGGTATGAAATTTTGATTGTTTCACAATTTACTTTATATGGTGATTGTAGAAAAGGTAATAGACCTAGTTTTGATAGTAGTTTATCTGTTTTTGAAGCTAAGAAAAAATATGAAGAATTTTTGAAATTATTTTATGATAATGATATTGCAATTAAGACAGGAATATTTCAAGCTGATATGAAAATATTGCTTGAAAATAACGGACCTGTTACAATTCAGTTGGATTCCGAGAAAAGTTATTAGGAGATAATTATGAATATAAAAAGAATAGTTGTTGGAGTATATGCAGTAAACTGCTATATCGTTTATAATGATAATAAAAATGGATTTATAGTTGATCCAGGTGGAGATAGTGATGATATTATTAAATTTATTGATGAAGAGAAAATAAAATTAAAATTTATATTGCTTACTCATGGCCATGCAGACCACATTGGGGCTGTAAAAATCATAAAAGAAAAATATAATTTATCTATTTATGCTAGTATAAAAGAAAAAGATTTATTAAAAGATCCTATTATAAATTTATCAAAATCAATTCCACCTTTTAAAGATATAGAATTAATAGCAGATAGATGGCTTTATGATGAAGAAGTAATTGATTTTTATGGGGAAAAACTTTATATAATGGAAACACCTGGACATACAATTGGAAGTATTTGTATTTGTATGGATGGTGTTGTGTTTTCAGGAGATACATTATTTAGAATGAGTATAGGGAGAAGTGATTTACCTACGGGAAGTTTTGATGAAATAATTAATTCTGTAAAAAAATTATATAATTTAAAAAAGGATTATAGAATATTGCCAGGTCACGGTGCAGAGAGTAATTTGCAATTTGAAAGAGAAAATAATCCGTTTATGAAAAATATGTAAAGATAGTGGGAGATACAATAAATGTATGATATTATAGTGATAGGTTGTGGAGTAATAGGTGCAAGTGTTGCTTATGAATTATCTAAGTATAATTTAAAAGTCTTAGTATTAGAAAAAGAAATTGATGTTGCTGATGGAACTACAAAGGCAAATAGTGGAATTTTACATTCAGGCTATGATCCTGAACCTGGAACATTAATGGCAAGGTTAAATGTAGAAGGTTCAAAAAGAATTAAAGAATTGGTAAAAAAATTAGATGTTCAATATAATGAATGTGGTTCATTAGTTTTAGCTTTTAATGAAGAAGATGAAAAAACTTTAGAAAAATTGTTAGATAATGGTATTAAAAATGGTGTTGAAAATCTGAGAATTATCAATAAAGAAGAAATTGAAAAAATAGAACCAAATATCAATAAAACTGTAACTAAAGCACTATTTTCACCAGGTGCAGGAGTAATAGATCCTTGGGAATTATGTATAGCAATGTCTCAAGTTGCTGTTTCAAATGGAGTTGAAATAAAATTAAATAGTGAAGTTGTAGATATTATAAAAGAAGATGAAAAGTTCATAGTAAAAACTAAAGATAATACATATACATCCAAATATATAGTAAATGCAGCAGGAGTAAATTCAGATAAAGTTCATAATATGGTTTGTGAAAAGGAATTTGAAATAACACCATCTAGAGGTCAATATTTTATATTAGATAAAAGTCAAAAAGATCTTGTTAAACATGTACTATTTCAATGTCCATCTAAAGCGGGTAAGGGAGTTTTAATTGCTCCTACATCACATAATAATATTATAATCGGTCCCAATGCTGAAAGCAATTCAGAAATTTTTGATAAATCAACAACTTTTGAGGGATTAAATGAGGTAAAAGAAAAAGTTTCAAAAACCATTTCTAATATTCCTTACTGGGAAAACATTAATAATTTTTCAGGGTTAAGGGCTAATAGTACAGAACCTGATTTTATAATTAGGGAAGCAAAAAGCTGTAAAAATTTTGTTGACTTAGCTGGAATAAAATCTCCAGGCTTAGCTTCTTGTGCTGCTATTGGATTAATGTGTTTAGATATTTTAAAGGATATTGGTGTAGTTTTTGTAGAAAAAGAAAATTATATTGATAGCAGAAAAATTATAAGAATAAAACATCTATCTCCTGAAGAAAGAGCAGAAAAAATTAAAGAAAATCCTCTTTATGGGAATATAATTTGTAGATGTATAACTGTTTCTGAGGGAGAAATTATAGATTCATTAAATATGCCTTTACCTCCAAGAACACTTGGTGCTGTTAAAAAAAGGACAGGAGCCGGTATGGGACGTTGTTTAGGTGGTTTTTGTGGTCCAAAAGTATTAGATATAATTTCAAGAGAATTAAATATTCTACCGGAAGAAGTTTATAATACTAATTTTGGAAGTTATATTATAACTGGAAAAACAAAAGAAGGGGAGTAAAGTACCTAATATGGAAAATTATGATTTAGTTGTTATTGGCGGAGGTCCTGCAGGGCTAGCTGCTGCTTGTGAGGCCAAGAAAAATGGAATAGATAAAGTATTGATTTTAGAAAGAGATAAAGAGGCTGGTGGAATTTTAAATCAATGTATTCATAACGGATTTGGATTACATTATTTTAAAGAAGAATTAACAGGACCAGAATATGCTCAAAGATTTATTGATTTAGCAAGAGAATATAATGTTGAAATAAGATTAAATTCAATGGTATTAGATTTTGATGAAAACAAAATTATTCATGCAATAAGCAAGGATTATGGCTATCAAATAATACAAACAAAAGCAATTGTACTTGCAATGGGATGTAGAGAAAGAACGAGAGGAGCAATTTCTATACCTGGAGATAGACCTTCTGGAGTATTAACTGCAGGTTCTGCTCAAATGTATGTTAATATGCAAGGCCTTATGTGTGGTAAAAAGATTGTTATTTTAGGTTCAGGAGATATTGGATTAATAATGGCAAGAAGATTATCTTTGGAAGGGGCTGAAGTTATAGCTTGTGTAGAACTTATGCCTTATTCGAATGGTCTTGCAAGAAATATAGTCCAATGTTTATATGATTATAACATCCCATTGTTACTTTCTCATACTGTTACCAACATCATTGGAAAAGATAGACTTGAAAAAGTTGTTATAAGTAAAGTTGATGGGAATAAAATTCCTATAAAAGGTACTGAAATAGAATTAGAATGTGATACATTATTACTTTCTGTAGGCTTAATTCCAGAAAATGAAATTACTCGAGAAATTGGCATCGAAATAGATGGAAGAACTAAAGGAGCTTTTGTTTTTGAAAATATGGAAACAAGTATGGATGGAGTTTTTGCATGTGGTAATGTATGCCATGTTCATGATTTAGTAGATTTTGTTACAGGAGAAAGTCAAAAAGCCGGTAGAGCAGCTGCAAAATACATTTTTGATAATAATTTATTTGAAAGTAGAAAGATTGAGATTTTAAATGGAGATGGAATTTTTTATACAGTTCCTCAAACTATAAGAGTTGAAAATATGGAAAATAGATTAGAAATATTTTTTAGAGTAAAAAGTGTTGAAAAAAATATTTTGATTAAAGTTGCTGATGAGAATGGAAAAATTATAAAAAAATTTAAGAGATCGCATGTTGCACCAGCTGAAATGGAAAAAATTGCTTTAACAAAAAAACAAATAGAGTTTGTAAGTACGGATAAGATAATTATATCTATGGAAAAAGGAGATAATTAACTATGAAAGATATGGTATGTATTGTTTGTCCTGTTGGATGTCGAATATCAGTTGATGAAGAAAATAATTATAAAGTAATAGGAAATAAATGTCCAAAGGGGTCAAATTATGGAAAAAAAGAATTGACTTTTCCAACTAGAACTATAACTTCCACTGTAAAGATAAAAAATGCCATTCATAATAGATTACCAGTAAAAACTTCACAAGAAATTCCAAAAAATATGATTTTTGATATTATGAGAGAATTAAATAAGATTGAAGTTGTTTCTCCGATAAAAGTTGGCGATATTATTTTGGAAAACGTATTAAATACTGGTGCAAATATCATTGCAAGTAGAGATATGTGATTTATTATAAGGGTATTAAATATTACAGATTTTTATATAGATTGATTTCAGACTAGAAAGGTGATTAAATGAAAAAGATATATATTATAGGCTTAGTTATAATTTTAATAGGAGGTGTTTTTATGGCTTTTAGTTTAAATGGAAACGGATCAAAACACAAGGAAGAATTTAGAGAAAGACAAGATAGAATTGCCCTATATTTTGTAAATAATTATGAATTAGCAAATGGTGAAGAAATAAAAGAAATAAAAATTACAAGTTTCAGAAAAGATCTCATGACAGGGTATTGGCATTGTATCCTTTTAATAAATGGAAAATATTATGCTGATATTTCAGAAAACTACGAAGAAAAAAACATTCTAGGTGCTAGTTATCAAAGTGATGAATTTAAAAGAATAAAACCTCAAAAAAACAATACTAAATTAGAAGCAAAAATAGAATATGTTGAGGATTAGTTTATGAGTGATACAAAGATTACAGATTTTGATTATAACATAATTTCAGATGAAGTTTACAGAGTTAGAAAAAATAAACCAGGTAATGATAAACCACGAAAAAAAGGAGATTTAATTGAAAAATCTAATAAAGATTTCAAAGTCTTAGAAGTACTAGACCATAAAAACGGAATGCAAGCAATGGCAGTTGCTCCAATTATAAATGGAAAAGTGGATACAAAGCATATTGTAATAGCTTATGCAGGAACTGATGAATGGAATGATATCTTAACAGATATTCAAACGATTTACCTTGGAAGTACAAAGTATAAGCTGTCTAGTGAGAGCAACCGTCTTTTGTCGCTAGACTTAAAAATATCTAAAGCTCAATCAAATACAGCATTAGAATTTGCAGATAAAATAAGAGCAGAATATCCAGATTCTATAATAACTACAACGGGGCATTCATTAGGTCAATCTCTAGCTATGTATGTTGCTTTAAAAATGAGATTTAATAATACAGGATTTAACGGACCGGATATACATAAGATGATATATGGAGACGAGATAGAATATATGAGAGAACATCCTGAGCAATTTATGAATTATAGAAATAATCGTGATCTTATAGGAAATATTACAGGAAACGAAACACAAACAGCAATATATTTAGATTATGGCAGTGGATTTATACCTCATAGTTTATCGAATTGGAAATTTAATGAAGAAGGAGAACTTATAAACAAAGAAGGAGAAGTAGCAGAAAAACATCTAAAAATAAAACAAGAAATGTTTAGTGAACTAGAAAATCTAAAAAGTTTTAAAGAAAATTTAGCACAAGGAGGCTATACAAAGAACGAGGAAATATTTTTAGATAGTGAACAAGCAAGAATAATATCAAAAGGTGTAAAAGAAATATCGACAACAGCATATGAAAATATAAAAAATATAAGAGATAAAGCAGTTGCAGGAGCAGAAGAAATATGGGATAGTACATTAGAAGTCCCGTTTGGATTTATTTTATCACCACAAGAAGTAAGGGCAGCATATATGGAAGGTGGAGTAACTTATGATACTACAGTAGGACAAACAAAAAGAGAGCTTGATCCAAAAGTAGAAAAGGCAAAAGAAATAAATGAAAATTTTATAGAGTTAGATGAAAAGGTAAATAAAACTATTGATGAAATGCTGGAAAAAGATGAAGAATTAAAAAAGGATTTTGATTTATGGACGAAAGAGATATAGATTTCAAAAAGAAAAATTACAGGAAGAATTTAGTATGAATAATTTATCAGACTTAATTTAACGAGAGCTGACTACAAAAGTCCGCTCTTTATTAAATTTGATAAAAATAAAAATTACAGATTTAATTTATGTGTATTTTTTTATGCCTTTTATCTCACGTTAATTACATCACAACAAAAAATAGGTGATTTAAATTAGGATTAGTTGAAAATTTAAAAAAAATATGTTATAATAATTAAAAATATTCTTTCTAAACAAAGAGTGGGGCATCCCACTCTTTCGTTTTAGTTTAATTCATGATTGAAAGGAGACAAAATTGAAAAAAGAAAATGAATTATTAAAAACTATTGAAAAAACTTTTAAAAATATTTTTTTAGAAAATGGAATTTACTTTATAGGTGCAGAATATGTAAAAGAGCCTAAAGGAAATGTGTTAAGAATTTTTATTGATAAAGAAGGAGGAGTTGATTTAGATTCTTGTGAAATGGCAAGCAATATTGTCAGTGATTGGTTAGATAAAGTAGATCCTATAGAAGATTCATATTTTTTAGAGGTTTCATCTCCTGGAGTAGAAAGAGAAATTAAAAACGATGAAGAATTAGAAACATTTATTGGAAAAAGAATTTTGGTAAAATGTTATAAAAAGTTAAATAATGAAAAAGAGTTTATTGGAAATTTAAAATCTTTTGATAAAGAAAATTTAACTTTGATAATTGGAAAGTCAAATGTTGATTTTTTAAGAAAAGATATTGCAATAATTAAATCACAAATTGAAATTTAAGGAGAAAATGATGAAAGGAACAACGGATTTTTTAAGAGCATTAGATGAAATCGAACGTGAAAAAGGTGTTTCTAAAGAGATAATTTTTGATTCTTTAGAAAAAGCACTTTTAAAAAGTTATGAAAAAAACTTTGGAGAATATGAAAATGTAAAAATAAATATTAACAGAACGACAGGAAAAGTTGAGCTTTTTGCGATAAAGACAGTAGTTCAAGTTGTTGAGGATAATATAACAGAAATTTCTTTAGATGAAGCAAAAGCTATTAGTACAAAGTATAATCTAGAGGATGAAGTGCCTATAAAATTAAAAACTATGGATTTTGGTAGAGTTGCAGCTCAAACTGCAAGAAATATTGTTATTCAAAAGATTAAAGATGCAGAAAGAGAAGTTATATATAATGATTTTCAAGATAAAGAAAGAGAACTTATCTCAGGACAAATTCAGAGAATAGATAGAAATAATTTATTTATTAATCTAGGAAAACTTGAAGCAATTGTAACTCCACCTGAACAAATAAAAAATGAAGTTTATCGTGTAGGAGAAAGATTAAAATTTTATGTTAAGGAAGTAAAGAATACCCCTAAAGGAGCACAGGTTTTACTTTCAAGATCAGATGTTAATTTTGTTTTAAGATTATTTGAATTGGAAGTTCCTGAAATACTAGACGGAACGGTTGAAATTCAATCTATTGCTAGAGAACCAGGAAGTAGAACAAAAATTTCGGTTTTTTCTAAAAATGATGATGTAGATCCTGTTGGAGCCTGCGTTGGATATAAAAGGTCAAGAGTTAGTTCAATTATTAAAGAGTTAAGAGGAGAAAAAATTGATATTATTGTTTATAGTAAAGATGTAAAAGAATATTTATCAAACTCCTTAAGTCCATCAGAAGTTGTAGTAGTATTTACTAATGAAAGTGAAAATAGAGCAAGAGTAATAGTTCCAGATTCACAATTATCATTAGCTATTGGTAAAGAAGGACAAAATGCAAGACTGGCAGCCAAACTTACAAATTGGAGAATAGATATTAAAGGTTTAGAAAAATATAAGGAAGATGTTGAAAACGGCTTAATTGAAGTTGGGTTTGACGGAGAACAAGAATTTATAGATAATGGTTATGAGTTATAGGTGAACTTATGAAAATAAAAAAGATTCCTATGAGAAAATGTGTTGCTTGTGGGGAACAAAAGGAAAAAAAAGAATTATTGAGAATTGTTAATAATAAAGAAGAAGGCATTTTATTAGACATAACTGGAAAAAAAAATGGTAGAGGAGCCTATATTTGTATTTCAGATAAATGTATTGATAAAGCTAAGAAAAATAAGAGATTGAATATTGCATTAGAATCAGAAATAAATAGTGAATTTTATGAAGAACTGAAAAGATATGTTGATTCTATTAAATAGCAAAGGGGTGCTAGTATGAGTAAAGTTAGAGTACATGAACTTGCAAAGGGGTTAAATCTTCAAAGCAAGGAATTAATTAATATAATCACTGGATTAGGTGTAGAAGTGAAGAGTCATATGTCTATTCTTGAAGGAAAAGATTTAGAAATTGTAATTGGACACTTTAGAAAAATTGAAGCAGAAAAAAATAAAAAAGATGAGAAAAAAGTAGTTAAAACTGAAAATAAGCCTGATGAAAAGAAAAATAATGTAAATAAAGAAAGAAAAGATAACTTTAATAAAGATAATAAAAATTCAAAAGAAGGTTATAAAAAAGATAATAAATCATTCAATAAAGATAATAAAGGACATAAGGAAGGATATAATAAAGGTAACAAACAAAATTTCAGTAAAGATAATAAGCCATTTAATAAAGATAAAAAAGGCAATTATAGTAAAGATAACAGAAATTTTAGTAAAGATAAAAAAGAAGGTTTTAACAAGGATAAAAAACAAAATTTCAATAAAGATAATAAACCTTTTAATAAAGACAAAAAAGAAGGCTTCAATAAAGATAATAGAAACTTTGGAAGGGATAAAAAAGATTCCGGAAGAAAGTTTGCTGATAGAAATAAAGAATTTTTAGATGATGTTGTAGAAGTAGTTGATCCAGCTATTGAAAAAAGAGATGCAAGAAAAACACATTTACAAGGTCAAGAAAAAAATAAGAAAAATAAGTCATTAAACGAGCACAAAATGAGGGAAGATAGAAATCCAAATCTTATTTTAAAGCCTGCTAAGAAGAAAAATAAAGCTAATCATAAAACTAAAAGTGATAGTGATCTAGAATTTGAAAACAAGGTAGAAAATGTTGGAGAAATAAAAATACCAGAAAGTATAACAGTAAAAGATTTTTCTGAAAGTTTAGGAGTTAGTAGTTCTCAAGTAATTTCAAAATTAATTGCATTAGGTATAATGGCAGGATTAAATCAAGAAATTGATTTTGACTGTGCAAGCTTGATTGCAGAAGAGTTTGGAAAAATAGTTGTATTAGAAACACCTGAAATAACTGAAGAAAATGAAATTTTATCTTTAGATTATGAAGATAAAAAAGAGGATTTGATAACAAGACCTCCTGTTGTAACAGTAATGGGTCATGTTGACCATGGTAAAACTTCTTTATTAGACTATATTAGAAAGTCTAAAGTTACAACACAAGAAGCAGGTGGTATTACTCAACATATAGGAGCTTATACAGTTAATATTAATAATAGTAAAATAGTATTTTTAGATACTCCTGGGCACGAAGCATTTACAGCAATGCGTTCTAGGGGAGCAAAAGTTACAGATATTTCTATTCTTGTAGTAGCTGCAGACGACGGTGTTATGCCTCAAACTATTGAAGCAATTAACCATTCAAAAGATGCAGGAGTTCCAATCATAGTAGCTATTAATAAAATAGACAAAGAAGGAGCTAATCCTGAAAGAGTAAAGACCGAACTTTCAGATAATGGATTACTACCTGAAGATTGGGGTGGAGATGTAATCACTATGCCTGTATCAGCTAAAACTGGAGAAGGAATTGATGAATTACTAGAAATGGTTCTAATGGTTGCTGAAGTTGAAGAATTGAAAGCAAATCCAAATAGAATGGCTATTGGGACTATAATAGAAGCTCAACTTGATAAAGGTAGAGGTCCGGTTGCAACAATTTTAGTACAAAAGGGTACTTTAAATTCAGGGGATATAGTTATTTCAGGAACATCTACAGGTAGAATTAGAGCTATGTTTGATGATAAAGGAAAGAAAATTAAGAAAGCTACACCTTCAATGCCAGCAGTTATTTTAGGACTTTCTGAAGTTCCTGAAGCTGGAAGCTTCATTTATGCTGTTAAGGATGAAAAAACAGCTAGAGGATATGCTCAAAGAATTATAAATGTTCAAAAAGAAAATATGATTTCATCTGGAAACAAAGTTTCTCTTGATGATTTATTTGATAAAATTCAAGATGGTAAATTAAAAGAAATTAAAATTATTATTAAAACAGATGTTAGAGGAACTGTAGACGCTGTTAAGAATTCTTTAGAAAAATTGAGTAATGAAGAAGTTAAGGTTAATATAATACATGGTGCAGTTGGAGGAATTAACGAATCTGATGTAATGTTGGCTGCTGCAAGTAATGCAATAATAATTGGATTTAACGTTAGACCTTCACAAGGAGCAATCGACTTATCAAGACATGAAAATGTTGATGTCAGAACATATAGAGTAATTTATGATGCAATTGAAGATATTAAATTAGCTGTAAAAGGAATGTTAGCTCCTACTTTTGTTGAAGAAGTAATTGGTAGAGCTGAAGTTAGAGCAACATTTAAAGTTCCGGGAATAGGTACCGTAGCTGGAGTTTATGTCTTAAATGGTAAAGTTACAAGAAATGCAAAAGTAAGACTTCTTAGAGATGGAATTATTTTACATGAAGGTGAAATTAGTTCGTTGAAGAGATTTAAAGATGATGCAAAAGAACTTTTAACTGGATATGAAGGTGGATTGGGAATTGCAAACTATAATGATTTAAAAGAAACGGATATAATTGAAGCTTATATTGATAAGGAAGTTGAAAGATAGAGGTTTTTTATGAATACAAAAAGACTTGGGAGAATAGAATCTGAAATTAATAGAGTTTTGTCAGATGCTATTTATAACGGAATTAAAGATAATAGAATAAATCCATCAATAACAAATATAACAAAAGTTAGCGTAACAAATGATTTAGGCATTTGTTACGTTAGCATTGGTATTTTTGGAGATGAAAAAACTAAAGAAAAAACTATGAAAGGTCTTGAAAGTGCAACTGGGTATATGAAAAAAAGAATTTCAGATGCATTAGATTTGAGACATACTCCAAAGTTAATTTTTAAATTAGATGAATCGTTTGAAAAAACAGCTTTAATGAATGAATTAATAATAAAAGTTTCTAAAGAGGATAGAGAAAAGAGAGAATTATATGGTAATGTTGATGAAGAATAATAGTCCTGGTGATATTTTAAATGTAATAAAAGAATCTGAAAATATTGGAGTTATTTCTCATAAAAATCCTGATGGAGACAATATAGGATCTACAATATCTGTAATACTCGGAATTAGAGAGAATCTAAATAAAAATATATTTGGAATAAAAGTAGATGACTTTCCAAAAAACTTGTTATTTCTTGAAACTATTGACAATATAAAAGAAGTTGAAGAACAAAATTTAGACTTATTGATTTATGTTGACTGTGGTGAGATAGATAGACCTGGAGATATTGGTGAACATTTTAGAAAAAGAGCTAAAAAAACTATAAATATAGATCATCATAAGACTAATAATTATTTTGGAGACTTAAATTATGTGTTTCCTAATATGAGTTCAACTTGTGAAATAGTTTATAATTTATTCAAAGAATTTGATTTTAAAATTTCAAAAAATATAGCAAATGCTCTATTAGTAGGAATAAATACTGATACTTATAGATTTTTATATGAATCATCTACGTCTTCTACTTTAAGAGTATGTGCTAATCTTTATGATCTAGGAGCAGATAAAGACTATATTTATAAAAAACTTTATCAAAATAATATTTTTGAAGTTGAAATGCTAAAAAATAAATTAATAAATAGAGCAAAATTATACTTTGACAATAAGGTTGCAGTAATAGGAATGTTTGAGTCTGATTTTGAAGGTACCGATTTAACAATGGATATGGTTGATGATATTGTAAATTATTATAGAGATATTAATGGATTTGAAGTTTCTATTCTATTTAAAGAAATGAAAGAAGATTTATTTAAAGGTAGTGTAAGAAGTAAAGAATTTGTAGATGTTTCTAAAATATGTAGTCATTTTAATGGTGGAGGACATACAAGAGCAGCTGGTTGTGTTATAGATGGTGATTTTGAATCCGTTGTTAATTTGTTTTTAGAAAAATTAAAAAGTGAGTATCCAAATGAATTTTAATGGTATATTAAATGTTTATAAACCAAAAGGATTTACAAGTAGAGATGTAGTAAATATTGTTAGAAAGTTATATAAAACTAAAAAGGTTGGTCATGCGGGAACGCTTGATCCTAATGCGACAGGGGTTTTACCTATTGCCATTGGAAATGCTACAAAGATTGTCGATTATATTCAAAGCATGGGGAAATGTTATGTTGGAGAAATGACTTTAGGAATAGAGACCGATACTTTAGATATTTGGGGGCAAAGTCTTAATTCTAAGGAAATTTGTTTAGATAAAAATCAATTTTTTGAAGTTGTAAAAAAATATGATAGCAAAAAAATTTGGCAAATACCTCCAATGTATTCTGCTTTAAAAAAAGATGGAAAAAGATTATATGAGTATGCGAGATTAGGTATTGAAGTAGAAAGAGAAAAAAGAGAGGTTGAAATTGATTCTCTCATAATTCTTAATTTTTATGATAATAAGATACGATTTGAAGTAAATTGTTCCAAAGGAACATATATTCGTACACTATTTAATGATATAGCTTTAGATACTGATAATTTTGCTTATATGAGTTCTCTTTGTAGAAGTAAATATGGAATATTTACAATTAAAAATGCTTTATCATTAGAAAGACTTAAAAAATTTGATGAAATGCAATTAAAAAATTCATTAATTAATGTAGAAGATGTTTTTGAATATGGAAGCATAAATTTTGATAAAAAATATTTTAAACATATTTCAAATGGGCTTAGAAAAACATTTAATATTGAACAAGAAGGAATATTTAAAATATATTGTGATGATATTTTTATTGGTATCGGAGAGCTTATTCCACAAGAAAATGGAAAATTGTTAAAAATGAGAAACATATTCTATAAAGTTGATGATATCTAGTATTTCAAATTTTTAATTGAATAATATTATATAATAAATTGAAAAAATCTAGTGACTAAACACTAGATTTTTTACTATATAATTTCTAATAATTTTCTATTCAGTTTTGAAATTGGAAGTCCAACGATATTAAAATAGTCACCATTTATATGTTTTATTAAAAGACTAGCACCATCTTGTATTCCATATCCACCAGCTTTATCGTATGGATTTTCATTTTTAATATAAGATTCAATTGTTTCTTTTTGAATTTCGTCCAAGTCATAAAATGATACATAACTTTTTTCTGAAAATGTTGAGAAAGCATTATTAAAGTATATTGTAACTGAGGTTTGGACAATATGTTCTTTTCCAGATAAATATTCTAACATATATTTTGCTTCTTCATAATTGTTTGGCTTTCCAAACAAATACATATCATCATAGACAATTGTATCTGCTGAAATAATTAAAGCACTTTTGTAATCTTTAGCTACATCTTTACATTTTTCAAAAGATAGTATATCACATAATTCACTAAATTTTGACTTGTCATCTTTAGATGTCTTACTTAAAAACTTTTGTTCTAAATTTCTCTCATCAATATTAGCAGGAATCACTTTGAATTCATTAAATATGAATTTTAAAAGTTCTTTTCTTCTTTGTGAATTACTAGCTAATATTATATCAAAATTATCCATAAAATTCTCCTAACAAATTTTTATAATTAAATTATATCAAAAATAAAAAAACATCTCAATATTTTACAATAGTAAGATGTTTTTTAATCCAGTATTACTCAACTTTTAATAGAATATAAAATTATTACTTAATAATTTATAATTTATATTAAATCAACTTTCCAGTTACTCCATACATTATCATGAAAAAACAAGACAAAGTGAAAGTTGTAAAAGATAATAGTAATTTCACCATTTCTAAAGTGTTGAACTCTGAATTTCTATTTTTTCTTTTTTGCATAATTCTTTCCTCCAATCAATAAATCACTTTTTAAGTTACTTTTATTATACAACACAAAAAATAACTTGTCAAGCTACTTTTTTGAAAAAATTAAAAAAATTAGAAAATAAATTGCTTTTTAAGTTATTTTGTTGTATAATTATTATAGAATAGTAGAGGTGATAATATGACAACAGGAGAAAGATTAAAAGAGCTTAGACAAAAAGCTAATCTTACACTGCAAGATGCCGGTGAACTAATTGGCACAAGTAAACAAAATTTATTTAAGTATGAAAATGATATAATAACAAATATTCCAATAGATAGATTATTGAAGCTAGCAGAAATTTATAATTCAAGCCCAATAGAAATTTTAGGATGGGAGCATTATTCAAATACTCCTAATTCTACAAAGGCATCAATATATAATTATTTACCTTATGGTGTTTCTGCAGGGCTACCTGATGGACCTAACTATGATGTTGAGCTTGAAAAAATAGAAATAAGTGATTCTGTTATGGGACCTTATGCAAATGACGGTGATATTCTTATAATGCATGTTAATGGAGAGAGTATGAATAAAGTAATACCAAATGGAAGTTATATTGCTGTTAAACTGAATTATCCAGTTTATAATTTAGAAGATGAAGATATTGTAGTCTTTTCTGAAAATGGAGAATATAGTTTAAAATTATTTTTTAGAGATGGGGAAGATATAATTTTTAGACCTTGTTCTACTTATCATTCATTTACGGATTTTAAATTTTCAAAAGATGATAAATTTAGCATTTTAGGAAAAGTTGTTATGTATTGTGTTAATTTATAGTAAAAAAATAATATAAATATTAAAAAAAGTGTAGATATTTTATCAGTTTATCTACACTTTTTTATATTAAATATTAAATTTTTAGAATAGCTATAGCTAACATAAAATATATTATCAAACTGGTTGCATCCACAATAGTCGTTATAAGTGGTGCAGCTGCACTTGCTGGATCCATTTTTAGTTTCTTTGCAATTAATGGAAGTACTCCACCCGCTAGATTCGCAGAAATCAACGAAATTGCTATTGTAAGGCTAACCACAAAACTTATTGAAAAAGTTGTGCTTTTGGATCCGAAAATATATAATCTTATAAAATTAGTGATAAATAATATTAGTCCGCAAAGTAGTCCAACAGTTAATTCTTTTTTTAGAACAACAAAAAAATCTTTTATGTTTAAATCATCGACAGCAATTCCTCTTATTACCATAGTTGAACTTTGTGCTCCTGCATTACCAGCAGTCGACATTATAATTGGAATTGATGCTGATAAAATAGCTAATGCACTTAGTTTATCTTCAAAATATTGTAAAATATATCCAGTAAAAGTTGCAGAAATCATTAGAATTAAAAGCCAAGATATTCTTGATTTTACCATTTCCTTAATTCCTGTTTTCAAGTAAGATCCATCTGTCGGAACAATACCACTCATTTTATGAATATCTTCGGTTGCTTCTTCATTTAAGATATCCAAAACATCATCTGCAGTAACAATCCCAATTAGACAATTTTGATTATTTAATACACAAATAGTTGTTAAGTCATATTTACTCAATAAATGGGCAACTTCTTCTTGGTCTGTGTTTGTATATACATAATGAATATTTTTATCCATTATTTCTGAAATTAACTTATCATTTTTTGAAATAATGATATCTCTTAAATTTACTATTCCAACTAGAACTCTTTTTTTATTAATTACAAAGCAAACATTGACCGTTTCCGCAATTTCGGCTTGTTCTTTAATTTTTTTTATTGCTTCTTCAACTGTATCTTCTTCACAAAGTTCTACAAAGTCAGTACTCATTACAGATCCAGCAGTATTTTCTTCATAACTTAAAAGAGTATTTATTTCTTTTCGATGTTCTGAAGGTACATTGTCTAAAATGTATTTAATAACATTAGCTGGCATTTCTTCAAGAAAATCTATTATATCATCACTAAACATATTATCTAAAATACTTTTTACTTCCATAGATGATAATGCTGATATTAATCTTTCTTGATGCAATGAATCTAAATAAGTAAATAATTCAGCAGAAATGTCTTTTGGTAAGATTTTAAAAACAAAAATTGCTTCATCAAGTTCTAATTCACTAAATATTTCACTTAAATCAACTATATTATATTCATCAAAAATTTCTCTTATTAATAAGACTTTTTTTTCTTTTATTAATTCAGGAAGTAGGGAAGATAATTGTTCTTTACTATATTCTAAAAAATTATATTCCATAAATTCCACCTCCTAAAAATAAAGATGCAAGAGTAAAATATATTGTTAGTGAAATAGCATCACAAACTGTAGTCAAAATCGGGCCACTCATTGATGCAGGATCTTGTCTTAAAGTGCTAGCTAATAATGGTAAAATTCCACCAATTAAATTTGCAATAGTTATAATTATATAAATAGTTGCTGAAATTAGGATTGCTATAGACATAGAAATATTTGGCATAAAAATTAGAATTCTTAATATATTTACAGTAAATAATATCGCTCCTAAAATTAAAGAGTTTAAAAATTCAGTTTTTATTACATATTTAAAGTCATTTATATTTAAATTATCAATAGCAATACCTCTAACCACCATTGCACTTGATTGACTACCAGCATTTCCTGCAGTATCCATAAGCATTGGTATAAAAATTACTAAAGATGGAAATTTTAGTGTTAAGTCAGTATTTTTTGCAAGAATAAATCCAGATACTGTCGCAGAAATCATAAGTATTAAAAGCCAAGTAATTCTACTTTTTACCATTTCAATTATCGACATATTTACATAAGAACCTTCTATAGGTGTGATACCACCCATTTTTTGTAAGTCTTCTGTAACTTCTTCTTGAATAATGTCATACACATCATCAATAGTAATAATTCCAATAAGTCTATGTTGATCATTTACTACTGGTAGTACTAATAAATCATATTTTGTAAATATTTTTGCAACTTCTTCTTGATCTTCATCACATTCAACAGATATAACATCTGTTTCCATAATTTCAGAAATTAGCGTATTTGATGAAGCTAACAATATGCTTTTCATTGAAACAAAACCTAAAAGTATATGTTGATCATTAGTTATATAACAATAAGAAATAGTTTCAGCAAGTCTTTCTTTATCTTTAATCATTTTTAGTGCTTCATCTGCTGTGATTTCTGGATCTAGTTCAACATAATCAGTACTCATTACAGAACCAGCACTATTTTCTTTAAAATTTAAAATCATATTTATTTCGCTTCGTCTTTGATTAGAAGCTGAATCTAAAACTCTTTTAACAATATTTGCAGGAAGTTCTTCTAGAAAATCACTTATATCATCCGTAAACATATAATCTAACATAACTTTTATTTCATGATCTTGTAATCCATTTATTACTTGTTGTTTCATATTTTGAGGAAGATAAGCAAAAATCTCAGCAGTTTTTTCTTTCTTAATAACCTTAAACATAAATAGAATTTCTTTAATATCAAAATATTCTTCAAAAATATTTGCAAGAGTTACTTCATTTGTATCATAAATTAAATCTCTTAGATGAAAAATATTTTTTTCTTCTAATGAAGTTCTTAATTCATTAGCAATATTTTTGCTTTTTTCTAAAGAATTTTCTTTTAAGTCCATATATCTCCTCCTTAATAAAAATTTGTAAAATACATTCAAATACATTATATCATATTTTACATTTTATAAAAAACTATTTTTAAAATAAAATTATTAATTGAAATTTAAAATAATTAAACTAAGTATTAATTGTATCTTTAAAAACTTCTAATAAAATGTTGAAAATATAATATTTTTATGGTACAATTTATTATGAATATATTTGTATTAATTATATTATTAATTAGTCATTTGATTTAAGTATAATTATTTTAAGATTAAGGTTGGAAAATGAGGATAGTATCTGGAAAAAAGAGAGGATTAAAATTATTATCTCCTGTAGATTATAGAGTAAGACCAACTACAGATAAAATTAAAGAGTCAATTTTTAATATTTTGTTTGAAATAGATGAAAATTCTATTGTGTTAGATTTGTTTTCTGGTAGTGGTGCTATTGGAATTGAATTTCTAAGTAGAGGTGCAAATAAGGCTTATTTTTGTGATTTTTCTGATGACAGTATAAAAATTACTAGGCAAAATATTGAGAATGCTGAATTTTTGGAAAAATCAATTATTATAAAAAAAGATTATATGGAATGTTTAAATTATTTTTACAAAAATAATTTAAGATTTGATTATATATTTTTAGACCCTCCATATAGAAATGATTACATAAAAAACACTTTAGATTTCATTTGGAATTACAATATTCTAAATGAGGATGGAATAATCATTATAGAAACAGATAAGGATATAATTATTGAAGACTTTGATGTAATAAAAGAAAAAAAATATTCTAAGACTAGAGTGATATTTTTAGAAAGGAAAAAATAATAATAATGAAGGTAGTTTTTCCGGGTAGTTTTGACCCTTTAACTAATGGTCATAAAAATATTATTTTAAAAACTTTAAAAATTTTTAATTCTGTAGATATACTTATTTTAAATAATATGAATAAAAAAACACTTTTTACACTTGAAGAGAGACAAAATATTATTTCAAAGATATTTAAAAAGTATGATAATGTTGATATAAATATATATTCTGGGTTATTGAGTGATTATGTTAAAGATAATAATGTCAACATTTTAGTAAGAGGTGTTAGGAATACTTTAGATTTTGAATCTGAGAAGATTAATGCTAAAGTAAATCAAGAGCTTTGTGGGGTACAAACAATTTTATTATTTTCTGAATCTTCGGAAGAACATATTAGTTCAACTGTTGTTAAAGATGTATTCTTTAACGGTGGTAATATTGAACCATATGTAGATAAGGTTGTTTTAGATATATTAAGTGAAAAATTTAGGAGGAATGAATAATGGAAATTTTAGAATTAATTGATCGTATTGAAGACTTGGTGGAAGAAAGTTCAAGTTTACCTTTTTCAAAGAAAGTTATGGTAGACTCTGAAGCATTATTTTTCATACTTAAAGA
This sequence comes from Parvimonas sp. C2, assembly GCF_035282405.1. Taxonomy (NCBI): domain Bacteria; kingdom Bacillati; phylum Bacillota; class Tissierellia; order Tissierellales; family Peptoniphilaceae; genus Parvimonas; species Parvimonas sp. C2. The sequence continues at coordinate 57,638 of NZ_JAYKBP010000001.1, forward strand.
AATGAGAGAAAATATTCCTGAAGAAATTAAACAAGCAGAGTGGGTTAATGCAGAAAAAGATAGAATTTTAAATGAAGCTACTAAAGATGCAAATCAAATTTTAGAGCAAGCTAATAAAGAAGCTTCTAAAATTAAATCTGTTGCTGAATTAAGATGTCAACAAATGATCAATGAAAGTGATGTAGTGGTTGCTGCTGAAAGTAAAGCAAATGACATATTACTAAAAGCTGAACAAAACGCAAAGACTATAAAAATGCAAACTAATACTTATGTTGATGATGTTTTATCTAAAACACAAGAAAGATTAAGAGATATAATTACTGTTTTAGATAATAACAGAAATGAAATTAGAAAATAATTGGAGAAATAATGAACAAAGTTACTGAAAATTTGATTTTAGATATTGAAGATATTAGGAATTTATTTGGAAATTTAGATTCTAATATAGATTTTATTTCTAAAAAATTTGACGTTTCTATAAAAAATAGTAATGAAGGTTTGTCTATAACTGGAGATGAAAAAATGGTTTTACTATGTATTAAAACTATTGAGTTTTTAGTTAGAGATAAGTCATTAGAAAGTTTGGATAAACAAAAAATTTCTTATGTAATTGAGAAAGTAAAAAGCGAAAATAAGGATATATTAAATGATTGGTTAGATTATGTTATATGTTTAAATGCAAAGTTAAAACCTATCAAACCTAAGACTTTAGGTCAAAGGAAATATATATCTGCAATAGAAGAAAATATAATTACTTTTGGTATAGGTCCTGCAGGAACTGGAAAAACATTTTTAGCTATTGCGATGGCTGCTAAGGCTTTAAAAAATAATTCTGTATCAAAGATTATTTTAACAAGACCAGCAGTTGAAGCGGGTGAAAACTTAGGTTTTTTACCTGGTGATTTACAAGAAAAAATTGATCCATATTTAAGACCATTATATGATTCGTTGTATAATATTTTAGGATATGATAATTTTCTTAGACTAAAAGAAAAAGGTATTATTGAAGTTGCACCTTTAGCTTATATGAGAGGACGAACATTAGATGATGCCTTTATAATTCTTGATGAAGCTCAAAATACAACTAATGAGCAAATGAAGATGTTTTTAACGAGAATAGGATTTGAGTCTAAAGCTGTTATTACTGGAGATATTACTCAAATTGACTTAGGTAGAAGAAAAAATTCAGGCCTTGTTTCAGTAAGTAAAATCTTGAATAATATCAATGGAATAAATTTTAATTATTTTGATAGTTCCGATGTTGTAAGACATAGTATAGTTATGAAAATAATAGATGCTTATACAAAATATGAAGATGGTTTAGTGGAGAAGAAATGATGAATGTTCTTTTTGATAATAGACAAGATTCTTTTGTTGTATCAGAAAATCTTAAAGCAAAAATAGTTGAATGTATTAAAACAGCTTTAAGAGTTGAAAATAGAGAAATAAGTAATGTTGAAGTTTCTGTATCATTTGTTACAAATGAAGAAATAAAAAATATAAATTCTGAATTTAGAAATATTAATAAAGAAACGGATGTGCTTTCTTTTCCAATGGATTTTGAGTTTTCAGAAGAAGGTATGCCTTATATTTTAGGAGATATTATTATTTCTACCGAAAAATCTATGGAACAAGCAAAAGAGTTTGGGCATAGTATTGATAGAGAAATATTATATTTAGTTTGTCATTCGGTTTTTCATTTACTTGGATATGACCATATTGAAGAGTCAGACAAATTAGTTATGAGAAATAAGGAAAAAGAAACTATGAAATTGATGGAAGTTTTTAAAAATGAGAAAGAATTCTAATTTTTTTGAAAGTTTTCTTTGTGCTTTCAAAGGAATAATATATATTTTTAAAACAGAGAAAAATTTTAGATTTCATATTGTATTTTCTTTGTTAGTATTGTTGTGTTCTTTAATTTTAAATTTGTCGTGCGTTGAATTATCTGTAATATTGATTATGATAGCAGTTGTTTTGACTTTAGAAATTATTAATACTATCATTGAAAATATTATGGATTTTTTATGTAAAGAATATAATTTTAAGGTAAAAATTATAAAGGATATGGCATCGGGAACTGTTTTGGTTTCAGCTTTTATTTCTATGATAGTTGGTCTTTTAATATTTGTTCCCAAAATAATAGTTATGATTGGTGGTTAAATGAATATTTATAAAAAAATGATAGACTGTGCTTTAGATAGTCAAAAAAAAGCTTATACACCATATTCAAATTTTAAAGTAGGAGCTTGTGTATTAACTGATTCAGGAAAGTTATATGGTGGCTGTAATATAGAAAATGCATCATATACGCCTACAGTTTGTGCAGAAAGAGTAGCTATATTTAAAGCTGTATATAATGGAGAAAAAAAGATTACAAAAATTGCGGTTGTTGGAAAAGAAAATTCTTTAACATATCCTTGTGGAGTTTGTAGACAGGTTATAAGAGAATTTTGTTCTGATGATTGTGAGATAATTATAATAAAAAATGAGCAAGAATATAAGATAGTAAAATTTTCAGAAATTTTACCTTATAGTTTTGGTCCAGAGGATTTATAATATGGACAATATAAAATCAGGATTTGTTACAATTGTTGGAAGATCAAATGTTGGTAAGTCAACATTATTAAATAGAATAATAGGAGAGAAAATTTCAATTATTTCTAACAAACCACAAACTACAAGATCTAATTTAAAATTAATATATAATTCATTGGATTCTCAAATTATTTTCCTTGATACTCCTGGTATTCAAAATCCTAAAAATAAATTGGGAGAATTTATGTTAAAGGAAGCTAGAAGCTCTCTTAAAGATGTAGATTTAATTTTGTATATGGTAGATGTTAATTTTGAAATAAGAGAATTGGATAATTTAATAATTGATATGCTGAGGAAAATTAATCTTCCAAAACTATGTATTATTAATAAGATAGATACATTAAATGCAGATGAGCTTTGTAAACTTATTTCAAAGTATGAGTATATGGACTTGTTTGAAAAAATTATTCCAATATCTGCTTCAGAAGGTACTAATGTATATAATTTAATAGATAGTATAAAATCTTATTTACCTTATGGACCTAAATATTACTCAGATGATATGATTACAGACCAGTCTGAGAGAGAAATAGTAAGTGAAATAATAAGAGAGAAAGCTCTTAATTTTTTAAGGGATGAAATTCCACATGGAGTTAATGTATTAATTGAAAAATTTTCAATAAGAAAAAATAAGCCAATTATTGATATTGATGCAATTATTTGTGTTGAAAAAAAATCACATAAAGGTATGGTAATTGGTAAAAATGGAGATATGATATTAAAAATTGGAAAGTCTGCTAGACTAGATATAGAAAAGTTTTTAGATTCAAAAGTTAATTTAAAACTTTTTGTTAAAATTGATGACGATTGGAGAAACAAATCATTTAAGGTGAAAGAATTTGGATATTTTAGAAAATAGTATTTATAATAATATAAATGGCTTTGTTATTTCGGAAAATGCTTATTTAAATAATGCTAAAATATTTAGAGTATATACTGATGAGTTTGGACTTATCTCAATTTATACTAAAAATATTGAAATGTATTTATCCATGTACTCTAATTATAATTTTAAATTAAATTACCGAAACGAATTTTTCTATTGTAATGAATATGAACTACTAGAATTTTTTTCTTTTAAATCTAAAGAGCATATTTTGTTTTTGAATATTCTTTCAGAAATAATTTTAAAGACTAGTGTGCCTGAATTAAAAAATATAGAAATATATGATTTAATAAATGAGGTATTAAGAATAAAGAAAATAGATTATAAGATAATATTAAGTTATTTTATAATTAAATACTTGCTTTTTAATGGATATCATATACTATTTGATGACGAAAAAAATATAAAAAATTATAATTTTGATATATCTGAATTACTTATAAATTCTAGCATAAAATATAAGGATAAATACAACTATATAATTAATGAACATGAATACAATTATATTTATTTGTTATATAATTCTAAAAATTTAGAAAATATTGATTTAAACTGTATTAACTTGAAATTTTCAAGAATTCTTGGAATATTAATAAATGCATTCTGCTTAAATTTTAATATATATCAATTAAAAAGTTTTAACATAAGGTGATAGAAATGTCTTATATAAAGAAAGAAAAAATTGAAGAAATAAAAGAAAAAGCGGATATAATTTCAGTTGTTAGTGATTATGTATCCTTAAAAAAAAGTGGAAGGTATTATATGGGAAATTGTCCTTTTCATAGCGAAAAGACGCCTTCTTTTTTTCTTTATCCAGAAACAAATACTTTTCATTGCTTTGGATGTGGTAAACATGGGGATAGTATTTCATTTATTATGGAAATGGATTCATTAGATTATGTCAGTACTTTAAAAAAATTAGCTGAAAAGTTTGGGATTGAATTAGAATATGATAATTCTTTTAATACTAATAACAAAAAAAATCTTGATAAATATTATGAAATTAACGAATTTACAGCAAGGTTTTACTATAAAAATATGATGGAAAATTCAGTTCCTAAACAATATCTATCAAAAAGAGGTATTAACCAAAAATCAATTAATCTTTTTTTTATTGGTTATGCTGATGAAAACTGGAAATCTCTTTATAATGAATTAAAATTAAAAAATATGGATATTGAAATCGCCGAAGAGTTGGGACTTATAATAAAAACTAAAACTGGAGATTATATTGATAGATTTAGAAATAGAATTATGTTTCCTATTTTAAATACAAGTAAAAAAATTATAGGTTTTGGTGGAAGGACTATTGTAGACGATAGTGCAAAATATTTAAATTCTCCTGAAAGTGTTGTATTTAAAAAAGGTGATAATCTTTATGCTCTTGATAAAATAATAGAAAATAATATTAGAAATAAAATTTTAATTGTTGAAGGATATATGGATGTGATATCCTTGTATCAAAGTGGTGTAAATTATTCTGTTGCAGGACTTGGAACTGCATTTACTGAAAGCCAAGCAAGACTTATTAAAAGATATTTTAGAAATAATGTATATTTGTGCTATGATGGTGATAACGCAGGAGCAAGTGCAACCGATAAAACTAATGCTGTATTTAATGAAATTTCAGTAAAACCTAATATAATAATGCTTCCGGATAAATTGGATCCAGATGATTATATAAAAAAATTTGGATTAGACGAGTTTAATAAGCTTATAGAATCTCCATATGATATTAATGGTTTTAACTATGAAATATTGAAGAAAAATAAAAAAAATTCTAATTCAATTACAGATAATTCAATTTTTTATGACTCGATATTAGATTTTTTAGTTAAGATTGATACTAATATACTAAGAGATTTATATATAAATAAAATTTCTAATGAATTTGGCTTAGATAGTAATTCACTTAAAGAAGATTTTTTAAACTATGATAAAAAAGAAAAAGTAGTTAAAAAAAAGGATGAAGAAACTGAAATAAATTATAAGACAGAGAATTTATTGTTAAATTCTGACAAAAAAGTTTTAATATTGGGTATCATACTACTAATGAGATGTGAAAATAACGTACTGAAGATTATTAATAAATTGGAAGAATTATCTAAAAATTCAAATTTATTTGAAATATTTAGTTATGTTAAAAATAATGCTGAAAATAATACTATAACTGTTCCATCTGTATTAATTGATGAATTTAAAAATAGTATAGAGAATTTAAAAATTGTAGAATATATAGTTAAATGTTATAATGAAAAGATAAAATTATCAGCATTAGATTATAATAGATTGCTTGATATAACTATTTTAAATTTTGAAATTAGAAAAACAACTTTAAATATTGAAAAATTAAAACAAATGGATAAAACTAATGAATCAGTAATATCGAATTTGAATTACAATATAGAAAAGTTGATGGAATTAAACAGGAATCTTAAAAATATTGAGAAAGGGGTTCATCATGAATAATAAATTAAATGATATTGAATATGATGAAGTAAAAATTCTAATAATAGAGGAACTTACAAAATATGCTAATGAACACGGTGGTTTTGTTAATAACAAGTATCTTGAATCTTTAGATTTGTTTAATTTAATAGATATTGATGATATTGAAGAAATAAAATCAAAATTAGCTGATAATCAAGTGGAGTTTATTGATGAAAGTGAAAACTTGGAGGATCTTGAAATTACAGATGATTTAATTGATTTAGAAGATGAAAAAGAAGATCCTGAAGATGAAGAAATTAAATTAGAAGATTTTTCTGACTTAAAGGGTTTTAATATTGATGATCCTGTTAAAATGTATTTAAAAGAGATTGGTAAAATACCTTTGTTAAGTGCTGATGAAGAAAGAATTTTAGCAGAAAATATGGAAGCAGGAGATATTGAAGCTAAGAAAAAATTAGCAGAAACAAACTTAAGACTTGTAGTTAGTATAGCTAAAAGATATGTTGGAAGAGGAATGCAATTTTTAGACTTGATTCAAGAGGGAAATATGGGTCTAATGAAAGCGGTTGAAAAATTTGATTTTAGAAGAGGCTTTAAGTTTAGTACTTATGCTACTTGGTGGATAAGACAAGCAATTACTAGATCTATAGCTGATCAAGCGAGAACTATAAGAATTCCAGTTCATATGGTTGAAACTATAAATAAATTAGTTAGAATAGAAAGACAATTAGTTCAAGAACTTGGACGAGAACCTACAAACGAAGAAATTTCAGAACACATGGGAATAGAAGTTGACAAGGTAAATGAAATAAGAAAAATTGCTCAAGAACCTGTAAGCTTGGAAACTCCTATTGGGGAAGAAGATGATAGCCATTTGGGTGATTTTATTGAAGATGAAACAGCCATTGCTCCAGATGAAGCAGCAAATTTTTCTATGTTAAAAGAACAATTAAATCAAGTTTTGAGTACTCTTTCAGATAGAGAGAAAAAAGTTTTAGAACTTAGATTTGGACTTAATGATGGTACACCTAGAACTTTAGAAGAGGTTGGTAAAGAATTTGAGGTTACTAGAGAAAGAATAAGACAGATTGAGGCTAAAGCACTTAGAAAATTAAAACATCCAAGCAGAAGCCAAAAATTAAAAGATTTCTTGGAATAGATATATGGCTAGTTTAAGATTAAAAAAGATTTGCAATTTAGTTGATGAAAATTCGATTGTTGCAGATATAGGAACTGATCACGGAATAATACCTATAGAATTATCGAAAAATAATATATCAAAAAAAATTATTGCAACTGATATTAGTAAAAGCTGTCTAGAAAAATTAGAACAAAAGCTAATATATAATAGCAACATAGTAAATATTGAAACTAGAGTATCTGATGGTTTGGATTGCTTTGATGAATTTGAAGTAGATACAATAATTATATCTGGTATGGGTGGAATTCTAATTAAAGAAATTTTAGAAAAAAATCTAAATGTTGCAAAATCTGCAAACAACTTAATTTTATCTCCAAATAATTCATTGGATATTCTTAGAAAATTTTTATTGCATAATAATTTTGTTATAGAAAGAGAAGATGATGTAATAGAAAATAAAAAATATTATCAAATTTTGAAGGTAAAAAGAGGTAAAGATTTTTACAGAAATGATTTTGAATACTTATATGGTAAGTTGCTTATAAAAAACAAATCTGAGAATTTAAAATTATTTTTAGAAAATGAACTAAAAAAATATACAGATATTGTAGATAAAATTAGTAAACAAAGTAAAAATAATGAAAGAATTATAGAAATTACTAATTTAATAAATGAAATTAGAGGGATTTTAGATGAATTTTAAAGTAAGTGATATTATAGAATTATTAGATACCGAATATTCATTTTCCTTACAAGAAGATTGGGATAATTCAGGATTTCAGATTGGGAATCTCGAAGCTGAAGTTAAAGGAATTTTACTAGCACTTGATATTACGATTGATTCAATTAATTGTGCAGTATCAAATAATATTAATTGCATTATCACACATCATCCTTTATTTTTTGAAAAAATTCAATATTTAAATGTGAATTCTGAATATTATAAAAAGCTTGAGCTATTGATGAATAATAAAATTAATGTGATTTCTCTCCATACACCTTTAGATATTCATCCAAATGGAGTAAATAAATATTTGGCAGATAAATGTTTATTAAATAATCAAGAAGTTTTTGTTGATTATAAAGATGGTTATGGTTATGGAATAGTTGGAAGTATTGAAAATGATACATTCAAAAATTATCTTACAAAACTAAAAAATAATTTTGAAAATCCAATACTATATTTTGGTAATATTGAAAAAAGTATTTCAAAAGTTGCAGTACTAGGAGGGTCAGGAGCATTTTCTATTAAAAATGCAATTTCAAAGAAAGTAGATTTATTAATTAGTTCAGATTTTAAGTATCATGATATTCAATTAGCTTTAGAAAATGATCTAAATATTATTGACTTGGGTCATTTTGAGTCAGAAATTTCAGGCTTATTATCTTTAAAAGAATTTTTGATAAATAAAAATAGTAATTTAGAAATATTACTTTATAGAAATAATATTTTTAAAAGAAATATATTTTAATCTAATTAAGTAAAACAGACAATCGCGTGAGCTAATCACGAGGAAAGTCCGTGCACCACAGAGCAGGATGCTGGATAACGTCCAGTGGGGGCGACCCTAAGGCTAGTGCAACAGAGATATACCGCCATTTATAATGGTAAGGGTGGAAAGGTGAGGTAAGAGCTTACCAGCATATAGGAGACTATATGGCTATGTAAACCCCATTCGGTGCAAGATCAAGATTGAACTTTTGTAGCTGCTCGCTACGTTCATAGGTAGATTGCTTGAACAAATTGGCAACAATTTGTCTAGATAGATGATTGTCTAATACAGAACACGGCTTATAGTTTTGCTTAATATTTATAATTAAATATAAGGTATTACCTTATATTTTTTTACTTTTACATATAAGGAGATTTTAATGAATTTAGAAAAACAAGTATTAAATTTTATGAAAAAAAAGAATTATATTCCATTAACAAAGGAAGAACTAGCTGTAGCTTTAAATATTTCATTTAATAGTTTGAAGCAATTTTTTAAATTATTAGATTCTCTTGTTAATAATAAAAAAATATCATTAATTGACTATAAATATAGTATTTATCAAAAAAAGGAAATTTTAAAAGGTAAGATTTCTTTTACAACTAAAGGTAATGCATTTTTTATCTCTGAAGATGATATTGATGACGTTTTTATTCCAAAAAAGGAATTAAATCACGCTAATCATAATGATGATGTTGAAATAGAAATAATAAAAGAAAAGGGAATAAACTCGAAAGCTGAAGGTAGAGTTATAAATGTTTTAAATAGAAATAGCAATTTAATTGTTGGTACTTTTACAGAAAATAAAAATTTTGGGTTTGTAGTTCCTGATGATATTAAATGTAATTATGATATTTTTATAAAAAAAGGTGATAAAAACGGAGCTAGAACTGATGATAAAGTAGTTTGTAAATTAATTGAATTTCCGGATAAACAGAAAAATCCTGAGGGAATAATAATTGAAGTAATAGGAAATAAAAATGATAAAAACGCTCAAATAATTTCTTTATTAAAAGATATGGAAATTCCATATAAATTTTCCAATAAGATTAATAAAGAGCTAGAAGAACTAAAACAAATGGATATAAAAAAAGAAATTAAAAATAGAGTAGATTTTAGAAATTTATTTACTGTTACTATTGATGGAGCTGATGCAAAAGACTTTGATGATGCCATATCTATTGATAAAAAAGAAGATGATTATGTGCTCTATGTTCATATAGCAGATGTATCTCATTATGTAAAAAAAGACAGCAAGTTAGATAGAGAAGCCTATAAGAGAGGTAATAGTGTATATTTAATTGACTATGTAGTTCCTATGTTACCAGAATTACTTTCTAATAATCTTTGTTCTTTAAATCCTAATACTGATAAATTAGCTATTACTGTGAAAATGATAATTGGGGAAAATGGTAATGTTAAAGAATATAAATTTTATGAATCCGTTATAAATAGTAATTATAGGTTAGTTTATGATGATGTAACAGATTTTTTAGAGGGTAAAAAGCATTTTTATAATGATAAAACTTTAAAAGAAAAATTATTAGTTATGAAAGAATTAGATGATATTTTAACTAATAAAAGAATAAATAGGGGAACTATAGATTTTAATTTTCCTGAAATTGCAATTACTTTTGACAAAGATGGTAAAGTTGAAAATATAACAAAGAAAGAAAATGGGTTAGCAAATAGAATAATTGAGTCCTTTATGATATGTACTAATGAAGTAGTTGGAAAGCATTTTGGAGATTGTGATATTCCTATAATATATAGAATTCATTCTAAACCACCAGAAGATAAATTAGAAATCTTAAGAAATCATTTAAATCGTTTAAATATAGAAATGAAACCTATAGATATGATTTCTTCAAAGTATCTAAGTGAAATAATAGATCAATTTAAAGATACAAATAGATCTGATTTTATAAACTATTCTATTTTAAGATCTATGACTAAAGCTAGATATTCTCCAAATATTGATATACATTTTGGATTGGCAACATTTTTATACTGTCATTTTACTTCTCCTATAAGAAGATATGCAGATTTAACTGTTCATAGAACTTTAAAAAATTATTTGCATTCAAATATTGAAATACCAAAAAATTATATAAGCTACTTAGATATAACTTCTAATCATATAAATGATACTGAAGTACTAGCTATTGATGCAGAAAGAAAGTTAGAAGATATCAAAAAAGTGGAATTTATGAAAAATAAAATAGGTCAAGTTTTTAAAGGAATTATCGTTTCAGTTACTTCATTTGGACTTTTTGTGCAATTAGAAAATACTGTTGAAGGACTTGTTAAATATGAAGATATTATGAATGATTACTATGAATTTGATGAACAAACATTAACGGCTATCGGTAGAAGAACAAAAAGTGTATTCGATATTGGAATGGGAGTGGAAGTTATTGTTGCAAAAGTAAATGAAATAACTAATGAAATAAATTTTTATTTAAATAGGTGATATTATGAGAGATAAGACGACTATAAAAACAATAGCGAACAATAAAAAAGCAAGACATGATTATTTTATAGAAGATATCTACGAAGTTGGGATTTCTTTATCAGGAACTGAAGTAAAAAGTATTAGACAGGGAAAAGTTTCTATTAAGGAGAGTTATTGTTCAATTAAGAGTGGAGAAGTTTTTATTCTTGGAATGAATATAACACCTTATGATCATGGGAATATATACAATTTAGAACCTACAAGAGAAAGAAAATTACTTTTAAATAAAAGAGAAATTAATAAATTAATTGGACAAACTAAAGAAAAAGGTTATTCATTAATTCCTTTAAATGTTCATATTAAAAACGGATGGATAAAACTTGATATTGCACTCGCTCGTGGTAAAAAAAATTATGATAAGAGAGACAGTATGCTTGAAAAAGAACACGAGAGAAAGATGCAATATGCATTAAAAAACAAATACAAATAGAGGTGAATTTTTTGAGCAAAAAATATACGATTATAACTTATGGTTGTCAAATGAATCATCATGATTCGGAAAAAATATCATATTTATTAGAAACTTTAGGTTATACAAAAGAAAATGATTTAGAAAAATCAGATTTTATTATTTATAATACATGCTTAGTCAGAGAGAATGCAGAACTTAAAGTTTATGGGCAACTTGGTGCTTTAAAAAATTTAAAAAGAAAGAAACCAGAAATGATTATAGCGGTTTGTGGTTGCATGATGCAAACAGGTGATGCAAGAGCTACTATAATTTCAAAATATAAACATGTAGATATAATTTTTGGAACGAAAAATATCTCAAGATTGCCTTCTCTTATTTCTAGACATAGAAGCACGGGAGAAGTTGTCGTAGATATTGAAGAAGAAGATATACTTGATGATGAAACACCTATAAATAGAGAACATCCATTTATTGCTTATGTAAATATAATGACAGGTTGTAATAATTATTGCACTTTTTGTATAGTTCCATATGCTAGAGGAAAAGAGATTAGTAGAACACCTGAAAGTATTATTAATGAGATAAAAGAATTAGCAAAAAAGGGATATAAAGAAATAACATTACTAGGCCAAAATGTCAATTCGTATGGAAAAACATTAAGACCTAAAGTTACATTTCCAGAGTTATTAAAAATGGTTAATGAGATAGATGGAATAGAAAGAATTAGATTTTTGACAAGTCATCCAAAAGACTGTTCTGACGAACTAATAGATGCAATAGCTAATTTGGATAAAGTATGTGAAAATATTCATTTACCATTCCAGTCTGGTAGTAATAAAATTTTAAAAGATATGCATAGAGTTTACACCAGAGAGCATTATTTAGAATTAATTAGAAAACTAAAAGAGAAAGTACCTTATATTACGCTTTCTACTGATATAATTGTTGGATTTCCAGGAGAAACGGAAGAGGATTTTGAAGATACTTTAAGTATGGTAGAAAAGGTTGGATATGATCAGGGATTTACTTTTCTATATTCTATAAGAAAAGGGACAAAAGCTGCCGAAATGCAAAATCAAATTCCACATGAAGTAAAACAAGAGAGATTTCAGCGATTAATTGATTCTATGTATGAAATATTTTATGAAAAAAATAAAGAATGTTTAGGACAAACTCTTGAAGTTTTAGTTGAAGGAATTAGTAAAAATAATCCAGAAATTCTTACAGGTAGAACAAGAGGATATAAATTAGTACATTTTAAAGGTGGAAAAAGAAATATTGGACAGCTAGTTAATGTTAAAATAACTGGACATAATTCATTTGCACTTGAAGGAGAGATAGTTTAGTAAGGAGTTGTTATGAGCGATTTTACACCAATGATGAAACAATATCTAGAAATTAAGTCTAATTATAATGATTGTATTATATTCTATAGACTAGGCGATTTTTATGAAATGTTTTTTGATGATGCAAAAATAGTTTCAAAAATTTTAGATTTAGCTTTGACTAAAAGAGATTGTGGTGGTGGAAAAACTGCACCAATGTGTGGTATTCCATATCATGTTGTGAATCAATATCTGTATAAGCTAGTTTCTGAAGGTTTTAAAGTTGCTATTTGTGAACAAGTTCAAGATCCAAAACTTGCTAAAGGAATTGTAAAGAGAGAAGTTATTAAATTAGTAACTCCGGGAACTATTGATGAATTTGATGAATTAGCTATTAATAAAAATAATTATATTATGAGTATTTATATGGATTCAACAAATTTAAGTATCACATATTCTGATATATCAACAAGTGAAATATTTTGTACAAGTATTTTTGAAATGAATAGAGAAAATTTAATTACAGCTCTAGAGGAAGAGGTAATTCGTACTACACCTTCAGAAGTAATACTAAACTCAAATATATTAAAATCATTAGAAAAAAGTGTTGTTAAATTATTAAAAAATTTAAGAATTATTTATACAAAAGTAGATATCGATCAAGATTTTAAATCTTTAAGAGATAATAATGAAGAATTTTATTCTAATAATCTTAGTAATAAAATATTACTTTTTTCAATAGATAACTTTTATAAATATGTTTGTAGATTTAATGTTAAATTGAATGATTTTAAAAAGGTTAATTTGTATAAATTAAGCGATTATCTAAGAATTGATGCTAATTCAAGAATTAATTTGGAACTTAAAAAAAATAATTTTAGTAATGATATAAATGGCTCTTTATTATCAGTTATAAATTACACAAAAACTCCTATGGGTTTTAGATTGCTTAATAAATGGTTAGATCAGCCTCTTCTAGAAATAGAAAAAATTCAAAGGAGGCAATCTCTAGTTGAAGATTTAGTTTTAAATTCAAATTTAAGAAATGAATTGGAAGAATTATTAGGAAGTATTTCCGATATAGAGAGAATAAATTCAAAAATTTCTTTTGGAAATTGTAACGCAAGAGATTTAATTCATTTAAAAAATTCTTTATCAGCTATTCCAAAAATTAAAAGATTATTTTTAGATAGTAATACTTTATTTTCCAATATAGCTTTAAATATTCCCGATACCGAGTATATCTATAATCTGATAGATTCAGCAATTCTTGAAGATGTAGGAATTTTATTGAAAGAGGGAAATTTAATAAAGATTGGGTATGATGATGAACTTGATAAAATTAGAAATAATAAAATTGTTGGAAAAGAAAAACTAATTAAATATGAAGTAGATGAAAGAAATACTACTGGTATTAAAAATTTAAGATTAATATTTAATAAGAAAACAGGTTATTTTTTTGAAGTTACAAAGTCATATCAAAATTTAGTTCCAGAATATTTTGTATTAAAACAAACTTTAACCAATGCAAATAGATATAAAACAGATGAACTTATTAGAATTGAAAATATGATTTTTGGGTCTGAAAGTGATATTATAGAAAAAGAATATGAACTATTTATATCTATAAGAAATACTATTAAAATGAATATTAAAACATTGCAAAAATTATCAGACATTATTTCGTTCGTTGATTCAATTTATTCATTGTCCGTAGTTGCATTTAAAAACAATTATTGTAAACCGACTTTAAACTCAGAAGGAATAATAGATATAAAAAACGGAAGACATCCTGTTATAGAAAGTTTTTTAAGTTCTATAAATGAGTTTATTCCTAATGATACAAATATAGGGCAAAATGATAATTTAATTCAGATTATTACAGGACCTAATATGAGTGGGAAATCCACTTATATAAGACAGATTGCTCTCATAGTTATATTAGCTCAGCTTGGTTCATTTGTACCTGCTGATAGTGCAAATATTTCAATAGTAGATAAAATATTTACTCGTATTGGTGCTTCAGATAATCTATATAAGGGTGAAAGTACTTTTATGGTAGAAATGAAAGAAGTTAATAATATTTTAAGATATGCTACAAAAAATAGTTTGCTTATACTTGATGAAGTTGGAAGAGGAACTTCAACTTTTGATGGATTAAGTCTTGCTTGGGCAATCCTTGAGTATATTACAAAAAATATAAAATCAAAAACATTATTTGCTACACATTATCATGAATTGATTGACTTAGAACATACTTTTCCTAGCATAAAAAATAAACATATCCAAGTAATTGAAGACAAGGAAAATGATGAAATAGTCTTTTTAAGAAAAATAATGGATGGTGGAGCTAATAAGAGTTATGGGATAGCAGTTGCAAAGCTTGCAGGGCTTCCAATGGAAGTTATAAATCGTTCAAAAGTTATTCTTGATAGTATTGAAAAGAATGAAATGGAAATGGAAAAAGATATTATTGATAGCTCGAATGAAATAAAATCTAAATTTAATGATAAGATAATTACTAATCTAAATAGTATAAATATAGAAAAAATAAGTCCAATGGAGGCTTTTGGAATATTAAATGATTTAATAAATATCGCTAAAAGTGATAATGAATAGTTAGGAGATTAATATGTCTATAAAATTATTATCAGAAGATACAATTCAAAAAATTGCAGCAGGAGAAGTTATAGAAAATCCTTATTCTGTAATAAAAGAGTTGGTTGAAAATTCAATAGATTCAGGTGCAACTTTTATTAAAGTTGAAATTAAAAATGCCGGTAAAAAAGAAATTATGATTTCTGATAATGGATGTGGAATCGAAGAAGATGATATAGAGTTGGCATTCACCAAACATGCTACATCTAAATTAAATAATTTTGAAGATATATATTCAATTCTTTCTTATGGATTTAGAGGAGAGGCATTAGCAAGTATATCTGCAATTTCAAAAGTTGATATAAATACAAGAACTCAAAATAGTGAATTTGGAATTCACTGTTATCTTGAAAATAATAAAATTATTAGAAAAAATAAGATAGGGATGAACTTAGGAACAACAATTTACATTAGAGATTTATTTTACAATGTCCCTATTAGAAAGAAATTCTTGAAATCAGATGCGTATGAAAACTCAATTATAACAACATTAATGTACTCTTTTGCATTGGCTAATCAAAGAATATCTTTTAAATATATAAAAGATTCAAAGGTTATATTTGAAACAAGCGAAAGAAATACTCTAAAAGATAATATAAAATATATTTTTAAAGATGATTTTTATAAGAATTTAATCTCTATAAATATTGAGGATTCAGATTATAAGATTTATGGATATATTTCAAATAATCACTTTTATAAAGGTAGTAGAACATCACAATTTTTATTTGTTAATGGAAGATACATTTTTGATGAAAAGATTAGAAATATAATAGAAAAATCAATTGCTACATTAATACCAAAAGGAAAGTTTCCTTCTTTTGTAATATTTATAGAAGTAAATCCTAGTTTAATAGATATAAATGTTCATCCGAATAAAAGAAAGATTAAATTTATTTTTGAAGATAAGTTACTAAATTTACTGAATAATAATATTACTGATATTGTTCTAAAAAATACTACAAGTGATTTTATATCTGCTAAGGAAGAACAAAAAGAAAAAATCCTATACAACGAAGAAAAGATTAATAAAAACAATCAATCTTCAGAAGAAGATATTATTGAAACTATAATTTATGATGAAGATTATAATACACAAAATATTGTAAATAAATTTTCTTATGATGATTTATTTAAAGTAAATAAAAATGATATACAAATGATAAATGAAGAAGATAATATTGAAAATTATATTGTTAAGGACGAAAAAGTAGAAAATGCTCCAGTATTAGAACAAATAAAACTTGATGATAATACTGGAACTTCAAAAGACATTTCAGATTATGAAGTTATAGGTAAAATTTTTTCAAAATATATTCTATTGTCCGATAAGGATGAGTTTATTATTATAGATATATTAAATGCTAAATATAGACTTTTATATGAAAATTTATTGGATAATTACAATAATCACACTATTACAAAACAAATACTTTTATTTCCTATAATTTTGGAATTAAATGAATATAAATTGAGTGTGTTTAATACTATTAAAGATAAGTTGAATAATTTAGGTATAGAAGCTGATATTTTTGATGAAAATTCTATAGTAATAAGAACAATGCCTAATTTATTAAATGATAATTTAGATAAAGAAGATATTAGAGAAATGCTTGATGAACTGTTATTTAAAGATAATAGAGTGTTTGAAGACTCATTATACAAAATGGTTTGTAAAAAAAGAATAAATACTAGTTTAACAGATTTTGAAGTAGAAGAATTGTTGTCACAGTTATCAAAAATAAATCTAGATATAAATTTCTATGATAAAAAAATATTAAGAAAAATATCTAAAGAAGATTTTGATAAATTATTTTTTAAGGAATAAAAATGAAGAAAAAAATAATATTTATTGTTGGCCCTACATCTGTTGGAAAAACGAAATTAAGTGTTGACATAGCGAAAAAATTTTCAGGAGAAATTATTTCTTGTGATTCCATGCAAATTTATAAAGAATTTAATATTGGAACTGCTAAAATAACAGAAGAAGAAGTAAGAGGAATTAATCATTATATGATTGACATTTTAGATGGCAATCAAAAATTTAATGTTTCTGAATATAAAAAAATGGCAGAGAAGTACATTGAAGTAATATATTCTCATAATAATATTCCAATATTTGCCGGTGGAACAGGACTTTATGTAAATTCTATATTATATGATTTTAAATTTACCGATGCTGAACAATCAATGGATTTAAGAGAACGAATAACCAAATTTTACGAAAAAAACGGGGCAGATTTGCTTTATGATTTATTATTATATCTAGACTATTCAAGTAGAGAAAAAATTCATAAAAACAATATAAAAAGAGTAATTAGAGCAATAGAAGTTTGTTTAAATACAAAAAAAGGATTTTCTAAGCAATGCAAAGATTATGAAAATAATATTGGAAAATATGATTACTTAATAATAGGGCTAACTTTAGATAGAAAAATATTATATGATAAAATAAATTCTAGGGTTGATATAATGATTAATAATGGACTCATTGAAGAAGCAACAAGTTTATATGAAAAATATGGAGAGTATTCACAACCATTTACTGCTATTGGATATAAAGAGTTTATTCCATATTTCAAAGGAGAAGTTACTCTTGAATCGTGTATTGATAATATAAAACAAAATTCAAGAAAATACGCTAAAAGACAATTTACTTGGTTTAATAGAAATGAAAGTATACATTGGATTGATGTTGAAAATGGATATGATGAAGTTCTACTTAAATCTAAAAAATTAGTAAAAGATTTTTTAACTAAGGGAGATTTATAAATTGGAAAAATATTTAGATACTGATTTTAGTTTTGATTCTAAAATTATTAATTTTGTAAACAAATGTTCTAAAGAAATAGAAATAGAATTTGAAAATCTAAAAGAAATTGAAGAATATAATCAATTAAAAATTTTAAATGCATTTAAAAAGCAAAGATTATCCGCTACTGATTTTTCTTGGACAACTGGATATGGATACGGAGACTTTGGAAGAGAGAAATTAGAAAGGATATATTGTGATATCTTTAAAGCAAAAGATGCCATAGTAAGGCAAGAAATAACTTGTGGAACTCATGCAATATCTTTAGCGTTGCAAGGAAATTTATTACCAGGAGATGAATTTATTTATATAACAGGAACTCCTTATGATACACTTTTAAAGGTTATAGGTATTACTGGAAATGAAAGGGGAACACTATTTGATTATGGAATAAAGTATGATAAGGTTGATTTAGTAAATAATGAAATTGATGTAGAAACTGTATTATCTAAAATCAATTCAAAGACTAAATTATTAGCTATTCAAAGATCTCCTGGATATAGCAGTAGAAGATGTATTTCAATTAGTGAACTAGAAACAGTTATAAAAAAAATAAAATCAAAGTTTCCAGATATTATTATAATGATTGATAATTGTTACTGTGAATTTGTAGAAAAAAAGGAACCAATAGAAGTTGGTGCTGATATAGTTGTAGGGTCATTATTAAAAAATTTAGGTGCAGGAATAACTTTAAATGGAGGATACATAGTTTCAAACTCTAATGATATTATAGAATCTATTTCTAATAGACTTACTTCTCCTGGTCTTGGAAAACATGTAGGTGTAAGTTTTGGTACTACAAGAGCAATAATTCAAGGATTATACTTTGCACCTCATGTGGTTTTAGAAGCGGTAAAAAGTGCAATATTAGTATCATATATTTTTGAAAAGTTAGGATATAAAACAATTCCTAAATATAATGAAAAAAGAAGCGATATTATTCAAGTAATTACTTTAAATGATGAGAACAAAGTTATAGATTTTTGCAGAGCTATACAAGAATTTTGTTGTGTAGATAGTCATGTTGTTCCTTATCCATGGGATATGCCAGGATATTCCGATAAAGTTATTATGGCTTCTGGAAGCTTTATAGATGGTTCAAGTATTGAATTAAGTGCAGATGGACCTTTAAGAGAACCTTATAATGTATATTATCAAGGAGGTCTAAATTTTTATCAAACTAAAACAGCATTAATTAATGTATTAAATACTTTTTATGGTAAAAAATACATAAAATTATAGAATTTTTAAAAATATTTTTAAGAATTAGCGTATTTTAAAAAAAATTATGGTATAATAGTTATAGTTTTACACTTTTTACAAAAAAACTATAGCTATTAAATAATAAGATATTGGAGTGAATGTTTTGAAATGTTTATCTAAGGAAAAAATAAACATTGTAATGGAAAAATTAGAAAAATTATATCCTGATGCAAAACCAGAACTTAATTTTTCTAACAGTTTCGAGTTGCTGATAGCAACTATTTTATCTGCTCAATGTACTGATGTAAGAGTTAATAAGGTTACTGAAAAATTATTCAAGGATTTTAAGACTCCAGAAGAATTTTTAACTTTAGATGTTGATGGTTTGTCTAAATATATACATAGTTGTGGTTTTTATAATTCAAAAAGTAAAAATATTTTAGAAACTTGTAGAATTTTAGTTGAAAAATATAATTCTATAGTTCCAAGTGATATGGAATCATTAACTTCATTACCAGGAGTTGGAAGAAAAACTGCAAATGTAGTTAGATCTTGTGCTTTTGGTATTCCTTCTCTTGCTGTAGATACTCATGTGTTTAGAGTTACAAATAGAATAGGAATTATAAATGAAGGTAATGTTTTAGATTCTGAATTTGCATTAATGAAGAAGCTGAAGAAAAATACATGGAATAAAGCACATCATTTATTTATTTTTCATGGAAGAAGATTATGTAAATCAAGAAAACCAGATTGTAAAAATTGCATAATAAATTCCGAATGTTTATACTTTAAGAATTTATAGGAGGATATATGAAAAGATATATAAAAATATTTGCTGTATTAGGAATATTTTTAATAGTAACAATATCGGGTTATTTTTTGCTTAATAGAAATCCATTAAGTAATGCTACAGGACATACTAAAAATTTAAAGAAAGAAGAACTTTTAACATATGATAAATTCTATGAAGGAATTTATATTAATAATATTGATTTAAAAGATTTAACTAAAGAAGAAGCTTTAAATAAAATAAAACAAAGTTTAGAAATGGGTAGCGAGTTCACTTTAAAACATGGTAATTATGAAAAGAAGTTTCTTCCTAAAGATATTGACTTTTCATATAATTATGAAAATTTAGTTAATGAAGCTTTTAATATAGGTAGGTCAGGATCTGATGATGAAAGGATTGAAACTTTAAAAAATTTGATAAAAAATCCTAAAAAGTTTGATGTTAAGTCTACTTTTGATTTATCAAAATTAAATAGCATTATTTCAGAAGTATCTAAGAAATTAAATTCTGAACCAATAGATGAAAAGTTTTCTTATTCTAATGAAAAAGTATCTATACTTGATGGTAAAGTTGGTTTAAAAGTTGAAAAAGATAAAATAATAGAAAATTTTAAAAATTCTCCAGTTAAATTTAATTTCGAAATTCCAACTGAAGTCATTGAACACAAGAAAATTGATAAAAGTTTATTAACTTCAATAAAGGGAGTAATAGGGGAAGCTACAACAAAATTTGATAATCAGCCTAATAGAAATACTAATATAAGAATTTCTGCTGGCAAAATTAATGAATTTGTAGTAAATCCTGGTGAAACATTCTCTTTTTCTAAACAATTAGGTGAAATTTCATCAAATACTGGATATAAACCAGCTAGTTCTTTTATAAATAGTAAAATTGTTGATTCAATAGGAGGGGGAATATGTCAGGTTAGCTCTACATTGTATCAAGCTTTAGTAAAATCTGATTTAAAAATAGTTGAAAGAAATCAACATTCAATGAGAGTTCCTTACTGCACTATTGGTCTAGATGCTATGTTTTATGAAGGACAGAGTGATTTAAAGTTCCAAAACACTTTTGATTTTCCTGTAGTCATAATGAGTTATGTTTCTAATAAAGAAATAACTTTTAAAATTTTAGGCGATACTGATAAGAAAAATTATAACATAAAATTATTTACGTCTGATGTATCTAGAATACCAATGCCTATTGAGGAAATAGAAGATCCAAATTTACCTGAAGGCAAGAAAGTAATTGTCCAAAAGGGATTCCCTGGCTATAGAGGTTCTTCATATAAGCAAAAAGATAATGAAGATCCTGTTTTATTAAACAGCGATTATTATAAACCGAAAAAACAAGTTGTTAAGGTTGGAAAAAAGAAAGCCGTTACTGAGGAAACTGAAAAAAAAGATTAAAAACAAACAAAAATATGGATATTTTTGATATAATATGCTATAATATTTGTTGAATTATTCATAAAATTAGGAGGAAAATTAATGATTTCAGCAGGAGATTTTAGAAAAGGCACTACATTTGAAATGGATGGCGATGTATACCAAATTATAGATTTTCAACATGTAAAACCTGGAAAAGGAGCTGCTTTTGTAAGAACTAAGATTAAATCCGTTAAAAATGGTGGATCTAGAGAGATGACTTTTAATCCAAATGATAAATATGAAGTTGCAAAGATTGAAACTAAAGAAATGCAATATTTATATTCAGATGGTGAATTATATTACTTTATGGATACAGAAACTTATGAACAATTACCATTGAACTTTGATGTTGTAGAGGAAGCTCTTTTATATTTAAGAGAAAATGACAATGCAACTATTAGATTTCATGATGGTAAAGCATTCCAAGTTAATGCTCCAAACTTTGTTGAATTAGAAGTTGTTGAAACTGAACCTGGTGTTAAAGGCGATTCAGCTACAGGTGCTAATAAACCTGCAAAAGTTGAAACTGGAGCAGTTATTACAGTTCCTTTATTCATAAACAATGGAGATAAAATAAAAATTGATACAAGAACAAATGAATATCTTTCAAGAGTTTAATATTAAAAAAAGACAAGTTCAAGCTTGTCTTTTTGCGTTTTTAATTAAAAAATTAAATTTTTAATTTTGAAATTGGATTTTTTGAAATACCTTTTTTTATATCTTCATCATCTAAATGAGTATATATTTGTGTTGTCGCAACACTTGTATGACCTAAAATACTTTGTATTGTTCTTATATCTACATCCCCGTATTTATACATAAGTGTTGCTGCTGTATGCCTTAATTTATGAGGCGTATATATTTTGGGATCAAGTCCTGATAATTGTATATATCTTTTTAATCTTAATTGAATTGATCTATTTGAAATTCTTTTTTTATGTGAGCTCAAGAATAAGGCATTCGTATTTCTTGTAACTGGTCTAAGTTTTA
This sequence comes from Parvimonas sp. C2, assembly GCF_035282405.1. Taxonomy (NCBI): domain Bacteria; kingdom Bacillati; phylum Bacillota; class Tissierellia; order Tissierellales; family Peptoniphilaceae; genus Parvimonas; species Parvimonas sp. C2. The sequence continues at coordinate 80,342 of NZ_JAYKBP010000001.1, forward strand.
AATAACTATTTATCGCATATAGACAATTTTCATTTAGAAATACAGTCCTTTCTTTATTTCCTTTACCAATGACACTTAATTTATCCTCTTTAATAGAATCGATATTTATTCCTGTAAGTTCAGAAATTCTAAGTCCGCAAGTTAAAAATATTAATATAATAGATAAATCTCTGGCTCTGTTAAACTCATTTTTTTCCTCTTTAATAGAATTTATTACCTTTTCTGACTCAGATAAAGTTAAATATACAGGATTTCTTTTTTCTAACTTTGGCAATTCAAATTTTTCTGAAGGATTTTTATCAATTAATTCAACGGTATTATACAAATATTTAAACCATGATTTTATTGCAGAAATTTTTCTGGCTTTTGTTTTAGTTGAATCGTTATAATTAGAATCACAAAAAGAAATATAAGCATGTAAATCTGTGATATCTATATCAGAAATATTTCTTTTATTAATTGATAATATCGATACAGAGTTTATGTCTGAATTTAAATTATATCCAAATAATTTTTTTCTCATAATAATAAATTTTAAAAATCGTTTTAAATCATAATAATATTCTTTAACCGTTAGATTAGAACGTCCTTTAATAGTTAGCAAATAATTTAAATAGTCATCTAATATAGTAGGGCAATCATCAAAATGTATCATATCATCTCTCCTTAGAAATACACATATACTATGATTAGATATATGTGCTAATAGACTAGTTTAAAAACATATCGTATAAAAGTATTTTTAAATAGTATTTTGTGGTATAATATATTATAACATATAAAAGAGTGATTTATTAATATATATTAAGAATTTATAGAATTAAATACCAAAGGAGATTAAAATGAGATTAAATTTTAGAAAACTTTTTGAATTAAAATCAATCAGATTTTTAGTTTTTATAATATTTTCTATAATTATTTTTGCATTATCACTATTATTTATAAAACATAACCTTCAAAAACGAGAAAAAGATAAAATTGAACAACAAAAACCTACAAAGAATAATGAAGAGGATACTAATAAAATGAATGAAAAAAAAGATAAAAAAACTAAAAATGGAGATAATACAAACTCTGATAGTTTAAAAGATAATAATTCAAATATAGAAAAAAATAAGATTGACCTAGATAAAAGAGAAATAGACAATTTTAAAGAAAATAACCCTAAGTAATAAATTATATAAAACATAATAGAATATAGTTTTGATTATTAAATTAAATATTTTTTTTACACTTATAATATAAAATTTTAAACTATTTTTTCGCAAAACTATAATTTTGCGAAAATAATTATTAAGAATTAAAGCAGGGGTTAAAATTACACCTCTGCTCTATTTTTGTTTTAAACTTAAATAGTTTTACATATTTTATAAAAATTTTAAATTTACGCTAACTCATCTTTGTATAATTCTTGTAAATATAATATATCATTCATTATCGAATTATCTAAATCTTCGTACAATAACAATTTATCCATATCTTCTTTCGCGTTTTTGAATTTTTTTAGTTTTAATTCTAATATTATCTTATTAAATAGTAATTTTTCATCATCTATATATATAGACAGTCCTTTTTCGAAAATTTCAAGCGATTTTTCGATTTTTTGAGTTTTGTAATATAATAACCCTAATTCTATAAAAATATTCAAAAAATCGGCATTTAAATCCAATGATTTTTCATAATACTCAATAGATTTTTCGTTTTCGTTTAATTTATTATATATATATCCAATCCAATAAGAATCTTCTTTATCTAGATTAAAATTATCAATATTTTCTAATATTTTATAACAGTCTTCAAACTTAAATCTATCTACCAGTTGTAATAGCTCTTCAATTTTAACTTTTACACTAATATCTTGTATTTTTTTATTGATAATATTATCAATTTTCTTGTTTGAATTAGTTATAGCCTTTTTATAAAATATATTAGCTTTAATGTAAAATTTCTCGTTTACATATAAATCACCATAAAGCATATTTAGTAAAAAATCATCTTCATTTTTATTTTCTAGATTAGCCAAGAAAATTTTAATTTCATTAATAAATATATTATAATAACTGTTATCATAATTTAAAATCATTAAAAGATATTTAGTATATAATTTTAAAATAAAATCATCATTTTTTTCTAAATTAATTAATCCTCTAATAATTAATAAATTATATATTATAGTGTCATAATTATTATCATTAAAATCAATTTTCGATTTGACAAAATCTAACAAATTAATATTTTTTGAATTTATAAAATCATTTAAAAATTTAATATTATCAAAATTTGAATCTATTCCATTTAATAATAAAATCCCTTCAAAAAAATATGATAAATTAATATTTTCATTAAATTTATTATTTTTAATATTTTCTAAAAGAACATTTGAACTAATTGGAAAATCAATATTTTCATAAATTTTCTCATTAATTTCAATATTTTTCACTGTAAGAAAATATACTTTATTAGAAAATTTTCTAAAATAATTATATAAATTATCCATATTCACCTACATTTTTTTAGGAGTATCCATACCTAGAAGTCCTAATCCAATTTCAATAAGTAATCTTGTACAATATGTTAGTACAAGTCTAAATTCTTTAATATTCTCTTCTTGATTATTTATAGGACAAGAATTATAAAATTTATTAAATAATTTTGCAACTTCAGTTATATACCTTGCAAGTATTGAAGGTTCGTATTTTTTAGCGGAATCTAATAAAATATCTTCAAATTTATAAATTGACTTTATCAAAGACAATTCATCTATATTCATTTCATAATCTGAAACTTTAGAAATATCGATACTATTTAATTTTGAATAAAAATCATTCTTTTCCAATATACTATTAGCTCTTGCAGCAGAATATTGAACATATGGACCTGTTTCTCCTTCAAAGTTAAGAACATTGTTCCAATCAAAAGAATAATCTTTAATTCTGGTGTTAAATAATTCTTGAAATATAACAGCCCCAATTCCTACTTCTTTAGCAATTTCTTCTTTGTTTTCAAGAGAGCTGTTTCTTTCGTTTATAATTTCTAGGGTTTTTTCTACACTTTTTTCAAGTACATCATTTAAGAATATAACATTTCCTTCTCTTGTACTAAGTTTTGCAGAAGTTCCTAAAAAATCATCTTTTACACTTACCATGCCAAATGAAACATGAATACAATCTTTAGCCCATTCATATCCCATTTCTTCTAAAACAGCTTTTAATTGTTGAAAATATAACTTTTGTTGAGTTGCAACTACATAAATATTTTTATAAAAATGATAGTCTTTTTTTCTAGTCAATGCAGTTGCAATATCTCTTGTTATATAAGTACTAGAGGAGTTGCTTTTTAAAATTAATGCTGGAGGCAAATCATATTTATCTAGATTAACAATTTTACATCCATCACTTTCAACTAATAAATTTTTATCTTCAAGTTCTTTAACAACATCATCAATAAATTGAGAATGATATGCTTCACCTCTGTATGAGTCAAATTCAACTTTTAATTTATCATAAACCTTTTGAAATTCCATTAAACTAATGTCTTTAAACCAATTCCAAAGTTTTATGGATTCTTCATCACCATTTTCTAATTTATTAAAATAATCTCTTGCAGTTTCTAACATATTTTCATCAGTTTTACAAAGATTATTAAAATCAACATATAATCTTAACAACTGATTTATTGGATCAGCATTTATCTCTTCATCATTCCCCCATAATTTGTATGCAGCTATTATTTTACCAAATTGAGTTCCATAATCTCCAAGATGATTCACACCAACTGTATTGTAACCTAAAAATTTATATATATTTTTAATTACATTTCCAATTAATGTACTTCTTATATGTCCAATATGAAATGGTTTAGCTATATTTGTTGAAGAATAGTCAATAACAATAGTTTTGTCTAAATTATCTTGTGATGATCCATATTTTTCCTTTTTATCAAATATTTCTTCTATAACATTTTTAGAAAATTCTGAATTTTTAATAAAGAAATTAATATAAGGTCCAACATTTTTTACATTTGAGAATATACTATTATCTACATTAATTTTATTTACCAATTCTTCAGAAATGATATTTGGTGCTTTTCTTAAAATTTTTGATAATTTAAAGCAAGGAAATGAAAAGTCTCCCATTTCTGAATTAGGGGGAATTTCTATCAATTCTCTAATTTCTTCTTTATTCAAATTTATATCCAAATCAAAAATAGTATCTATAACTATATCCTTAAAATTTATCATAATTTTCTCCTATTTTAGTTTTACAACAGTAGCTCCATCGCCACCTTCATTAAATTTACCAAAGCTAAAAGATTTAACCAACTTATGTTTTTTCAAAAAATCTGAAATATTATTTCTTAAAACTCCTGTACCTTTGCCATGAATAATAGTTACTTCATTTAGATTAGCTATAAAAGAATCATCTAAAAATTTATCAATTTCATAAATTGCATCTTCTGTATTATATCCTCTTACATCTATCTTATTATTATACATTTTATCACTTTTAATAAAAGTGGATTTAGAATAAGATGCTTTTTCTTTAGTATTATCTATAATTTTTTCAATTCTAATAATATCACTAATATTTGCATTTACTTTTAAAATTCCAATTTTAACCTGTAAGTTTCCATTTTTATCAGGCAGTGTTTGTATGTATCCATTTTCATTTAAACTTAAAACTTTAACTTCTTCTCCCAACATTAAAGGTTCTTTTAAAAGATTTGATTTGTTTTCTTTTTTAATCATTTTAGAATGATTAATATTATCTATTTTCTTTAATATTTCTTCAGATATTTTTTTCAATTTAGCAGACTGCTCTTTTGATCTTGCTTTGTTTATATGATTAATAGTTTCTTTGCAAAATTTTTCGGTTTCATATATTGAATTTTCAATATATTCTTCTAATTTTCTCATCTTCTTTTCTTTTTGTTTATTAAATTTCTCAAGTTTTTCTTCATACTCTTCTTTAATTTTTTTATTAAAATTTAATATCTCTCTTTGTTCAATAATAAGATTTTCATATTCTTTACGTCTATTATCAACATTACTAACTAATTTATCAAAAGATAATTCGTTATTGGATATAAACTTTTTAGCGTTAACGATAAAGCTTTCATCAAGTCCTAATTTTTTAGAAATCTCAAATGCATTTGATTTTCCAGAAATGCCAATGATTAATTTGTAAGTGGGCTCTAGCTTTTCAACATCAAATTCCATTGCAGCATTTTGAACATTTTCAGTTGACATTGCATACATCTTTAATTGACTATAATGAGTTGTTGCAATAGTTCTAATATTCTTTTCTAAAAAATAATTTAATATTGAAATTGAAAGACCTGATCCTTCTTCTGGATCTGTCCCAGATCCCAATTCATCAAATAATATTAAGGAATTTTCTTTTGCATTTTTTATTATTTCAATTATATTTTTCATATGTGACGAAAAAGTACTTAAAGACTGCTCTATACTTTGTTCATCACCAATATCTGCAAATAATTCATCAAATATAGCTACTTCTGAATTATCTGCACAAGGTACCATAAGTCCATATTGAGTCATTAAAGTTAAAATACCAACAGTTTTTAAAGTAACAGTCTTACCTCCAGTATTTGGTCCTGTTATTACTAAAGTATTAAAACTATTACCAAGAGAAATATCAATTGGAACTACTCTATCCCTATCAATTAGAGGATGTCTAGCTGATTTTAATGAAATAATACCTTTATTATTTATTATAGGTTTAATCGCTTCCATATCATATGCCAATTTTCCTCTTGAAAATATAAAATCGATATTTGCAATTACACTTAAATTTGAAATTAATTCAGGTAAAATTTCTAAAACACGTCTTGAAAACTCAATCAAAATTCTTTCAATTTCTTTTTCTTCGTCAATTTCTAATTTTTTTAAATCATTATTTAGATCAACTACAAACATAGGTTCTATAAAAACTGTTTGTCCTGAAGCGGATTGATCATGAACAATACCTTTGAAAGAATTTTTGAATTCACTCCTTACAGGAACAACATATCTGACATCTCTCAATGTATAAATATTATCCATTAACTTGTCTGATGTTGAAATAAGTTGATTAAGTTTATCTCTAATTAAGTCATTTTTAGATTTTATCATTCGTCTTATTCTTTTTAAATCAGAACTTGCATCATCTGAAATTTCATTTTCAGATATTATAGAGATTTCTATATCTTTTTCTAATTGAGTAGCTATGTTCAAAGAATTTAAAAGCTCAAAAATATTTTTATATTCAGTTGATTCTTCTTCAGAAATTATATTTTTTAAAAATCTTGAAGTATTAAGAAGTTTCCAAACTTCTAAAAGTTTTCTAGGAGTAAAAAATTGTCCTATTTCTAAAAGTTTAAAGTCTTCTTCTAAGTCATCAATATTAGAAATTCCAGGTAATCCATATTTTATTATAAATCTATAGGCCTCGTCCGTTTCATTTAACAGTCTTTGTATCTTTATTATATCAAAAGAAACTTCTGTGTTTTTAATAATTTTTTTACCTATTATACTTTGAGAACGATCCAATAACATATTTATAATTTTATAAAATTCTAAAGTTTTTAATACCTTATTGTTCATTATTATTTATTCTTCTCCATTTTTAATAATTTTTTTAATGTATTCATTTTTTACTTTTAAAATTTCATTTTGTAATTCTGTGATTGTTTCGTTTTTTACTCTTAATTCATTAAAGTTATCATAAGAAATTTTTTCTACATTTTCATATCTTTTCTCAAGTGTACTTATTGTACGAATTAAAACATTGTTCTTATTAGTTAATTCGTTTATAATCTGATTTAATTTTTCATTCTTACTTTCTAGTTTTTTCTGATTTTTAATAAGCTCTTCTTGCTTTTTAAAGGGATAATCACTATCTTCAGATAACAAAGTCAGCTCTTTTTTTACATCAAAATAGTCACTTGAAATATTTAATGCCACTAAAGTTGCAGCCATAGCTGAGTTTATTAAATAATTTTGAGAAGTAATTTTATTTATTTCTTCATTGACAAATTTTGCAACTTCCTCAACTTCTTCTTTAGTTTTTTCACTTACAATTGTGTAAACATTGCCAGCAATATTTACTTTAATTCTATTGGTATCCATAATATTCTCCTAATTAAAATCTTAAATATGCTCCTAATTCTTTTTTTAAATCAGTTAATATACTATCAATTATAGTATTAATATCCTCATCAACTAAAGTTTTGTCTTTAGATTGAAAAGTCAATTTATAAGCCATTGATTTTTTGTTTTTATCAATTTGATTTCCGGTATATATATCAAAAAGTTCAATATTTTTTAATATATTATTAGAATTATTTTTGAATATTCTTTCAATGCTTCCACTATCTACATCCTTATCAACTACTATTGCTAAATCTCTTTTAACAGCAGGATACTTGATTAATGGCTCATAGATTTTTGTTAAATTTGCTTTATCTCTAATTTTTTCGATATCTATTTCACAAACAAATATATTTTTCTTTATAGAGAAATTCTTACAAACATCATATGAAACTTGTCCAATTTCTCCGATTTTTTCTTTGTTTATTAATATATCTGCACATATACCTGGATGAAAATATTCTATTGAAGTATTTTTAACAAATTCTAAATTGTAAATGTTTAATGCATATAGTAAATTTACTATAATATCTTTAATATAATAAAAATCATATTTCCCATAACAGCCTATAACCACTTTTTTCTCTTCAATTGGTACTTTATCATTCGTAATAGTGTGAAATGTATTACCAAGTTCATAAACTAACAAATCTTCATTTTTATAATTCAAATTTTTGGATAAAACATCAATTACATTTGGTATTAAGGACTTTCTCATAATACTAAATTCTTCTCCCAGTGGATTTAAAATTTTAACTGTATTTTTAGTATTCATCTTTGCTTTTCCAATAATACTTCCACCAATAAATGAATAAGTTGTAATTTCAGATAACCCCAAATTTAATAAAATACTTTTAATCTTATCTTCAAAAATTCTGTTTTTACTTTTTCTACCAATTGTATTTGGAGCTAAAATAGGTTTAGGATTAAGATTAGAAAATCCATATAATCTACCAATCTCTTCTACAATATCTTCTTGAATAACTAAATCTGTTCTAAAATATGGAATAGTGCAAATAATAGTATTCCCCTTTACCTCCGTCTTTATTTCCAATAATTCTAAGTATTTTACAATATCAGATTTTTTTATATCAACTCCTAATAATCTTTTAGCTAGATTAGAGTCAAACTGAATTACTTTATTGACTGTTTTTTCTTTTTTTGCATCGAAAACAGAATCAATTTTACATTCAACATTTTTTTCAAGTAAACACAAAAATCTAGATAGAACTTTCATTGTATGATTAATAGTCAATCCTTTTTCATATCTTATTGATGCTTCAGATTTTAACCCCAATCTTTTTGATGTAGATTTAATAGCCTTTTTTGTAAAATAAGCAGACTCTATTAAAATATTTTTTGTATTTTCATCAATTTCAGAATTTTTTAAGCCCATAATACCAGCAATAGCAATAGGTTTTACATCATCACATATTAACATATCTTCACTTGAAAGAGTTCTTTCAACATCATCTAGAGTTACTACTTTTTCTCCTTCTATAGCGTTTCTAATAGCGATATTACCTTCTAATTTATCTAAATCAAAAGCATGTAGAGGTTGACCTAATTCCAACATCAAGAAATTTGTTAAATCTACAATATTGTTTACAGGTCTTATACCAGAATTTAATAGATAGTTTTGAACTTTTCTATCTGATTCCTCTATTTTTACATTTTTTACAATACTTGCAGAATATCTTCTACAATTTTCTGAGTGAATATTAATATTTAATTGACTTTTATTTTCAATTTTTTTAATATCAATAAAATTAATTGGCTTTAATTTTTTATTAAGACTTGCAGCTATTTCACGAGCCATACCAACGATAGATAGACAATCTGGTCTATTTGGGGTTATTTCAAATTCTACAATAATATCGTTTAAATCTAAAATATCTCTAATATCGGTACCTAAAACAATATTATCGTCAAAAATCCTAAGTACCCCATCCCTATAATCCTTTGGAATGATAGAATCTGGATAACCTAACTCTTTATAACTACAAAACATCCCTTGAGAAATTTCTCCAGCCAATTTAGCCTCTTGAATTTTTGTATTATCAGCAAGAGTAGAGTTAACTTTTGCGACTGGAACAAAATCGCATTGTTTTAGATTTTGTGCAGCTGTAACAATTTGAACTATTTCATTTCCTAAATCAACTTTTGTAATCCATAATTTATTAGAATCCTCATGTCTATAAATATCAATAATTTTGCCTATTACTATATTATCAATGTTAGTTCCTAATTTTACAATAGATTCAACATGTGAACCTGTAAGTGTTACTTTGTCACATATGTCCATTATCTCATCATTAATGTCAACATATTCTTTTGCCCATTTAATTGGTAGTAACATATAATCCCCCTTAAAATTGTTCTAAAAATCTTTTATCATTATCATACAATAATCTTATATTATTTATTTTATGCTTTACCATAGTAATCCTATCAATTCCCATTCCAAATGCAAAACCTGAATATTTTTTTGAATCAATTCCACAAGCTTCTAAAACATTAGGGTGTACCATTCCACAACCTAATAATTCCATACTCCATCCTGTACCATTACAAACTGTACATCCTTTACCCTTACAATTAAAGCAAGAAACATCTACTTCTGCACTTGGCTCAGTAAATGGGAAATAATGAGGTCGATATCTTGTTTTCATATCTTCTCCAAAAAATTCTTTAATAAATGTATTAAGTGTGTCAATTAAGTTACTCATATTAATATTTTCGTCTACTACAAGTCCTTCAATTTGATGGAACATTGGTGAATGAGTATCATCAACTTCGTCAAATCTAAAAGTTCTACCAGCAGATATCATTTTTATAGGTGGTTTTGTTGTCATCATTGTTCTAATTTGAACTGGTGAAGTATGTGTTCTTAGCAATAAATCCTTATTGATATAGAAAGTATCTGACATATCTCTTGATGGATGATCCATAGGAGAATTTAGTTTATTAAAATTATTTTCTACTGTTTCAATTTCAGGGCCTTCAATTACAGAAAATCCCATTGAAATAAAGAAATTTTCTAAATCTTCCATAGTTTTATTTAAAGGATGCCTATGTCCTATATCAATGAATTTTTTGTTTATAGTAACATCAATAGTTTCTTCCTTTATTCTTTTTTCTAATTCAAGTTTATTATACATTTCAATTTTTTCATTTATTATATTTTCAATTTCTTGTTTAGTTAAATTTATAAGTTCTCCTATTCTTGGTCTTTCTACTTTTGAAACATTAGCCATATTTCTTAGAATACTTGTAAATTCACCTTTTTTACCTAAATACTTAATTCTAAGTTCTTCTAAAGAATTTTTATCTATACTATTCTTAATTTCATTTATTATTTTTTCTCTTAAATTACTAATTAATTCTTTCATACTTACTCCTATTTAACCTTGTAATTTTTTATAATAATAGCCTTCTCCCCATTTAGTTTGAATGTAGGTAACATCGCCTGTATTTATCTTTTCTCTCAATCTCCTAATATGAACATCAATCTTTCTGTAATCACTAACATGTTCTTCTTTCCAAACGGTTTTTGCAATATCTTCTCTGCTAAAAATCTTTTCTGAGTTTATTGCCATTATATACAATATGTCAAATTCTTTTCCTGTTAAATCAACTTCTTCACCTTTGAGCTTTACAGTTCTACCCACTATATTAAATTCTAGGTCATCAGCAAAAATTAAATTATCAATATCTGTTCTTCTTTGACCAAATCTTCTCATAATAGCTCTAATTCTCGCTTTTAATTCAAGAATATTAAATGGATAAATTAAATAATCATCAGCTCCATATTCAAAAATTAAAATTTTCTGCATATCATCCTTTAAAGTGGTAGTAACAATAGTAGGAATATCACAAAATTCATTTAATTTTCTTTTAAGATCTAATCCTGTACCATCCTTAAAATTCATATCCATAATTATCATATCAAAATTTTTCTGGTCAGCTAAAATAATAGTATCTTCGATATTATTAGAAGTTGTTATTTCATAATTTTCATCTTCTGTCATCGAATACATTAAGTCATTTATTTGTGAATCCGTAGGTAAAGCCATTAATATTTTTAATTTCATAATCTTCTCCTATTTCACCAATATTCTTTCATTATCTTTTCTTAAAGTTATCTTTTCTTTATCTAAAAATTCAAGCAATTCCATAGTTGATTTTCTATTTGAATTTAATAAATCTCTTGCATCTGAAACGGAAATAGTTCCATTTTTTATAATAAATTCTCTAATCATATTTACAGCCAAGTCATAATTATCTTTAAGCATATAACCTGAATCTAATTTCACAACCTCTTTATTACCTATCAAATACAAAATAAGTTCTTTAAAATGTTCAATATTCATATTTAAACTAAAATCTTCAAAATTTACAATTGAAAATTTATTTGAATTAAATGTATGTTTTATATTTTGAACATTTTTAAAATCTTCATCATCTAGTAAAACATTAAAATCTAAAGTAGAAATATATTCATCTGAAACTTTGAATTTATCATAAATTAAGTAATTCATAAATTCATTTTTTGTTTTTCCACTTAATAAATCAAAAAATTTTGATTTTATTGTCTCTTTTGAAATCCCAATTCTTTTAGGATATTTTTCATGAAAATCTTTTATAAATTTAGTTATATTTTTAATTAATTTTTCAATAAATCTATCTGACAAAATTAGTCTATCAGAAGTATTTCCGAATGAAATAACTTTATTTTCATAAATTAGTTCATCAATGAGTTTTGAAATATTTTTATCTGAATCTGATAAAAAGTTATAATAATTTTTTTCAAAATAAAATTTATCACTAAATCTGTCGATATAATTATATATATATTCTTTAAAATTGCAATTATCAAGAGTTTTAATTTGCTCTATATCATAACTATTAAATCTTTTTTTCTTAGTAGCATTAGAATCAATTATATATCCCCCACCAACAGTATAAAGAGGTGAAAATAGTCTTAATATAAATTTATCATTTCTTTTACTAATAATAGGTTCTTCCAATCTTAATTGAACTATATATTCTTTATTAGATTCCAACTCTTCGTTTTCTAATAGGATTGCTCTACATAAAACCTCGCTTGACCCTAAGTACAAATGAAATCTTGTTCTATTAGTTATTTCAAAAGGTAGATTAATTGTCTTTAATTTAACATCTATAATACTACTTTCAGTAAAAGTGTTATTTGGAACTAGTACTGAACCCTTTGAGACATCTTCTTTTTTAATATTTGCAAGATTTACAGCAACACGCTGTCCAGAATAAGCAGTATTAACATTATTATCATGTACTTGTAAATTTCTTACCTTTGTTAATTTATTTGATGGATAAACCCAAATTTCATCATCAAGATTTAATATTCCTGAAATCAACGTTCCTGTAACAACAGTACCAAAGCCAGTTATTGAAAAGGACCTATCAACATATAATCTAGAATTTGTATTTAAATCTTTTTCCGGTAAAGTATCTACAATTCTAATTATTTCCTCTTTTAGTTTATCAATTCCTGTTTTTTCAGTTGAAGAAACTTCTATTATTTTAGCATCTTCTAAAAATGTTCCAGAAACTTCGTCAGCTATATCTAATTTAACAAGCTCTATCCAATCCTTATCAACTAAATCACATTTTGTTAAAGCAATAATTCCATTTTTTATACCAATTAAATTTAGAATATCCAAATGCTCCTTGGTTTGAGCCATCATTCCTTCATCAGCAGCTACAACTAAAATAATCATATCCATACCACAAACGCCGGATAACATATTTTTTATAAACTTCTCATGGCCAGGAACGTCAATAATTCCAACTCTAAGTTCATCAGTTAAGTCAAAATGAGTAAAGCCTAATTCAATAGATATACCTCTATTTTGTTCTTCTTTTAATCTGTCAGTATTTCTTCCAGTTAAAGCTCTTATTAAAGTTGTTTTACCATGATCTATATGTCCTGCAGTTCCAACGATAATATTTTTCTTATTATCCATATTATTCTCCTATTAATGAATTTAATGCATCTTTTATTATACAAAATTCATTTTCAAAAATAGTTCTCACATCAAAAATTAAGTTTCCTTTGTAAATTCTTGTGATTATAGGAATTTTATTATTTCGTAATTTTTCTTCTAATTCATTTTCAGTAAATGACTCTGAAATCAACTTTACAGCCTTAGATGGCAATTTTTGAGTTGGTAGTGAACCTGCACCAACTTCTGAATCAATATCTATAATTTCATAAGAAAATTCATTACTTTTTCCCAAACATTCTATAAGTTTTTGAGCTTTATTATATAGTTTTTCAACTTTTGCAGTTAACATATTTAGTGTTGGTATTTTTGCAATAGCTGATTCTTCGTCAATATAATATGAAAATACAGACTCTAGAGCTGATAATGTAAATTTATCAACTCTTAAAGCTCTAGTTAATTGATTCTTTTTCATCTTTTCTATATATTCTTTCTTTCCAACGATAATACCTGCCTGAACTCCACCCAGTAATTTATCTCCACTGAAACTCACAACATCAACTCCATTTTTAATACATTCTTGTACGGTTGGCTCGTAAGATAATCCATATTTAGATAAATCTATAAGCACTCCAGAACCTAAATCTTCAATAATAGGGATATTATATTTTTCTTTTAAACTATTTAATTCAAATGAAGACACAGATTCAGTAAATCCTAAAATTTTAAAATTACTTTGATGAACTTTAAATAACGCAGCTGTATTTTCATCAATTGCATTTTCATAATCACTAAGATGTGTTTTATTAGTTGTTCCTATTTCCTTGAGCACTGCCCCACTTTCTCTGCAAACATCTGGAATTCTAAAAGAACCCCCAATTTCAACAAGTTCACTTCTACTTGTAATTACATTCTTACCTTTTGCCATCGTTGATAATATTAACATAACTGCTGCTGCATTATTATTTACAACCATGCAATCTTCAGCTCCAGTAATTTTCCTTATAATTTCACTTAAATGGGAATATCTTGATCCACGTTCACCTTTTTTCAAATCATACTCAAGATTGGAATATCCAATTGAAACTTTCTTAATATTTTCAAAAATTTCATCATTTAAAACAGATCTTCCTAAATTAGTATGAATTACAACTCCAGATGCATTAACAACATTTCTAAGGCTAAATATTTTTTTGTTCATTAAATTTTCCCTAATATTCTCAATTAAATTTTCAATCTTATTTGATATAATTTTTTCATCACAACCATTTGAAATTTTGCTTCGTATACTATCTAGTTCTTCATGAATTGACTCCATAACTAAATTTTTAGAATTTTCTTCTAAAAGAATTTTAATTAATTCATTATCTAAAATTTGGTCAACTTTTGGTATCATTTTGTATAAATTCATAATTTTCTCCATTATATAAATTATTTAATTATATCACAGTTAAATATTTTTCTGTTTTTTCAACAACTTTACCAACAACTGCAAATCTTGTTGGAATATCTTTTAAGTTATCTAAAATATCTTTAACTTCATTTTCAGGAACTGTAATTAGAAGTCCTCCTGAAGTTTCCGGATTAAACATTACATTTAAAAGTGCTTCATCAATATCATTTTCAACGTTATAATTATTTCCAACAAAGTTTTTGTTATCATAACATCCTTTAGGGATAAGTCCCATATTAGCATAATCAATCGCACCTTTTAATACAGGCAAGTTTGAACTATCAAGAATAAAAGTAGTATTAGATCCTTTGGCCATTTCATAACAATGACCCATTAATCCAAATCCGGTAATATCAGTACAAGAATTAATTGTATAATTTTCTACAGCTCTTTTCGCGTATTTATTAAGAGTTTCCATTGTGTTGACAGCATCTGCAATTTCTTCTTCAGTTGCAACCCCACCTTTTATAGCAGTGTTTATTATACCAAGTCCTAACGGCTTTGTTAAAATTAGAATATCACCAACTCTAGCCGAAGAATTTTTCCAAACTTTATTAGGATGAACAAAACCGGAAACACTTAATCCGTATTTAGGTTCGTCATCTTGTACTGTATGTCCACCAATAAGTAAACATTCTGCTTCTTTCATTTTTTCAAGACCACCCTTTAAGATTTCTGTTAAAACCTTTGGTGGTAAACAATTTGGAAAACATACAATGTTCATAGCCATAGTTGGTTCTCCACCCATAGCATAAACATCTGAAAGAGAATTAGCAGCAGCAATTCTACCAAAAGTATAAGGGTCGTCAACTATTGGAGTAAAAAAATCTAATGTTTCTATTAATGCCATTTCATCATTTATTTTGTATACTGCAGCATCATCAGAAGTTTCTATTCCTACTAGTAAATCTTTATTATTTATAGAAGTTTTATTATCCAATCCAGATAACACCTCGTCCAGAATATCTGGACCAACCTTGGCAGCTCATCCTGAAGTTTTTGCATATGAAGTCAATTTTATATTTTTTATATCAATATCTTTCATTTATTTCTCCTAATCTACTGTTATATCATTTTTAATCTTTTCAAAAGTTTTCTTTCCTATACCTGAAACCTTTGTAATATCTTCAATTTTAGTAAACTTCTTTTTTTCTCGATACTCTATTATAAGTTTTGCTTTATTCTCCCCTATTCCAGTTAATTTACAAAGCTCTTCTTTACTTGCAGTATTAATATTAATTAATTTACTATTATTTCCGTCAGAGTTATCATCTTTTGATTCATTACTTAAATCACTATTAGTTTCTCCAATTTTTGAAATATGTATTTTCATTTCATCTCTTAGTTTTGTAGCCAAATTTATTCTGCCTTTATCAGCATTTTCAGTTAATCCTCCAGCTGCTTGAATTGCGTCATTAACTCTATCTCCTATTTTCATCTTATATACACCAGGATTCTTTACTTCTCCATCAATATGTACATATATTTCAGAGATTTGTTTGTTGTTTTCTGAAGAATCATCTTCCTTCTGTTGTTTATTCTCACTATTAATATTTTCTACAACTTTTTTCTGGCTATTAAATGTTAGATATTTATAACCAAATCCAAGAAAAGTTAATCCTAAAAACATACATCCAATTAAAATTATATCTTTTTTATTTTTTAACATAACACACCTCAATTATTGCAATTACGAAATAAAAATACATTATAATTATAACATATTATTACAAAAAAATCTAATTTTAATTACTAAAGATATAATATATTAAAAATTTTTAATATATTATATAATTATTATGATAACTATTCTTTATAAAATCATGTTATATAAGATTTATCTTACATATAATTACTAAAAATGAGATGCAAATTGCACCTCATTTCAACAAAATTGTTATATTAAAACTCACATAGACCAACTGTTCTTGGGAAAGGTAATACGTCTCTTATATTTTGCATTCCTGTTAGATACATTAACATCCTTTCAAATCCTAATCCATAACCACCATGTTTTGTTCCACCAAACCTTCTTAAGTCTAAATACCAAGAATAATCTTCAATATTCATATTTGAATCTTTCATTTTTTGTTCTAATATTTCAAGTCTTTCTTCTCTTTGACTTCCTCCTATTAGTTCTCCTATACCTGGAACTAACATATCTGTTGCTGCAACAGTTTTATTATCATCATTCAATCTCATATAGAACGCTTTAATTTCTTTTGGATAATCTGTTAAAAATACAGGACCCTTTACGATTTTTTCACAGATATATCTTTCATGCTCTGTTTTCAAATCAACTCCCCATTCAACTGGGTATTTGAAATTTTCTTTAGATGATTTTAATATTTCAATTGCTTCAGTATATGTCATAACCTTAAATTCTGAATTAACAACAGAATTTAATCTTTCGAGCAATCCGTTATCTATAAAATCGTTAAAAAACTTCATTTCATCAGGTGCATTTTCTAAAACAAATTTAATAATATATTTAACCATATCTTCTGACAATTTAATAACATCTGTTAAATCAGCAAAGGCTATTTCTGGTTCAATCATCCAAAATTCAGCTGCATGTCTAGTAGTATTTGAATTTTCAGCTCTAAATGTTGGTCCAAATGTATAAATATTTCTATATGCCATTGCAAATGCTTCGCCTTCTAATTGACCACTAACAGTTAAATTTGTAGGTTTTGAGAAAAAGTCTTGAGTAAAATCAATTTCTCCACTTTTTGTTCTTGGTAGATCATCTATATCTAAATTTGTAACCCTAAACATTTCTCCAGCACCTTCTGCATCACTTGCTGTTATAATTGGAGTATGTGCATAAACAAATCCTCTTTCAAAAAAGAACTTATGTAGAGCATAGCTTAAAATTGATCTAACTCTAAAAATGGCATTAAATGTATTTGTTCTTGGTCTTAAATGTTGTATAGTTCTTAAAAACTCAAATGTATGTCTTTTCTTTTGAAGAGGATACTTATCAGTGGATTCTCCTTCAATTACTATTTCAGAAGCATTAATTTCAAAATTTTGTTTTCCACCTAGACTTTTAACAACCTTCCCCTTAACTATAATTGCAGAAGGTAATAGTAATTTTGATATAGTTTGAAAATTGTCTAGTTTTGGTTCAATAACAATCTGAATACTCTTGAATGTAGTTCCATCATTAAGCTCTATAAACCCAATATTATTATTAAAACGACTATTTTTTATCCAACCCGCTACTTCAATTTCTTTATCAATATAATTTTCTTCATTTGCAAAAATATCTTTCAGTAAAAACATTCTATTCCTCCTCTAATTTATCAAAAAACTTTTTTTCATATCCAATATTTTTTGGATTATAAAATTTTAAATCTTTAATTTTTTCAGGTAAATATTCTTGACCTGTAACCATATTTTCATAGTTGTGAGGATACTTGTATTCCTCATTTTTCTTAGAGATTGTTCTTGAAGTTTGTAAAAAGCTAGGAACTTCTTCAAGTCCATTTTCTTTAATATATTTTAATGCCTTATCTATAGCTAAGTATGATGTGTTACTTTTTTCACTACAAGCAAGGTAAATAGCACATTGTGATAAAATAATCCTTGCTTCAGGCATTCCTATTTTTTTTACAGATTCTGCACAAGAATTTGCTAAAATTAATGCATTTGGATTTGCATTTCCAATATCTTCCGATGCAAAAATGATCATTCTTCTAGCAATAAAATTGATATCTTCACCAGATATTAACATTGATGCTAAATAATAAACTACAGCATCAGGATCTCCAATTCTCATTGATTTTATAAAAGCAGAAATAAAATTATAATGTTTATCTGAATTTTTATCATAATATACTTTTACCTTATCAAGAATATTCTTGATTTTATCTTCAGAAATAACTTTATCTTCAGATTCAATATTATCAATAATTAGTTCAAGATAATTTAAAGCAGTTCTCGCATCTCCATTTGACATTTTTATTAGATAGCTAATACCATCTTTGGTGTAGTTTATTTTTTTATTTTTTAAAATTTCATCATTTAAAATAGCATTGTCAATTATATCTTTTAAATTTTCAAAACTGAGTGCTTGTAATTCAAAAACAATAACTCTTGATAATAAAGCGTTATTTACTTCATAAGCAGGATTTTCCGTAGTTGCACCAATAAATACTATATCTCCCTTTTCAACAAATTCTAATAAAAAATCTTGTTGCATTTTATTAAATCTATGTATCTCATCTATAAATAATATAGTCCTTTTATTATACATTGATAAATTATCTTTTGCAAGTTCAATTATTTCTTTTATTTCCTTTGTTCCAGATGTAACCGCAGAAATTTTTACAAAATAATTATCAGTACTACTAGAAATAATATTTGCAAGTGATGTTTTACCCGAACCTGGCGGACCATATAATATCATTGACGAAAATCTATTATTTTTTATCATGTTTTTTAGCACAGAATTATTTTTTATTATATTATCTTGACCAATAAAAAAAGATAAATCATTTGGTCTCATTCTTTCAGCCAATGGTTTTGATAATTTAGAAAATAAATTGTAATTCATTTTAAATAAATCCATATTTTCCTCTTTTCTATAAAATTAGTACCTCGAAAACTCGAGGTACTTAATTTTTAATATTTCTTTAATTCTTTAACTTTTGAAGCTTTACCAACTCTATCTCTTAAGTAATATAATTTTGCACGTCTTACTTTACCACGTCTAATTACTTTTAAACTTTCAATTCTTGGTGAATGAATTGGGAATGTTCTTTCAACACCAACTCCTTGTAATACTCTTCTTACAGTAAAAGTTGCTCTTGATCCTTTTCCTTGTTTTTTAATTACAGTTCCTTCAAAAGCTTGAACTCTTTCTCTGTTTCCTTCTTTGATTTTATATCCAATAACAACTGTATCACCAACATTAAAATCAAATTTTTCTTGTCTTAATTGTTCATTTTCAATTTGTTTTATTATATCCACAATAATTCCTCCTAATATCAATGTTCTTAATTTATTTTATATAAACTAGCGGAACATCCTATTTCTTTTTTAAAATGTACTTTTCATATAAGTCAGGTCTTTTTTTCTTTGTATTTTCTAATGAAGATTCTTCTCTCCATTTTTCAATCTCTTTGTGATTTCCACTAAGTAAAACTTCTGGAACTTCAATTCCATTAAAATCTCGAGGCCTTGTAAAAACGTCATATTGTAACAAATTATTATAATGCGAATCCGTAGAAGCACTATCTGAATTACCTAATACTCCATCCACCATCCTACAAACAGCATCCATAAGTAACATAGCCGGAATTTCTCCTCCTGTTACAACATAATCGCCTACAGAAATTTCTTCATCTACATAATTATTTATAATTCTAGAATCAATACCTTCATAATGTCCACATAAAAATATTAAATGTTCTTTTTTAGATAACTCTTTACATTTATTTTGTGTTAAAACTTCTCCCTGCGGAGATAGAAATATAAGTTTAGAATTATCTTTTTTACTAAAGTTTATAGCATCGAAAACAGGTTGAACTGTCATCAACATACCTGCTCCACCACCATATATTTCATCATCAACTTTATTATGTTTGTCTTTAGAAAAATCTCTGATATTTAAAATTTCAAGTTCAATAATTCCCTTTTCAATAGCTTTTCCTAAAACACCATAATTTTTTATTGAATCAATAAACTCTGGAAACAAAGTTAAAATTGTAATTTTAATCATTTAACATACCATCTATTATATTTACTTTCATTATTGATTTATTAATATCAACATCTTTTATAAACTCTTTTACTGCTGGTACATATACATTTTTTCCATTATAATCAATTTCATAAACATCATTAGCCAATGTTGTCAAAACATTTTTTATTTTTCCAATAAATTTACCATCTTGATTATATACATCAATTCCTATTAGCTTGTATATATAATACTCATCTTCAGGAAGAGCTAATAAATCACTTTCTTCAATAAAAAGTCCTTTATTTTTAAATTCCAACACTTGATTTATATTGTCATATTCATTAAAAGTTAATAAAGCAAGATCAGTACTTAGTTCTTTTACAGATTTTATTGTAACAGTTATTTTTTTATCAATATAAAATGTACAATCAGCTTTAAATCTATCAATATCAAAAGTTAATAAATAAATTTTTACAGTACCTTTAATTCCATGAACATTTATAATTTTTGCAACTTCAATAAATTCCATAATACTAATTTATTTCTATTATTACCTTTTTACCTAACTTCATTGCAGAAGATCTAACAATTGTTCTAATAGCTTTAGCAATTTTACCTTGCTTACCTATAATTTTACCAATATCATTTTCATCTGCCTTAATAAAAATCTTCAATACTTCTCCTTCTTCTTCAGTAGTTATAACTAATTTTTCAGGATTATCAACTAAAGATTTTACTATAAATTCAACTAATTCTTTCATATATACAGTCCTTACTTATTCTCAGAATATATATTATTATTTTTAAATAATCTATTTACCGTATCAGTTGGTTTTGCACCATTTTTAATCCAAGTATTTACCTTTTCAGCATCAACTTTAATTTCTTTTGATTCTGTTAGTGGATTATAATATCCAATTTCCTCGATAAATTTACCATCTCTTGGTGCTCTTGAATCGGCAACAACTATTCTATAAAATGGCTTTTTCTTTGAACCCATTCTCTTTAATCTAATTTTAACTGCCATATTGTCCTCCTTAAAATTTATTTAAAAAAAGGTAAACCAAATTTGCCTTTTTTCTTAGCTCCTTTTGTCATGTCTTGCATTTTTTTCATCATTTTTTTACTATCTTTAAATTGCTTAAGCAATTTATTAAGATTTGTAATACTAGTTCCTGAACCTTTTACAATTCTTTGCTTTCTAGAATTGTCAATAATATCTGGATTTTCTCTTTCTTTTTTTGTCATTGATAAAATCATCGCTTCAATTTTGTCAAGTTCTTTTTCATCAATGTTAACATCTTTTAGCATTTTAGAGTTTACACCAGGCATCATAGAAAGCAAATCCTGTAATGGTCCCATATTTCTAACCTGTTGCATTTGACTTAAAAAATCATCCAATGTAAAACTTTGCTTTCTAATTTTTTCTTCAAGTTCTTTTGTTTGCTTCAAGTCAAATTGCTTCTGAACTTTATCTATTACGGATAGAATATCTCCCATTCCTAAAATTCTTGATGCCATTCTATCAGGATAAAATTGTTCTAAATCATCCAGCTTTTCACCTACACCTATAAATTTAATAGGTTTTCCTGTGATAGCCTTAATAGATAAAGCAGCTCCACCTCTAGCATCTCCGTCTAATTTAGTCATTATCACTCCGGTAATATCTAATTCATTATTAAAACTTTCAGCAACATTAACAGCATCTTGTCCTGTCATAGAATCTACTACTAATAAAATTTCGATAGGACTAACTGATGATTTAATAGATTTTAATTCTTCCATAAGTACATCATCTATATGTAGTCTACCAGCAGTATCTAAAATAACTATATCTTTTGAATTAGAATTGGCAAATTTAATTGATTCATTTGCTATTTTAGTAACATCTTTACAATCATCAATAGTAAATACTGGAACATCAACTGATTTACCAACAACTTGCAATTGCTTTATTGCTGCTGGTCTATAAACATCACATGCTACTAGTAGAGGTCTTTTATTTTGTTTTAAAAAGTATCTAGCAAGTTTTCCAGCATGTGTAGTTTTTCCTGCACCTTGTAAACCACAAAGCATAATAACAGTCGGAGGATTAGAGTCAATTTGAATTTTCTCTTCTTTTTTCCCCATAAGAGCAGTAAGTTCTTCATTTACAATTTTAATAACTTGTTGTGCAGGAGTTAAGCTCTCCATAACTTCCTTGCCAATTGCTCTTTCTTTTACATTATTTATAAACTGTTTAACAACTTTGAAATTTACATCAGATTCTAAAAGTGCAAGTTTAACTTCTCTCATTGCAAGGTCTACATCTTTTTCAGATAATTTTCCCTTACCTCTTAATTTATTCAATGCTCCTTGAAGTTTTTCAGATAAATTCTCAAATATCATTCCCATCACTTCCTATAAATCATTTTCTATAATTTCATTATTTTTCTTTTGAATAATATCCAGGATATTAAGCAAAGAGGAATCTTCTATTTTTGAATTTTCAATTAATAAATTAATTTCTTTTAGACTACTATTTATTTTATCGAATTTAGAAATTAATTTTAATTCATCTTCATAGAATCTTAATTTTTTTTCTGCTCTACTTAAAATATCTGATATACCTTGTTTAGAAATTCCATTTAATTCAGCAATTTCCCTAAGAGATAAATCTTCATTACAATGTTGATCAACAACATTATATTGCTTCTCGCTAAGAAGTTTACCATAATAATCAAATAGAACAGCTATCTCAACTATTTTTTCCATAATCACCTCTTAAATGGGTCAAGTTTTTTTCTTGACCTTTATATTATATCATTAAATACATATTTGTCAATACTTTTATTAAAAAATTTTTAAAAAAAATTAACGTATTTTTCAACGTTAATTTTTTTAATTAAATATTGCATTTACAAAGTCTTCATTATTATAATCTTGCAAATCATCTATTTGTTCTCCAATTCCTATTTGTTTAACCGGAATTTCCATTTCAAGTTGAATTGTGAAAACAACACCACCTTTAGCAGTTCCATCTAATTTTGTTAAAATTACACCATCAATATTTGCTGTTTCCCTAAATTCTTTAGCTTGAGTAATAGCATTTTGTCCAGTTGTTGCATCAAGAACAAGTGTTACTTCCTTATTTGCTTCAGGATATTCTCTATCTATTACTCTAGCAATTTTATTCAACTCATTCATTAAATTTTTCTTATTATGAAGTCTTCCAGCGGTATCACAAATTAGAATATCTATATTTTTACTTTTTGCACTTTGAATTCCATCATATACAACAGATGCTGGATCAGCCCCTTCTTCATTTGAAATTATTGGAACACCTGATCTATTAGCCCATTCAGTAAGTTGTTCAGTTGCTGCTGCTCTAAAAGTATCTGCAGCAACAAGCATTACACTCTTACCTTTTGATTTAAATTTATTTGCTAATTTTCCTATAGATGTTGTTTTTCCAACTCCATTTACTCCAACAACCAGTATAATTGTTGGTACACCATCTACAATATTGAAATCATGATTCAAATCTTTTGAAGCTAATTTTGAATTCATAAGCTCAATTAATTTGTCTTTAATTAAAGACGGCTCAGTAATTTTTTCCTTTTTTACAATTTCTTTTAAATCATCTATTAGTTCCATTGTAACATTTGCACCAATATCAGCAGAAACTAAAATATACTCTAATTCTTCAAATAATTCTTCATCAATTTTTTTTGACATAGATAGTAAATTATCTATCTTACTTGATAAATTATTTCTTGTATTTGTTAAGCCTTTTTTTAGTCTTTCAAAAAAACTCTGTTTTTTTTCAACAACTTCTTCTAATTCATTATCTTCTTTTTTCTTTCCAAAAAAATTAAACATATTATTCCTTCTCCTTATTAAAAGTCATAGAAACTATTTTACTAACTCCTTTTTGCTCCATAGTTACACCATAAATCATATCTGCCATTTCCATAGTAGGTTTTCTATGAGTTATCATTATAAATTGAATTTCTGTTAAATAATTCTTCAAATATTCAACATATCTTAATATATTAGAATCATCTAACGCAGCATCAACTTCATCTAAAATACAGAAAGGTGATGGTCTTGTTTCAAAAATTGCAAATAATAGTGCTACTGCTGTTAGTGATTTTTCTCCTCCAGACATTAAAGATAAAGTCTGCATCTTTTTACCTACAGGTTTAGCTATAATATCTATTCCACAATTTAAAATATCTTCGCTATCAAGCTCAAGTCTAGCTTCACCACCATTAAATAAAATTTTGAAAATATTTGAAAAATTTTCATTAATACTTTTAAATTCGTTAATAAAAGTCTTTTTCATTGTGTTTTCTAATTTTAATATAATTTTATTTATGTCTTCTATAGAATTCTGTAAATCAACTTCTTGATTTCTTTGAAATTCAAGTTCAGTTTTTACTTTTTCAAACTCTTCTATGGAATCATAACTAAAAGAACCTAATTCTCTTAAATCTTCTTTTAATCTTTTTAATTCTTCTTTAGTAAAATGCTCACTCTTATATAATTCCATTTTTCTTTCACAATCTTCCAAATTTAAAGAATATTCATCACAAAGTCTATTGATTAAATTTGAAAATTGATCTTTTAAATTTGATATCCTAAGTTCATTTTTCTCAATTTCTTTTTCTAAAGTTAAAGATTTTTCGCTTAATTCAGAATATCTTTTTGAAATTTCTTCATTATCTAATATCAATTTTTTCTTTAAATCAATATTAAAGCCAATTGAATTAGTTAATTCCTCAATTTTAGTATCTAAATCCTCATTAAGTTTTTTTATCAATTCTATTTCAGATAAATTATTTTTTAATTGTAGCTCAAATTCTATTAACTCTGTTTCCTTTAGATTAAGTTTACCTTCATTAGAATTCTTGTTTTCTAATAAAATATTTTTTGAATTACCTAAAATATTTATATCTCTCTCAATTGAATCTAAATTATTTATTACAACAATTTCTTCTTTTTCCAACTCTAAGATAAAATTCTTTAATTCATTTATTTCTAAATTGTATTTATTAATTTCATCATCTATAAGGATACTCTTTTCCTTATAAATAAGCAACTCTTTTTCTTTGTCTGGAGTAAAACCTTGATGATTTTCTTTATAACTATCAATTTCATCAATTTTTTCAGAAATTTTACTAATATCAAATTCATTTAAATAGATAAGTTTTTGTAAAGAATCAATTTTTAATTTTGCATTTTCTTTTTCATTTTTCAAATTATCTAATTTTTCTTTATTTAGCTGTAAATCAGTTTTTATTTCCGAAATTCTATTTTGATTATTACTCAAACTAATTTCTAAAGCTTTAATATCTGATAAAGCATTCTCTAATTGTTGTTTTCTACCTATTATAGAAAATGAGTTCTTACTTGATTTATAGCCACCAGAAATGGAACCCCAACTATTTATAACGTCACCATCTAGCGTAACTATTCTATATTTGTTTTTAAATTTATTAGATAGTTTTATAGCAATATCCATATTTTCGCATATTACAGTATTTGCCAAGAAATAATTAACTATATTTCTATAATCATCATTACAAGTTATTACATCATTAGCAAAGGATAATATGTCAGAATCTGTAATATTACTACGTTCCTTTTTAGATAATATTTTTGAAATAGGAAAGAAATTTAGTCTTCCAATTTTATTAGTTTTAATTTTCTCAATTATTTTTTTAGCTTCTAAATCATTATGAACAACAATACCTTGTAAATTTGAAGACAAAACAGTATCAATTGCCTTTTTATACTTTTCTTCAACAGAAATAAGTTCTCCCAAAGTTCCACAAATCATTGATTTTAATTCAGTTTCTTTTTCACAAAGTTTAAATAAGTCTTGAACTGATTTCCCATACCCTTCATAATTTCTAATATAGTTTTTTAACATAATAACTTCTTTATTTTTATAATTTATCTCATTATTTATATTAGAAATCTGATTATTTAAAGAAATAAGCTCATTTTCTAATTCTGATATAAGTTGTCTCTTTTCAAGGATAGTTAAATCAATATTTTGTACTTTTTGACTATTTGATTCTAAAAGTAATTTATTTTCAGATAATTTCTTTTCTATACTTTCTTTTTCAATATTTAATTTAGCAACTTCTTCAGTATTTTCTTCGATTTTTTTATTTATACTATCAGTTATAATTTCATTAGCTCTTTTTTCGGTTTCTAAATCATTAATTATATTTTCAATTTCCTCTTTTTCAAGAATAAATTTATCTATAATTTGAACCTTTGAATCTAAGAGTTCTTTATTTTTTAACAATTTACTCTTAACCTCATTTTTAGCATCATGATATTTTTTTAAAATCAAACCTTTTTCAGAAATTTTATTCTCTTGATCTGAAATTTCAAGATTTATTTTTTCTAAATTATCAATATACTCTTGTTTTAAATTTAAAGATTGGTCATTGTTTAATTTAATAAACTTATTTCTTTCAATTAAGATATCTTTCTTATTAGTTATATCATTCTTTTTATGGGTTAATTTATTTAATTCAGTGGAATCTTTTTCAATTATATTAGTTATATTATTTAGTTCCTCTTTTAATGGAGCAATTTTTAATTTTACTTCTTCAAATTCTTTATTTATATCAATTATTTCTTCTTTATTAATTTCTAAATTTTCAGAATATTTATTAAAATTACTATTTAAATTGTTATAATCTTTATATGAAATAGAAAATTCGGCTTTTTCAATATTCTCTAATAATGCAATACCTTTTTTAGCCTTAGTAGATTGTCCTTTTAAAAAACCATATCTATTTTCATTTTGGATAATTATATCTCTCAGTCTTGTTAAATTATCTTTTGCTCTGAATAACTTCTTTTGGGACTCATTCTTTTGATACTTAATTTTAGAAATACCTGAAGCTTCTTCAAAAATGGCACGTCTATCCTCAGATTTCCCGTTTATTATTTCTTCGATTCTTCCTTGACCAATTATTGAATAACCTTCTCTTCCTATTCCGGTATCTAAAAATAATTCTCTAACCTCTTTTAATCTAACATTTGATTTGTTTATAAAATAATCACTTTCTCCAGTTCTATATAACTTTCTTGAAATTGTAACTTCCTTAAAATCAATAGGTATTACATTATCTGAATTATCAAAAGTTATACTAACAGTAGAATAATTTTTTTTAATTTTATTATCTGTCCCAGAAAAAATAACATCTTCCATTTTGCTTCCTCTTAAAGTCTTAGCGCTTTGTTCTCCTAAAACCCATCTAATAGCATCAGCAACATTACTTTTTCCACTTCCATTAGGTCCTATTATCGCGGTGATATTAGTCTCAAAATCCAATTTTATTTTATCAGCAAATGATTTAAAACCATTTATTTCAATACTCTTAAGTCTCATCAATTCTCCTTAAAATATTTTTATTAAAATAATAATCTATAAAATCATTTATATAAACTATATTTTTATTAAATATTAAAATATTTTTCTCTAAAGTAAGAGTTTTTATTCTTATATTAATATTATATTTTTCTTTAAAATATTTTATATTTAATCGTTTATTCCCTATAATTTTTGAAATTTCTGAATTATTACACTCAAGAATAAAATCATTTTTAATATCAAAAAAACTTATATAATACTCTATAAAATCTTTATAAATTGAACTTTCAACAAGTTCTCTAAAAGCGGGATGATATGGTCCAGCAACAACATCTCCATCTTCTGAAATATTATCACTACTTTGTAATCCAAGTCGGATTATAGGTATACTATAATATTTAAAAAGTATATAAATATGTTTACACAAATAAATAGAATCTTCAAGACTCATTGGCATATATTCTTTAGAATAGTAAAGTCTTTCCAATTCTGTATCTCTTATAGTAAGTGTAGGATAAACTCTAACAAAGTCCGGCTTTATTTTGCATAATTCAAAAGCGGTATTAATTACTGTATCTATAGTATCTCCATAGAGTCCTACCATCATTTGTAATCCTAATTTAATCTTATATTTTTTTATAAGTGAAGATGACTCATAAACACATTCTACATTATGACCTCTGTTATTTAAATCCAAAGTACTCTGAGTCATAGATTGGACTCCTAATTCAATTGTCTGAACTTTATATTTGATTAAAATATCAAGAATTTCTTTACTAATGTAATCTGGCCTCGTTGATATTCTTATAGAATTTACAAATCCTCTATCAATATAATCATTTGCTATTTCAAGGTAACTAATCATTAAATTCTTGTCTAGGCCTGTAAAACTACCTCCATAAAAGGCAATTTCTATTGGAATAGTTTTATTCTTAAAATATGAGATATAGTTTTCTATATTTTTACGTATATCAAATTCATCTAGAGCATCTTTGAAATTTGTTATCTTTCTTTGATTACAAAATATACAATCGTGAGGACATCCCATATGTGGAACAAAAATTGGAATTATATTACACTTATTCACTTATAGCTCCACTTTTTATTAAGGCATCTCTTGCTGCTTGTTGTTCGGCTTGTTTTTTATTTTTTCCGGTTCCGTAACCTTTGATAATATCATCAATGTTTACACACATATCAAATTCTTTATCATGATCTGGACCGCGTTCAGCAACAAGTGTATAACAGATTTTAGTTGTAGAATTTTTATGAAAATATTCTTGTAAATAACTCTTATAGTCTTTTATAAAAATATTTTTATTAATTTTATAAACTACAGTATCAAAAAAATATTTATTAGCAATTTCAGTAACTATTTCCATACCTCCGTCAAGGTATAATGCTCCAAAGAGAGCTTCAAAAGTATCTGCTAATATACTATTCCTGTCTCTGCCACCAAAATTATCTTCACCTTTTCCTAATAAAAGATATTTTCCTAAATTAAAAGTTCTTGCAGCGTAAGAAAAAGACTCTTCACAGACTACTTTACTTCTAATTTTAGTTAAATATCCTTCATCAGAATTTGGAAACTGTTCATATAATTCAACACTAACAATAAAACCTAATACGACATCTCCTAAAAATTCAAGTCTTTCATTAGAAATTTTAACATCTTTATACTCATTAAGATATGATCTATGAACAAAAGCTAAATTTAATAAATCTAAATCTTTAAATTTATATCCTATTGAATTCATAAGTTCTTCAAGCAATTCTTTTCTTTCTTTAGTAATCATAAAAAATTACCCCTTAGATATTTTTTTCAATATATTCCACTAAATCTCTAACTGTAATAATTGAACGAATAGTATCTTCATCTAACTCAAGATTATATTCATCTTCAATATCCATGATAACACTTAGAACTTTAATAGAATCTGCTTGTAAATCTTCTCTAAATCTAGTATCTAAATTTATTTCTTTCCCTTTAAAAGCATTTTGTAAAAATTCTTTTACCTTTTCAAAAACCATCATTATTCTCCTCTCTCAATTTTTGCTTCAATTTTTGTATTTATATCTTTATTTATATAATCAACCATTGAAATTATACCTGAAACAACTGCTCTTTCATCACTACTACCATGTCCTTTAAATACAACTTTTTTTAATCCTAACATAGGACAAGCACCATACTCTTTATAGTCTAAAGTCTTTTTTAATTTTGTCATAGGAGACTTTATTAAAAGACCTCCAATCTTTCCTAAAAATGAAGACATTAAAGTTTTTTTCATATTAGTTAAGATGAATTTAACAGAACCTTCAATAGTCTTAAGCAAAACATTTCCATGAAATCCATCACATACTACTACATCAACTTCACCATTAAAAATATCTCTAGATTCAACATTCCCAACAAAGTTCATGTCCTCATCTTCTAAAACAGAATAAGTTTCTTTTAAAATTTTAGTGCCTTTACCATTTTCACTTCCTATATTTAACAATGCTACTTTTGGGCTTTCTTTATTTAATATTTCTTTAGCGTATATATTTCCCATTATCGCAAATTGCTTTAATATTTCAACAGTACATTCTATATTCGCACCAATATCTAATAATATCATTTTATCTTTATTAGTGGGTAATGTAATGGTTAAAGCAGGTCTTTCAACATTTTCCATTCTTTTTGCAATAAGAAGTCCTGAGACAAGAACTGCTCCAGTACTTCCAAATGAAATTAATCCGTCTGCCTCTCCTTTATCTAATAGTTTCATTCCTAATACTATTGAGGCATCTTTCTTCCTTCTCACTGCAAAAGTTGGTTCTTCCGTATTTAATATATATTCATTTGTATCAATTATTTCTAATCTATTTTTTAAATCACTATCAACATTAAATTTATCTACTATTTCTTTTGGACCAATAACTACAAAAGACAAATCTTTAAGTAATTTACTTGTTTCTATGACTCCATTAAAAATTGTTTCAGCACCTTTATCTGATCCTAATAAATCTACTATTATTTTCATAATTACCTCCAATAATAACACACTTCAGTATATCATATTTATAACTTTTATACAAATTTTTTATTATAATAACTCACTTTTAATATATTATTTAGTAATAACCTTAAATATAGTTTTCTACTATATAATACTAGCAATTATTAATGTTCACAATAAAAAACAGTAAATTTGTTAATTTATTAAAATTTACTGCTTTATTATTAATATGTTAATTAGTATCTAAATATTCTTTTACTGCCAAAATAAATAATTCATTATCCTCAGTATTTCTTACTGCTACTCTGATAAATTCTCTATTTTCTAAATTTATTTTTGAAGTTAAATCTTTTATAAAAATATTATAATGATCTAGCATTTTGGCACAAAACTCTTTAGAATTTCCCTTATTCAATTCAATAGTAAAATAATTTGCTTGAGATGGTATTACTCTGAATTCTTCAATTTTATTTAATTTATCTAAAAATATCTTTCTAGCATTTTTAATTTCTGTTAATGCATGAGTATATGCTTTTTTATATTTGTCATAAATTTGAAGATAATATTCCCCAAATGAATTTATATTCCAAATTGAAACATCTTTTTTAATCATAGAAATTAAATTCGAATTCGAAGTTGCAACAATTCCAAGACGAAGGCCTGGAACTCCATAAGATTTTGAAATACTTTTTACTACAATAAAATCTTCATATAAATTTAATAACTTATCATCTAAAAATGTTGAATTTTCTTCTTCTGCAAAGTCAACAAAACTCTCATCTAAGATAAATTTAATTTTTTTATCTCTAGCCCATTCAATCAAATCAAGAACATCTTTTTTACAAATATAATTACCAGTAGGATTATCAGGATTTATCAAAACTAACGCTTCTATATCTTTGTCAGAATAAAATTCAATTAAATCCTTAGCTGTATATGAAAAATTATCATTTTTTGGAATGAAAACTATTGACTTTTCACTATTATGTCTATTAGGATATTCTTCAAAAGTTGGTCTGATAAATCCAATATTTCCATCAATTTTTTCGATTAGCGATTTTATTAGTTCAGCAGCTCCGTTTCCAACAACAATATTTTCTTTTTTTATATCAAAAATTTTTGCTACAAGACTAGAATTGACATTAAGTCCTGATGGATATTGTTCAAGTAAAACTTTGAAATTATATTTCAATTCATTTATCATCTTCTTAGGTGGAAAATATGGATTTACTAGATAACAAAAATCTAATAGTTTAGGATATCTCCAATATCCACCATACCTTATTTGATATTTTTCTAGCTTTTTATCTCCATCAGAAAAAATTGAAGAAGCAATATCAAGATCTTGCTCATCATCAATTTCATACCATCTAATATCATCTGAAATTACTTTTGCATATATATGATTCTTTCCTAAATCAATAATTATCTTTAAAACAGCTTCATAATAATCATTTTTTCCGTTTGCACTCATATATGCCTCTAAAAAAGGAAAATATATATTTTTAGAAAATTCTTTTGAAAATTTATATATATTTATAGTTTTATAGTAATCATATGCTTCTTTAAAATTAAAATCTTTTCCCGAGATAAAATCTAATATTTGTTCATCATCATTTATCTTTAGACAAGTTCCATCCATCCAACGTTCATATTTTGCAACTAAAGCTAAATTTTTACGTTTATCATCAATGACTTCTGTAATCATTTTATCATCAAATATTAAATCTGATTCTAATAAAATACTATCTTCTTTAACCATTTCATTTTTAGCAAGAAACATCGAATAAATATTATTAGTTTTATCATAAATTTCATTATTTATAAAAGTCAATTTAGTATTTATATTTAAAGATTTTATATAATTAATAAAAAATTCACTCTTATATCCTGTAACAACAACTATATTTGAAAGAGATTTTTTATCTAATATCCTTAACATCCTCTCCATTAGAGAAATACCATCCACCTCTACCATAGATTTTGTATTATTTTCAGTTAATTTTTTTAATCTGCTACCAAGACCAGCGGCTAATATAACTGCTTGCATTTAAGCACCTCCTATTTATACTTTTTAAATACTAAAAATGATGGGAATTTTGGAATAAAAAATGTAGATTTTGGTGGTAGTATACAAACTTCATTAGCTAATTCCATAAATTCATCAACATCTAATGGACAAAGTTCAATTAATACATCATTTTTTCCAAGATTTTTCTTAGCAAATAAAATCTCATTATCTCCAATATATTCAACATTTGAAAAGTTTAAAATTCTAAAAGCTGTTGAAATAATTTGAGTATTCATTCTATATACATCATTGTTCCAAAATAAATCATTTTCTGTATCTTTTAACTTTACAAGGAAAGAATCATCTTGATATGATATTCTGACAAAACCCTTTTTCAACTCTCCATCATCAAAAACTTCCAAAAAACTGTCCATAAATAACTTTGCTTTCTCAAAAGAAGTAGCGTCAATATTTCTAATAACTCTATGTATAGGAGAGATTGTGACTTGAGAAAAGCTTAAAAAACAAGAAAAAACACTATCTTTATCTTTTAACATAGAAGAGGTATATAATCTGTGATGTCCATCAGCTACATACATTTGTTTAACACTTGAAAAATTTTCTATAATTTCCTTAGCTTCATTGTCAAAATAAACATATAAATCAATATTATCAAAATGATACTCTTTTGTATACTTTTTATTTTCAAGAATTTTTTTGTAATCAATTTCTTCTTTATGTACAATGAAAACTGGAGCAGTTTCAGCATTATAGATATGATAGTTTGCAATCATTCCTTGAATAACATCTGGTAAAACTAATTCATGACATTTTATTTTTTCTGAAATATACTCTTCAATAGGTAAATCTGCAAGTAAACCATAAGAGTTAAAATATTTAAAAATATAAATACATTCTCTATTATTTTCTATAGGTTGAGAATTCAATTTATCTTTACTACTTTTAGAAAGAAATAATGTGTTATCATCAAAACATATTTTTTCATTGTTTATCTTTGCCAAATTAATAAAATCAGAATCATATATATTTTTAGAAATATTAACAAAACTGTTTTTTAATAAATCTATTTTCATAAAAAACCTCCATAAACTAAATAATATATTATAATAAAAATTGTAATATATTTTTATGATTTGGGATTAAACTAGACTTATTATATCATAATAATAAATAAAAATCATCTTACTTTATACATATATAAAAAGATGAGTAATTAATCTCATCTTTAATATAATTTCTATTCAATAATTAAATCATCTAACAACAATTCTTCTGAGTCTTCGATTTCGTCATCAACCAAATTTGTTGTTTCAATTTCTTCTGGAACATCTTGCTTTTCATATTCAATTCCATAAGATTCATATATTTTTTCTTTTATTTCTTCTAAAAATGCAGGATGTTCTTCTAAATAAACTTTAGCTTTTTCTTTTCCTTGTCCAAGTTTAATATCTCCACAACTATACCATGCTCCTGATTTTTTTATAATATTTTTATCAGCTGCCATATCCACTATAATTCCAAGTTTTGATATTCCTTCACCAAATATAATATCAAATTCACAAGTTTTAAAAGGAGGTGCCATTTTATTTTTAACAACTTTTACTTTAGTTTTTGCACCATAAGGTTCACCATCTGCTTGTTTTAACTGCTCAGCACGTCTTATATCAATTCTAACACTTGCATAAAATTTTAACGCTCTACCTCCTGTTGTAGTTTCAGCTGGACCACCACCTGCATAAGGATTAGTTGAAATATTGGATCTTAATTGATTAATAAATACAACCGTTGTGTTTGATTTTGAAATTATACCAGCTAATTTTCTCAAAGCTTGACTCATAAGTCTAGCATGTAATCCCATATGAGAATCTCCCATATTTCCTTCTATTTCAGCTCTAGGAACAAGTGCCGCAACAGAATCTACTATTACCAAATCAATCCCAGAGCTTCTAACTAAAGCCTCAACAATAGCTAATGCTTGTTCACCAGTATCCGGTTGGGATATAAGTAAATTATCTACATCTACGCCTAGTTTTCTCGCATATTCCGGATCTAATGCATGTTCAGCATCAATAAAAGCTGCCACTCCTCCAGCTTTTTGTGATTCAGCTATTATATGCAATGTTAATGTGGTTTTCCCAGAAGATTCTGGACCATAGATTTCAACAATCCTTCCTTTTGGTATTCCACCAATCCCAAGTGCAATATCTAAGTTCATTGCTCCAGTGCTTATGGACTCTATATTCACTTTAGGAGCGTCTCCCATTCTCATTATTATCCCTTTTCCAAAATCTTTCTCAATTTTTTCAAGAGCAATAGATAAAGCTTTTTTTCTTTCATTCTTATCTTCAATTCTTTCAAATTTATCTGTTTTTTTAATAGCCATCATATCCTCCTATAATTATATATTTTTTAAGTCTAAAACTTTTATATTTTTCCAAATATAATCTACTGCAGAAATAACTGTGAATATAACAGATATATACCAAAGTAAAATATCTAAATTAAATGGTATATTAATTATTTCTGTAGAATTTAAAAGAATAAAACTTATTGCAAAAAGTTGCGTAATAGTTTTAATTTTTCCATAAATACTAGCTGATATAACTATTCCATTAGATGCAGCTACTAATCTGAATCCTGAAATTATAAATTCTCTGGCAAGTACAATACATACCATCCATGCCTCAACCTTACCAAACTGTACAAGCATAACTAGAGCAGAACAAGCCAGTATTTTATCTGCTAAGGGATCCATAAATTTTCCAAAGGTAGTAACTAAGTTACGACTTCTAGCTAAATAACCATCTAACATGTCTGTTAATGAGGCGATAGTAAAAATTAAAAAACCTAAAATATTATTTATTCCAAAAACTAACAAACATACTATAAAAACCGGTACTAAAAATATTCTAAATAAAGTTAATTTATTTGCTATATTCATCGCTATCCCCTTTCAATTTGTCCAAATAATCAAAACCAACTAAAATTTTTCTAGGTTTACTTCCCTCTTGTTTACCTACTATCATTCTACTTTCCATTTCATCAATGATTCTTCCAGCTCTAGCATATCCAATTTTCATTTTA
The DNA here is from genome assembly GCF_035282405.1 of Parvimonas sp. C2. Lineage (NCBI taxonomy): Bacteria > Bacillati > Bacillota > Tissierellia > Tissierellales > Peptoniphilaceae > Parvimonas > Parvimonas sp. C2. The sequence goes on from NZ_JAYKBP010000001.1 coordinate 116,123, forward strand.
CGTTGTAATAGTGATATCGATGCAGAATTTTCTTCTAAAACAATTTTAACTGCATCATAAAATAAGTCATCAACCTCATCATCTTCACTATCCATATTTGAAACTTCTAATTCAATATTTTTAATTATTTCTTCATCATAAAAAACTTCTTGAGTTTGCTCTTTAATATTATTAACTACTGCTTCAACTTCACCATCTGAAACAAAACAGCCTTGAATTCTAATAGGTTTCGATAGCCCAGAAGGATTAAACAACATATCTCCTTTTCCTAATAATGTTTCTGCACCAGAAGAGTCTAGAATTGTTCTTGAATCAATCTGTGAAGAAACTTGGAATGAAATTCTTGATGGAATATTCGCCTTTATTGTTCCTGTTATTACATCAACTGAAGGTCTTTGAGTAGCAACTATCAAATGAATTCCACAAGCTCTAGCCATTTGTGCAAGTCTACAAATATAAGATTCTACTTCATTTGCACTCACCATCATTAAATCTGATAATTCATCTATTACTATAACTAGATAAGGTAATTTTTCTAATTCATCAGTTTTTTGTTTTTCATTATATCCTTTAATATCTCTAACTTGATTATCAGAGAATAAACTGTAACGTCGTTCCATTTCTCTTACAGCCCAGTTTAAAGCGGCACTAGCTTTCTTAGAATCTGTAACTACTGGAATAGCTAAATGAGGAATTTTATTATAGATTTTAAGTTCTACTACCTTTGGATCAATCAAAATCATTTTCACTTCTTCTGGTGAAGATTTGTACAGAATACTCATAATTAAAGTATTGATACAAACCGATTTCCCAGACCCAGTTGCTCCTGCAATTAACATATGAGGCATTTTATCTATTGAAGAAACTATAATTTCTCCAGATATTGTTTTTCCAAGAGCCATTGGCATCTTGGATGTGCAATTTTGATACTCTTTTGAAGATAATATCTCTTTTAGAGATACATTCTCCTTTAGAGTATTTGCAACTTCAATTCCAATTACTGACTTACCCGGAATAGGTGCTTCTATTCTTATGTCTGAAGAAGCCAATGCTAAAGATAAATCATCAGCCAAATTTACTATTTTATTTACCTTAACTCCCATATCTGGTTGTAATTCAAAACAAGTTACTGTAGGTCCTTTATTAATTCTAACAACTTTTGCTCCTACGCCAAAACTTTTTAAAGTTGATTCTATTTTTTTTGCTCTTTGTTTTAAGGTTTGTTCTGATTCTGTTTCTTTAGTTTTACTACCTTTTAATAAATTTAAAGGAGGTATTTTATACTCTATTTTTTTTACATCCGAACCATTCATATTTATATCTAAATTATCTGTTTTTATTTCAGATTTTTTTGACTTTGATTTACCTTTTTCTGAATTCTCATCAGGAAATAAATTAAAACTATCTAATATTTCTTCTTTTTCTTTTTCTATTTCTTCAATTTCTATTTCTGTATCTTGGTTAATATTATCATTATGATCTAAAACAACAATTTCACTTTCTTCTAAATTATCAATATTTTCAACAATTGCTAAAGTTTCATTATCATTTTGTATATCTCCAGCTTTTTTTATTTCTTTTTTTTCTTTATACTCAGAATACTTTTCACTAATTTTTTCAAAAGCTTTTAAAATATTAAATTTAACAATTTTTAAGAAATCAAAAAAAGTTATATCTAAAAATGACAATACTAAAAACAACCCTATAATAAAAGTAAAGATATAAAGCCCTATTACTCCAATCATAGTATTGTAAAAATATCCAAATATAGCTCCTATATATCCACTTCCTTTTGGTGCTGTATTTTTAGCAATTTCTAATTTAACTGAGATAATATTTGAAGAATTAATTGCTAAGTCAACAATAGCCATATAGTTAAAAAATAACAATAAAGCCATAATACTACGGTTTCTATTCTTTTTATTTAATTTCCCAAGAAGAACTACTATATATATTATTTCCGTAATTAATAAGAAAATAAAATACGTCCCTCCAAATAAAGTATGAAAAATATTTTTAATAAAATTTCCCAAAAATCCAGTATTCGCAAAAAAAGAAAATATTATAAAAAAAGAATTCAATAAGAATAATCCTAAAATAACATTTTTTAAAATTTTATCGTTTTTATTTATATTTAATTTTTTTGTATTCGATCTAGTTTTTCTCTTATTATTCATTTTTTCCTCTACTAATACCCTGTATGTCCAAATCCACCTTTATCTCTAGTTGTATCAGATAGTTCTTCTACAAGTTTAAACTCTGCTCTCTCATATTTTGTAATTATCATTTGAGCAATCCTATCATTATTTTTGATAACATATTCTTTATCAGAAAGATTAACTATAAGAACTTTAATTTCTCCTCTATAATCACTATCTATTGTACCAACTCCATTAGCCATTGTTATACCATGTTTTAAACTCATTCCACTTCTAGCTCTTATTTGTCCCTCATAACCTAAAGGAATTTCTAAAAATAATCCAGTTGGTACAGCTACTCTTTCCAGTGGTTTAATCATTAAATCTTCATCTAAATTTGCTCTTAAGTCAAATCCAGAAGCACCCTCTGTGGCATAAGTTGGATTCTCATTTTTACTTCTATTTATAATTTTAACTTCCATTAAATTTTCCTCCAAAAAATACATTTTTAACAGTAATAGTATAACAAATTTATTGTATTTAATCAAACTACTTAACATCATTTTTTTCAATTTTCTCTAAGTAAAAATCATCGCTTATCTTTATAAATCTTGCAGTTACATCTAAAACTTCTGGTAAAAATTTATAATCACTTTTTAACTTACTTTTTGAAAATAAAACTCCTTCAAAAGCAAAATCAAACATATCTTTATCTGAATTATTAACAAAAACTCCTTGAACTTTAGGCTTCTTATTAATAACTATAATTTTACTTAAATTATAAATTTTAATATTACTATAAATATCTAATTCTTTATTTAAATCAAAAAATAGTTTATTTTTAACATCTATATTTATCACATTATATTTATAATCTTTAATATAATCTGAACTTTCTAATAGAAATGTTTTAATGAACTCATCTCTTGAACAATTTTTCAAGTTATCTATATCACATAAATTAAGATTATTATTTTTAAATTCAATACCTTTTTCTTCTAAATATTTACTTAGCAATTTTAGATATTGTTCATTATACATAAAGCATATTTTATCTTTATAGTCATATATTCTTAAATCATCAGAATAGGTACTTTGAATTTCATTGCTAAAAATTCTATCATACAATTTAGAAAAACCTTTATTTATGTCAAAGAAAAAATTATCACTTAATATATTAGTATTTCCATCAATAAATTTTTTTAACTGCAAATCAAATAAAAAATTTTCTATTCTATTTTTATCGACAATCTTATATTCAACTAATTCATTATTATTCTTTACCTCAATAAAAATTTCATATTGATTTACATTATACGACATATCACCATTCATTTTATTATTAAAGTTTATTTTTTTCTTGATTTTTTTACTATTTAGGGTTAAACTGTAATTTTCAAATTTTTTAGAATAATCATCAATATTATTAACTTTTAATAATTCTTTCATATTAATATTTAAAGAAAAATTTTCTCTATTATTTAATTTACTATTTATAAAATTTAACGTAGTCTTTGTACTTAGAATTTCTTCTATACTTATCTCTTCTAACTTTCTGGAAATAGATTTCTCTTTTGAAATTTTATGATTATTTGTATTAAGTGTTCTATGATAAATTGATAAAAATGTAACTACAACTAAAGAAAATATCAATAAACTAATTGGCATAATATAAGATTTACGTTTCATATCAATTTTCTCCTGTCAAATATTTAAATTTCTTATTCTTAAAAAAAATATATTTACTATACTCTTTTCCATTAAAAGAAAATCTTAAAACTAAGTAATTATCAAAACTTTCCACTTCAAAAGAATCTAAATCTTTTATCAACAAATTATTTCCATAATATGTTGAATTTAAAATATCTTTAGATATTCTCCGTATTTCATATTTATCTCCATATTTTACTTTTTTATATATTATTTCATTTACTTTAGATATTGTATGATTTGATTTTTCACTCAAAAAAGAATTATATCTATATCTTTTTATCTCTATTCCATCTGAATTAACTATGGTATCCGCAGAATCTGATATTTCATTTTCTATATAATCCATTGCATAATTTATCTGTTCTAATTTTGAATAATCCTTCCTTTGATTCAAATTTACAAAATATGTACCATAAAAAATATGTACACAACAAATAATGATAACACTTGAAACTGCAATTGTAATCAAAAGTTCTAACAATGTAAATGATTTTGATTTATTTGGATACATAAAATTCATATAATTTCTCCATATTATCTTTTAAAAAAATCTTTATATTATATAATTCACCTAAATCAGAAACTTTAACATCATATTTATTCATATCCACTTCATTTAAAATCGACCTATTAGTTTTTATATTATTTCTTATAAGTGCTATTGTATTTTCAATATCAGATAATTTTTTCACTTCTTTAATATTTTTATTTTGTATTTGCAAAAAATAATTAATTCCTGATATTATATATATACTAATAATTGATAAAATAAATACTGCAAAAATACATTCTACTAATGTAAATGCCTTATTTTTAAATAAATTAGTTTTCATTCTTAATCACATTAACAAAACCTGTTACCGGTCTTATCCTAATTTCATAATTTTCTTTTTCGTATGAAAATTCAAAAGTCTTTCCCTCACTAGGAATTCCATTAATATTTAATTCCAAATTAGTACTATTTAGTATATTCAAATTTTTACAACGTATCTTTTTTAATACATAGTCTCCTGATGAAATAGTAAAAATTTCATTTTCAGAATCAGATTTTAAAACAACAATTTTTCTATTTTTTATAGAAAAGACTTTTGCATTTTCAATACTTTCTACTATCAAATTTAATTCTTCATTAGCAATTGTTTTTTTATTATTTACAAAATTCACTCTAATAATCATAATCATAACAGAAATTATAGCCAAACATACTATTAATTCTATAAGAGTAAACGACTTTTTCTTAATCATCTTTTTCCACTGCAGGTGTTACTATAACATCACCATTTTTTATTTCAACTTTATAAGCCGTTCCCTTTATAGACTTTGGTAATTTAGGAATTTCCTTTATATACTTTTTATTTACCAATTCTTCTGTTATATCCATATCAGATTCTACTTTTTCTTCTGATAAGTATCTAAGTCCTGCTACTTCCAAAACTTTAACATTTGCAGAATGTGCTGTCTTATCAGCCTTAACTCTTGAATTATTATATCTTGGTACTGCAATAAGAATTAAAATTGCAAGTATTGCTATAACAACTAAAAGTTCAATCAATGTAAATGCTTTTTTCTTTACATTACTCATAATATTAATCCTCCTAAAATAAATAATATATATTATACAAAAAAATTGCAGGAAAACTCCCGCAATTTTTTTAATTTGACCAATTACCGTTAGTAAATACAGGAATTTCTTCTCCAGATTCAGTTACTCCAACTATATTTAATGTTTCATCTCCAACCATAAAATCAACATGAACCAAACTATCATTAGCTCCTCTTTCTTTTAATTCTTCTTCTGTCATCTTTTCTCCATCCTTTAAACAAGTTGGATAGGCTCTACCTAAAGCTAAATGACAAGATGCATTTTCATCATATAGTGTTTCAAAAAACATTGTATTTGTATTTGAAATCGGAGAATCAAAAGGAACCAAAGCAACTTCTCCTAAAGACAAAGCTCCTTCATCGGTTTCTAATAAAGATTTTAAAACTTCATAACCTTTTTTTGCTTCATATCTAACAACTTTTCCATTTTCAAATTCTAACTTAAATTCATCTATTATGTTTCCATTATAATTTAACGCCTTTGTACTATAAACAACACCGTTTATTCCATCTTTATGTGGGAGAGTAAATACTTCTTCAGTAGGCATATTAGCTGTAAAACTAATACCTTTAGCATTATATCCACTACCAGCCGCATTCCAAACATGGTTCTTTGGTAGTTCTATTGTTAAATTAGTACCTTTTTTACTAGAATATTTTAAATATTTGAACTGTTTTTCATTTAAATATTTTGCTCTTCTACTTAATTCACTAATATGTTCTTCCCAATCTTTAATTGAATCTCCTTCTCCTATTCTTGAAGTATAGAAAATCAAATCCCAAAGTTTTTCAACTGCATCTCCTTCTGAAAGATTAGGAAAAACAACTTTTGCCCAAGCTGGAGTAGGTGCTCCCACAACACACCAAGAATTTTTATCTGCCATAAGAGAAGTTGAAAAGTATTTCATAGCCTTAGAGTTTGCAACACTATTTGCTTTAATTTTCTCAATATCTAATCCATCAAATTTATTTGGATCATCGCCTACTACAGAAATAAAAACAGCATTACTGTCAATATAATCCGTATATTGATCTACTGTCCATTGTTTTACCTCAGAAAGCGTTTTAATACTTGCATATTCAAATTTACGTCTTGTAATAATGTCATCTCTCCAAACAACATTAACATCTCCAGCTCCAGCTTTATAAGCTTCTTCTGTTAAAGAACGAACAAGCTCTTTTGCTTCAATATTTGCTCTAATAACAACTAGTTGACCTTTTTGTACATTTGTTCCAACTTTAATAATTGTCTCAGAATATTTTTTTAATTTTTCCTTAAATTCCATAACCTTCTCCTTATATTATACTATAATTTAATTATACACTATTTTATTAAAAATGCAAACCTTAACAAAACCATCTCTATTTTTAATTAAGAATATATTTTATTACATCTATAATTAGAACTCCATTTATGATTAAATTACATATTAAATGAGCAGTCATAGGTACATAAATATTTCTTGTTTTTATATAAGAAACACTAAATAGTAAAGCCCAAATCATACATAAGAAAATACCCCACAATCTCAAAGAATGTTCTAAAGCATATAAAAACATTGATAAGAAGGTGGTAAATATCAGAATCTTATTATTTTTAAAAGAAATCAAATTCTGTCTAAAAAAGGTTTCCTCAATGATAGGTGGAAAAATAATTGTTGAAAAAGTGAATAAAATTAGTTTTAACCAATTATCAGCTCTCAATAAAATCATACCTTTATTAATGTTAGGAAATATATTTTCTAAAATAATAGTAAAGTAAAATGCAATAGAAATTAATACTACTGTGAAAATTACTTGTATAAAAAATTTTTTGCCACTCTTGATAGCATTATACCACTCTTTTATAGATAAATCTTTTCTTATGTAGAAATAGATAGCTAATAACAAATAAAAGCAAAAATTTGTATAAATATAAAATTGTTTTTCTACAATAAAACATGACACTACAAATAAAAGTTCTATAAAAATAGGAAAAATATTTGACTTTATATATTTGTTTTTCATTATTATACCCCCTTTAAATTTTTTAACTATTAAACAATAACATCAATTATAAACTTAACTACAATTGTTATATATACATTACTGCAAACAACTCTACTCTTAAAAATTTAAACTTTCTCCTATAGTATCTACGGCGTATTATTACTTGGTTATTTTGAATGGAAATATCTTTAATCTCTGAAATTATGTAATCATGATAATATTTTTTCATAGTTAAAATAAATACAGTTTTTTCTTTAAACAGGAATACTAAATCTAAAACGAATTATATCATTTTTTAATATTTTTTACCAATTACCATTTTTAGATAACAATATATTGCACATATTAAGCACACCTTTTCTGGTTTTATCGTTATTACCATTTTAGGATATTTTTTAACAGATGCAATTTTTTACAAATTAAAAGGCTGAGGATCTTTTACTCCCCAACCTTAATTACTAAACCTTGATTTTCGCAATATATGTCATAATCTGCAAAAATAATTTTTGATATCTTATCATAAAACATAGAGCTTTTATTCAACATTTCTAATAACTTTGTAACATTTATATTTATTTGATACTTTTGAATTAAAATATTTTTTAATTCATTTAATTCAATAAAAAGATTTTTTTCATTAAATACTATATACTCTACAAAACTTTCGAATGAAATATCTACAATTCCTTTTACAAAAATTTTATTTCCACCAATTTTAAGATATGAGAATTTTTCTCTTGCTTCAGTTAATATCGAACCATAAAACCAGTCTCCTAAATTAGTTTTTCTTAAATGGTTATCAAATCCACTTTTCTCTAATGATTGTATTGTAAAATAATCTCCATCTTTTGTAAAAGAATAAACTTTTTCTATAAATTCAAATAAATTCTCTATATTAATACCTTTTTTATTCAACCATCTAATATTTATAAGTTTATTAGGAGAAATCTCTATAATTTCATAATCTGATTTTAATTTATAAAAATGTGAAGAATATGAAACAATTTGTTTGATTTTACTTGGAAATAGTGTAGTATCAATAAAATCATCATTTGTCAATATATGATGAAAGTAATCTATTGCAGAAGAAAACCTATCACTTATTACATACTTAGAATATACTCTAAAACCTAAACTTTTAATAGAATAAGGATTTATCATATCTACACCAAAATTTGGAAATTCATTTCTATAAATATTATATATATCATCAATATAATAAAAATCTTTAGTTAGGATTTGTTTCAACTTATTGGCAATTACATCCGGCAACATAATTGCATCTATTTTATATATCCCATTATAAAAATATTTTTCAAAATTTTTCATATAATTAGCCAAAACAGTATTTGCAGATATTCCATACTCCTTTTCATATTCTATTGCAAAATCATAATTTGAAATTGGAGATAATGATAACAACAAATCCAAAACTTGAGAATCCCTATCTGCATTTCCAAATACAATATTAGGCATTCTACAAAAATCTACTAAAGGATATGCATCTTTATCACAAATTTTCTTCAATAAATTATGCAACTCGTACTCATCTTGTATATCATAATCTCTCATTAATTCAGGATATAAGTTATAAAATTTTAGGGTTGAATATTCAACATCTCTATACTGATTTAGATTTAATGTTGTTAATAATTCTTCAAAATCATAACTATTAATGTTATAATATCTAAACTTTTTTCCATATTTCCACAAAACACTGTTACTTTTAGCTAATTTATTTTCATATCCCCTTTCCATCATAAAAAGTTTATTATCATAATCTTTATCTAATTCATCAATTATCATAAAATAATAATCTTTAAAATCATCAAAAGTTATTTCTTTTCTTGCAAAATTTTTTAAAACATAATTTGAAATTTCATCTCTAGTACAATGTATATACTCTTTTCCAATTTTTACATAATCCTTATATACTGCTTTCTCAATATTTCTTTTTATGCTCTTTGGAATGTTATCATTAGACAATGCATCAATTAAAGGAGATTTTTCATAGTTATAATTATTGTAATCTGAATATCTTAATTTTAAATAAGAATAAATTTTACAATCATCAAAAGCAATTTTAAAATCTTCTTCTGATATCATATAATTTTTGTATATTCCTAAATATAAATCCTCTTTAAATTTTATTTTTTTAGCATAAAAAATATTTAAAATTTTTACAATTTTTTGCCTAACTCTTTCTCTAGTTAGATTTAACTCAATTCCTATTTGTTCTAAAGTGTAATTATTAATTCTTTTTATAAATATATTATAATCAGATTCTCCAAGTATAGATTCCGATTCATCAAATACTGAATTATATTTGATAAAATATGCATCATAAATTTTTATTATTTTTTTATTATTTAATAAATTTAAAATAATATTATCTATAAATTCATCATCTTGTAACAATTTTGGAGTGTTTTTAAATATATACTCTAAATCACAACCATAGGTATTTTCTCTAATTAAATCTATTAAATACATTTGATAACACTCTTTAATATAAAGTGAAGACAATAACATTTTTCTTATTTTTTCATCAGATAAGTAAAATTCAAAGTTATTCTCATATTCTGCAATTATAGTATAAGCTTCTAATATTTTCCCCACCTGTTTATTAAACTTCGCAAAATCTATGTCCAGTTTTTCGTTTAATGAATCAAAAATAGAAGCAATTAAAGTTTCGTTTTGATTAGATTCACAATCTTCAACTAAAATTAACTTGTAATTGCTTAAAGCATTAATTATTTCATCCACGCTTTTTCTTCCCATATTCTTAATAGACAAAAAGTATTCCTCATCTTTATTCATTATCTCTGAAATTTTATTTACTCCATTTCTTTTCAAACAATTATAGGACCTCTTACTAAGATTTAATTCTTCAATTTTTTCATCTATATATTTCTTACTATCAATTTCTATTAAATCACTATAATTATTTTTTAAATTAATATTATTAGTATTTGAAATACCATTTGTCTTTATAAAATCAATACAATCAAATACTTCATCCAAAGTTTTTTTCCCAAAACCTGACATGGTTTCAAAATCTATTTTAGGAATAGAGCACAGTTTCTCAATATTATCAATCCCATTTCTCATAAGAGAATTATATGCTCTATTTGATAAATTTAATGACTTTAATGAATAAAACTCCTCTTCCAAATTTTTCATATATTATCTCCTAAACTTATAAGTTTTCAAATTAACAGCATCACTTTTATTTTACTATAACACTAAATATTGTCTAATCTTCAATTATCGAATTTCTAACATTCTTTCTAGAGTTTCTACTAACCCTTCTACAAATCCAGACTTTTGAATAATTAATATTTCTTCATAAAGTCTTCTCATTTGTTGCATACTAGAAGTTTCATCTAATTTAAGCTCGTTTTTAGATTTTTTTACCCATCCCATTCCCTGTTCCAGCTATTTGCATGTCAAGCCTAGTTAAAGATAAACTCTCCAATTTATTTGCAATCAATAATTCATTCTATAGCCAATGTTGACAACTTTGCAAAGATATCCCTTATAATTTTTGTAGTGTTCAACTATATTTATAGACATATTTAATATGTCATTTTAGAAGAAATATGGTGCTCTAATTTTTATTTCAATATTTTCATTAATTTATTTTCAGCATCTCTTTATCACATTCATCAATAATATATTGTGGAATTGTGTCATACTCTCTAGGATCTAATTGAAATAAATAATCATTTTCTACATGAAAAGTTTCATTTATAAATTTTCTTATAACATCATTATCATGGTTCTCATTAAACGCAATTCTGTATAATTGCATTTTTTCATAGTTGCTACCACTGTTTATATATAATTCTTTTATAGTTCTTTTATTTTGTGTTTTTTCAATCTCTACTTCATAGTTAAATTCTGGGATTAATTTTTTAACATCTTTTTCCGCTTCTAGGATTTCATCATTTATCATTTCTCTATACTTCTGTTCGCCTGAAGACTCATCGAAATATTTGTACAGTGGCTCCTTTCTTTTATGAAAAATATTTGAAACCAATTGATATGACAATGTATTTTCCTCTTGAATTTCCTGTAATCTTCTTAAGTATACAAGTTTATTCAATATATCAATTTCAGAATATATACTGGACTTTGCAATATCAACAAAGGATTTAATATCCTTTTTGCTAATACTCTTTTCCGTTAATACACCTTCTTTTGTTGACAAAAAAGCTGCTTTAGGTGATGGATTAAAATGATGACACATGTTTTTAATCGAATCAATAACAGTATTAAATTCGTGAGTTAATAAAAGAACTGTCCTATTCTTCAAGCATTTTTTCCCCATAAATAGCATATTTATAATAGCGAATTTTTTATTTCCATCAAATGACGATATTGGATCATCTAATATAACTAAATCTGGATTTGTCTTTAGTACTTCATACATAAAAAGAACTAATGCAAAAGCATTCTTTTCTCCATAACTTAAATGATTAGTTACTGAGCTGATTTTACTTTTATTATCCTCATGTTTTAAAACTAGATGGTAATTATTAACATCATCATACTCTATTGAAACTCTGTATTTATATCCAGCATAGTATAGGAAATTATTTATTTCAGTATTATACTCTTCAATCGTTTCTTTGATATGTTTTTTTTGCTTATTAATTTCTCCCTGTAATTGTCCTGCTTTTAGTAAAACCTCATCCAACGTTGAATTTATTACATTTATCTTTTCCATAGACAACTTAGAATTTAGATGCGAATAATACGATAAATCAACTTTATATTTATTTAAATCATCAGCAATTTTCTCTGAGTATTTTAATGAATGAAATCCTATACCCTTTAACCCATTCAGTTGTGTCAGAAAAGTTTCAACCTGTTTTTTCACTTCAATCAAATAATTCTTTTGTGCATCCGTAATATCTGCTGCGTTTTGAGTAATTTCCCTTATTTTACTTTCTGCTTCATCACTAAAATACGGATTTAAAAGTTCAAATACTTCTAACATTTTATTTAATTGTTCAACAGATTTTGCATCATACTCTTCACTTACTTGTAAAATTGTTTTCTTTCTAACTTCTTCTACTTTATTTGCACAATATGGACATTTCTCATCTATATCCAAATAGCTTTTACCGTCCATTTGCCATTTTATCCACTTAACATTGTTTTCATTTTTTAAATAAGTGGAATATGCTTCTAATCCTTTAGGAATATTATCTATTTTATTACCTTTCCCTATCCCCTTAGCAATCGAACCTGCCGCTGAATAGCCACTTTTCGCCTTACCAAATCCCGCAACAAAATTCCGAAAAGCCTCTATTAACTCATCTAATTCAGGATGTTCTTTAAATGTTGCATTTATATTTTTTAAAAGTTCTTCTATTTCTTTTGTATGATTTTCATAATCACTCGTCTTTATAAAAATCTCAAAACTATTCTTTATTAGCTCATTCGGCTGAAAAATATAATCTTCAACATATTTTTCATTAAAAATTGCAACACTATTAAACTTTTCAGCACCGGAAATTTCTGGTGTGATTGTGCTTGTTGCTTCGTAATATTTAAAGGGAAGCAACGCTTTCTTTTGTGAATCATCATTTTTTATATACGCTTCTAATACTTTTGAAATAGTTGACTTTCCCGTTCCATTAATAGCGTATTTAATGTTAAGTCTACCTTCAATTAATTCTATATTTCCTATATCAATATTGTTGCAGTTTTTAATTTCTATATTCATGCCTTTATTTCTCCTCTAAAACACTTCTTCTATCAATTTCCAATTTTCATCATTCATATCATCCACATACTCTATGTTATTTAAATATAGCTCATCATTTCTATCTCTAACAAAACCAAAGTTATAGTCATACTTGTTCGCAAACTGCTTGAACGCTTCAAACTTATTTTCTATCTGTACATCAATATTTTTACTTTGTCCTTGCTTTTCTCCACCTTTTGTTTCAATTAACCAAATAGTTTCATCTTTAAGTTGCACAATGTAGTCAGGATAGAATAATCTTTGTTTATCAAAATTGTTTCCATAAACAATTGATAGATACTGTTGTCCACTATCTCCATTCTTATAAACATACTTCACATTTTCATTTTTCTCGCAATATTTCTCAAATAGTCTTTCTGAAGTCGAGCGGAAATCATCAGTAATCATAGATGTATTATATCCTTTATATACATTGCTCTCTAATTCTTTTACATATCTTTCGTATGGAACGTACCTATAGTGTTCTTCTAATGGAAATTTAAATTCTTCAATTTTGTTCTCAAGAATCATTAATTGGTCATGCCTTTGTCCTGAAAATTCAATGAAATCTCTTTTTAAGATTTCAGAATTATTTATGATGAATGCATAATATTCTCTCAAAGTTAAATTCAAAAGTTTAAACTTATTATTACCAAATCCCCATAAAAATAAAGTTCTTAATATTTGACTTGTTTTATTATATGAGAGACCAACATGCTTTTTGATGGCATCAATATTATGTTGAAGTTCAATACCGTGTGTATGGGTATTTATTTCTATTGACATTGTATTATAATTAGCAACTTCATCTCTAATTTCGGTTAAAGTTGAATATTTACCAGTTAAATATTGTCTTGAAAGAGCAGTTCCTAAAACAAATCTATTATTTTCAAGAATCTTAATATTTTCGTTCTTTATAGTAGATAGATTATATTTTTCTTTAAAAAATTCATAAACTCTATTTCTAATAGCCTGTTCATCAATATAGTTACCATCAAGGTTTCTCATCTCTTTAACCAGTTTTATATTTTTCGGTTCTTCTTTGAGAAATACTCTTTGAGTTTCAAAACCATTGCCGGCTTTAATTACCTCAAGTTTATATTTTTCATCAAAAGTATAGAGATAAGAGCAATCTAAAATCTCTCTACCATAGTGTTTTGCTCTTGGCATTCTTCTAAGTCTGCCAAGTGTTTGAATTTCAAAAGTTTCACTCATATTCTCACGAAGTTTAACAAGTATCTTTGCACGCGGACAATCCCAACCTGTCGCCAGGGCTTGTTTAAATAACAGAAATACAGGAGTTGCATTTGATTTTGTTATACTATCATCCTCTGTTGTTCCAATATTTATTTTCCCTAATTTCTTTGACTTCCTATCTTTATCCTCTTTATTTTCCGCTGAAAACCAACTTGCAAGAAGCTTATTTTCATAGGAATAGCCCATTGAATTAAGTTTTTCTTCAACGTGTTCTATTAAATCATCATTCAAATTAGGAAATTGAACTAATACAAGAGGTCTTATATCTTCCTTTTCGTCAATATAAGCCTGAGCAATTTGCTTTCGAATTTCATCTGCTTTTTCTAATAAAATATCTGTCTCATTTAACGTATTTTCAACTTCTACCATATCAAGCCCAACATTAATGTACATAAACCTTGTAATAAGCCCTTCGTTTATTACATCAATTTCGGGTATTTCATAAAATTCCCCAACCACCCTTTTATTCGGTGTTGCTGATACACGAATTTCATATTTTGCATTGATACTTGAGATAATATCGTCTGCCTTTGAAGTATTATTCTGATGTTCTTCATCAATGATGACAATAAAATTTAAGTTTCGATTATGGGCTTCACTAATTCTCTCAAAAAGATTTTTTCTCTCACTATCTCTAATAGCTGTATTATCTTTCTTTGTTATGGTTTCCCAGTTGATAAAATAGGTTGTTCCACTTTCAAAACCTGTGTTTAGAATGTTAAAAACATTACCCGTTTTAAGAGTTGTAGCAAAGCGTTCCATCTTTTCTTTCGATTGCTCTTCAAGTTCTCCCTTTCCCGGACAAAACCAACAAACTACACTATCTCTATGGAAATCAAGATATTTTTCAATATAGGCTACCAAAATAATCGTCTTGCCGGAGCCTGTCGGACTCTGCATTACAATCTTAGGTTTGGAATTGCTGTCAGTTGTTTTACTGAATAAGAAGTCGACGGCATCTTCTTGAAAATTTTTAAGTTTAATATCTATCATAGCTCGCCAACCTCCTTTAGTTCTTCTCTGAAATAGTATTCCGGAATTTCAATGATACTGACTCTCTTCTCATCAAGTATTCTTTGATTGCTTCGGGATAGGAATATACCTGAACGCACAAATAATTTTCCACCATTTTCAATCTTTGATATACTCTCATCTAGCTTATCTTCATCGTCAAGGACGATATATTTTTTACCATCAAGCTCGATGGCATGTTCCAACTCAATCAACTCTCTAATATGCTCCATCATCTTTTCTGAGATGCTTTCCTCGTCGTCAGAGAATTTTGGTATAAACTCCGTCTTGTAGTATTTCAGATTGTGCGGTAATTCTTCCTGAATATTCTTAAGTCTTTGATAGGTAACTTCCTCACAAATATTATTTTCATTATTCGTGCAAAGGATGTACTGGCGATTACCACTATCTTCCTTATTAA
Source organism: Parvimonas sp. C2 (assembly GCF_035282405.1). NCBI lineage: Bacteria > Bacillati > Bacillota > Tissierellia > Tissierellales > Peptoniphilaceae > Parvimonas > Parvimonas sp. C2. Next base: position 132,012 of record NZ_JAYKBP010000001.1, read on the forward strand.
GTTGCATTACAGCATGACCTGTAGTTCCAGACCCTGCAAAGAAGTCGAGAACAATCGATTTATTATTTCCTGCTATTTCCAATAGCTTTGTAATTAAAGAAGTTGGCTTTGAAAAACTAAAATCAACATTTAATTTCCTTAGTTGTTCAGAAGCATCTTCATTTACACCTGCATTGTCAAACCAATTATTTGAAATCTGACCATCTGATTCATCTAAGAAAATTTTTAGGTATGGTGTTCCTGTGCTTGTCCAATAAATTTCACCATTATTATTCTTTTCCTCAAAAAACTGTTTATTCCTAATGCTTTTTATTCTTTTCTTAATTCCAGAGGGAGATACTATATCCAAAATATTCTTTCCTCTCGTATTATCGACGATAGTTCCCCTTCTAAATCTCTTTCCTGTAACTTCATCTACATACCTGTATTCCTTTATCGCAGTATCTTGTAAAGTAATCTTATTGAATAATCTATTAGCTTTATTTATTGCGTAACACAAAATAAATTCTCCAACAATTGCAAACTGTTTTGCACTATTATTTTGAGACTCGCTTCTTTTCCAATGTATTGAAGTAACAAAATTATCTTCACCAAATACACTATCACAAAGTAATTTTAGTTGAGCCTGTTCATTATCATCGATACTTATGAATATAACACCCTCATCACTTAAAAGTTCTCTTGCAATTAGTAATCTCTTTTCCATAAAAGAAAGCCATTTGCTATGAGAATATCCATCGGTTTTATCTACAAAGCAGTCATCATAAATAAAATCTTTATTTCCCGTATTATACGGCGGATCTATATAGATAACATCAATCTTTCCCTTGTGAGTTTTCTCCAGTAATTTTAAAGAATGAAGGTTATCTCCTTCAAGTAAAAAGTTGTATGGTTCATCTTCGTTTGCAATGATTTTTCTATTCTCCTCTTCAACAAAGATTGGAATATTATGTTCCAACATTTCATCGACTTTTTCCGAATGCTCTTCCCATATTAGTCCATATTTCTTTTCATTAAGTGCATTTTCAATCTCTGTAATAGCACGAATATTTTCATCATCATTATTGATTTCTTTTAATTTTTCAAGATATTCCAGCATTTTTTCACGCTTAATTTTTGATAAATTAGCCATTATATTCCTCTCTATATTACTAATCTTATATAAAATAAGTATATTGTATTTATTATGATTATTTAATATAATCCATCTCTATTCCCACTCGATTGTTGCTGGTGGTTTGCTTGTTATGTCATAGACAATTCTGTTTATATTCTCTACTTCATTTACTATTCTTACGGAAACTCTGTCCAATACTTCGTATGGGATTCTTGCCCAGTCCGCTGTCATAAAGTCTGTTGTTGTAACTCCTCTTAAGGCCAGAGTGTAGTCGTATGTTCTAAAGTCTCCCATCACTCCAACTGTTTTGTTATTTGTTATAACTGCAAAATATTGGCTTATATTTTTATCTTCTCCGACTTTTGCGATTTCTTCTCTGAATATGGCATCGGCATTTCTTAAGATTTCCAATTTTTCTTCTGTTACTTCTCCCATTACTCTAATACCTAAACCGGGTCCCGGGAATGGTTGTCTGAAAACTAAATATTCAGGCATTTTTAGTTCTAAACCTAATCTTCTAACTTCATCTTTGAATAAATCTCTTAAAGGTTCTATTAAATCTTTAAAATCTACAACATCCGGAAGTCCACCTACATTGTGATGTGATTTTATAACTTTTGCATCTCCAAGTCCTGATTCAATAACATCAGGATATATTGTCCCTTGTGCTAAGTAATCTACTTGACCGATTTTTTTAGCTTCATCTTCGAAAACTCTAATAAATTCTTCTCCGATTATTTTTCTTTTTTGCTCAGGATCTGTTATTCCTTTTAACTTTTCTAAAAATCTGTCTTTTGCATTTACTCTTACAAAATTTAATTCATCATTTTTAAAAGCTTCTTCTACCTCATCACCTTCATTTTTTCTCATAAGTCCAGTATCTACAAATACACAAATTAACTGGCTTCCGATAGCTTTTGAAAGCAATGATGCACAAACAGAAGAGTCAACACCACCTGAAAGAGCTAATAAAACTTTTTTATCTCCAACAGTTTGTTTAATTTTTTGTATTTGTTCATTCATAAAGTTTTGCATTGTCCAATCACCACTTGCATTACATATATCATAAAGGAATGATTTTATTAATTCTTTTCCTTCTTCTGAATGATTAACTTCTGGGTGATATTGAACTGCATAAATTCTCTTTTCTTCATTTTCTATTCCTGCATAAGGACATGTATCAGTATGTTGAATACAATCAAATCCTTCAGGAAGTTTTACAACTTGGTCTTGATGACTCATCCAAACCGTTGTTTCAGGTTTCATATTTGAAATAAGTTTTGAATTTTTATCTTTTATACATAAAGTTTTCCCAAATTCTTTTTTGTCTGCTTTTTCTACAATTCCTCCAAATGTTTGAGAGATTAATTGCATTCCATAACATAATCCTAAAATTGGGATATTAAATTCAAAAATTTCTTTTTCAATTTTTGGTGCATTTTTATCATAAACACTATTAGGTCCACCAGTAAAGATTATCCCGATAGGTTTTTTTATTTTTATTTCATTAACTGCTTTATTATAGGGAACAACTTCACAATATACATTAAGATCTCTTACTCTTCTAGCAATTAATTGGTTATATTGTCCTCCAAAATCAACAACAAGTATTAATTCATTTTTCATAAAATAGTCTCCTTAATTTTATTTAACAATAATATTATATAATAATAACAGCAAAAGGTAAATATTAATATAATTATTTTAATTGAAAAAGGAAGCTTTCGCTTCCTTTGATTAATAATTTATTTTACTTCTGTAGGTACTGTAATTTTACCTTCAGCAATACTCTTCTTTAATTCTTCAATTTTTTGTTTTAATTCATTAGGAATTTTAATCTTTAATTGATCTTCTTTTCCATATGCAACGTCAACACCATTTGTTTTTAGTGAAAATTCAATAGTTTCTCCACCTCTGAATTTTCCTTCATATAAATCTTTACCAACACTCTTAATAGCTTCATTTACTTTTTTAATTGTAGAAGCTACAACATATTCCGGTGCTAAGTAAGATTGGTCTCTATCTACACCAAAAACGAATTTTTTGTTTTCTTTTGCTGATTCGATAACACCATTTCCTGTACCGCCTGATGCATGGAAAATCATATCAACTCCTGATGAGTACATACTATTTGCAATAGCTTTACCCTTAGTTGCGTCTCCAAAACTTTCGGCATATTGAGCAACAACTTCTACTTTTTTATTCTTGTCTTTTGCTGCTTGTTCAACACCGGCTCTAAAACCTGCTTCAAATTTTTTGATTAATGGAGATGTAATACCGCCAATGAAACCAACTTTGTTTGAAGTTGTAAGTGAGCCTGCTAAATATCCAACCAAGAATGAATTTTCATTATCTGCAAAAATTGTTCCAATAAGGTTCTTTGGAGTATTTTCAAAAGAAGAATCAATAATTACATACTTTTGATTCGGATTAGCTTTTGCTGCCGCTTCAATATCTTTTTTCAATGCAAAACCAATACCTGCAATTAAATCATTTTTAGAATCAAGTAAAGTTTCTAAATGTGTTTTATAATCAGAAGCTTGTTTACTTTCCAAATAAGTAGGTTTTTCGATTATACCTTCTTTTTGTAATTCTTTTAAGCCTTCATAAGCAGATTGGTTAAATGATTGATCGTTAACACCACCAGTGTCAGTTACCATAGCATACTTAATTGGTTTTTTAGTATTTTCTTTTTTTTCTCCTGTTTTTTCATTAGGTTTAGAAGAACAACCTGTTAAAATCATAGCACCCACTAAAAGTGCTGCGAAAGTCTTTTTAAATTTCATATAAAACCCTCCTAAATTATTTAGTCTAGTACATTATATATCAAAATTACTAAAATTACAATACTTTTTTTAATCTCCAACTAAATTATCTCCACTATTGGAATTACTATTATTTTTTTTATCAGATTCAACATTTTCTCCTGATTCAGACTTATTATCTAGATACTGTCCAATAATATCTCTAACAATTGGGCCACAATATGCTCCAGCTCCTCCTTGGAATATTACAGTAGCAATAGCAATTTCCGGTTTATTATAAGGTGCAAAAGAAACGTTCCAAGCATAGTTATCATATGCTTGTCCAGTAACAGGATTTACTCCACTTTTTTGTGCTGTACCTGTTTTTGTTCCAATTTCTATTGGTAAATTTTTAAAAATTTTAGAGTTTTCAGAAGTTTTAGACGCCATGTTCATTCCTTCTAAAATGTATTTTAAATTTTTAGGATTAAAACTTGATTTTTCAGTTTCAGGATCGTTTTGGAATGAAACCTTATTATCATGACTTACTATTTTTTCAATAACAGATGTTTTTATCTTTTGTCCACCATTTGCAATCATAGCCATATATCTTGCCATTTGTATAGGTGTATAAGCATTTTGTCCTTGCCCTATTACAGTATTTAGTGAGTCAGCATTAGACCAAGAAGCTTGATTTAAATAGTCAAACTTTATCATATCTGCTAAAGTAACTTTTGAATTTCCAACTGCTTCTTCAGCTTTTAATTCCAATTTCTTCAATCTTTTAATTACTTCTGTTCTTGATAGAACTGTTTCTTCATCAGTCCAATTTACAATAGTATCAATTATTTTATTAAAGTCGTAATCTTCCTTATTTTTACCATCTAAAATATATTTATCAATTTCTTTCTCTAACTTTTGTTTTAACATGATTTTAGTTAGAGATTTTTTAGTATTTGAATCAGGAACAACTCCCTTGCTTTCTTTTGGAACATTTATTTCAATACCTGTTCTTTCTCCAAGCCCCAATTCTTTTACAGTTTTTGATAAATCTTCAATTGTAATTTTAGTACCTGTTTTTTTATTTGATTTAGGATTTTCTCCTAATGCTAAAGCATAAAAATAGTAGTTACAGCTATCTCTTAAAGCAGTTCTTAAATTTTCATTTCCGTGTGTTCTTTTATATTGATTCCATATCCAACAACCAAATTTAGTATCACCAACGTCCATTACACCTTGACAGTTAATATTTTCATTAGGATTCAATCCTTTTTCAAGAGCTGCGAGTGCACTTGCAAGTTTGAAAGTTGAACCCGGTTGTGAAATACTTTGAGTGGCTATGTTGTATAAAGGTCTAGGAGCAAGAAAATCTCTTGCATCTTCTGGAAATAAACTTATCCAATCACTATTTGAAATTCCTGTTACAAAAAGATTTGGATCATAAGAAGGATAACTTGCAAGTGCTAAAACTTTTCCCGTTTTAACATCAAGCACAACAACTGCTCCACTTGTTGCATTTTTATGACTTTCATTAGGTCTATAACTTCCCCACTTACTTTTATACTCACTTCCATTTCTAATAGATTCCAAAGTACGTTTTAAAGACTCTTCAGCTACCTTTTGTAAATTTGCATCTATCGATAAATATACATTTTTTCCTGGAACAGCCTGTGTTTCAGAAATTGTTTCTGTTCTATTTCCTCTATTATCGACCATTACTTTCTTTAAACCGTCTTTTCCTTTTAATGAAGCTTCTTGACTTTCTTCAACTCCTGTCTTTCCGATAAAACTATCTGAAGAATATCCCTTATCCTTACTATATTTTTCAATTTCATCTTGTTGCGAAATTTTCCCAATATATCCTAAAATGTGAGAAGCTAATTCCCCATTAGGATAATGTCTTATTGGTTCCATCGAAACAGTAAATCCCTTATTATTTTCAAATTTTTCCTTTATATGAGAAACACAAGGTTCAGAAATACCATAAGTAAGAGTAATAGGAATATATGCCTTGTCTCCTTGTAATTCAACTTTTCTATTTAAAACTAAATAACTATAAGCATTATAATCATCCAAATTTTCAATGGAATATGTCTTTTTTAAAGTTGAGAATAAGCTTTCTGCTGTATAATCGTCTTTAATTTTATATCTATTTTTTATTTCTGTTCTGTTAATATTATAAACATAATCAAATGATTTACTTGTTATAGAAATTTTTAAAATAATATTATTTTCGGTATTTACTTCTTGAGCAACAGTTTTTATATCATCAGATAAAACAAAATCATAAAGTAGACCATTTTCTTCTGCAATGGAAATTAAATGAGTTAAAGGTTCAATATCTTTTTTCGCATTATCTTTATAATTAAATTGTACTTTTTCCTTATCTTTTTCATCTTTAACTAATGTATATTCAACATTTGCATCAATATTTTTTTCCTCTAATTTCTTTAATAAAATCTCAGCAGGAATAATCTTATTTCCTTTTTTATCAACTTTTACATAACTCAATAATTTATCCATGGTAAATTTTCTAACCATATTATAAAAATCATCTTTTGCACTAGTTTCTAGAGTTACCTTTGAATTTTGTCTATTTAATTCTGATTTTATTAGTAATAAATTATATCTATTCAAATCAACCAATGGACTTAATTCTATATTTTTTAAAAGATTTTTTTTCTTTAATTCTTCATAAACTAATTTTCTAGCCAAAGGTTGATCTAATATTTTTCTTATTATTGACTTATCATCTTTTACTAAATCGGCAACATGTGAATAAATTCCCTTAGAAAGGTCTTTACCTTTTGCATATTCTTCATATTTTTTATCCTTAGAGAAACTTATATCTCCACTATCTACATCAAAAAAATCACTTGGAACATATATTCCTTTAAGTTGTAAATCTCTTATAACTTTTTTTATGATATAGTATGAAAATTTTGATGAAGAATTTTTTTCAATTCTAAGTTTTAAAATATCTTCTACCAATTTATTTTCTAAAATTATATCCAAAACTTTTTCTTTGGGAGATTTTTGTTCAGTAAAATAATCTACATCTGAAGAATATACAAAATAATTAATTCCTAAAAAATAATCATCAGTATCCCAACTTGCACCATCTTTATTAAGTATTCTGGTTAATTCTTCAATTTTACTTACTTTCTCATCTTTATTTAATCTATTAAATTCATCTTTTAAAATCTGAACAGCTGGACTCGTCTTTACTCCTGCTAATAATTTTCCATTTCTATCATAAATATTACCTCTAGGAGCTGTTATTTTCACATCTTTAAGTCTATTATTATCTGCTTTATCTCTGTAGTCATCACCATTTATTATTGTTAAATGAAATAGTTTTACAACAAGTGCAATCATTAAAATAAATAAAATGGAATAAACTATCTTATATCTTAATTGTCTATCATTAATCTTTTCTAATTTATTCTTGTCAAAAATTTTCATACATCTACACCCACTAAAATCTAAATTTTCTTTTCTTAAACACTTTTTTTATAACATAATTACATATCAAATATAATATAACATTTAAAATCATTTCAATAATTATCGGACCTTTTAAATATTTAATAAGACCTACTGAGGACGAATTTTCTAAAAACATATAAATTATTGTATTCATAACCCAATAAAACAATGTTGCAACAACTGTAATTATTGATCCTGAACGGATATCTCCTTTGTTTATAGAGTCCTCATTATATCCTACTATAAATCCAATCATATAATATATTAATGCTCTTATCCCAATTACTTTTGAAAACAAACTATCTTCAATAATACCAAGAACAATTCCTGAATAACCAGATACATAAGATCCAAAATTCATAGCGATAGCAACAACTAATGCTAAACTCATATTTGCCTTAGAACTAAATATACCAAAATTTGGTAATATGGCTGTTTGTATCATTATACTAGCAAAAAACATTAACACAACTTTTAATCTATTCATTGCCATCACCATTTCCTTTTAATACAAACACTCTAAATAAAGTTGTAAAATCAACTGGAGATTTCACACTTATCTTTTTTTCTAAACCATTTTCTGAAGTATTTACATCTGTAACTTCTCCAATATATAAATTTCTAGGAAATACACCACCTCGACCTGAAGTAACTAGTTTATCTCCAGCCACGACATCTGCATCTGATTTATACATAAATCCAGAAAGTAAATTGTTCTCTTGCCCATTTATTGCTCCATATGATTGCGTTCTTACCACATTAAATGAAACATTACTTGAAGAGTCAACTAAACTAGATACTTTACTCCAATTATATCCAACCTCTATTACTTTTCCAACAACTGCTTTAATATAAGTGTTTTCATTTTCTCCAACAGTTCCCTGAACTATAATATCTCCAACTTTAACTCCATCTTTACTACCTTTATTTATATTAAATCGTATAAGCAAACTATTGTTATCCAATGCAATTACATTTGCACTTAAAAGATTTTCTTTATTCTTTAAGTACAAATTGTATTCATTTTTTAAAAATTCTTCTTTTGCAATAATATTCTCCATACTTACATTTTTTTCTTTAAGTTCTGCATTTTCAATTTTTAATTTTTCGTTTTCTTCTCTAATTGCTTTTGATCCAAAAATACTTTTAAAAACCTCTTTTGAACTTGCGATAGAAGAATAAACAATTCTTGAAATTGAATTAGTTACGGTTCCTATAGCATTTTCTCCAATATTCATAATAGAAGAATTACTACTGAAAAAAATTATAGAACTCAAAATTATTACTGTAGTGAAAAAAGAAATTTTCTTTTTTCTTGCTTTAATATTTCTAAATCTATTCATTATTCTTTCTCCTATTATTTTTCGCTCTTGCATTATTAGCCAATATACTTGCTCCAGAACAAGTGCAAGTCAATGGATTATCAACAACATTAATTGCTATTCTAAGTTCATTTTGCAAATATTCTACACAACCATTAATTTTAGAACAACCACCAGTTAAAAATATACCATTTCTTAAAACATTTCCTGTCATTGATGGAGGAGTTTTTTCCAAAATAACTTTTATCGCATCAATAACTGCGTTAAAAAGTGGGAATAATGAAGAAGTTATATCTTTTCCATATATTGTGGCATTTCTAGGCATTCCACTATTTACATCTCTTCCAAATATTGAAAGATTATTAGTAATATTACTAGTTATAAATGATGATAAATTAATCTTTATGAATTCAGCTGTTTCTTTATCTATCATTAAATCATATTTATTTTTTACAATATTTATGATATCATAATCTATTGAATCTCCACCAATATCTACAAATTTTGAAGCAACAACACCTCCCAAACTAACTAATGAAACATCAACTGTTCCTCCACCTACATTAGCTATAATACTTCCTGATGGCTCTAATGCAGGAAGTCCCATTCCAATCGCAGAAGCAACTGCACTTGGAATAAATTCAACACTTCTTGCACCAGAATAAATCACACAATCTTCAATAGCTCTTCTATCAACCTCAGATATTCCACTAGATATGGCAATATGTACCTTTGGATGAAAAACTGAAAATGTTGACTTTGCTTTTTTCAATAAATTTGTAAGCATTACCTGTGCTATTTCAAAATTTATTATTTTTCCTCCCTTTATAGGTGCTAATGTTATTATATTATCAGGAGTTTTCCCCTCCATACTTTTTGCTTTTTCTCCAACTGCAACAATTTCATAGTTATTTAAGTCAACTGCAACTACAGAAGGCTCCATTATCTTTCCATCTTTTCTTTTTGAGTAAATTAGAGTATTAGATGTTCCTAAATCTAAAGTTAAATCTTCCCCTAAAATCCACGAAAAACTCATTTTTTTACCTCTCTTATCTCATTAATCCTTTTTCTTTTAAACTTACATATTTATTATATCCAATTATAATATGGTCTAATAATCTAATTCCAACTAAGTCTCCTACATCTTCTAATCTTTTTGTTATATCTATGTCTTGTGAACTAGGAGTTGGATCTCCACTTGGATGATTATGCAAACAAATAATACTATTTGCTCCATATCTCAAAGCATATTTAAAAACTTCTCTTGGATGAACTATGGATGAGTTCAAATCTCCTTTGGATATTTCATTCCAAGATATTATTTTGTTCTTTGTATCTAGTAATAAAACATAAAAATGTTCTTTCATTTCATCTCTTAATATGTTCATAAAGATATCAGCTACACTTTTAGGTGAACAAAACGAAAAATTATCAACACATTCTCTCATATTCAACCTTTTAAAAAGTTCTAAAGCTGAAACCAAACTACATGCTTTAGACAAGCCAATTCCATCAATTTCCATCAAATCATTAATTGTAATCTCACTAATTCTATGAAATTTACTCATATATATCCATAGTTTTTTTGAAAGTGTTAACACATCTTCTTTTTTTGAACCACTTCGAATTAAAATAGCTAAAAGTTCATATTCTGATAAACTTTCAGGACCAAATTTATAAAGTTTCTCTCTTGGCTTATCTGTTTCGTTCAATTCATTTATTGAAATAGTAAAAGTTTCAATATCTTTATATTCGACATTTTTTAAGCTATTTACTTCATTAATTGTTTTATCACCAAAAGATATTTCTTCTTCTTTAATTTCTTTTTCAAATGATTTCATATCCTTTGTTTTTTCATTTTTTAAAAATACTTTTAAATCTTTTAAAAAATCATCATAATTATAATTTGACATAATAACCTCTTAAAATTTTATACATATAATTTGAAATAACACCAACTAATATGCCTGTAAAAATTCCAATCATCCCTAAAAAAGGAATAAAATTAACCAAAGTTTTTGTATTTAAAAGAATCATAGAAACTAGTATTTGAACCATAACATGGGAAACAGAACCTAAAACACTTATTCCTATTAAACTTAAAAATTTACTACAAAACTTATTTAATAAATACATAACAATAATACTTGTAAATCCTGCAGTAAAATTATATATAAAACTTATTGGATTTCCTAAAATCATTACCAATAAAATAGCCTTTAAAAATGAAATAAAAAATGCTTCCTTAAAACTAAATAATAAAATAGAATTTATTATTATTATATTTGACAATCCTAATCTCACATTTGGTATAGGAATAGGAATATAATATTCCAGTAATGAAACAATTAAAGCTACTGAAACAAATAATGAAATTAAAACTACTTTTTTTGCTTTCACTAATTTACCACATCCAAATCATTAGTTTTTCTCGATTTTATTTGTATTACAAGTCTATTAGGCATACAAATAATTGCTTGTCCAACTTTATTTATTTTACCAAATTTAACATCAAGTTTATCAGGACAACTTGCTTCTATTACTCTAACGCCGTCATTATCAACCTCTAGAATATTAAGTCCAAAAGAAGTTCTTATAGGATAAACTTTCTTTTCATTACCAAAAGTGATTTGTTTAATCTCTTCTCCGTTTACTTTAACACTAATATATTTATCTCCAGTTGTTATAAAACTATTGCTTATGTAGATAAATGAAAAGCAAAATATAACAATTAAAGTAAAGATAACAATAACATCTCCTTTTTTCATACACACTTCCCTATTAGTACTATAAAATATCAAGATTCCTAAATATACACAAATTCAATCAGGCTTGAATAAGTAATATTTTATCTCAGCATTAATTTTATCAAAAAATTATCTATATTTCAATGTTTTAAAAAATTTTTTTCAGGAAATAATTTATATGTTACTTAAAATAAAGAAAAAGTAGTATTGTAAAAATTTAAAAATAACTACTTTTTAACTTAATTTGATATTTAATAAAATTAGCTAACTGAATTAATATAATGACCTTTATAAGAATTTAATGAATCTATTTTCTTTGAGTATTTTAAACATTCTATACAATCATTTAGAATCCTATAAACAGTATTAGAATCCTCATAAGTAAAATCAAGTCTTACTCTGTCAACTCCTATTTCAAATATTTCTCTTATATTGTCTCTTAAATCAAGAGCAATATGATTTCTTATTTCAGTTCTACAAAACATATCTTGAAATAATTTAAATTCTCTATTCTCCATATCTTTTAAAATATAATCACTTCTTGCACATTCAGCACAAAGTCTATCTTTATGGCAATCTTTTGTCAAAACTCCCATTGCACAGTATTCTGTTAGCATTGATCTAGTATGACCGTATATTATCATGTCAACATTTGAATTTCTTTCTTTTGACTTATCCAATACGTTTTTAATTTCAAATTTATTTATTTCCTGTGAAATTGTTATATCTTCAGCATCAAAATATTTTTCGAAAAATTTCAACAAATATGAATTATAGATATTAAAATATGTATCTATATTGAATTTTTTTGTGCCAAATTTTGATTTAAAAAAGTTTTTTGAACCCCAAGTTGATATTTGAACTTTATTAAAAATTTCGCCATTTATTTTGGATAAATATTTTTCTAACACAGAAAACTCTTCATTTCTTATAACACCTAAAGCACTGTAAATTATATTTATCCCAAGAGTTTTAAATTTATTATAATATTTTTCAAGTAAAGTAAAATCTTCAGTATAAATTTCTTTTACAAACTCTGATACATTTGGATTTTCTAAAATTGTATCCAATTGAGAATTTTTATGTACTTTTAATGTAATTTTCCCATTAAAGACTTTTTCACCTTTTAGATAGCTAGAATCCTCATAAGGACAAATAATTCTATTTGCTGAAAAATCCAATCTATACTCTTCATATTTTTCTATCGCTTTTCTTCTAAGATTATTTAATACCGAAACCGGAATAAATGCATCTTTATCTACAAATATATTATCAAAAATGAATTTGTAAGGAGTTCCACCAGTTTTAGACAATTTTTCAATAATCTTATCTATTTCAGCTTCTTTATTATTTGCTTTTTCTATTTTTTCGTCTGAATAAACTTCAATATTTTCTAAAACAAACTTTGCTTTCTCACCAACTTTAATAAAAATTTCACATTTTAAATTAATCTTTTTATTTTCAATTCCTTCTTTAAATGATTTATTAGCATTATCTACCAGTTGTTTATCTGATGTTTTATAAATTGGAGTTTTAGGTTTTATATTTTTCACGAAATCAATTTCTACAATTTCTCCTGCTAATCCACAGTCATAAATTTCTCCATTTTTAATTATTCTTCCAATATTTCCTCCACCTAAGTTAATTCCATCCCCCTTTGAAAGTTTACCGGATAATTTAATTTTTAATTTACTCTTTTTTGGATTGAAACTTAGAACTTCTCCAACTTTTACACCAACATTATTAGGCTTATCTAAATTGATAATATCCGAACCATTTTTACTCATAAGATAACCTGATGTAAATTTTCTATTAAAGATAGCTTCTAAATCTTCTTTTAAAGCCTTTTTATCATTTGTAACTTTATTATTTATGTAATTGTCTATAGCTTTTCTATATCTTGATGTAACAACTGCTACATATTCAGGTCTTTTCATTCTTCCTTCAATTTTTAAGGATTTAATACCTGTATCCAATATTTTTTCGATATTTTCAATACTACATAAATCTTTTGGACTTAATAAGTAATTACCATTTACATCAATAATTTTACCTGTTGTTTTATTTATTAATTTATAGCTTTGTCTACAAGGTTGAGCGCAACGACCTCTATTTCCTGAACGATCTCCAAGCATTGAGCTCATAAGACATTGACCTGAATAGCTTACACAAATAGCTCCGTGAATAAATACCTCAATGTCTATATCAATATTATCACAAATCTCCTTAATTTCTTCTATACTGAGTTCCCTAGCAAGAACTACTCTATCAAATCCAACTTTTTTTAATTCTAAAACGTCATTTAAAGAATGTGCAGATATTTGAGTAGACGCATGTAGTTCCATATTTGGATATCTTTTTCTTAAAACTTCTGCAACTCCGATATCGGACAAAATTATTGCATCCACACCAATTTTATATAAAAAATCTGTATAAGAAAGCAATTCTTCAACTTCAGTTTCTTTTATAGATGTATTAACCGTAACAAATATATTTACATTCCTAAGTTTTGCATATTTAACCGCTTCTTTTAGCTCATCATTGTCAAAATTCGTTGCAGAGGCTCTTGCTCCAAAACTGTTACCGCCTAAATAAATGGCATCTGCTCCATTTTGAATCCCGGCTTTTAAGGAGTCCATAGAACCCGCCGGAGATAAAAGTTCAAACATATTTTTCCTCACAATAAAAATAATATCTTTATAAAAATGTGTAAAGACATGTTTATTATACCACATTTTTTGCAATAAAAAAGGAGAATTTAAAATTTCTCCTTTAAAAATTAAATATACATATTTTTCAAAGTTCATAAGATAAATTTGTATAACGAAAAATATTTATAATGTTATTTCAAACTCTGAAAGTGAATTACCATATCTTAATTCTTTTCTTAAATTTTGTATAACATTATCCATTTTTTCAAGTTCTACAAGTAATTCTTTTTCTTTTTCGGTTGTCTCATGTATTGCTACAATGGCTCCATTATTTATTACAATTCTCTTATCAGCAATCAAAGCTAATATAGGGTCATGTGTTGCCATTAATACAATTTTATTTTCACTTACTAGTAAATCTAATGCTTTTTTTCTATCTATTCCTGCATTTTCAATCTCATCAATCAAAACAATCGGAGATGAACTTAAAATTGCTGTATCTGCAATCATTAACGCTCTAGACTGTCCACCACTTAATGAAGTTATAGGAGTATTTAAGTCAAATTTTTCTCCTGCAAGTTTATTTGCCTCTACAATTATTTTGTTAATTACTTCTTCTTCGTTTTCTACCATTCTACTTTTCGCGTGAAGTTCTATAAATTCATATGCTGATAAATCCATAACAAAATTCATATTTTGAGAAAGTTGAGATACTAATTTATTATTTGCACTTAATCTCCATTTTTTATCTGCATCTTTTCCATTTATTAAAATTTTTCTATTAGTGGGAGTATCTCTGTCTGCTACCCATTCAATATCACCTAATAGTCTTGACTTTCCACTTCCTGTAGGTCCAACTATTGAAATTATTTCTGATTTATTAACCTTCAATTCATCATAATTTTCTTTATTTCCAAATTTATCTGTACCAGCAAGTAGAGTTATTGAATTTACTTCATCATCTTCAACTCCTAAAAAACTTTTCATTTGTTTTATATAAATTTCTAAGGACTCACAAAGCAGTTCTTCGTCTATTGCAAGTTCTTCTTTTTCATCTTCAGAAAAAGAATGTAAATATTCTGCAAATGACAAATGTTTACTATTTGAAATATCAAAGTTATTTTCTTCAAAGAAAACTTCAACAAAAGGATATTTTTCAATTAATTTTTCTATTTTTAAATTACGCATTTTTATCCTCCAATTTCATTTTTTTGATATTTCCCATTTGATATTTCGCCCCTATTTTCTTTTCTCCCAAGCAGTAAGAACATAATGCTGTTGGCATTGCAAATTTTAACTCCATACCATTAACTGTATTTATTGAATTATTTTCATCATACAATAAGGTACTTAATTCGTAAGTTCCTTGTCCTGTGAGACCATTTATATTCATAACTATAGCACTTGGATTAACAGATGCAACTCTTGATGAAAAAACTTCTCTTTCGGCCTGTGAAACAATATCTCCTTTTGTTATAACAACATAATCCGCACTTTTTAACATCGGACCTATTTTTTTAGGTGTATTTATACCTGATAAATTATCAATAACACAAACTGCTTTTATATTTTTTATATAGGGTGAACATCTATTACAAAGTCCTGCAGATTCCGTAATTAAAATATCTAAGTTATTGCTTATTCCCCATTGAACAACTTCTTCAATATTGGATACAAAAAAATGATCTGGACATAAAGCACCAGAAAGTCCTTTTCTAACTAAAATATTATTTTTTTCATATATTAAATTGTCATCAGTATATAAACAGTCAAATTTTACTACTCCTGCTTTAATTCCTCTATTTTTTAAATTTTCTATTGTCTTTACTATTACACTTGTCTTCCCTGATGAAGGTGGACCTGAAACTACTACCAAATTCATACAAACCTCTATTTTAAAATTTCTTCATTAAAAATCTTTTCAGACTCTTTCATAATTTCTACCATATTATTATTGTGAATATAATCCCAACCACAGAATAAAAATCCATGATCTTTATCCAACATATTATCTACACCATATACTGTAGTAGGAAATTTCCCATTTGAAGAAAGCAATTTTCCAACATTTTCATTTCTAAAAAATTCAACTACTTTTTTTGCTTTTTCATTATCTTTTTTAGCCATTATAAATACGGGACTAATAATTGCACCATCTTTAGGCCAAACAACTTTTAGTGCTGAACTTCTTGATACCATTTGTGTGAAAAAATATGGCGTGATACTAACAAGTGGATTATTTTTTGAATCTCCTTTTTTCTTAACCATTTCAGCTGGATGGAGACTCTTTTTATATATCTTTGCCAATGCCTTGATTCCTCTGATTCCCCATTTTGCGTAAATATTCACAACTAAAGCATTAAACATATCCAAATCAGATAATGGTATTGCAACACTATCTGTATACTCTCCACTAAAAAGTAAATCATCCCAAGAAGTAGGAATTTTTCTTCCATTAAGATTATTTTCATTAACTAAAAACACACAAGGAACTACAGCAATAATATTATAAATATTTTTTGGATCCCTTAAGCATATTTTTTCATTGTCAAAATCATCATTCATTTTTAAATTTTCAATAAAGAATTTTCCTTCATCAAAATATTTTCCAAATTTACTCTTATCAAAAAACAATTCAAATCCTGCAGAAATCATAATATCAGCAACTTTATCAATATTTTCTGAATCTATGTCATTTTCAATCCAATCAATACCTAAATTTGCTGATTTTAATTCGTAGCCAATAGTTAAACCCCTTGTTTTTTCTTCTTCAACAAATTTATCAAAAGCCTCAAGAATAGGAATTTTTAAAGGACATGGTAAAACACCTTTTACAATAACATCTCCTGATACTACTTTTTCTTCTTCAAGAGATTTATCAACAATGCTATGTTCATCATTCAAAAATAAATCTAATTTTTCTTCAAAAGCTACTTTATTTATTCCTCTAACCTTTAAAGCCATATTTAAAGAAACCATCTTACCCATGGTTTTTAACATTTTTTCATTTTTTAATTGATCAAAACCATTATTTATAAAAAACTGTAAAAGTTTTTCATTTCCATTTAAAATATTATATAATTTATCATCAAAATTTATTTTTTTCATAATTACCTCCTAATTGCATAATAATATTACAATAATTTTTTGATTATGTATGTTGCAAATGCAATATAAAGAAAAAAATCGAAAATAATTTTCGATTTTATCTTTTTCTTCTTTTTATTTTTTTATTTCTAAAGTACATATTTCTTAAATATAGTACTCCAACTATTTCTAAAATTCCTAATATGATGATTTCATAATTAGTATAAGATTTTGACTCTTTTTCACTAAGCCCTTTTACATATTTTTCCTTGTAAACTAAATTTGTAATAAGTTCAGTAGGAGCATTATTCAACGTTATTTCTGAACCATTTTTAGTATTATTATATTTAGTATTTGAATTAATAATATATTTATATTCTTTATTTCCAACTAGTTTATATTTAAAGTTCTTAAAATTATCAAATGTAGAAAATGGTGAACTTTCTAAATTCAACTTCATAACATTAATATTATTTACAGTTGTAAGTGTTGATGAAATAGGATATTCTACATTTAATTTTCTTTCAGTTTTTGAATCAACTTGAATTTCAAAGATTGCCACAATTTGTTTATCTGCTGTTGACTTAAGAACTCCTAAACTATCATAGCCACTACCCCCTAAAATCTTATCAAAATTTTCTACATATATTTCATATAAATTATCTTCTGAAAATCTTTGACGAACATTTTCTGGAACTTCACTCAAAAATATAGTCTTTAAGAAATTTTCAACATTAATAGATGATTTTTCTATATTTTCTTTAAATCCAGTATTTACTTGTTTATCTCCTGAATATACCTTGGTCGTTATACTTGCATCTTTTCCAATTGTATATAAAATAGGAGTTTTACTTTTTCCGCTAAACTCATGAGTTAAAACTAAAGTTTTATTATTCTTATTCTCTTCAATCTTGACATCTTCTCCTCCAGATAAAAATAATTTAGTATTATCAGTAGAATATTTTATTGTAATTTCATATTTTAAATTCTCTACATTATTAGATTCTAAATTAAATTTTCTCAAAGTCCCAACATCTTCTTTTTTAAAGTTTACTGGTTCATAAGTCGGAGAATCTACATTATTTATAATCTCTTTATAAAATTCAGTACCAGTTGGAGACTTAAATTTATCATTTAAAAACTTTAATGAATAGGGAACATCTGCTCCATCCATTTTAATTGAAAGTTTACTTAATTTTTCAATACTACTACTAAAAGTTATCCCCATCTTTACAGTTGAACTTTCATTATTTGTACTCTTTAGAGTATAATTAGCCTTATACATTCCATCTAATTTATTTTCATTTGTATTTGCATTAGAATAGTCTATTGTAGATTCACCATTTAGTTCTAAATTTTTAGTGTCAGACAAATTAAAAAGTTCATAAATTCTATAATTATCAGTTAAATTAGTCTTTTCTGCCTTAATATTATATGTATTGCTAAATAAAAAACAAAACAATAATAATATGAGTAAAAATTTATTTTTCATATTTTCCTCCGACTTTTTATATGTGCTATTATATCATTAATACATATTGTTGTAAAGATTATAATACTTTATAAAAAAATCACAGACAATATTATCTGTGATTTTAAATAACTTTATAATAATTCAATTGAATGTGTTTGTTTAATACTACTATCAACAGCTAAGTTCACAGTACAAATCCTTGATGCTAGAATAATCGCCTTCTCTATTTCTTCGATACTTGCATCTGTCTTTAGTGAGTACTTAGTCCTGATTTCTGAATATACTTGATTTTTAAAAGGAGTATTTTCGATATTATCAGTATTTACTACATCAGCTTCAACTTGAATACTTAAATCCTCAAATTTTATTTTATAAAATTTTGAAGATTTAATAAAAGTCAAGACTTTGCAACCAGCAAGAGCTCCCATAAACATAGCTCCTGGAGACATGTAGCCTGAATCCACTTCTTTACATTTTGAACTATGCGTTATTATCTCTTGGCCATTACTTGATAAAATCATTTCTCCATCTTTATCTAATCTTATACTACAAATCATAACTAGAACAACTTTAATATATTACCAATAAATACACCATAGTAATTACCAATAACATATCCTAGAATTCCAACTAGCATTGCAGGAACTACTAATTGATTCCAACCTCTTGCAATAGCAAGTGCTGCAGCGGTAGTTGGCCCTCCTATATTAGCATTTGATGCAATACAAACTTCCTCAATTGAATATTTAAAAATCTTACCAAAAATAAATGAAACAATCATATTTATAACTACTATAAGAACACAGAATACTAATAACCAAGGCGCTTTCATTAAAATAATTTCAATAGATGCTGGTGCACCAATTGCACCAAAGAAAATATGAATTAAGAATGTACCTATTTCTTCAGCACCGGAAACTTTAGCCAAAATTTTTGTGTATGTTGCTAAAATAACTGTAATAGTAGTCATTAATAGATATTTACTGCCTATCAACCCGAATATTAAATCAACAAAAAACTTTAACAATGGTCCCATAGTTTTAGTTTCTGGCTTAAATCCTGAAATAAATCCTCCTAATTCTGTTGAAATTGCAACTATTGCAAATGAAAAAGAAACAACTTTTGCAACATCCAACAGAGAAACATCCTTTTTAGTCCAGAATTGAGCTGCTTTATTTTCTCCTGCAGAACCCAATTTTTCCATTTCATCTTCATAAGGATGAGAGTAATGTTTTCTAAAAAATTTCATTGTAGGAATAATTGTTAAACTTACAAAGTAAATTCCCATAAACAAATTGTCGGCTACTACAGCTGAGCCAAGTAGTCCTTTATCGCCTAATGGAAATGCATCTGCCATAGCAGTTAAGTTCATACTACCTCCAGTATAAGTTCCTACCATCATTGCGCTTAGCTTATAAAGTTCTGGAATAAAGTTTCTTAATAAGAAAAATGCAACAAATGCTCCTAAAATTGTACCAAGACCACTAAGCAAATAAATTCCAATCAGTCTTCCTGATTCTTTCCAAACCTTCTTTAAGTTCGCTTTGAAAAGTAACATAGGAATTGCTAAAGGAACAACCCAACCCCATACTATATCATATGCCTTTGTATCTTCCGCTGGGATAATTCTAAAATTTGATAAAATCATGGTAAAAGCTAAAGCTAGAATACATCCAGTAATTTTACCTGCCCAGCTATAAGTTTGTTCAAGATAAATACTAAATGCAGCAATTGCACATAAAATAGCTAATAATACTAATGTGTTATCTATCCTGATAAGTGACCAATATTTTTGTTTTGACACTTCTTGAGCGAAATATAACATAAAGAATACCTCCTATAAAATATATGGAATGCTTTTCACAACCCTTATATATTATATACTTATCAATTATATTTGTCAAACTCATTTTTTTAAGACATACAGTATTCTATAGCTATTTTTACTATTGTTCTTAAAAGTTTCAAAATCTAAAATTTCTAAAATTTTAAAGTTGTTTTTAGCAATTGATTTTAGTATATCATTTTCCAAATGAATATACTGCCTTTGTCTTTCTTTAATTTTTTCATAGGTATTTTTTTCATTTTTTATAAAAAAATCAATTTCAAAATCAATATACTTTTTATAAAGACTATTTCTCCAAACATAAAATATATCTTCTTCTTCAACAACAAAAGTATTATTCCCTAAATATTCTTTTAATTTAAATTCAGAATTTATATCAAACATTAAAATTGAATTTTCATCCATTTGTCTCTTACAATTTTGTAAAAACAAATCTATTTCATTAATATTTTTCAAATAATTTAAAACATCAAAAAAACAACATATTAAGCTATATTTATTATTAGAAATAAAATTCCTAATATCTCCTTTTAAAATATTAACATTATTATAATCAATCAACTTATTATACGCAATAGATAACATATTTTCGGAAATATCAAAACCATCAACGTTAATTCCTCGTTTTAAAAATTGTGTAGTTAAATTTCCACTGCCCATTCCACATTCTAAGATGTTTTTTACTTCCACGTTATTATTTATACAAATTTGTATAACATTAGAGGCAAGTAAATTATAATCTACTTGCCTTTTCATTAATTCATCATAAATATAAGAAAATTTATCATACATATTTATTAATCCTCATAAGAAAAAATATAAGGAATATTTCTATACTTATTACCATAGTTAAGACCATATCCAACTATAAACCAATCTTCAATTTCAAAACCAAAATAATCAGGAACTATATCGACTTCTCTTCTACAAGGTTTATCAAGCATAACACAAGTTTTAATGCTTTTTGGATTTTTCTTTAAAAGATATTCTCTAATATTTTTTAATGTATTTCCTGAATCCATAATATCATCTACAATAAGAACATCTTTACCTTCAATATCTTCCCTGAAATCAGAAATAATATTAACTGTACCTGTTGAAATTTCTGAATGCTCATAAGAAGATGTAGTAATAAAATCAACAACTATAGGTTCATCTATCTCTCTGACTAAATCTGCAAGAAAAACAAAACTACCTCTTAAAAGACCAATAGCCACTAAATCTTTACCAGCATAGTCTTTTGAAATTTGTTTGCCAAGTTCTTTTACTCTATTGGCAATTTCTTCTCTTGAAAATCTAGTAACCTCTCTTTTGTTCATCAAAATAGTCCTCCTTTGGAATTTTTTTATCATTT
Organism: Parvimonas sp. C2; assembly: GCF_035282405.1. Lineage (NCBI taxonomy): Bacteria > Bacillati > Bacillota > Tissierellia > Tissierellales > Peptoniphilaceae > Parvimonas > Parvimonas sp. C2. The sequence continues at coordinate 153,843 of NZ_JAYKBP010000001.1, forward strand.
TTATTTTTCTCAAACTCTATTTTCTTTTTCTCAGTGTCTTTAATTTCTTTTAAAATCATTAATATTTTATTTAAAGTATATTGAATACTAACAAGTATTATAATTAAAAAAGTCATAAATATTACATTAAAATCAATTTTCATATAATCACCTAATCATTCTTAATTTTCTTAATGCTCGATAAAATTTCATCATGAATATTTTGATATTTTTTCAACTTTTCTCTTTCTTCATTGACAACTTTTTCTGGAGCATTATTAACAAACTTTTCATTTGAAAGTTTAGAAGAAGCCCTTTTTATTTCACCTTCATATTTTTGTAAATCTGAATTTAATTTTTCCAATTCTTTTTCATAATCCACCAATCCATCTAACGGAATATAAATTTTTTGATTATTACAAATTACAACCATAGAATTTGCAATTTCTTCGTCCCTATCCATTACTATAACTCTAGAACAACATGCCAAGAATCTATATAAATGCTCTAATGTAGATGTATACTTTTTAGTTAATTCACTACTTGGAACAAAATATAAATCAGATTTTTTTGAAGGTGGAATATTTTTTTCACTTCTCTTATTTCTAATTGCTGTGATAGTTTCAATCAAGTTTTCAACTTGTCTTTCTTCTTCTATAAACATACTATTTTCATCATATATAGGAAAACTTGCATTGATAAGTTTTTCATTAACATTAGGCATAAAAGAATATATTTCTTCTGTTATAAATGGCATAAATGGATGTAATAATTTCAGAATATTATTCAAAACATATACTAAAACAGATTTTGCAACAATTTTTTTATCAAGATTATCTCCATATAATCTAGTTTTAGAAAACTCAATATACCAGTCACAAAATTCGTTCCAGATAAAATCATAAATTTTAGCTGATGCTAAGCCGAACTCAAATTTCGAAAGATTTTCTGCTAATTCTTCAATGGTTCTATTTAATCTAGTTAAAATCCACTTATCTTCAATTTCTATCTTACTAAAATCAATATTATAAACTTCTTCATCATTTAAGTTCATAAGAACAAATCTTGACGCATTCCAAAGTTTATTAGCGAAATTTCTATTGGATTCTACTCTTTTTTCATAGAACCTCATATCATTTCCAGGAGTATTTCCTCCAACTAATGTAAATCTTAAAGCATCTGCACCATATTTATCTATTATTTCAATTGGATCTATACCGTTACCTAATGATTTACTCATCTTTCTTCCAAGTTCATCTCTAATTAATCCTGTAAAATATACATTTTCAAAAGGAACTTCATTAAGATTGTATAAGCTTGAGAACATCATTCTAATAACCCAGAAAAATAAAATATCATATCCAGTAACCAAAGTATTAGTTGGGAAAAAATATTTTAAATCTTCAGTCTCATTAGGCCATCCTAAAGTTGAAAAAGGCCATAATGCGGAAGAAAACCAAGTATCTAAAGTATCTTCATCTCTTATAAAAGTTTTTCCTTCCTCTTTTGGGTCTGTTCTAGTTACAATTACTTCTCCTGTTTCTTCACAATAATATACAGGAAGTCTATGTCCCCACCATAATTGACGAGAAATACACCAGTCTTTAATATTATCTAACCAATTTATATAAACTTTTCCAAATCTCTCAGGAATAATATTTAACTTTCCATCTAAATATGCTTGTTTAGCAAGCTTTGCTAATTCATTCATTCTAACAAACCATTGTTTTGATATAATTGGTTCAATAATTGTCTTACATCTTTCACAATGTCCTACGGCATGATTATGTGGTTCAATTTTAATCAAATATCCAGTTTCTTTAAGTTCTTTTACAATTTCTTTTCTTGCAACTTCTCTTTCCAAACCAGAAAATTTTCCAAATCCTTTAGCAATTTTACCATCATGGTCCATAATAAGCTTTTGACCTAAATTATGTCTACTTCCAACTTCAAAATCATTTGGATCGTGAGAAGGTGTAATCTTAACACAACCTGTACCAAATTCCATATCAACATACTCATCTGCTATTAGTGGAATTTCAATATTTAAAATAGGTAAAATTAAAGTCTTGCCTACCTTATCCTTATATCTTTCATCATCAGGATGTACAGCAACAGCAAGGTCTCCAAGCATTGTTTCAGGTCTCGTTGTTGCAATTGTTAAATATTCCTCACTATCTTTAAAGAAATATTTAATATGATAAAAATTTCCGTCCTCATCAACATGTTCAACTTCAGCATCTGAAATAGCAGTTCCACAATTACAACACCAATTTACTATTCTATCTCCTCTGTAAATTAAACCATCATTGTACATTTTTATAAAGACTTCTTCTACCGCTTTAGATAAATTTTCATCTAAAGTAAATGCATCTCTTGACCAATCACAAGAAACTCCTAATGTTTTTAATTGATTTTTAATATTTCCCCCATACTTATCTGTCCAATCCCACGCTTCTTTTAAGAATCCATCTCTTCCAAGTTTTTCCTTAGAATTACCATCTTTTTTAATTTTTTCAACAACTTTCGCCTCTGTGGATATAGATGCATGGTCAGTCCCTGGAACCCAAAGAGCTTCATAACCACTCATTCTTTTCCAACGGATTACAATATCTTGAATAGTATTATTAAGTGCATGTCCTAAATGTAAATTACCTGTTACATTTGGTGGTGGCATAACAATAGTATATGGTGTTTTATCAAGATTTACGTGTGCAACAAAATCTTTATCTTCTAACCAACTACTATAAATTTTATTTTCAAAATCTTTTGGACTATAAGTTTTTTCTAAATTTTTCATAAAACCTCCTTATATAAAAATATAATGTAAATAAATGTAAAATTACTAAATTTTTCATCTAGTGACTTTCATAATTAATTTTTACCTAATAAGCTTGTTATCTTACAATTAAAAAAACTTCATCCTACATATAGGACGAAGTTATCGCGGTACCACCTAATTTTCATAAAAATGACTCTCTAAATTTATAACGAAATTACCCGTCTTTCAAAGCTAAAAAGCTACCTTCACAAAAAACAAATTGAATTTTTGCACCAAACAAATTCTCTCTAAAAATTTACTTTAAGTTACTCTTCTTTTATATGCCTATATTTAATTATCTATTTACATAAAAATATTAGATATATTATAACATGTAAATAATTAAATTTCAACATAAATAGTAGCCATAATTTAAAATTTGTTGTTAGGATTGAAAAAAAGACCGGTATTAAATTCCGGTCTAAATTGATTTATAATTAAATTTTACCAACTAAGTCTAGTCCTGGAGTTAGTGTTTCATCACCCGGTTCCCATCTTGCAGGACATACTTTATCTCCATGCTTGAAAACGAACTGAGCAGCTTGAACTTTTCTTAATAATTCTTTAGCATTTCTACCAATTCCATTGGAATTTACTTCGTAAAGAACTATTTCACCTTGAGGATTTACAACAAAAGTTCCTCTTAACGCTTGACCTTCTCCCTCAATTAAAACTCCAAATTGTTCTGAAAGAGCAAAAGCTCTATCTGAAATCATTGGATATTGAATTTTTCTGATTGTTTCAGAAGCATCCCACCATGCTTTGTGAACAAATTCAGAATCAGTAGACACTGAATAAATTTCACAACCAATTGCTTTGAATTTATCATAGCTCAATGCTAAATCTTCTAACTCAGTTGGACATACAAATGTAAAATCTCCTGGATAAAAGAAGAAAACACTCCACTTCCCTTCTAAATCTTTGTTTGATACTCTTATTATATCCCCATCATAATATGCAGGAACATCAAATTCTTCAATTTTTTTTCCAATTAAACTCATACTAATACCTCCTATATTTGCCTTTTTACTAAGACAGTTTAATTATACCACTTTTCAATATTTTCAAACAAAAAAGAGAGCAAAAGCTCCCTTTAAATTTTGTATTAAGAAATATATCCTTCTTTTGATAAGATTTCTTTTGATTTTTCAAGATTTGCATCATTAACCATTACAACAGGTCCAGTACAGCCCATTCCGGTTTTTGCAAATATATTATTTTTCCACAAAGCAACCTTAGCATCTTCAAGTTCAAGAATGTCAATACCACCAATTGTAGCAGTAGCTTGTTCTTCAGCAGGACATTTAACTTCTTCTTCTGATTCAGCTTTTTTAGCACCAGCAGAAGTTATTTTTTCTAAAATAGCCTTTAATCCTGCTTTGTTAGCTTTTTCAAATTCTTTCTTTGAAACTTCTTTGATATTTCCTTTGACTAATTGTCCAGCATAAGTCATAGCATTAGCGATTACAGGGAATCCAGAAGCTCTTGATACTATTAGAACTAATCTATCATATCCTTCACCAATCCCTGGACCATATCCATAACCCATCGCTTCAAATCCACCACCAGTAGTGTATGATGAGAATACCTTCATTAAAAGATTTCCCGTTAATGTATCATTAACCATAACATCTGGAACACCTTGTAATAAGTCATTTCCTCTCATTAATACTCCACCATCAGCTCTATTGGATTCAGCAAAGTTCATATCATATCCGTTTTCTTTTAATTCCTTAAATGCTCTTTCAACAGAAACTGCATTATCAACATTCAAAATACCAACTGTTGGATTTTGAATTCCTAATGCTTTAGCAACAATAACTCCATAGATACCATTTTTAACCATACCTTCTACTCTATGTGCAGAAGAAGTACCAGTTGTTGTTGCAATTATCATTTCTTTTGCAGCAGCCGGAGTAACAACTCTCCCTACAGTAGAAACTCCAATTGGGAAACTATAATGCATAGTAACGCAGCCATCAATTTCTCCACTATCTAAAAGTGATTCCATCTTTTTGTAACCTTCTTCTTCATTTTCAACAACATATTGTTTTAATGAAGTATTAACTTCAGGTCCAATTATACAATATTCTACACTTTTATCTCTTGATTGAGCAAGTTCAGCTCCTTTAACAACATTATCTAATCCATGTTCACTGCCTAAAGTTGTAACAGCAATTCTTGGTCTTGTTCCAAACGCCCCTGTTTCTAAACCGGTAGCAATTTCTTCAAAGACATTACCTATTACTTTTTTTATATCAGACATGAAATCACCTCTATTCTTCAATTAAAGAAGATGCAAAATTTCTCATTGCTTCAGCAACTAATTTCTTAACTTCTTCCTTAGAAACTCCAGAGTTGTCTTCTAATTTACCTGAATTTCTTTCTAAAACAATTGATACACCATCAAATAAGTTAGTCATTCTACCTAAGAACAATGAACCTTTACCAATAATCATAGCTCTATTTAGGTTACCTGAAGTTAAATCTTCACGACAGAATCCTAAATAAGGAACTCCTGAAGGAATATGTCCTTGAGTTGGAGCCCATCCTTCCATACCATGATCTTCAATAAAACTTGCAATTTCAGCTTTTTCTAATTGTTTTTTCATTACTCCTAATGCACCAATCATCTTAAAGTTTGCATTCGGAACATCTCCTGCTCCTGCAGGTTTAGTAATGTCAGGATTTTGCATTTCTGCTGAATATTTATCAACATCTTTAACTGTTAAATTAGCTTTTTCTAATGGAGCAGTAACTAATGATGACATTACAGCTTGTGGTGAAGATCCAGTTCCTACTGTATGTCTTCCAACTATATCAGTCCTTAATACTGGATTAACTCCATCATTTTCAGAAATTAATGCAGCAAATCCACCTATACAATCTTCTAATATAGGTAAGCCTTTTTTAAGGTGATCCTTACCATTCATACCTAATTTAGCAGTACATCCACCAGCTACAATAACAACATTCTTAAATGTTCCTGCATGGACATGGGAAGATGCTGTAATTAATGTATGAGTTGGAGCTGCACAGAATCCTCTTAAGTCAGAGCCTGAAGCGTTGTTAAATCCAGCCAATTCAGCTATAGATTTTGCGAAGTTACCACCACCTCTTTGATTCATATCTCCACATGCTTCTTCTGAACATTCAATAATATATTCAACATCATTAGGATCTAAATTATTTTTAGCAACTAAATGTAAAGCAGCTAATAATCCTGATGCCTTAGTAACTAGATTTTCTAACATAACATGAGCAGATAAGTTAACATCAACATCATGTGCTCTAGTAACAACACCTACTAATTTATCTTCAAAGTATAAACCTTCTGCATGATTTTCCATATGTCCTTCAAGAACAGATTGATCAACACCTTCTTTTAATCTAGCAACTAATCCATCTCCAATTAATGGGTGTTTTTCTAAATCGGATTTTACAGATTCAGTGAATTCTTTATTAAGATAAACTAAATCGAAAGCATCACAAATCTTCATAAGACCAATAAATTCATGTTCTGGCATTATTTCACCATATTTACCATCTCTTTCTGCTCCTGATAAATATTTATCAGCATCTGACCATGGTTGTGGTACATTCTTTAAATCTTCTGGTCTTTTGTTTCCAATATAAACTTGGTTTGGTAAATAATTTAATACTTCTTCATATTTTCTAATATGCTTTGGTATTTCCTTTAAATATTCTGAATCAGGATTTAAAGCCTTTTCAGTAGTTTGAGTTGTTCCATTTTGAATTATCATGTCTGGCGCATGAACTAATACGTAAGAAGTTCCTTTTAATACAGGAAAATTCATCTTAATTACCTCCTTTAATATAAAAAAACAGATAGCATAGTATGTATTCCATATAAGCCAACTACCCTCATCTAATAGAATACCATTAAATTAAAAAGGTGTCAATACCTGACACCTTTTTTATTTAAAAATTATTCAAATATTGTTTGTCCTTCAACTTCAGTTGATAAAGCACTTAATGCTTTCTTAACAATACCCATTCTTAAAGAATATTCTTCCTCAGCAGTCAATTTAGGATTACCTAATGGATGAGGAATTGCTATAGCAGGAACAATTCTATTAGCTCCTACTGTCATTGAAATTGGAGTTACAGTACATACATGCACTACTGGAATTCCAGCTCTTTCAATTTCTTTAACCATCGTTGCTCCGCAACGTGTACAAGTACCTCAAGTAGATGTCAATATAACTGCATCTACTCCATCAGCAACTAATTCTTTACTATATTTTTCAGCAAATGCTTTTGCAGAAGCTACTGCTGTACCATTACCTACTGTAGTATAGAAATATCTATGAAGACTTCCGATTTCACCTTTCTTTTCAAGCTCTCTTAAAACATCAACAGGTAAAACTCTGTCTGAATCTTGGTTAGCATAAACAGGGTCATAACCACCATGAGCAGTTTCCCATTCACCTTCTTTAAGATCCATTACACCATCAATATCATATTTACCATATTTTGAAGCTGATGAAGATTCAATATGATCTGGGTTTGCATGAGGAACTATACCACCAGATGTTACTAATGCTATTTTAGCATTTTTGATATCCTTAACAGCTGGATTTGGATCTACTCTATCAAAGTTTGGCATTGGGAATTCTGTTTCGAATTCTTCGCCCTTTAACTTCTTAATCATCATAGTTACAGCTCTCTTACCACCAAAATCTTCTCTAAAGATATTCTTTCTAATTCCTCTTTCAATGTAACCTTCTTCAGCAGGAGAACCAATTTCTTCGCCTCTAACAAGTTTCATTGCAAGTGGAACCATTTTGCTTACAGCATCTTTCATACCTGCAGCACTATTCTTAGTTGAAACTACATATACGCTCTTCTTGAACATATCTGCACCTGGGTTTTCAATATACATACCAGTTAAAGCTGGAATTCCTAATTCATTTTGAACAGCTTCAGTAATTGTTCCAGCAGCAACTCCATAACGACCAGCATTAAATGCAGGACCTGCTATGAATAAATCTGGATTGTACTTTTTAACCATTTCTAAAACTTCTGCTTTAGCTTGGTCCATATTTTCACCAAAATAGCTATCACCACAAATAACAGTAGCAACTATTTCAGCTTCACCATTAAAACCAGCATTTAATGCTAAACCAGGTCCGATTTTTTCTTCTCTAACTTCTGGTCTATAATCTGCCTTTTCTTCTCCACCGATACCAGCAAAGAATTGGTTTATATAGTGAACTACTCTTAATTTTTCCACACTAATCACCTCTCTATCATATATTTATATATGATTTTATCTTAATTACAAATTATAATGAGTTTCTAATTTCACTTACAGCTTCAATGATAGCATCACAGTCAAGAACCATTTCCATCATACCAATTTGGTCATCATAAACTGATTCATCAACTTCTGCTTTAAATTCAGGTTCAACTGCGTGATATACTTTAAGTCCTAACTGAACTCCTGCTAATGGACCTGCAAAAGTAGGGTCTCCTGTAGTAACAGTTTCACCAGCTAATGCTGCTGATTCTGCTTCAGATGCTCCTAAAAGAACTAAACAGTTTTCTGCTCCATATTTTTCTGCTAATTCTTTTACCCTTCTTTGATTTTCTAAGTCCATTGCTCCTGCTGCAGTTCAGACAAAACATTCAGTTGCTGAAAATACTATTTCTGCAGGAGTTGTAGCGACACATTCTTCCATAGCTGGTCCTGGTATACCATCTCTATCGCCGATTATGATTACTTTTGTGTTTTCTGTAAAAAGTGCCATATCGCTTACACATCCTTTCTATAATTTTTTATTTTCATGTAATTTTATATAATATTCCATTTTATTTAATAAATTCTAATAGCTAGTAGCTGATAATCTATTAAATCCTAATTCGTTTGTTGCACCTGTAATAGCTTGTAATTCAACCATAATTGAACCATCTTCTCTTAATGATCCGTCAAATCCACCAGCAATAATGTCAACATAATCTAAAGTTCCAATAACTTTATCCATCTTAGGTAATACGATAGTTTCATTAGCATTACCACCAGTTACTACAGCATTTGCAGCAACATCAGCATCAGCTAAAGATTGACTTGCTCCATCTCTTCCAGCATACTCATCAGTAATGATAACAGTTTTTACGCCTTTACCTTCAATTTTCTTACAGTTCATAATTAAGTCTGTATCTGGGTTACCAAATCCTTCTTGTGATACGATAGCTCCATCAAGATTTAAAAATTCACATAATTTAGCAGTCCAGTTTGATGATCTTTCTTTATCTGCTAAGTATACATTTTCATTAGTGATAATAACACCAACAAAGTTAATTTCTTTTCCATGTTGTTCATACATTGCTCTAACAACAGGATTATTTAAGTGATGGTAAGTTGTATTCTTATCACAAGAAGATACACAGTTACCACTTAAGATAGCTCCATCCATTAATTCAGTTGGATATAATAGTGTTGGAACTATTTGTTTTGCATCTACACCGTAAACATATGTATCATGTAATAATCCTTGAGATTGTAACATTTGCACATAAGCTACCTTTGGTAAATGTTTTAATTCTTCAGCTTGTTCAAATAGTGGTTTAGTTTCAAATACTTCTACTTCATCTGGTTCAACTTCTTTACCAGCTAATCCCAAATAAGTAGCAGCTTTTAATCCAGCCATTCTAACAGCTTTTTCATAAGCGTGAGTAGCAACACCTTCAGCTGGTTCCACAATTAAAACTATATTATTAGTTTTTGAGAATGGAGTATATTCAGCTCCCGGTCCTTGCATATCAACAATACCTTCTTGGAAACCTACTATTTTACCAACTGTCATTACTGCTGCTCCCTTAAGAACATGAGTTCTTCCTGAACCAACTACATCAACTTTTGAAATCATTCCAGGGAATACTCCACCTGCTCCGTTAACCTTTACTCTTGGTTCTACAACATCCTTAATTGGAGTAATTCTTACACTTTCACCTGGTTTTGCAAGATCTACGTCTACTGATTTTAAGTGTTCATCATCCATTAAATGAGCAATTAATTCCTCTTTGTTAATGTATAAAACACCCTTGTCAACTTTTGTTTCTGAACAAAATTTAACATCGTTAATTAAGATTTTTCCTAATTCTAGACGCATATACTCACCTCCTTAAAATTTATATATTTAATCCTTTCGGAATTAAATTCATTTATTCTAAACTTTCGACATACTTCCTAGCATTTATGGCAGCTATAGCACCATCATTTACAGCTGTAACTACTTGTCTAAGTTCTTTTACTCTAACATCTCCAGCGGCAAATACACCTTCAACACTAGTTTTCATAGTTTCATTTGATACTATATAATTTCTATCAGTTTCAATTTTTCCTTCAATTAATGAGCTTTCAGGAATATAACCAACAAAAATGAAAACGCCAAAAATCATATCACCTTCTCTTGGAACTATCTTAGTTTTTTCTCCAGTTTTATTATTTACTATATTCATAGCTCCTAGTAAACCAGTTCCTTCAAAACTTTCTACCTCAACATTCCACATAATCTTTAATTTTTCACGTTTTAATGCTTTTGCTTCTATTGATTTAGCTACAGATAATTTATCTTTTCTTACTAATAGTGTAACATTTCGTCCAAATTTAGTAAGATACATAGCCTCTTCAACCGCTGCCTCTCCTGACCCTACAACATAAACATCTAAATCTTGAAAAAATGGAGCATCACAAGTCGCACAATATGCTATTCCTTTACCTGTAAATTCCTTTTCTCCAGGAACATTTAACAATCTCGGATTAGATCCTGTAGCAATTATTATAGACTTGCCTTCATATGTAGCATTTTCTCCATAAACTACTTTAGTAGTTCCAGACAAATCTACATTAACAGCAGTATCTATCGCAAATTCCGCTCCAAAAGATTTTGCTTGCTTGACCATTCTTTCAATCAATTCTGGACCTGTTGGCACATCTTCTGCTCCAGGATAATTCGCTATTTCATCAGTCTTAGCAATTAATCCACCGGGTGTTCCTTTTTCAATAATTATAGTTTTCATGCTAGCTCTTGCAGCATATATTCCTGCACTTATACCTGCAGGACCTGCTCCGATTATTATACAATCGTACATAGTTTACCTCCGTTTACAGTATCAAAATAATAAACTGTAAAGAAAACACACTCGTTTATTATTATATATTAAGTTTACCCAATTGTAAAGCATTTTTTGACAAAATCATAATAAAACTTTTTTATAACTTTAAGTATTTGTATATAAAATTCACAATCTTTTTAAAGTTCTTTTCCTAATGTGTAATTTGCAATATTGACACTATGGTCTGCAATTCTTTCGAAATTTGATAATATGTCTAGGAATTTGACTCCAGCATTTGTATCGCATATTCCTCTATTAATTCTATCCATATGATTTCTTCTATAGCTTTCTTCTAATATATCTACTTCTTCTTCAATATTTATACAATTTTTAGCTAACTCAAAATTATTATCTTTGTAAGCAATTGTTGTATCAACAACAATTTTCATAACATCAGAAGAAATTTTTTCATATTCATCAAAAGCTGTTTTACTAAAGACAGAATTTTCATCTTTAATTTCTTGAATTAATTCTATAATGTTCTCACAGTGATCTCCTATTCTTTCATAGTCATTTATTGCATACATCATGACAAAAACTTTATGTTTTTCTTCATCTGATAAGTTCTTATCAGCTAAAGGAACTAAGTAATCAATTATTTCTTTTTCTAATCCATTAATCATTTTTTCTCTGTTAAATACAAATTCTATATTTTTGCTACTTTTAGTCTTAAATGCCTCTATTGTCTTTTCAAGAGATTCAATTACAATTTCTCCCATTCTTGCAACCTCTTTTTGTGCTTGTATAATTGCAATACTTGGTGTTTCAAAAAATCTTTTATCTAAATTTTCAGAATAATGTTCTTCAACTACATCATCACCTTTGATAACTAATTGTGATATTTTAACTAAAAGATTAGAAAATGGTAATTGAATCAAAACATTTATTATATTAAAAAATGTATGAGCATTCGCAATTTGCCTTTGAACATTTCCGGGAGATATATATTCAACCAAATATTGAACTGGAATTCTCAAAACAGTTATAAATATAATAGTTCCTATTAAATTGAATAGAAAATGAATAAAAGCAGCTCTCTTTGCATTTTTACTTGCCCCTATTCCAGCAATCATAGCGGTTGTTGTTGTCCCAATATTATCCCCAAAAAGTACACCAAAGGCTTGATTTATATTTATCGCACCTTGCATACCCAGTGCTTCTAACAATCCTATTGAAGCTGATGACGATTGAAGCACTGTAGTTAATAAGAATCCTGCTAAAACTCCAATAAATGGATTATTTAATTTTACAAGAATATTTTTAAACCATTCTTCTTGTGCAAGAGGTGCCAATCCACTACTCATAATTGACATGCCTAAAAATAATATACCAAACCCAATTAATATCTCAGCTATATCTTTTTTTCTATCATTCTTTGCTCTCATCCACATGAAAACCCCAATAGCAATAACTAATGGTGCATATTTTGAAATGTCAAAAGCAATAATTTGTGCAGTAATAGTAGTTCCTACATTTGCACCTATAATTATTCCAACAGACTGGGCTAAAGTCATAAATCCAGCATTTACAAAACCTATAGCCATTATAGTAGTTGCAGAACTTGATTGAATAATCATTGTAACAAAAATACCAACCAATACCGCATATATCCTGTTTTTAGTTATTGCAGCAATTATTCCTTTTAATCTTTCACCACAAGACTTTTGCAGTCCTGCACCCATTAAATTCATTCCATATAAGAATAAACCTAAACCTCCTAAGACAGAAATGAAAACAGACATATTTCCTCCAAAAATTATTAAAAAAATCAAAATATTAGCTCATATATTATATATAAACTTACCAATAATAGTATACCATAAAATGAAATAAAAATGATATTTATTTCAAATAATTCTATAAATTAATCTTAAAATTTATATAAATAATGAGCTAATTAAAGATTATTATTATTTTCTATCAATATTATAGAATGCAGACAATCCTAAAAATTTAGAATTTTCTCCTAATCTGTCTTCAATTCTCAATAATTGATTATATTTACAAATTCTATCTGTTCTTGAAGCTGAACCGGTTTTTATTTGACCCGCATTTACTGCAACAGCTAAATCAGCAATAGTTGTATCTTCTGTTTCTCCCGATCTATGCGAAATTACACAAGTATAACCATGAGTTTTAGCAAGTTCTATTGCATCTAAAGTTTCAGTTATTGTTCCAATTTGATTTAATTTTATTAAAATTGAATTAGCGATTCCTTTTTCAATTCCTGTATTTAATCTTGAGTAATTAGTAACAAATAAATCATCTCCAACAAGTTGAATTTTATTTCCAATTTTTTCAGTTAAAAGTTTCCATCCATCCCAATCATCTTCAGATAATCCATCTTCAATTGAAATAATAGGATATTTTTCAACTAATTCACAATAATAATTTACTAATTCTTCTGAAGAATAAGTTTTTCCTTCTCCTTTAAAATTATATTTTCCATTTTCATACATTTCACTAGATGCTACATCTAAAGCTAAAAATATATCTTTTCCAGCTTTATAACCTGCTTTTTCAATGGCTTCCATAATTGTTTTTAAAGCTTCTTCATTAGAGTTAAGATTTGGAGCAAAACCACCTTCGTCACCAACAGCTGTATTATATCCTTTTGATTTCAATACAGATTTTAAGTTATGGAAAATTTCAGTTCCCATTCTAAGAGATTCTTTAAATGAACAAGCTCCTGCAGGCATAACCATAAATTCTTGAATGTCTACATTATTATCTGCATGTTCTCCACCGTTTAAAATGTTCATCATTGGAACAGGTAAAGTTTTTGCGTTAACTCCACCAATATATTCATAAAGAGGAGTATCTGATTCAATTGCTGCAGCTCTTGCCACTGCCATTGAAACTCCTAAAATAGCATTTGCACCTAGTTTTGATTTATTATTAGTTCCATCAATTTGGATTAATGCTCTATCAATTCCAACTTGGTCAAAAACATCAAATCCAATCAATTCTTCTGCTATAACATCATTAACATTATTAACTGCATTTAGAGTTCCTTTCCCCAGATATCTTGTTTTATCACCATCTCTAAGTTCAACCGCTTCGTGAACTCCTGTTGATGCTCCTGAAGGAACTATCGCACTTCCAACTATCCCATTTTCAGTTGTAACCTCAACTTCAACAGTTGGGTTTCCTCTTGAATCTAAAACTTCTCTTGCATAAATTTCAACTATTAAGCTCATAATATTCTCCTTATAAATTATAATTTATTAACGCACAAAAACTATCGCTCTCTAAACAAGCTCCACCAACCAAAGCTCCATCTACATTTTCTTTTTGCATTAAATCTTTTATATTATTCGGTTTAACACTGCCTCCATATTGAATTCTTACATTTTCAGATAAAATTCCATAAATATCATCTAAAATTTTTCTTATAAATTTAATCATGTTTTCAGCATCGTCAGAAGATGCAGTTAATCCGGTTCCTATTGCCCATACAGGTTCATAGGCAATTATTACTTTTTCAATATCAGTTTCACTAATACCATCTAGAGTATTTCTTATTTGTTTTTCAACAACTTCTTTTTCTATTCCTGAATTTCTTTCTTCAATAGTTTCTCCACAACATAATATTGGAATTAAGTTATTTTGTAATGCAGATTTTACTTTTTTGTTTATCATTTCATCAGTTTCAGTAAAAATAATTCTTCTTTCAGAATGTCCTAATATTACATATGATACTCCACAACTTTTCAACATTATAGGAGAAATTTCACCTGTAAATGCCCCTTTGTTTTCAAAGTACATATTTTGAACTCCTAAGCCTACATCAGTGCCTTTCAACAATTTATTTGCTTCTGTAACATAAATAAAAGGAACACATATTACCTTCTCTACACTATTATCCAACTTTTCTGATAAAATTTCTTTTACTAAAAGCTTGGCTTCATCCAAATCTTTGTTCATCTTCCAATTTCCAATAATAACAGGTTTTCTCATACTGCCTCCAATTATTTATTATCTATAGAATCAATTCCCGGTAAAATCTTTCCTTCTAAAAATTCTAGAGATGCGCCTCCTCCGGTTGAAATATGAGTTATTTTATCTTTATAACCGGATTTTTCAGCAGCAGCAGCACTATCTCCCCCACCTATAATACTAATTGAATCCGTTTCTGCAATCGCCTTTGCAATTTTAAATGTACCTTTTGCAAAATTTGACATTTCAAAAACTCCCATAGGACCATTCCAAACAACAGTTTTTGAACTTTTAATTTTATCGGAAAATAGTTTAACTGTTTTTTCACCAATATCTAGTCCCATATAATCATCTTCTATTGAATCTATATTAACTGTTTTAAATTCTGAATCATTAGAAAATTCTTTACTAACAACAACATCTTTTGGTAATAATATCTTAACATTTTTACTTTTTGCTTTTTCTATCAAGTCTTTTGCTAATTCAACTTTATCTTCTTCCAATAAACTTTTACCGACTGAATAACCTAAAGATTTTAGGAATGTAAATGCCATTCCTCCTCCAATTATTATACTGTCAACTTTTTCAATCAAATTTTCAATTACAGTAATTTTATCGGATACTTTTGCTCCTCCTAAAATTGCAACAAAGGGTCTTTCAGGATTAGAAAGAGCTTTTCCCATTATAGAAATTTCCTTTTCTACTAAAAATCCCACAGCTGATGGCAAAAATTTACAAAGTCCAACATTTGAACAATGCGCTCTATGACTTGTACCAAAAGCGTCATTTATATATAATTCACCTAGCTCAGCTAATTCTTTAGAAAAATCATCAATATTTTTTGTTTCTTCATTTCTAAATCTGGTATTTTCAAGTAAAACGACTTCTCCATCTTTTAATTTTAAAACCTCACCTTTTACATTTTCATCAACTACCAAATCACTTTGTAAAAATTTAACATCTTTATTTAAAAGTTTAGATAGTTCTTTAGCTACAGGTTCTAATGAAAATTCTTTCTTAGCTTCTCCCTTTGGTCTTCCAAGATGAGATAATAAAATTACTTTTGCATTATTTTCAATTAAATATTTAATTGTAGGTAATGCTGCTACAATTCTAGCATTATCAGTAATTTTACCTTCTTCAGTTTTTGACATAGGAACGTTAAAATCAACTCTTACAATAACTCTTTTTGAGCTCACTTCTAAATCAGTAATAACTTTTTTATTCATAATTACTCCTTACTATACAATATGAGGTGAAAATCTACACCTCATATTATTATAAAATAATAAGATTCCAAAGCATCATTAGATACGAGTATAATTAAATTTTGGAAATTCTTATTTATAAACTATTTTGAAAGATTAACTAAATATTGGAAAGTACGAATTAAATTTGCAGTATATGACATTTCGTTGTCATACCAAGCAACTGTTTTAACTAGTTGCTTACCATCAACTTCAACTATTCTAGTTTGAGTAGCATCAAATAAAGATCCATATTTTATTCCAATTACATCTGTAGAAACTATAGGATCTTCAGTATATCCAAATGACTCACTTGATGCTTCTTTCATTGCATTGTTAATTTCTTCAACTGTAACATTTTTTTCTAAAACTGTTACCAATTCTGTTAATGATCCTGTAGCAACAGGTACTCTTTGAGCAGAACCATCTAGTTTTCCTTTTAATTCAGGAATAACAAGTCCAATAGCTTTAGCTGCTCCTGTAGTATTAGGAACAATATTTATTGCTGCTGATCTTGCTCTTCTCATATCGCCTTTTCTATGTGGAGCATCTAAAGTATTTTGATCTCCTGTATAAGCATGAATAGTAGTCATGATTCCTTGAACAATACCAAATCTATCTTGTAAAACCTTAGCCATTGGAGCTAAACAGTTAGTAGTACAAGACGCTCCTGATAAAATTTGTTCAGTTCCATCCAATATATTATGATTTACACCATAAACTACAGTTTTCATATCGCCTTTTCCTGGAGCAGATATAATAACTCTCTTTGCTCCAGCATCAATATGGAATTGTGCTTTTTCCTTTGCAACAAAGAAACCTGTACATTCCAATACTACATCTATATCCAATTCTTTCCAAGGTAAATTCTTAGGATCTGCATCTGAGAACACTTTAATCTCTTTGCCATCTATAGAAAAGCATCCTTCTTTTACAATTACTTCCTTTTCAAATCTTCCTTGAGTTGAATCATATTTTAACAAATGAGCTAACATATTTGCATCTGTTAAATCATTTATAGCAACAACTTCAACTCCTTCTAAATCGTGCATTAATCTAAATGCCAATCTACCTATTCTTCCAAATCCGTTAATCGCAACTTTCATTTCGATTCCTCCTTAAAATTTTATAAAAAGCTTTCGCTTATAATATATTTAAAATTCTTCTAGCTGTTTCTTTATCTGTAACTAAAGTCATATCTTTTCTGATATTACAAATAGAAACTATTGCCTTATACTTTTCACCATAACCTGCTATTGCAATTACTTCTTTAATTTTCAAATATTGTTCCATATCTAATCCTATAGTATTTGAACTGTATACTATATTTCCATCAATATCAAAGTAATTGCCAAACGCCTCACTTACTGCATTTTTTTCATTTAATATTTTTATTTCATCTTCAGTTAAAGAACGTCTTTTTGCCATAGCACCAGCTCGCCCTATTCCAAAAACTAATATTTTTATCTTGTTTAAATATCCAATTAATATTTTTACTTCTTCTAAATCCTTTAACCTATCAAATGTTAAATCATCTAAATAATCTGGTAAAAAAGTCCCAAAAAAATTTGCATTTAACTTTTTTGCTAAATTATTAGCAACAACATTTGACTGATATTCTAATCCATTACCTAAATTTCCTCTAGCTGGGATGACAGCAATTTTATTATAAAATTTTTTTACATTCATTATGTCTACAAATGACTTAACCGTTGTCCCACCAGAGATACCTATTACATCATTTTCAGAAATTATATTTAAAAAATATTCTGATGCTACTTTTGCAATTTGTTCCTTACCTAAAGACTCGTCATTATAAGAATCACAGACTATCACTTTTTTTATTCCTAATTTTAGCCTTAGTTCATCTGCAATATTTTGATTTTCATTAAAATTATTAATCAAATCCCTAAGTTCTATAAGTATAGACTCTCCAAGATAAGTAATAAAAGTTCCAGATTTAATTACTTCAACAAATTTTTCCTCAGTAAGAAATTCTAATTCATTTCTTACTAAACGCTCACCAACACCTAAATGTGATGAAATATTTCTTCTACCAACAGGAGCATTTATTGAAATATATTCTAAAATCTTATATCTAAATACAAATTTTTCTATTAAATCTGGAGCAAGCTTCTTTATATAATCTATATCATTCATTTTTGTCCCATTATATACTTTTTGTCCCTATATTTTATTTTTTATTAATTTTACAATATTTACATTATGATTATACTCTTATTTAATAAAAAATGCAATAACAAATAATAAAATTTTTTATATTATTCATACAATGATTGATCTGTTAAAATTAAAGGACCATCTTTTGTAATAACAAATGTATGTTCATATTGGCAAGAAAGTCCACCATCAATTGTTCTAGCAGTCCAACCATCATCATCAATTGTACATCTCCAGTCACCTGTATTAATCATAGGTTCAACCGTTATTACCATACCTTCAACAAGTCGCACTCCTTTAGTTGCAGTAATATAATGTGGAACTTGTGGATCTTCATGCATATCAACACCAATTCCATGTCCACAGAAATCTCTTACAATAGAGTATCCTTTTGGTTCAACATAGTTTTGTATTGCCTTTCCGATATCAACAATTCTATTTCCTATTACTGCAGCATCAATTCCTCTATACATTGCTTCTTTTGTTACATCCATAAGATTTTTTACCTCATCTGACACTTCACCAACGGCATAACTCCAAGCACTATCTGATAAATATCCACCTAAATCTACTACCATATCAACAGTAATTAAATCTCCAGATTTTAATATTTGTTTACTTGGAAATCCATGACAAATCACATCGTTAACCGATGTGCATGTTGCGTAAGGATATCCATGATATCCTATTTGTTTAGGTTTAGCCCCATTTTTTAACATAAAGTCATGACAAAATTTATTTATTTCTAGAGTTGTGATTCCAGGCTTTATAATATCTCTTAACCCTATATGAATTTTTGAAAGAATTTCTCCAGACTTTTTCATTCCTTCGATTTCTTGTTTACTTTTTATTGTTATCATAATTATCTCCTAATTTTTTATTTTTAACGAACACTAGTTATAAAATAGTCCACATTTGGATTCAATTTAAAAACACGATTGTATCACAACAAAAAGACATACCAAGTAGTATGCCTTTCTAAATTAATCTTCCAATTTAATATATGGAACTCCGGCAGAGGAAGGTCCTTTTGACTTTCCAACGAAGAAAATCAATACTAATAATGTACTAATATAAGGTACCATTGGTAAAATTGAATCTGGGATATTAATATTTAAACTAGGTAATAAAATTGCCAATTCTTGGGCAGCCCCAAAAAATAGACAAGCCCCCAATACCCCATATGGCTTCCACTTTCCAAAAATAACAGCAACCAATGCTATAAATCCATGCCCTGAAACTAAAGATTGTGAAAAGTTTGAAACAGTAGCTAAGCTCATAGTTGCTCCACCAAATCCTGCTAATAATCCAGATATTATTACAGCAAAATATCTATATAAATATACATTAACATTTAAAGTTTCAGCTGCTTTAGGATGTTCTCCTACAGCAATTAACCTTAAACCAAATTTTGTTTTGTAAAGATATATAGCCATTAAAATAACAAACCCTATAGCTATATATGTTGTAACATATTGTCCTAAAATTTTATCTATAAAGTCAACACCCGTTAAATTATCAAATATTTTAAGCATTTTGCCTTCACCTTCTGCAACAGGAATAGTTTGCTTAGCACCATCAAATAAAAGCGAACAGATGAACAATGCAACCCCTGGTCCTATAAAATTTATAGCAATCCCAGAGACAACTTGATCAGCCCCAAATGTTATACTAACAATCGCATGAATAAGAGCAACTAGGGACGCTGCTATACCACCTGCTAAAAATCCTAATAATGCACTTTTAGTAAAATACCCAACAGCTGCACCAGCAAATGCACCTATTGTCATCATTCCCTCAAGACCTATATTAGTTACTCCCGCTTTTTCTGTAAACATTCCACCCAAAGCAGTAAATAATAATGGAGTTGCAAATAATAATGTATCAGATATAAATAAAGCTATTTTCAATAAACTCATTACTTTTTACCTCCAACTTTTTTAAATTTACTTGAAATTATTTTTATAACTAATGGCATCGAAATAAACAAAACAATTATACCTATTATAATTTGAACAATTTCATATGGAACACCTAATAATTGTTGGACTCTAAATCCTCCTCTTCTTAATACACTAAAGAAAAATCCAGAAAAAATTGATCCAATTGGATGGCTATTCGCTAAAAGGGCAACAGACATAGAATCAAAACCATTCCCTTCAGCAACAGTAAGTCTTGCAACATTTCCTGCAAATCCAAGAACTTTAACAGCTCCTGCAACAGCACATAATGCTCCAGATAATCCCATTGATAAGACTAAATTTTTACCAACATTTATTCCACCAAACTCAGCAGCATTCGGATTTAACCCTACTGCTTTTAATTCATAACCTTTTGAAGTTTTATTTAATAAGTAATAAATTAAAAATGCTAGAATAACAGCTAATATAATTCCAAAATTTATATCAGCAGAAAAGAAATCTTTTACAAAAGGAATAGAAGAGTTTTTTAATCCTTGAAACATTTTTATACTTGCTGTAGATTGAATATCATTTGAAGTTTGTCCTGTTTCATTATAAAACTTCCCAAAAGTTACAACTAAATTAGAAAAATATAAAGCTATCCAATTTAGCATAATTGTAGTAATTACTTCATGAACTCCAAATTTGGATTTAATCCAACCAGCAAATCCACCCCAAGCCATTCCTGCTAAAGCAGCTAGTAAAATACAAACTATAGGATGAATAATTGGAGGTAATTTTAAAAAGTAACCAAAAAATGCGGCTGTTAAAGAACCAATTATAAATTGACCTTCTGCTCCAATATTGAAAGCCCCTGTTTTAAATGCTAACGAAACCCCGATACTTCCTATGATTAATGGTACTGCATCAATTAATGTTCTAGCAAAAAATTTTGGTCTTGAAAAAGTGGTTTCTATCATTATTTTATAGTAATTAATAGGATTAAATCCGGCAATCATAATAACAATAGATCCTACAATAAATCCAATCAATACAGAGAATAAAAGTAATAATATTTTTTTTCTACTGCTCATTACTAATAACACCTCCCGCCATCATAAGTCCTAATTCATTTTCGTTGGCATCTTTAGCTAATTTTTCTCCAACTATTTTTCCTTTGTAGATAACAGCGATTCTATCTGATAAATCCATTACTTCGTCTAATTCAAAGGAAATTAATAATACAGCTTTTCCTTTATCTCGTTGCTCTACAATATATTTATGGATTATTTCAATAGCACCAACATCTAGACCTCTTGTAGGTTGTGCAGCTATCAACAAATCAGGATTGTTATCAATTTCTCTTGCCAAAATTACTTTTTGTTGATTCCCACCAGAAAGTCCTCTAGCAGTGGCACGAATATCATTTGGTCTTATATCAAATTTATCAATCATTTTTTGTGTATATGATTCTATCTCTTTAAAATTTAAAATACCTTTTTTAGAAAAAGGAGTTTTTCCTCTTTTTTCTAAAATCATATTTTCAGAAACTGAAAAATCCAATACTAAACCGTGTTTATGTCTATCTTCAGGAATTGTGCTAATTCCACTTTCAATAATTTCATAAACTGATTTGTTTGTTATATCTTTTCCAAGAATGGTAATATTTCCTGATTCAACTTTTCTAAGACCTGTAATAGCCTCAATAAGTTCTGATTGACCATTTCCATCAACTCCAGCAATCCCTAAAATTTCACCTTTTCTAACATTCAAACTCAACCCATTTAAAGCAGGTAAATATCTGTTATTAAGAACATTAATATCTTTAACATCCAAAACAACATCTCCAACTTCTGCTTTCTTTTTATTTACACTGAAACTAACTTCTCTACCAACCATTTTTTCAGCAAGTTCTTTTTGTGATGATTCAGCAACAGTAACTTTATCAATAAACTTACCACGACGAATAATAGTACAGTAATCTGCCATTTTTTTTATTTCATCTAGTTTATGAGTTATTATTATTATTGATTTTCCCTCACTTCTTAAGTTATTACAGATATTTATAAATTCTTCTATTTCTTGTGGAGTAAGAACTGCTGTTGGTTCATCAAAAATAATAATTTCAGCGCCCTTATAAAGAGCTTTTAATATTTCTACTTTTTGTTGGGAACCAACTGTAATATCTTGAATTTTTTCATCCAAATTTATGCTAAATCCATATTTTTCAATAATAGAAAGAACTTTTTTACGTGATTTTTCGAGATCAATAAACAAACCTTTAGTATCTTCTGTTCCTAAAACAATATTTTGAATAACACTAAAAGGTTCTATTAACATAAAATGTTGATGAACCATTCCAATTCCATTTTCAACTGCAATCTTTGGTGTCATGTTTGTATATCGATTAGAATTAATGTAAATTTCTCCAGAGTTTGGTGAATATAAACCATAAAGAATATTCATCAAAGTAGTTTTCCCGGCACCGTTTTCTCCTAAAAGAGCATGAATTTCCCCTTTTTTTAATTCAAAGTCAACTTCATCTAAAACTTTATTTTTACCAAAAATTTTAGTAATGCCTTTCATAGCTACAATATTATCATTTGTTTTGTTATCAGACAAGTCAAAACCCTCCTCTAAGTAATATGCAATTATTATACCATTAATAGATATTATACAATAAAAATTATTTTAATACAAGGAAAAAAAGTGATAAAAATGTAAATTTCATAAAAAAATAAGATGTGTATAAGCATTGGTTTAGAATATACATAAAAACGTTTATAAATTATTCAATAAATACTGAACAATAATTTTCTCCATTAATCTTAACAATACAATTATCTGATGTTTCATTAATCACAATATTTTTTAACATTTCAAAATTTTCTTTTTTTACAGACAAATTTATTCTAACTTTTTCAAGATATTCTATATTTAAAATTTCTAACCCAAAGTTTTTAAAAATATTTTCAATTTTCCCCCAAAAAACATAGTCTAAAATTATATCCATATTATAAAAAAGTTCTTTTTTTACAATTTTTGATTCTTCTAATACTCCAACTGTAGATTTAGTATATGCTCTTACAAGGCCACCCGCTCCAAGCAAAATTCCCCCAAAATACCTCGTAGAAATTACCAAACAATTAGTTATGTCTTTTTTCCTTAAAACTTCAAGCATAGGAATCCCTGCAGTTCCTGACGGTTCTCCATCATCAGAATATTTTTGTATTAACTTTTCTATCCCGATAATATATGCAAAACAATTATGCGTTGCGTCTTTATATTTCTCTCTTATTTCAGAAATATACTTTTCTGCCTCAGCAACACTTTCAACATAAAAAGCATGTCCGATAAATTCCGATTTATTTATTATAAAACTATATGATTGATTACTATGAATACTTAAAAAAATTTCGTTATTTTCCATTTACTTCATATCCTTTATAAATTGAATAGTCTTCTGCTTTTAAAAAAACTTCTAAAAAGCTACCATTTTCAACATGTTCAACAAACTCTGGTTTATAAGCATTTAAAATATTACTCATAATTTTTTGCTTATCATAAGGAATCAACAGTCTTGTTTTTACTAATGATGAAAACAAGTTTTTCTCAATTTCTTTTAAAAGTAAAACTATATCTTCATCCTTTTTTGCACTTATAAATATTTTATTTTCAAAATTTGCATATTGCAATTTAACATTTTCATCTGTTAATTTATCTACTTTATTGAAAACATAAATTACATTTTTATCCTCACATTCAAGTTTTTTTATCATATCATTTGTTATTTTTATTTGTTCATCAACATTAACATTAGAAATATCTACAACATGTAAAATCAAATCTGAAAATGTTATTTCTTCAAGTGTTCCTTTAAAACTTTCAACTAAATTATGTGGAATATCAGAAACAAATCCTACAGTATCTACATACATTACTTTTGAACCATTTAAAAGTGAGCCTTCTCTAACAAAAGTATCCAATGTAGCAAACAACATATCTTTAACAAAAACTTCTTTAATTTCAGAATTTTCATCTTTACCATACAAAATCAACTTATTTATCAAAGTTGACTTCCCAGCATTTGTATATCCAACAAGAGAAATAATTGGCTCTTTTGAATTAATTCTCTTTTTTCTAATTTCATTTCTATTTTTCTCAATCTCTTTAAGCTGTAAAGTGATACTTGCAATTTCTCTATTGATAGTTCTTCTATCCAATTCTATTTGTTGTTCACCTATACCTTTACCACCAATTCCACCTTGTTGTCTTGAAAAACCACTTCTTAGTACTGATAATCTAGGTAAGGTATATTTTAATTTTGCAAGTTTAACTTGAAGCTTTGATTCCTTTGTTCTTGCTCTTTCATTAAAAATATCTAAAATTAAGTTTGTTCTGTCAATAACTCTAATACCTATAATTTCTTCAAGATTTTTCACTTGAGAACCTGTTAATTCATTATTAAAAACTACAAATTCAGCATCCAATTTTTCACAATAATCTTTAATTTCATTTACTTTTCCTTTTCCAACATAAAAAGCCTTATCGATATATGACTTATTTTGAGTCAAACTTAAAACTACTTCTCCATCCAAAGCTTGCACTAATTTTTCTAATTCATTAACTTTATCTTCTAAAGTCTTTTCATCCATATCTATATTTACAGTAACAGTAATAACTTTTTGATTCATAAAAACTCCTTTATTATTATTATTGTTTTAATTGTATCATAAATTAATATATAAAAACAAATAAGAACCCCACCCTTCCACGACGCTTCGCATCGGGTGGTTTGCCGGGAACCTTGTTGTTTCACAATAAAAGATATGTAACGAAAACATATCTTTTAAAAATAAAACAATTCTTCAAATTTTTTATCTAAAGTAACACACAAAATCAAGGCAAGTTTTGCAGTTGGATTAAATTGTCCCGTTTCAATAGAACTAATAGTATTTCTTGAAACTCCTATTAAATCAGCAAGTTTTTGCTGAGACATACCTTTTTCAACCCTAACATTTTTTAAATTATTTTTTAATTTTAACTCTTCATCCATAAAAACCTCTTATTTTTATTAAATATAACATAACCAAGCAGATAATATAACTAAAAAAATAAAAAATAGAATTAAAATCAGGTCTTTGATTTTTTTATAATAATAGTATCTTATTAAAAGTTGTGAAGTAACTCCAATAAATAACAAAAATGAGAATAAATATGGATTTACAAATGAATTACCATAACAATTTGGTTCAATTGACGAAAATATAAATAAAATAATCAGTACAACTTTTAAAAACAAGTATCCATTTTCTTTCTCTCTACGATCAACATCTATTTTCATTTCATCAGCAATACAATTCTATTTTTTACTTTTTTTAGTATTTCTTCTTTATTCATATTTCCCTCCTATAAAATATTAACTTTCTTAAGCTCACTAACGATATATAATATTAGATAACTTAAAGATATTAATAAATAAACTCCAGAGAAATATAAATACATTTTCTTGGAATAGTACTTATACAAACTAAAATTTAAAACTACATGAATTGATAATAATATAGCAAATAACTCAAAATATCCCTTACCAATATATAAATTAAAGAATACTAACATTATACACAAACAAGAAACAATTATAGATTGAGTACGTAAATATTTATTTACAATACTATCAAAATATTCATTATTTTTCGAATTTCTGCTCTTTTTAAGTATTTCTTCTTTATTCATAGTTACCACTCCTTTTGCAAAGTTTTATTGTCAAGTAAATTATAGCATTGACAAGTATACTTGTCAATGCTATCAAAAAAAATGCACTCTATCGAGTGTATTTTAATTAAAATATTTCACAATCAATATTGAAGAAAAAAATCTCTCCAAATTTTTTATTTAATGCTGTAGATAAGGTAAGAGCAAGTTTTATGTCCGGAATAAAACTTCCATTTTCTATTGAAACAACTGTTTCAGTTGAAACTCCAATTAAATTGGCCAATTCTCTTTGAGAAAGTTCCTTTTCAACTCTAAACTTTTCAACATTATTTTTCTCTGATAATTTTTTATTCATAAGCTCACCTCTTTATTATAAACAATATTCCAAATAAATAATCTAATTACAACCTAATTTTATCATTAAAAGTTTTAAAAGTCAATTTATTTAAATATCTTTATATTTATAAGCTAGAAACAAGAAGGAAAGTCCACTTAATGACAATGCAAAACCTAAGCCAGAATAAAAAAATTCAAAGAAAAAATTTGGTAAAAGTCCGCTAAATCTTAATATCATTCCAAAAGTCATCATAAAAAACATCAAAATATAACTTGATTTATCTAAAAACTCCCAAATTTTCATTAGCCCTCTTTTATCATTTAAAATTCTATTTTTGTGTTTATGTACATATTTAGAAAATATCATTATGTAAAATAGTAAAAATATAGTGATTGCTCCTAATAAACCAAATAAAAATATTTTATCATCATTAATTAGAAATGGTATTCCAACATTCATAACCATTATTCCGGCAAATAGCCATAACAATCCAGCAATTATAAATAAATTTCTTTTTTTAGTATTCATTACTTCTCCTAACAATATTAACTGCTATTATTAAAATAAAAAAGGGAGATTTCTCTCCCGTTAATTACAAATTATTCTGCACTATATGGTAATAACGCAACTTGTCTAGCTTTTTTAATAGCTGCTGTAATTTCTCTTTGTTGTTTAGCAGTAGCACCAGTCACTCTTCTTGGTAAAATTTTACCTCTTTCACTAATAAATTTTTTTAGAGTGTTTACATCCTTATAATCAAGTGGTTTACTGTTATCTGAGAAATATGCAACAACTTTTTTTCTTGGTCTAAATTTTCTTTGCATATTTTTATCTCCTTTAATAATTAAAATGGAATTTCTTCATCTGATGCATCTTGAAAAGGTAAATCAAATCCATCATCCATTCCAGTATCAAATGAACCAAATCCTTGTGTTGCAGCAGGTTTTTGAGCTCTATCTCCCCAGTCAATAAACTGAACTCTTTCAGCCCAAACCTCTGTGACAAATCTTCTAGTCCCATCTTGAGCAGTGTAGCTTCCGGATTGAAGTCTTCCTTGAATTGCTACATTTCTACCTTTTTGCAAATATTTTTGACAATTTTCAGCTTGTTTACCCCAAACAACTATATTTATAAAATCAGCTGTTTGTTGACCTTTAGCTTCCAATTCTTGTTTCTTTTCTTTAGACATTCCCTTATCTACTGCAATGGTAAATCTGGCATAACTACTACCAGATGCTTGAGTATATCTTAATTCTGGATCCTTAATTAATCTTCCTATTAAAATTACACTATTCATAAAGTTCCTCCACTAAGCTTCTTGCTTAACAACCATGTATCTAATGATAGCATCAGATATTCTTGATCTTCTTTCTACTTCTGCAACTACTTCAACAGCTGCTTCAAAATTAACTATAATATAATATCCTTCTTTAATGTAGTTAATTTCATAAGCAAGTTTTCTATTTCCCCATTCGTTAATTTCAGTAATATTACCATTGGCTTCAATAGCTGCTTTAATCTTATCAAAAGCTTGATTTCTTACTTCATCTTCTAAATTTGGTTTAAAAATAAAAACTCCTTCATATTTTCTCATTAAATTCACCTCCTTATGGTCTCTGGCTCTTTTTATCGAGCAAGGATTTACCGGTACATTATATCATAAAAAAATATATATGTAAAGTTTTTTACATAATTTTATATTCTTCCAATATCTTTTCTATATTGTTTTGTTTCAAATGATATTTTTTCAATATTTCTATAAACTTTTTCTCTTATTTCATCATAACTAATACCAAGTGCTGTAACCGATAAAACTCTACCTCCATCAGTCAATAATTTACTTCCATTAACCTTAGTATTATTATGATAAACATAAATATCTTTGTCAACAGAATCTATTCCAAATATTTCTTTTCCCTTTTCATAATTTTTAGGATAACCTCTGGAAGTTAAAATAACTGTTAAACATTTTTCCTTTTTCCATTTTAAATCTTCTCTTTTTAAACTGCCATCTAGAGATTTTTCTATAGCTAAGAGTAAATCACTTTCCATTCTAGGTAAAATAACCTCTGTTTCTGGATCTCCAAATCTTACATTAAATTCTAAAACTTTAGCATCTTCAGAAATCATAAATCCAATAAAGAGTATCCCTGAGTATTCTAAATTTTCTTTTTTCAACCCATTTGAAATTTTTTCTAAAGTTTTTTCGATTTTTAATTTTAGTTCTTCATCAAACAATTCACTTGGCGAATAACAACCTACTCCACCTGTATTTTCACCTTCATCATTTTCAAAAATTCTCTTATAGTCCCTTGCACTTTCCATAGGAATTAAGTTTCCTTTAGATACAAAACAAAGTAAAGAAGCTTCCCTCCCTTTTAAAAATTCTTCAATAACAACTGTTGTCCCTTCTTTTCCAAAAATTTTATCCTCAAAAAGTTCTTTGAAATACTCTAAAACTTCTTCTTTAGTATTGCAAATTCTAACACCTTTCCCCGCACAAAGTCCATCAGCCTTTATAACAATTGGATATAAAAATTTTTCAATAGCTTTTTTACCTTCTTCAATTGATTTAATAGTTTTGTATTTTGCAGTTGGAACACCATATTTTTTCATAAATTCTTTTGCAAAGTCTTTACTGCCTTCAAGTCTTGCACTTTTTTTATCCGCACCAAAAATTTTTATACTACTCCCTTTAAACAAATCAACAATCCCTTCACAAAGTGGAGCTTCAGGTCCTACAACTACTAAATCAATATTATGATTTTTTGAAAACTCTAAGATTTCTTCGTTAGTATTTAATTCAACATTTTTAGCATATCTAAGAGTACCTGCATTTCCCTTTGAACAAAAGAGTTCAGTACATTTATTACTTTCAGATATTTTTTTGCAAATAGCGTCTTCTCTCCCACCATTACCAATAACCAAAACTTTCATAAATTCCTCCTAATGTCTAAAATGCCTTGTAGATGTAAATACCATTGCTATACCATATTCATCACATAATTTTATTACATTCTCGTCCTTTATAGATCCTCCTGGTTGAATTACTGCTTTAATTCCATTTTCTTTTAATAATTCAACGGTATCTTCAAAGAAAAATGCGTCTGATGCTAAAACTGCATCTTTGAGATTTTCTTTAGCTCTTTCTAAACCTTCTTCAACTGCCCAAGAGCGTCTAACTTCCCCTTGACCTATCCCAATAGTAGCATTATCTTTTACGATTACAATTCCATTTGAAGCAACTGTTTTACAAGCATTAAACCCAAAAATTAAATTTTTCAATTCCTCTTCAGTTGGCTTTCTCTTTGTAACGAATTTTAAATTTTCTTTAAGTAAAATATCATCATATTCTTGAACAACAATACCGTTTAAAACCTCTTTAACTGTAGTTTTCGGAAGTTTAAAATCTGAAATATTTCCAACTTCAATTAATCTAATATTTTTCTTTTGAGTTAGAATCTCAAGGGCTTCTTTAGAAAATTTATTTGCAATTACAATTTCTACAAAAAAACTATTTATCTTTTCAGCAATATATTTTGTTACTTCTCTATTTAAAGCGATAATTCCTCCAAAAATCGAAATTGAATCACAAGTATAAGCCTTATCATAAGCATCATCAATATTTTCTGAAATTGCAAGTCCACAAGGATTATTATGTTTAACCGCGACTACACATGGGTCATCAAATTCTTTTACAATTTTAATAGCTGAGTACATATCCGTTAAATTATTATACGACAATTCTTTTCCATGTAATTGTTTAAATTCTGTTTTTTCATCATCTTTAACATATACTTTTTCATAAAAACAAGCATTTTGATGAGGATTTTCTCCATATCTTAAATCATTAAATTTTTTATAAGTCATTGTGAGTTTTTCCGGAAAATCAATATTTAATAAATCATTGAAATAAGATGAAATCAAGGCATCATAATATGCAGTATAATTAAAAGCCTTAGTTGATAAATATAATCTAAATTCTTTATCCAATTTATCTTCCTTTAATCTTTCAATAATTTCAGAATAATCATTAGGATCAACAACAATAGATACATCATTATAGTTTTTAGCAGCCGCTCTAATCATTGAAGGTCCACCGATATCAATATTTTCAATTAAATCTTCATGTGTTTTATTTTTACTATTTAAAACTTTTTCAAAAGGATATAAATTGTTTACAACCATATCTATTGAAGAAATACCAAGTCTATCAACTGTTTCAATATGACTTTGGTCATTACGTTTATATAAAATTCCACCATGTATAAAAGGATGTAAAGTCTTGACACGACCATTTAGAATTTCCTTAAAATTGGTTACTTCATCAACTTCAATAACATCAAGTCCACTTTCCTTTAAAATTTTATAAGTTCCTCCGGTTGAAATAATTTCCCATCCTAATTTTACAAGTTCACTTGCAAACTCAACAATATTTTCTTTTTCAAAAACACTAATTAATGCTCTTTTTGACATCTTATTCCTCCACTATGAATGCTCTATTATCTTTAAAAACAATCTTATTATCACAAAATGCCTTTACTGTTTTTACCAATATTTTATGTTCTATTTCTAAAACTCTTTTAGCAACAGTTTCAAAGTCATCATTTACAAAAATCGGAACAATATCTTGTAAAATTATTGCTCCGGCATCTACATTTTCATCAACAAAATGTGTAGTAGCTCCGGTAAATTTGACACCTGATTTTATAACTGCTTTATGAACATTTTCTCCATAAAATCCATCTCCACAGAAAGAAGGAATTAAAGATGGATGAATATTAATAATTCTATTTGAATACTTTGAAACCAACTTTGAAGATAAAATATTCAAATATCCTGCAAGTACAATCAAATCAATATTTTTTCTATTCAGTTCTTCAAGTATTCCCTCGTCATATTCTTCATTGCTAAAAAAATTCTTTCTATTCAAATAAAATGTATCAATCTTTTCATTTTGTGCTCTTACTAGTCCATAAGCGTTTTTTCTGTTTGAAAAAACCAATTTAATTTGTCCATTAATTTTTTTCTCTTTTATTGCATCAATTATGGATTGTAAATTTGTTCCTCCACCAGAAATAAATACAGCTATATTTAACATAATTTACCGCCCCTCAAATTAATTATTTATTTTTCTTTCTAAAATGCTTCTTTGAATATCTGTTAAAGAATTTTTAAAATCTTCCTCATAATCATATAACCCCGCAGGATAATCTCCACTAAAACAGTCCATACATAAGCCGTTATATGGTTCATCAAACTTAAGACCTATAGAATCCACAAGTCCTTGTTCACTTAAATATCCTAATGAGTCAGCTCCAATTACATCCCTTATTTCTTCCAACGTCTTATTAGCAGCAATAAGTTCTCCAGAAGTAGAAATATCTATTCCATAAAAACTAGGAAAAGCAAGAGGTGGCGACGCAATTCTTACATGAACTTCTAAAGCTCCTGCATCTTTTAAAAGTTTTACAATTCTTTTACAAGTTGTCCCTCTAACTATAGAATCGTCAACCATAACAACTCTTTTCCCTTTAACAACTCCTTTTACTGCTGACAATTTCATTCTGACCCCTTGTTCTCTAAGCTCCTGAGCTGGTTGAATAAAGGTTCTAGCAATATATTGGTTTTTAATTAATCCCATTTCATATGGTAAACCACTTTCTTCAGCATAACCACTAGCTGCAGAAAGTGAAGAATTAGGAACTCCAACCACAATATCTGCATCAGTTGGGCATTCTATTGCAAGAGTTCTACCTGCATTTTTTCTTGCTGTATGAACATTCACACCAGCTATATTGGAATCAGGTCTAGCAAAATAAACATACTCCATTGCAGCAATAGAAATCCTATCAGGAGTAGTATAATTTTCAATTTTAAGACCATTTTTATCAATAATAGCCAATTGCCCAGCTTTTACATTGCAAACAAATTCAGCTCCTATATTGTCTATTGCACAAGTTTCACTTGCCATGACATAAGTTCCATTTTCTGTTTTACCAATAACAAGAGGTCTTAAAGAATTAGGGTCAACTGCACCATATAAAGTATCTTTTAATAAAACTAAATAAGTAAATCCTCCTTTAATTATATTTAAGCTTTCTTTTAACTTTTCTTTAAAAGTTTCTTTTGTACTCCTTCTGATTAAGTGAATTAATACTTCAGTATCTGATGAAGAATGAAAAATAGCTCCATTCTTTTCCAATTTTACTCTTAAACTTTTAGCGTTTACTAAATTTCCATTATGACAAATAGCAACACTCATATCATAAAAATCAAATAAAAATGGTTGAATATTTCTTACACTATTGTCTCCTACTGTTGCATATCTTACATGTCCTATTGCAGAATTTCCAATTAAACCATATAGAAGATTTTTATCTTTAAAAACTTCAGAAACTAATCCTAAATTTCTATAACTATATAAATTTTCTCCATCAGAACTAATAATTCCTGCTCCTTCTTGCCCTCTGTGTTGTAAACTATGAAGTCCAAAATATGTTAACTTTGAAGCATCCTTATGATTCCAAACACCAAAAACTCCACATTCTTCATTAATTCTACGCATCTGTCATTCTCCTTAAAACTTTTTAATAATAATCAATTATTTCCTCACTGTTTTTACATTGAAATTATTTTTCTATACTCAAATATAAAAGTTTAATATCATTTATTTCCCTTGAAATAATTTACACCATTTTCAAAAATACTTTGAATTCCTTTTATAGTTTTATTTTTATATAAACCTGTTCCATAACGCTCACTATGTCCCATTTTCCCCAAAACTAAACCATCTTTACTTATCATGCCTTCAATGGCATATAAAGAACCATTAGGATTAAATTTTCCATTGCAACTCGCGTTGCCATCAAAATCACAATATTGAAAAGCACATAAATCCTTAAATTTCTCAATATTCCTTCCAACAAGTTTCCCTTCACCATGACTGAACATAACTTCATGCAATTGTCCAATTTCAAAATTTTGAGTCCAGGGAGAATTTACATTTGCAACTCGAGTTATGGCACTTGTTGAAATATGATGATAACTATCATTTCTATACAATGTCAAATCATCTTCAGTTAAAGACTTTATTCTTCCATAAGGGATAAGTCCTGATTTAATTAACGCTTGAAATCCGTTACAAATACCTAAAATTAGTTTTTTGTCATCTAAATGTTTATGAATTGTATTTTTCACTTTTTCATTTTTCAAAACATTTACTATGAACTTTGCACTTCCATCAGGTTCATCTCCACTTGAAAATCCTCCTGGTATCATTATAATATGAGAATCTTTTATTCCATTTACAAAATCTTCAATTGATTTTTCAATGTCATCTTCTTTTTTATTTCTAAATATAACAATTTTTGTCGAAGCGCCCGCATCTATAAATGCTTTTTCTACGTCATATTCACAGTTAGTTCCTGAAAATACAGGAATTAAGACATTTACTTTTTCAACATATTCTTTATAATATCTTTTTTCAGTTTTGTCATTAGACAAATTTTCACAATTTGCACGATCTAAATTTTGATATAAAGGATAAATTTTATCTAATGTCTTCGTATAAGCATTATAAATTTCATCATATTCAAATTTAATTCCATTTATGGAAATTTTTTCACTGACCATTCCAATTTTTTCAAAAGGTAATTCATAATTAGATTCTACAATAATTGATGCAGGATCAAAATTTAAGATATTTTCCTTATTAACTGTGAAACCTAAACCATTTCCTACTGCCATTTTCACAAGAGAACTTACTACACTACCTTCTTCTTGAACATATGCAGATAAAATTTTCCCAGCTTTTATAAATTCATTTATCAGTTCATAATTTTTCAATGTTTCTTTAATTTCAGGATATTCTTTTGAATTTTTTACAACAGGAACATAATATAGATAGTCGCCAATTGTTTTTAATTCCGGAGAAATTACATTCTTAATTTTAACAGGAGTACATGCAAAAGATATCAAAGTTTCAACGACATTTAAGTCATTAAATGTTCCGGACATACTGTCTTTTCCACCGATACTTGGACATCCTATCTCATTTTGAGCATAGATAGTCCCAAGTAAACTTTGAGTAACTTTTCCCCATTTTTTACTATCTTTCCCAAGTTTTTCAAAATATTCTTGGAATGAAAAATATAAATTACTTTTATCTCCTCCAACAGCATAAACTTTAGCAACTGATTCTAAAACTGCATAAATAGCTGATAAGAACGGAGAGTAACGAGATATCTTTGGAATAAATCCGTAACTCAAAATTGTAGCTGTATCACTTGTTGAATGAATTGTAGGTAGTACCTGAATTCCCGCTTGAACAGGTGTTAATTGATTTTTACCTGAAAAAGGCATTAATACAGTTGTCGCACCAATTGATGCGTCAAACCTTTGAGCTATTCCTTTTTGACAAGTTACATTCAAAGAAGATAATTCATTTAATATATTTTCTTTAGAAATAACCTTATTTTCAAAAGGATTATCTCCACTATTGTCGCATAATACTGCTTTTGAATGTTGTCTTACTCCAGTTGTTGCCAAAAAGTCTGCACTTAAATCTATAACCTTATCACCATAATAATACATTTCAAGTCTTCTTCTATCAGTTATAGTTGCTACTTTAGAATATTCTATATTTTCTTTTTCACATTCTTTTATGAAAATTTCATAATCACTTGGCGAAATTACGACTGCCATACGTTCTTGTGACTCACTAGTTGCAATTTCTGTCGGATTTAACCCTTCATATTTCAATAAAACTTTATCCAAATGAATTTCAATTCCTTCAGATAATTCTCCAATCGCAACACAAACTCCACCCGCACCAAAATCATTACATTTCTTAATCAATTTTGTCACTTCAGGTTTTCTAAATAATCTTTGAATCTTTCTCTCTTCAATTGCATTTCCTTTTTGCACTTGACTTGATGCTGTTTCAAGAGAATCATTTGTATGAATTAAACTTGAACCGCTTGCACCTTGAATACCGTCTCTACCTGTTCTTCCTCCAATAAGGATTACAATATCATCTTTAACGGGAGTTTCTCTTTTAAAGTCTCCATATCTAACCGCTCCAACAACTGCTCCAACTTCCATATGTTTAGCGACATAAGAATCATCATAAATCTCCTTTACAAAAGTTGTTGCCAATCCAATTTGATTTCCATAAGATGAATAACCGCTTGTAGCTTTTGTAGAAATATCAACTTGAGGTAATTTATGCTCCAAAGTTTCTTCTCTGCTTTGTAAAATATTTCCGCAACCCGTTACTCTCATTGCTTGATAAACATAGCTTCTTCCTGACAACGGATCTCTAATAGCTCCTCCAACACAAGTACTTGCTCCACCAAAAGGTTCAATCTCTGTGGGATGATTATGTGTTTCGTTTTTAAATTGAATTAACCATTTTTCTGTTTTTCCGTTATTTTCAATATCAGTAAAGAATGAACAAGCATTAATTTCTTCACTAACTTCTATATTTTGATTATTTAATACTTTTTTATGATACTTACCGAATATACTTGCCATATCCATTAGAGTTATAGGCTTTGTAATATTTAATTCTTTTCTAATGTTTAAATAAGTATCAAAAGCACTTTGCATTTCTTTTTGGAAAAGATTAGATTTAATTTTAATATCGTCTAAAACAGTCTCAAAAGTTGTATGTCTGCAATGATCACTCCAATAACAGTCTAAAACATAAATTTCAGTTTCAGTAGGAGTTCTTTCTTCTTTTTTAAAATAATCTTGAATGAAAACCAAATCCTCAATATTCATCGCTAAAGACATTTCTTTTTTTAAGGCAACTAATTCATCTTCTGAAAAAGAAGAAAAGCCTGTTAAGTCTTTCATTTTTTTCATTTCTGAACTCATTGAAAAACTTAAAACATTCATATCTTTAACTCTTGATTCAATAGGATTAACCAAATATTTTTTTACTTTTTCCAATTCATCTTCATTTAAAACTCTATCAAAAATTATAAGTTTTCCGCTTCTTACAGTAATTTTTGAATTATTATCTAAAAGAGATACACATTGAACAGCACTATCAGCTCTTTGATCATATTGAGCAGGTAATGTTTCATAAGCAAAATATTTTCCATCTTGAAGTAATATATCTTCAACTACTTCATCAATCATTATTTCTGAAAAAACTGAATTTTTAGCTAATTCATAAGTTCTTTCACTGACATTGTAAATATCGTATATAATATAAATCTCTAAATCTTTTATTCCTAAATTATATTCTATATTTAAATTATCTTTAAGATCCAAAGATTCCTTATTACATCCATCCCTCTTCTTAATAAAAATTCTCTTATCCATAATTCCTCCAAAATTTACTAACATAAAATAACTTTAGAATTTCCTTCTACAACTTCTCCAACTTCGTAAATTTCCTCATTCATTTCTTTAAATAAACATTTTATTCCTTCTACATCTTCTTTTTCTACAAAAATTAACATTCCTATTCCCATATTAAAGGTTCCATACATTTCTTCTTTTGAAATTTCTCCCCATTTTTGAAGAAGTGAAAATATTTCCTTTTGAGGAATATTTTTTTCAAAAATTTTAGCATCAACATCATATCCTAAAACTCTTGGTACATTTTCATAAAGTCCACCACCAGTTATATGACAAAGCCCATTAACATTATATTTTTCTAACAATTTAACTATTGCTTTTGCATAAATTTTAGTTGGAGTCAAAAGTTCATCTCCTAGCTTTTTACCAGTTTCAATAGTATCATTTAATGAAAAATTTTTATAATCAAATATTATCTTTCTTACCAAAGAAAATCCATTACTATGAACCCCAGAAGATGGTAGTGCTAAAATAACATTGCCTTTTTTTACATTTTTCTTACCATCAATTATTTTATTTTTTTCAACAACTCCTACACAAAAACCAGCAATATCATAATCTTCCTCTTTGTATATTCCAGGCATCTCAGCAGTTTCTCCACCAATTAAAGCACTTCCTGCTTGAATACATCCTTCAGCAACACCCTCAACAATACTTGCCATTTTTTCTGCAACAAGTTTTCCAGTAGCAATATAATCCAAGAAAAACAGAGGTTTAGCTCCTTGACATAAGATATCATTAACACACATCGCAACACAATCTATTCCAACTGTATTGTGTACATCCATCATTTGAGCTAATTTTACTTTTGTTCCAACTCCATCAGTTCCAGAAACTAAAACGGGATTTTTTAAATCTTTTCTAAGTTCAAAAAGTCCTGAAAAACCACCCAAATCTGAAAGAACTCCTTCTGTGTAAGTATTTTTTATAAATTTTTTAATCAAATTTACTTCATTATACCCTTCGTGTTTATTTACTCCTGCTGATTCATATGTTAATGCCATTAGAATATCCTCCATTTATATATCTAAATCATTGTCCATTTTTTTTACTTGTTCTTTTATCTCAAGCTTATATTCCTTAAGTTTAACTTTTAATTCATCATATTTCAATGAAAGAATTTGTGCGGCTAAAATACCTGCATTTTCTGCTCCATCTATTGCTACTGTCGCTACAGGCACTCCCTTAGGCATTTGAACAGTAGAAAGTAGAGCATCTAATCCATCAAGTGTTGAAGCTTTAACAGGTACTCCAATAACAGGTACAGTTGATATCCCAGCTAAAACACCAGCTAAATGTGCAGCCTTACCCGCAAATGCAATAATTAGTTCAATATTATTTTCTTCCATTTTATTAACAAAATCTATTGCAAAATCCAAAGAACGATGAGCGGAGATAACTCTTGCATCGTATTCTATTCCAAATTTTTTTAAAATATCACAAGTTTTTTTAGCAATATCTTTATCAGAAATACTACCCATAATAACAGCTACTTTCATAATTACCTCCAATAATTTTATTAATATACAAAAAGCCGGAAATATTCTTCCGGCTATACTTATTTAACCAAAAAAGAATATAAATCAGTTGGTGCAATAATTTTGTCTCCATTATAGACCCTCATATTTCCACCAGATATTTCATCAATCAGTACAACTTCTCCATTAACTTTACCAAATTCCAATTTAATATCGTATAAAGTAAGTCCTTTCTCTTTTAAAATATCTCTAATAATAGTACAAATTTCTTTAGTAAGTGCTACTAAATCTTCATATTCCTTTTCAGTTAATATATTTAACATAACAAGTGCATCCTTAGTAATTAAAGGATCACACCTTTCATCATCTTTTAGTGTAATTTCGACATAAGTATCCAAATCATCATTAGGTTTAGCGTATAAACCATATCTTCTTATAAAACTACCTACAGCTTTAAATCTACAAATCACTTCCAACCCTTTACCAAAAACTTCACAAGGCTTTACAGTCATTGTATTCTCGTTTAAATCACAATCTATATAATGAGTTCTAATTCCCTTTTCCTTTAAAATTTCAAAGAAAAATTTAGTAATCTTTAAACCTTCATGCCCTACACCCTCTATTGATAAGCCAACAGAATTAGCTCCAGGATCAAAAACCCCGTTTTCACCTGTAACATCATCCTTAAACTTCAACATATAATTTCCATCTTCGCTCTTGTAAATATCTTTTGTCTTTCCAGTGTAAATTTTTTCCATAAAATACCTCCTAAAATTAAACATAAGAAATAAATAAGCCCAGCAAAGTAGGCTTCAAGCGAAACCTACCTCCTGGGCTTTTCTCCCTTAGGTGTAATACTTAAAAAGTATTCGTATCGCTCGGACCAGCAAATAAATTCGGAACCCTAGATACTCTTTCTCTCATAGATTTTATTTCATTTAAGTTATCATAATTAACTTACAACTAAATGATAGCAAGAAAAATATATTTTGTCAATATGATTTTTAAAAAAATTTTTTCAAAAACTGTTCTACATAATTTATTATTTACAATACTTTAAATAAAATATACTTTCTTGAAATTCAGATAAAATTAGTTTAAATCCACATTCTTTTGCATAATTTTTTATCATATCAATTGTTTGGATGTCATTCCTTACTATTCCATAAGTTGTATGAACTTCGTTATTTTCAAAACAAATATCTAGTTCAACTAAAAATGGTTTGGGATAAATGTTTTCTATCTCTGCATCCCATATACATAAAATACCACCTTTTTTTAATACACGAAACGCTTCAAATATAGCTTTTTTCTTAGTATCTTCATTCATATACATCATTGAATAAAAAAATATTACAATATCAAATGAATTTTCTTTAAACTTTAAATCTGTAACATCCATCAAGACTTTCTTGCAAAAATCAGGAACCTCATCAAGTTCATCTTGTCTATTATCTATTGAAATAACATGATTGGTATATAAACATCCTATTATTCCTTCCCTTCCACCACCAATATCTAAAATATTACCACTTAATTCTTTTTTCAAATTAATTTTCATAGTATCCTCTAATGAAATTATACCATAAATAAAATTTTAATACATTATTTACTTTATAATTATCTTTATTTATGGTATTATTATTTATATATTTTTTAGAAAGGAGATAATATGTTTAAACTCTTAAGGAAGAAAAGTTTTCAAAATTTATTAATTTTTGATTTATTATATCAGTTAGCTTTTATAATAATTTTATTGCCATTTGCAAAAGAATTTTTTTCATTTATTTTAAGATTAACTAAATTTGGTTTTTTATATATAGAGAGTCCTGGGATTTTTGCAAAATCACCTACAAAAATATGGTCCATTATAGTAATTATTTTTTCGTTTTCTATTGTTAAATTATTAGAAGTTAGTAGTTTTATATTTACTGCAAATCAAATTAGACTCGACAAAGAAGTTTCAGTTTTAGAGATTTTTAATAATTCTTATAAGTTGATAAAATCTAAAATTAAAAAATTTCAAAACTATTTAATTCTGATATTAGTAGCTGTAAATATTCCAGTACCTACGTCAATTCACAACGGAATTAAAATACCTACTTTTATTACAGATCATATTTTCAACTCAAAAAATGGTGCTTTAATTTTTCTTCTTATAATTATTATAGCAATAATATTTTCAATATTTTTACTTTTTGTTTATCACATATTTTTTTTAGAAAATAAAAATTTTATAGAAAGTATAAAAATTAGTTTTAAAAGAATCAAAAAAAACATTTTTAAAAGTATTAAAGTACTAATTGTAATAGGAATAAAAAATTTACTTATACAAATTATAAAATTTGTATGTTTAATTTCTATAATACTAATATTTTATATGCAAACAAGTAATAAAACATTGAGTAATATTGGAATAATGGCTTATTTAAGTATTGCAACATTTTTAAAAATTTTTACAAATGTATTAGCTAATACTATTACTTTTTATGACTTATCAAAATTTTACTTTAAAACTTCAAACAATATAGAATTTAGTAGAATAGTTTATCCTACTAATAAAATCAGATTAAAAATGTCTCTTGTAATGATATTTTTAATTTTTGCCGGAATTTTTAGTAAATATAGAAACTCTAAAGAAGAAATTAAATTTTATCACACTTTTAGAAGTCTAAAACCGGATATTATGGCTCATAGAGGAAGCACGAAGAAATCAGCAGAAAACACATTAGAATCTATAAATGAAGCGATAGAAAATGGAGCTGAATTTGCTGAAATTGATGTAGTATTGACTAAGGATAATGTTGTTGTCTTGTCTCATGATCATAATTTAAAAAGGCTAACAGGAAAAAAAGTGAATATTGAAGATTTAAATTTTGAAGAATTAAAAAATTACAAAATTATCGATTCAAAAAATTCAAATGAATATGATTTTGTAGACTTAAAAACTGTTATTGAAAAAACAGCCGGAAAAATCAAACTAAATATAGAATTAAAACCATTTAAGAATAATGACAAAAAATTAGCTGAAGAAGTTGCTAAAATAGTTAAAGAGTTGCCTTATGATGTAATTGTTTCTTCGTTATCTCCTAAAGTACTAAAAGACTTTAAAGACATTGAACCTAATATATCAACAGGTCTAATATTAGCATTTAGTTATGGTAATTTTTATAATGTTAAATTTGTTGATTTTTTTTGCATAGAAAAAGACATAGTAACAAATGAAATGATAAGAAAAATTCAAAAAAATGGAAAAAGAGTATATATTTGGACTACAAATACTCATGACGATATTGTTAAGGCATACTCTAGTGGAGCAGATGGAATAATAACTGATGAAGTAACTCTTTCAAAAAAAATTCTAGAATTAGAAAAAAATAATTTTAATTTTGAACAATTAATAATTAATAAAATAATATCTTTAATTCCATAAAAAAAAACGTCAGTATATCAAACCTACGTTCAGACTGATGACAAAAGTGTCAATGAGCAATTGTTGACACTTTTTTAACGGAGAAAAAGAGAATAAGTAGTGTAATAATTAGACTATAGTCAAATAATTTAATAAAAACAAAAATGTACAAAAAAAGCACAGACAAAAATTATACTTTGTCCGTGCTCTGAACGTCAGTATATCAAACTGACGTTTTCTTTATATTATTCTAAATACTTAAAAAGAATTATTTTAAAGGAATTTTCTTAGTTAAGTCTTCAACTATTTTTAATGCCTTTACTTTACCTTCTTCTCCATTCTTTATTACTCCTGCAATTGCTTCAGCTATTAAGTCCATTTCTTCTTCTTTAAATCCTCTAGTAGTAATAGCAGGAGTTCCAAGTCTTATACCACTTGTAACAAATGGTGATCTAGGATCATTTGGAATTGTATTTTTATTACAAGTAATATGAACAGAATCTAATGCCTTTTCAAGTTCTTTACCACTCATATCATAATCTCTTAAGTC
The DNA here is from genome assembly GCF_035282405.1 of Parvimonas sp. C2. Lineage (NCBI taxonomy): Bacteria > Bacillati > Bacillota > Tissierellia > Tissierellales > Peptoniphilaceae > Parvimonas > Parvimonas sp. C2. Next base: position 195,919 of record NZ_JAYKBP010000001.1, read on the forward strand.
AACCAACATTAAGTGGTTATCTGTACCATTAGATACAAGCTTAATTCCTCTTTCCATTAGTCCTTTCGCCAATGCTTGTGCGTTCTTCAAAACTTGTTTTTGATATTCTTTAAATTCAGGTTCTAATGCTTGCTTGAAAGCGATAGCCTTTGCAGCTATTATGTGTAACAATGGTCCACCTTGTGATCCTGGAAATACTGCTCTATTAAAATTAAATTTTTCATTTGCAGCAGCACTTGCTAGAATAAGTCCACCTCTTGGACCTCTTAATGTCTTATGAGTTGTAGAAGTAACTACATCAGCATAAGGAATTGGTGATTCATGCAATCCTGTAGCAACAAGGCCCGCAATATGAGCCATATCAACCATTAAAACAGCTCCAACTTCATCACAAATTTCTCTAAATCTTTTAAAATCTATTTTTCTTGCATAAGCAGATGCACCTGCCAAAATTAATTTAGGCTTACATTCTCTTGCAATTCTTAGAACTTCATCATAATCTATAAATCCATTTTCATCCACTTCATAAGGAACCGGATTATATATACTACCTGAATAGTTGATAGGATTTCCGTGTGTTAAATGTCCTCCATGATTTAAGTTCATTCCCATATAAGTATCTCCAGGTTTTAAGATAGCAAAAAATGCCGCAAAATTAGCTTGAGAACCTGAATGAGGTTGAACGTTTGCATATTCACAACCATAAAGCTCTTTAACTCTTTCAATTGCTAGTCTCTCTGCTTCATCTACAACTTCACAACCACCATAATATCTTTTTCCAGGATATCCTTCTGCATATTTATTAGTTAATATACTACCTGCCGCTTCTAAAATCGCATCATTTACCCAATTTTCAGAAGCAATTAATTCAATGTGACTATTTTGTCTTTCTAACTCTTTGTCTAAGATTTCAGCTATAGCTGAATCAACTTTTTTTATATTGTCGTTTGAAAACATTTCTAATACCCCCTAACAAAGATATATTATCATATTTTGTTTTTTTAGTCAACACGTTTCCTAAAAAAATTAAAATATAACTTACAAACATTGAATTTATAATATTTTTTAATAAAAAAAGGTTTTGTAAGTTTATAATATTTAATTAATATTTACTTTTTGTTAAAAAAATGTTATAATATAAAAAAATATATAAAAAATACATTTTATACTTTAAATAATACATATATGGAGGTTTTTATGGACTTTAAACAATTAGAAACTTTTATAACTATTGTAAAAACTAAATCTTTTACAAAAACTGCAGATGTATTATATATTACTCAACCATCTGTAACAAATCATATACAAGCTCTTGAATCAGAGCTTAACACTTCTCTGTTTGTTAGAACAAGAAGAAGTGTTACTCTTACTCAAGCTGGAAGTATTGTATATAAACACGCTCTAAACATTTTAGCTTCTTATGATGAAATTATAAGAGATTTAGACATATATTCTCAAAATTTAAAAGGAACTTTAAATATCTGTGTTTCATCTGTCCCTAGAAAAATTATATTACCAAATTTAATTGAAAAATTTTCAAACTTATTCCCTGATATATCATTTAACATTAGTAATGATGATTCTAGAACAGTAATTGATAGTATTTTAGTAGGAGAAACCGACTTTGGTATTGTGGGATTAAAGATTTCTAATCCAAAGTTAATTTATACTCAAATCATGGATGACCATATTGTTTATGTAGTTAATAAAGATGCTTATCCTGACTTAAAGAACTATTCAGTTATAAGTATAGAAGATTTAAATACCGATAAAATTATATTAAGAGAAATCGGCTCAGGTACTAGACAAATTGTTGAGGACGAATTAAAACGAAATAATTCTTTAACCGTTATTTCCAATAGTGTCGCTACAATACATGATACTAACACTATTTTAGAACTTATAACTAAAGGTGTGGGAAGTGGATTTATATCTCAAAGAATGTTAAATATATCTCCTTTCAAAGATAAAGTAAAAATCTTAAATATAAAAAATCTTTATTTAAATAGAAAATTCTATTTTGTTTACAATAAAAATTTACAATTTTCTAATATAAATAAAATCTTCAAAGATTTTATGATGGATGAAATTAATGAATTAAAGAAAGAATTAGATATAAACTCTATATAAAGAAAAATCTCTACGAAAAACATAGAGATTTCAGACTGATGACAAAGGTGTCAATGAGAAAACATTGGCACTTTTTTTAGTAGAGAAAAGAGGAAAAAAGTAGTATAATAATGGTTCAGCAACTAAGGTTGGGGAGTAAAAGATCCTCAGCCTTAGTTGCTGAACCATTTTTTATATTAATTGATTTGTTTAATTTTCATAAACTCAGTATATGTCAATTCACTGCTGATAGAATTAGTCCATTGAAATGTTACTACTTCTCTTTTATTTTTCAAGCTAGTTGTAAAAATTGGTAATGTTCCTATTTCTTGGTTTTTTATTTCATACATAGAAATATCATTATCAGTTAAAATTACTATCAAACTTTCGTCGGGAGAAACAAAATAATCTATTACATTTTGAACTTTTTCTTTTACTTTTAACTTTGAAATTTTACTAGATTTATTAGAAAAAATATCAACATTTGGAATTAAATCCAAATCAATCTCACTAGAAACAAAATTGTCGTGAGAGTAATTACTTAGTATCCCTTTAAAAATCCAATTAAAATTATTTCTTTTTACACCAAAATTTTTCATATCATATGAATTAACATTCTCACTTGAATACCCAAGTTTTCTAATATTATTAAAATAGGCCTTTTCTCCTCTATCTCCTGCAATATCCTTAATTGACATTTTACTCTCATCAGAAAATTCTCCGATTTTATAAATTGAATAATTTTTCTTATTTGTTTCAGAATTATATGATTCAATACTAATATAGTTTTTACTTAAAAAATTTATTGTAGCATTTTGTACATTCAAAATAGATATACTTGAATTATTAATATAATCATTTGTTACGTAAATACTATCATTAATAGAATTCACTAAGAAAAATTTATTCTTATTATTAACAAAAAGTCCCTCTATTTTATTAATAGTTGGTTTTTCATCTCCATTTTTCCTAATTAAAAATGTTTCATAGTCAACATCTTTTGTCCCTACACTTTTTACACCTATTAAAAAAGAAATATCTTTTGAATTTTTGGAATTTTCACTAATATTTAATTTTTCAATCGAATCTTTGTCCACATCATCTGAAATTTTTTCATAAATATAGTACTTTTTATTATGAATAGTAGCAATTTTATTTTTATCCAAAACGATAAATTCCTTATAAAAATTTCTTTCATCCTTTATAGAAACGATTATAACTTCATCTGAATCAATACTAATCTTATCTGTTATAACTCCATTATATAATAAGTAGTTTTTAAAGTTTAGTTGTCTAAATTTAAACTTAGGATTAGATGTCCCTGTCTTTTCAAAATAAACAAATTTTTCATTTATATACAATTTGTCATCTGTACTTTTTGCTTCACTACCATCACTTAAAGAGGTTACAGATGTTAATTTCCAAGTTCCAGAAACTAACAATGAGTTTGGCTTTGGTTCTGAAATCATAGAATTTATGTCAGTATATCTAAAAAAATTACCTCTTAATACAAAAAATAGCAAAACTATCAAACCTATGAAACTTACAACAATACTACTAATTATTATTTTTTTATGCCTCATTTTGAATATCTCCTTTTTCAAGTGGCAATTCAACTCTAACTACAGTCCCTTTTTCCAGAACACTTCTAATTATCAAATTTCCATTATGTGCTTTAATAATTTCCTCACAAATAGATAATCCAAGACCCGTATGTGAATTACTATTAGATCCCTTATAAAATTTCCCAGTAACCAAAGAAATCTCTTCTTCGGAAATTCCACAACCATTATCTATGACTTCAACAACTGCACTGTTATCTTCAATCTTAATATCAGTTAAAACAACGCCACCTTCATCTGTGAATTTTAAAGCATTATCTAGAATATTTATAAAAACTTGTTTAATTCTATCTCTATCAGCCATTATCATAACACTTTTATTTTCATCGTAATTTAAAATCATATCTATATGTTTAGAACTAGATTTTGGCATTAATTGCTTATTAATAAAAATTCCAAGTTCATTTAAATCAAAAAGTTCTTTATTCATAATAAGTCTTCCGCTACTAAGCTCTGAAAAATCTAGTAGTTCAGTTACCATATTACCTAATCTATCACTTTCTTTTTCAATAATACTCAATCCATCTTCTAGGAGTTTATTATCTTTAGCTTCTGGTTGTAAAGTAAATGCCCAACCCTTAATAACAGTTAGAGGTGTTCTTAACTCGTGAGAAACACTAGAAATAAAATCCTTCTTTAACTGTTCTTTCTTCACTAAATTTTCACTCATTAAATTCATCGTGCTACCAAGCTTAGAAATTTCATAATCTCCAACCTCATCAGCTTTCTCATTTAACTGTCCATCAGCTAATTTTAAAGCAACATTAGTAAGCTTTTCTATAGGATTAACAATTTTCGTACTCATAAAAATACTTATACTCATTCCAATAATAATTACAAAAAAACCAAATAAGAAAAATACAAAATATCTCTGAGCAATCATACTATCAATATTCTCCATAGAGATAATAAATCTTGCTATTCCAACTTGTTCATTACCATTATTAAGTGGAATAGATACAGCTAATTCATTCTTATTTGAAACAGAATTTTTATATACATTAGAACCATTACTTCCATTTTTAGCAGAAATAACATCACTTGTAGATAAAATACTACCTACTTGATTTCCATTTACAGTATCAAGTAAGACTTTCCCTGAATTATTTAAAATCTGTACCTGAGCATTTACTTCACTGTAAAATTCTTCAATATCATCTAAAACAAGTTCTGACAAACTTGAATTGGCTAAATGAATTTCATAAAGTTTTGCACTATACTTCGCTTGACTTTGAATTATTCCAGTAACTCCTGAATAATAATAATTTTTTATTGTAAATATCAAGAATATCTCAAAGAAAATTACAATTAAAACTATTACCAAGAAAAACTGTGTCATAATTCTAGTTCTTAAAGATTTTTTTAATATAAAATCTTTTATGTTATTAAGATTTTCAACTAATTTTTTATATTTTAGTTTGAATTCCATCTATAACCAGTCCCCCAAACTGTTTCAATATATTTTGGTTTACTTGAATTATCTTCAATTTTTGCTCTAAGTCTTCTTATATTAACATCTACAATTTTTATATCCCCGTCAAACTCTTCTCCCCAAGTCATATTTAAAAGTTCATTCCTTGAAAAAGCTCTGCCAGGATTTGACATAAATATTGTAATAATAGTAAGCTCTGTTGGTGTAAGTTCAATTTCTTTTCCGTCTTTATAAAAGTTTTTAGAATACAAATCTAATTTAAAAGGATATATATTTATTAAATCACTATTGTTTTGAATTGAATCAAGACGTCTAATAAGTGATTTTATTCTTAAAATTAGCTCTACAGGATTAAAAGGTTTACTTAAATAATCATCAGTTCCGCTTTCAAGACCATTTATCCTATCTACATCTTGAGTTTTAGCTGTTAGCATTATTATCCCAATTTTAGGAAGTCTTTCTCTAAGAATCTTACAAACTTCGAAACCATCTATTCCAGGTAACATTACATCTAAAATAACAACTTGTGGATTATATTTTAAAGCCAGTTCAACTCCGATTTCTCCACTTTCCGCTTCTAAAACTTCAAAACCTTCTCTTTCAAGATTTATTTTTGTAAATAATCTGATATTTTCTTCATCTTCAACTAGTAATATTTTACTCATTATTTCCTCCTTAAAACTAAATAAATGAACTACTAATAGTATATATTAAATTACAATAAGTTTCAATAATAAACTTTATAATAAATATAAAAAATTGGGAAGTATTATACTCCCCAATTATCAATTAATTTTTCTTTTTAATTAAACTATTTCATCAACCAATTCATTTAAGTCAATAAACTTTTCACTTTCCAACCCCTTATCAAGTTTATTTACTTTCTTAATATTAACAGCTGTTACTTTATATTCAGCAGTTTTTGTTATTGGATCATAATGTGCACTTGTCAATTGGTTTACAGGAGTTTCAGCAAAATGGAAAGTCATATAAATCAACCCTGGTTTTACTTTTTCAGTAATCCTAGCTCTACCAACTACACTACCTCTTCTAGAAGTAACTCTCATAAAGTCTCCATCTTCTAAACCATATTTAGCTGCATCTTCTGCACAAATTTCAATTAATTCGTGTGGAAGAATTCCGTCAAGTGCATCAGAGTATCTTGTCATTACATTATAATGATATAAAGTTCTACCTGTCGATAAAATTATTGGATATTCTTCATTTTCAAGTTCTTTTGGTCCCTCATATTCAACAGGTACCATAAGAGCCTTATCTCCTCTTGTAAATTTACCTTCATGAAGATATTTTGTTCCCAAATGATCAACTGTCGGACATGGCCATTGAACTCCATTTAACTTATCTATTTTATCATAAGTAATTCCTCTATAAGTTGGCATACACTTTCTAATTTCATCAAAAACATCCTCTGATTTTTCCCAATCAAAGCCTTTACCACCAAGTCTTCTTGAAACATCTGCTAATATAGCCCAATCCAATCTTGCTTGTCCAGGTGATTCAACAGCTTTTCTGACCCTTTGTACTCTTCTCTCAGACGCTGTAAATGTACCATCTTTTTCTGCATAACAAGTAGCAGGTAAAATAACATCTGCAAGTTTTGCAGTTTCAGTTAAATTAATATCTTGAACTACTAAGAAATCCAAATTACTTAAAGCATGTTTAACATGGTTTGCATCAGGGTCTGAAAGCACAGGATCTTCTCCCATAATATACATAGCTTTAACTGTTCCTTCTGCTGCACCATCAAGCATTTCTGGAATTCTAAGTCCCATATTTCTATTTAGTTTACAATCCCAATGTTCTTCAAAAAGTTTAACATTTTCTTCTTCTAATACTTTATGATACCCAGGGAAATAATTTGGCAATGCAGCCATATCACAAGCACCTTGAACATTATTTTGCCCACGAAGTGGGTTAATTCCTCCACCTTTAATACCAATATTCCCACATAATAAAGCTAAATTTGAAAGATTCATTACATTTGAAGTCCCAGTTGTATGTTCTGTAATACCTAAAGTGTAGTATATCCCTGCCCTTTCAACTGAAGCATATGTCCTTGCAGCTTCATATATCTGTTCAATAGGAATAGTAGTAATTTTACTAACAAGTTCTGGAGTGTATTTGGAAACAAGTTCCTTAACTTCTTCAAATTTTTCTACTTTATTTTCAACAAATTCTTTATCATACAATCCTTCTGTAATTATTATATTCATGATACCATTTATTAAAGCGGCATCTGTTCCAGATTTTAATGAAAGATGTAAATCAGCTTCTCTTGCTATTTCAGTTTTTCTTGGATCTACTACTATCAATTTCTTTCCTTGTCTATGAGCTTGTTGCATCTTATTCCCAATTATTGGATGTGCTTCAGTTGTATTTGAACCTATAACAAACATCAAATCCGTATCAAAAACTTCATTAACAGAGTTTGTCATAGCTCCTGAACCTAATGTTGTTGCAAGACCTGCAACTGTAGGAGCATGTCAGGTTCTAGCACAGTGATCCACATTGTTTGTACCTATTGCAACACGCATCATTTTTTGGAATGCAAAGTTATCTTCATTACAAGTTCTAGCAGAACTCAACCCTGCAATTGAGTCAGACCCAAAATTTTCTTTTATGCTTTTTAATTTAGAAACAACTAAATCTAATGCTTCTTCCCAAGTAGCTTTTTCAAATACACCGTTTTTCTTAATCAATGGATCTGTAAGCCTATCAGAACTATTAATTAAATCAACATGAAAACGTCCTTTAACACAAAGTTGAGTTCCATTAATTGGAGAATCTTCATTTGGTGTAACACCAATAACTTTACCCGTTTTAACATTTACATTCAAATCAAAATTACAACCTGTACCACAGAATGGACAAGTAGTTCTGACTTTCTTAATTTCCCAAGGCCTAGTTCCCATTAATTGTTTATTAAGCAACGCCCCTGTCGGACAAACACTAATACATTGTCCGCAGAATCTACAGTTGTCAGTACTTAAATCTAAATTTTTATGAGTCCCAATATGTGCTTCAAAACCTCTATCTACAAAGTCAATAGCTCCAGTTACTTGAACATCTTGACAAACCCTTACACACTTTCCACATAAGATACATTTATTTTGATTTCTAATCATAACTGGATTATTTGCATCAATTTCATGATTTTGAACTTCACCAATCCAAGTACCTTTTTTCATTTCATATCTATAACAATATTCTTGTAATTTACAGTTACCAACCATATCACAAGTTAAACAATCACTTGGGTGATTGGAGAACAATAAATCTAAAATATTTCTTCTTATTTTTGTTAATTTTTCACTTTCAGTATTTACAACCATACCTTCTTTAACAAGTGTAGAACATGCCGTTTCCAATTTTCTACTTCCTTCTATCTCAACAACACACATTCTACAACCAGCAAAGGCAGTAAGGCTTTTTTCATAACACAAGTTAGGAATGTCAATTCCAACTTTTTTAGCAGCTTCAATTATAGTAGTTCCTTTTTCAACACTAACATTTTTGCCATTTATAGTTAAATTAATCATATTAGCCATAATATACCTCCAGAACCTATCTTCTAATTATAGCATTAACTGGACATGCAGCTTCGCATGATCCACATTTAATACATTTAGATGGTTCAATAACGTGTAATTCCTTTTGAACTCCTGTAATACAATCAACTGGACATGCTTTAGCACATTTAGTACATCCAACACACTTATCCGTAATAAAGAATTCAAGAAGTGATTGACAAACTCCTGCTGGACATTTTTTATCATATATATGAGCTTCATACTCATTTCTAAAATAATGCAAAGTACTTACAACTGGATTAGCAGCTGTTTGTCCAAGTCCACAAAGAGATGCAACTGTAATAGTTTCTGATAGATCTTCAAGTCTTTCAATATCACCGTCTTCACCTTTTCCAGAAGTTATTTTTTCTAACAATTCTAACATTCTCTTTGTACCTTCTCTACAAGGAACACATTTACCACATGATTCTTCTACTGTAAAGTCTAGGAAAAATCTAGCAATATCAACCATACAGTCAGTTTCATCCATTACAACCATTCCACCTGACCCCATAATAGATCCAATCTTAGCAAGGGATCCAAAATCTACAGGAGTGTCAAAATAGTCAATTGGAATACAACCTCCTGATGGTCCTCCAGTTTGAACAGCTTTTACTTTTTTCTCATTTCCAGTACCACCACCAATATCATATACTATTTCATTAATAGTAGTACCCATTGGAACTTCAACAAGTCCAGCATTTGCAACCTTCCCTACAAGAGCAAATACTTTAGTTCCAGAACTATCTTCAGTACCAATAGATTTATACCAATCTGATCCTTTATACATAATTTGTGGAACATTTGCAAAGGTTTCAACATTATTTAAAACTGTAGGTTTTTGGAAAAGACCTTTAACAGTTGTTCTATAAACCTTAGTTCTTGGCATACCACGTTTACCTTCAATAGATTCTATAAGAGCAGTACCTTCACCACAAACAAATGCTCCCGCTCCAAGTCTCAATTCAACATGGAAACTAAAATCCGTTCCCATAATATTATAACCAAGAAGATTTTCGTCTTCAGCTTTTTTAATTGCCTCTCTTAAATTTATAACAGCCTTTGGATACTCAGCTCTAACATAAATAAATCCTCTATCAGCACCTATTGCATATCCACAGATTGCCATTCCTTCCAATACAGAATGTGGATCACCTTCAAGGATAGATCTATCCATAAAAGCACCCGGATCGCCTTCATCTGCATTACATACAACATACTTTTGTCCGGGTGGCTGTTGCATAGCACCTTCCCATTTTCTACCTGTTGGGAACCCTGCTCCTCCACGTCCTCTAAGTCCTGAATTTTTCATTTCATTAACTACATCTTCTGGACTATAGTTACCAATAACTTTGGCCAAAGCATAGTAACCACCTAGTGCAACATATTCCTTAACACTATGTTCATCAACAATACCAAAATTCTTTAAAGCAATTCTAGTTTGTTTTTCAAAAAACTCTCCCTTTAAACGAATACCATTTTCGTCAATTATGTACTTATCAGGTTCTTGTTTTAACCTTTCAATTAATAGAGGATAGTTCTCTTCTTTGATAGAATCCAGCATTCTAATATCAACTTCAGTCTTTATCATAAAATCACCCCTATTTATATTTTCTCATTATTCTTCTAATATCTGCTTTTTTTATATGGGCATAAACATCCTCATTTATTGTAACAACAGGCGCTAAATTACATTCACCAATACAACGAGTTTGTGCAACAGAAAATTTCAAATCTTCACTAGTTCCTCCAACGGCAACTCCTACTTTATCACAAAACTCATCTAAAATATCTTGGGCTCCTTTTACATAACAAGCAGTTCCCATACAAACAGAAATTTGATACTTCCCCTTAGGAATAAACGAAAACTGTGAATAAAAAGTCGCAACCCCAAAAACTTTAGCAGGAAATATTTTCATTCTTTTTGCTATCAAATCCATTATTTCTTCTGGAAGATATCCAAAAATACTTTGTGCTTCCTGTAAAACTGGCATCAATGCTCCTGGAATATCTTTTTTCTTATCAATAAATTCACAAAGTTCATTTATTTTGTCCTGATTTTCTTCAACACTAAAAACAAAAGCCATAACTTGCCTCCTTTTAAAAAGTTTTAGAAAAACCCCATACATTATATAATAAAAAAATAAATAGTATATGTTTTTAAAACATCAAATATTAAATTGTAACGTCTAAAAATGTAAATATGTACTCATTTTTGTATATAACTAATATATGGTTATTCTATGTAAAATATAGCGAAAAATTAAGCTATACTATACTTAGAGTATAGCAAAAACAACAAAATTTTTCAAGCATTTTAGCTTTTAAGCATTAAAAATTTTGATAGATTTTTAAAAAAAATAATTTATTTAATGCTCAATTTTATGAAATTTTTTAACAATTTTATTTAGTTGTTAACAATTTAATCGTAAATTTTTATAGACAAATTTTACAAGAACAAAAAAATCTCTTATTATAAAAGAGACTTTTTATATAAAACTTTATATACTAAATTGTATAAAACTCCTTCAAATCCTTTTGAAAGAATGAAATCAAAGAATCCATTGCTTCTCTTTCATCTTCTCCGGATATTTCAATTTCTATTTCTTCACCATTAGCAGATTGCATTGATAAAATACTCAAAATACTCTTTCCATTATATCTGTTATTATCCTTGATTAATATGATATTAGAGCTAAATTTAACTGAATTTCTTAAGAACATAGAAGCTACTCTGGCATTAAGCCCAATTTCTGAGTTGACTACAACCTTTTCCTTTAACATAACTGCCTCCTTTATTTTTCTTATTCCTTTTAAATTATATCAAAAAAATAGTGAAAAGTCCATACAAAAAAACAATATTTTAAAATATTTTATTTATCTTATTATAATAGTGTTTTAAATAATGTTTTCATTCATATATCCACCAATAAAAAAAACGAATTATATAGAATATTGTTGTTTCATAATAACCCTTCCACGATGCTTCGCATCAAGTGGTTCTCGGAAACCTTGTTGTTTCACAATAAAAAAACTGATTAATCAACAATCAATCAGTTTTTATTTAGGTTATATACTTTTTCCCTCTACAAGTTTTCCAGAAATCATTGTATATACTTTGTCTGCATAATCAAGGCATGTAAGGTCATGAGTAACAAGTATAATTGTTGTATTATTTTTTTTATTTATTTCCTTTAAAATTCCTAAAACTTCTTTTGTATTTTCTACGTCTAAATCCGAAGTTGGTTCATCTGCAAGAATTATTTTAGGATAATTCATCAGTGCTCTTGCAATCGTAACTCTTCTGAGTTCTCCCCCTGATAGTTCTCTAGGATATGAACTCTCTAAATGTTCTAATCCTAATTCATTTAGAAGATATTTTCCTCGTCCAATAGGATCTCCTTCTCTTTTACTTAAGAAAAATGGTAAACAAATATTATCAAGAACATTTAAAGTTGATAATACCACCGTAGATTGTGGAACAAATCCCATCGAATCATTTCTGATAAAAGATTTTTCATCATCTGAAAGAGAGCTAATTTCTTGATTATCCAAAAATATTTTCCCACTTGTAGGAGTTAATATTCCAGAGATTATATTTAAAAGAGTTGATTTTCCACTTCCAGATTTCCCGATTATTGCTATAAACTCTCCACTTTCAATATCTAAATTAATATTATCTAACGCATTAAATTCTTTTGCCCTAATATATGTCTTATATAACTGTTCAATTTTTAGCATCCTAATCATTCTCCCTCATTGTTAAATAAACATCTGTTTTAGTAATCTTTCTTGTAGCATTTAGAGATGATAAACATCCCACTATTGTTCCCACTAACAAACTAAATATTGAAACCAAAACTAAATTCATTATTGAAGGAGTCAAAAACGGCAAATTTAGATTTTTTTGAATAATCGGTATTATTGAAAATACAGATATAATACCAACAAGTATTCCAAGTATTGAACCATAAAATCCTATATATAAAGACTCATACATAATTATTTTTGATAATTTTTTCTTAGAAGTTCCTAAAATTCTTAAAATACTGAACTCTTTCTTTCTCTCATTAACTATAACGGAAAATACTACTGCTAAAAGAATCATTGAAATTATCCAAATAACAGCTATTGAGATATAGATATAACTTGAAATAACTTTCAAATTTGAAGATACTTCATTTACAAATTTTTTACTAAACATAGCAAAAATCCCATCTTTAGCATATTCTTTCATTATCTTATTAGCTACTTCTGAAGCACTATAATTAGGCTTTAATTTCAGCAAAATAGTAGAAATTTTTTCTCCTTCCGATGCAGGATTTTTTTGTATTCGTTCACTTGCCTTTGCAAGTTTTCTTGCAGTTTTCATATTAACAAAAACAGTAGCATCAAATCCCATTCCAGTTTGTTCAAGTTTTCCAACTATATCAAGTTCTTCATCAAAAAACTTAACCTTTGAATTTTTTTCTCCTACAATATGATTACCGACAATAACCTCACCATCTTTTAACTCTCTCTTAAGAGTTTTTTGTAACCAAGGTTTAATCAAAAAATCTGTATCGTAATCTATCCCTATAATTTGTACTGGATATGAACAACAAGATGCAGAAAGTGTTGCTACATAAAGTTGAGGAGTAGCCGATTCTATTCCTTCAATTTTTTTAATCTTTTCTAAAGAATTATCTGGAAGATAAAATTCACTAGGTTCTCCTTTTAATAAAACACTTTCAATATTTGCCTTATAACCCTCAGGAACAACTATAATATCTGCACCAAGTCTATTAGAAAGGTTATTTACTCCTCCTGAAATACTTGATGACAAAATAGTTCCACAGAATAAAAATAAAACAAAAATGGCAATTATGCTAATTAAAGAAATACTCCTAAGTGGTTTTTTTCTAATATTCTCTTTTGCTAAGAACTTCAAGTCAATTTTTTTATTAGTCATTTTTTAACTCTTTTCTATATAAATTAATTTTCTCTTTTTATCAAAATATAAATCAAATACACAATTGAAATGATAGATATTGAAATTCCTAAAATGGAAACTATTGTAAATGTATGATTTGATATACATTTCATAGTATCTTTCATACAATATCCCATAAATCTAGGTATTCCATCTTTTCCAGTACCAATAGAAATCTTTATAATTTTATTAGGTACTAAATGAACGCTAATTCCTGCAATTATATTAACAATAGCAAAGATAACATTAATAATTTTTTTATTAATAAAAATTGAAATAAATGAAGTTATAACAATTCCTATTCCAACATAAGTAACAAATAATCCACTATAATAACAACTCATTCTCATTCCATTTGCCATTACAGGACAAACCGGAGCAATCATAAATGGTGTTAAAGCTAAAATTGCTCCTAATAATAAAATTACAATATTAACACATTTTTTTTTCAAAATTTTCATGAAAATCCTCCTTAAAAATTTTATTTATTCAATGCATCTTTAACAGCACTTTTAAATCTCTTATAAGAAACTGTGGCTCCACTAACCGAATCAACCTTATCAATATCTTGAACTTCAACCAATTTTTTAGCATACCCTTGACTATTTTTTACAGCTTTTTGAGCTTGCTTATAATTAAAATCAGCATCGTCTTTTCCGTAATTTTCATCTTTTATCTTATTATTTTTATTGTCTCTTTCTTCCCTAATACAATCTACAATCTTTTTATCCTTGACAGTAATTACAACTTTAACAGTAGCTTTATCATCTTTATAATGTCCTTCAAATACCCCGTCCTTTAATTCTTTTTTAGATCCACAAGCTGTAACAAATATTGAACATAAAATTAAAATAATACAATTTTTGATTTTTTTATTTTTCATATATACCACCAAACACATTTTAACATCAACAATCTATATTGTCAATAATTTATCATCTACAATTTTCCCATAATCTAGAGTTATTTTTCTCATTGCTTCATCTCCAACCTCAGGATCATGAGTAACAACAATTATAGTAGAACCTTCTTTGTGAAGTTGCTTTAAAATTTCTATAACTATAATTTCATTAGCTTCATCTAAATTTCCTGTAGGTTCATCTGCTAAAATAATTTCAGGATTATTTATTAATGCTCTTGCTATACAAACTCTTTGTTGTTCTCCACCAGATAATTGGCTTGGCAAATGCTTAGCTCTGTCAGCAAGGCCTACTTTTCTAAGTGCTTCCATAGCTTCATTTTCATCAATCATGCTATGGTAATATTGAGAAACCATTACATTTTCAAGGGCGGTTAAATAACTAATAAGATGGAATTGTTGAAATATAAGACCAATTTTTTCTCTTCTAATATTTGTAAGATTTTTTTGAGATTCCTTTGAAATATCAATACCATCTATTAATACTTGTCCATTAGATGGTCTGTCCATACAGCCTATTATATTCATCATAGTTGTTTTCCCTGAACCAGATGATCCCATTATAGCAATCCAATCACCTTTTTTTACTTTTAAATTTATATTACTGAGAGCGTTAACAGATTCATAAATTTTAGAAACATCTCTAAGTTCTAATATTACTTTATCATTATCCATAGTTTATTCTCCTTTTAATACCAAAGCAGGATCAATTTCAACAGCCTTTTTAACCGGTAATATACAACCTGCTGTAGTGACTAATACTGAAATAACAACAATTACTGGAATTAATAAATATTGGAATGTAATCGTCCTACCAAAAACACTAAGACTAACTCTTTGGGCAAATATAAATCCAAATCCAACACCAATAAACCCTCCAATTAATCCAAGCAATACACTCTCTCCAATGAAATCCATTATAATTTCCTTATTATGAGCTCCAAGTGCTTTTTTTAATCCTATCTCTTTTCTTCTTTCAGCAATTATAGCCATCATAGTCGTTGAAACAGATATGGTTGTCAAAACTAAAATTACAATATTTACTAATAATATAAGTGCTGTCAATTTATTTAAAACAGTATCTTGAGATTGAGTAACTCGCTTTACTGCCGATCCAAAAACATTTGGTAATTTACTATTCAACTCTTTGGCAAAACTATCCAACTCACTATGATTTGCTTCTATACTACATTCAATAGAATCGATTTTTGTCGTATCTTCAACAATTTCATTAAGTTTTTCAAGGTTTAAAAATATAAAAGATTCTTCTTTGCCACCGGTTGTAATTATTCCTTTTACTGTTAAAGTTACATCATAAAAATCATCACCTATATCTTTATTTTTACTTTTTTCTGCAGAATCATTCACATCGGATGCAATAGCACTCTTACCATGTTTTACTCCACTTATTTTAAATTTATCTCCTACAGATAGTCCTAAGGTTTTGGCAATTTCTTTTCCAACCATAACCTCATTTGAATCGCCATTAGTAGCCCATTCTCCTTCGATATACCAAAATGGACTATTTTTTTTTGCCCCATCCATATCAGTACCTGCAAGAATATATGGTTTCTGATTTATTTTTGTTGTTTCATATCTGTATGGAGCAATTCCAACTACATTTTTATTTTTTATAAGTTCTTTAAATTTATTATATTCTTCTTCATTAATCTTTCCTTCATTAGGAAGACAAACAAAGTTAGCTCCATAGGATCTAAATTCTTTTCCCAACTGTCTGGGAATATCAAAATATATGGTAATAAGCCCTGACATAATCGTAGCTCCTATTATAACTGCTAAAAGAGCCACTATCATTCTTGATTTTCTTCTAATGAAAGAACTTAAAATCATTTTTAAATACATTTTTCTTTTAGTCATTTTAATCCTACCTTCCATGAAGAACTTCTGTCGGTTTAAGTTTGAATAGATAATGTATAGCAGGAATACTTCCTATTAAAGAAACGCTAATTACCAAAGCAATATCAATTGGAATAACCATAACTGCAGGTTCTATATATGAACCAAATACTGTAATACCAATAATTTGAGTAAATCCAAGTCCTATAAAATATCCTGCTATACCCCCAATGATACCAGTTATAACTATTTCCGTCAGTATAAGCAACATTATTCTTAAATTAGACCCTCCAATTGCTTTTATAAGTCCAATTTCTTGACTTTTTTCCATTACAGTAGCTGTAACAAGATTTGAAATACCAAGTGCTGACCCGATTGAACCCAATGCTGTAATTAGTATCATAAGCAATTTTGTTTTATCCAAAATCTTTCCCTCTGACTCAGCAACTTGTCTTATAGGTTTTGCTACACTATCTTCAACAACTTCTTGAATTTGATAACAAATAGAACTAACATATGCTGTACAATACCAAGTTTCATATTCAGTAGGTGTCAAGCTATTGGGATCTCTTGTCGCCTTTTTTGCCAATTCATTATCAGGAGTTGTAAGTGCTGAAACCTCTATATTTGAAATTTTTCCTTTAACTCCATATAATTCTTGAACTGATTTCAAAGTAGAAAAAATATTTAAATCTTCATTTCCACCAGATTCAAATATCCCTTTAACATTATAAACTTTAGTATCTTTACCATTATTAACTTCTATTTTATCTCCAACTTTAATTCCGTTTTTTCCTGCAAATAAACTTCCAACCATAACACTGTCATCGTC
This sequence comes from Parvimonas sp. C2, assembly GCF_035282405.1. Lineage (NCBI taxonomy): Bacteria > Bacillati > Bacillota > Tissierellia > Tissierellales > Peptoniphilaceae > Parvimonas > Parvimonas sp. C2. Next base: position 213,252 of record NZ_JAYKBP010000001.1, read on the forward strand.
GTCTTCATTTAGCCATTCTCCGTTAATTTTCCACCAATTTTTAAGATTTTTCATACCAGTATCAATTTGTTCACCTGTTGTTAAATCCATATGTTTGGCAAACCATGTACCGATAAATTTAGTTTTTTGATTATTAACTTTTGCAGTTTTTTCGAGATACGGAGTAAAATCCACAATAGAAAATCCCCAAAAAATTTGTTTAATCTTTGGTAAATCTTCTTCTTTTAAATATTTATTTTTAGTTGCAGTTTCAGAATTTTCTAATTCGTATAAATCAGAAATGAGTGAAGCATCTTTAGAAACTACATTTATATTTGCTCCATAAGTTTTAAGTTCTTTATTTACTTTATCTCCAACTCCAAGCATTACATTTAACATTCCTGTTGCAAGAGAAACTCCCAATGCAACAGTAAATGCTATCATAAACATCTTCTTTCGCTGTCTGATTAAAGTTCCAAAAACCATTCTCCAAAACATATTATTCACCTATTGGAAATCTTTCTTTTTCTTTATCTAAAACTTTTTTATCAATTATTATCTTTGAATTTTCTATTTTATATTCAAAAGGTATTGGATTACATCCACCTTTAAATCCTATAGTTGCCTTATTCATAACAACATCACATCTTTTACAGACTATATCATTTTTTCTTTCAAAATAGCCTGCAACACCACAAATCTGACAGGCATCAAGTCCAACTCCATAAGATGTACTGTTAGGTTTTTTAACTACTATAAACCTGATATCATGTCCGTCTTTTTTATATGAAAATCTATGCAAATGTCCATCATCAACATCAGACAATGGAATAATAATCTTATCACCTTCTTCTTGATAAGGCTGTGCAGCTGTTAATTCAACAGGTTTTGTAAGCTGATAATTTAAGTAAGTTACAGAAAACAACATAACAAAAGCTAAAAAAGTCGTAAAATATGCCCATCTCCTATTTACAATCAATCTCCATTTTTCTTTTCTTAAACTAGCCTTATTTTCAAAATGACCATTAACTTTTAAATTTTTATATACGAAGAATATAACTCCTAATAATATTATTATAAAAGCAACTCCTATAAAATATGCATCACTTTTATCTTCAAAAATCATCAAATCAAAAACTTTTATTCCAAAAATATTACTCTTTTCTGTTAAAATTGGAGTCATATTAAAATCTTTTTTTAAATACTCTTTAAGTCTAACAATAGCAGTTATACCTTTTATAGCATATTCTAAAAAAGTATTAATAAATATGGCAACAAACATTATAGTATATTGTTTTTTACTACATCTTATTAAAAATTTATAAAAAGCTAATACAAGTAAAATCCCTGTTAAAATTCCAAGTATATAACCACTAACCCTAAACAAAGTCATTGTACTTACAGAATCTTCTCCAAATGCAACAAATTCCATTGATTGAGTTAAAAGTCTTGGTATTATTAAATAGAGCATACAAGAAATAGATATAAACATTAATGCCAAATTTAAAGAAGTAACTATTTTAGAAATTTTTCTATGATTTTTCAACAAAATACTTAAAAGTAAAAAAATACTCATTAAAATAAAAATAAATAAACATAATGCAAAAACATATCTATTCAATTTTGTAACTGTATGTATCATTTCCTTTTTATTTTTCACTCTAAGTATATGTATGTATATACCTAAAATAATTCCTATTATAAGAATAGAAAATGAAATTATTTTATTTAATAAGGATATATTTTTCTTAAAAAAAGATAAAACTAATGCAAAGAAAAAAGAAAATGTACATATAGTAAAAATTATATCAACATAAAATTTTCCCAAAATAAAACCTCACTTCTAAAATACGGCAAAACCTCTCTTAAAATTTTAAGAGAGGATTTGTCCATTTGTCATATATTAAATATTAATATTATTTATTTTGTAATTGTTCTCCAGTATAATTCCATTCAAACTCAACAGTTTGTTTTTCATAGTATTTTGATGCTGCTTCTTTTCCACCATCTTTAATTGCTGGTACACCAGTTTCCTCATCAGTGTGTAATAAATAATCAGATGACGGTTGAATTTCAATAACCAATTTATACTTACCAACTTTAAGTACATTCTTTTTGATATTTGTACCGTAATGAGCTCCATCATCAGCATTCATCGGCATCATTGTTCCTGAAGTAACTTCTTTTCCATCTGTTGATAATACTTTATAATTTACTGTTAGGTATGCAGGCCAAATATCACTTCCATTACCAAAACCATATTTTTTACCAGCTTCCTTAGTTAAATGAATATCAGCTTCTAAATGCATATCTGACTCAGCAGCACTAGGTTGTCTTCCTTCAGGAATCATATCAACCCCTTGAAAATAAACTGCAGCAACTTGAAAAGGCCCTACAATTTTTTCTTCTCCTATTTTGATTTCTTCAAATCCTGACTCGCCAGGTTTTTCAGCATCTTCAGCTTTTCCATCTTCAGCTCCAGCATCTTTTAATTTGTCGTTCAATTCTGCAATTTTTTTATCTTTCTCTTCAATTGACTTTTGTAGTTCGTTGATTTTTGCAGTGTCGTTTTTTTGACAACCAACTAAACCTACTGAAGCTAATAATGCTAATGTTACAACTACTTTTGATTTTTTCATAAAATAAATCCTCCTAAAAATTTTTTCATAAAAATAATATTTCAATTTTTATCGAACAGAAAAATTAATTTGATTTCTTAATTTTTCTTAATTTGAAATAGTGCCCCAACAATATCCAAACAGTAATTATCACCAACATAATTTGTGGAATTAAGGTTTCGGCTCTATCATAAATATTCAAAATTGGAATACTCCAACCTTGCATTGCAGGTATAACTGTTGAACCAGAAATAACTCCTGCTTCAGTTAACTCAAGAACTCCTTTTCCCATAAATGAGATACACATTAAATATAACAGTATGCTTGTAAACAAGAAAAATGGTTTAAGCGGTAATTTAACTGATGTAAATCTAAAAAGTAAAAATACCACAACTAAAACAGCTGAGGCTGCAATTAATCCTCCCATTGGATATAATATTTTACTTCCTCCTGAAAATGAAGCCTTATAAAATAAAATCAATTCTGCCCCTTCTCTTAATACAGCTAAAAAAGCAGCAAAAACCAAAGTCCATTTACTTTTGTTATCTATTGATTTTTGAACTTTAGACTGAATGTAATTTTCCCATGCCTCTTCTTCAGATTTTGATAAAATCCAATTACTAACATAAAATAAAACTATAACCGCTAAGAACATAGTCCAACCTTCAAGTAGCTCTCGTCCAACTCCTCCTAATAAATAATTTATTACTACAGCTAAACCAAAACTACATACAACGGCAGCTACCATACCCAAATAAACGGACTTACAAAGATGCTTATTACCAGTCTTAATAAGATAAGCGATAATTGCAACACAAACTAAAATTGCCTCCAACCCTTCTCTAAGCATCAATCCAAATGATGTTAAAAAATCTTGAATGTTTTTAGCTTTTTCATCTCCTTTTTTTATCTCGGCATATCCAAACACGGCCTTACCTTCAGAATCAGGAGCATTTTTTGAAATTACCTTATCTAAAACAAGTGCATCTCTATAAACTTTCATATCAAGCTCATCTATTGCCGCCTTTAATTTCTCAACAGATTCACTTGTATTTCCCAAAAAAGCATGCTTAATTTCTCTAAATGCTGCTTCAATTTCATTTACTCTGCTATTAGAAATTGCAACCATAACATTTTTTTCAAATCCTTGTACTTCATAATAATCAAAATACGCAGAATCCATAGCTTTATAAGCACTTTTAAAATCTTTTTTATCCGCATACTCTTTTGCTTCTGTAAATTTTATATGCATATCTTTAGCAACTTCTTGCCAGCTAGAATACTTTTTCTTTTCTACTTTGGCTTCTACATTACCAATATTACATACAAATAAAATACTACAAATTATTAGAAAAAAAGAAAATATTTTTTTTATAACTTAGCACCTCCCTAAAAATAATATATGATAAAGATAATACATATCATATAGTAAACAAAAAAGTTAAGCACTAATTAGAGACAATTAATGCTTTAAGTTCAATATTAAATTTACTAAATATATATTAACATATTTGTAAAAAAATTTCAATAAATTAATAAATTTTTTAATTGTTAATAAAACTTTTAACTAATTATTATTTAATAATAAATATCCATGTATATCTCACTATTTTATAAATGATATTTTCTCATAAAAAAGACTATTGCAAGTTAATTTTACAATAGTCTTTCTTTATTATCTTTGTCTTTTTTTAGTTATTAAATACTTTCTAACTCTAAGAATTGTATATAACATATAAATAACAGTATATAATACTATTGACAGCATATGTTTTTCAGGTTTATGCATAAACAAAACCATTAAGTGAACATATATCAAGTAAAAAAATGGATATGCTAATTTTTGTAAATTTTTCCAATTTTTAGCTTTCATTTTATTTCTCACACATTTGAATGAAGTAATCATAAGTGGTAACATCATTGATATAAGAATTAAAGTTATTATTGTTGCTGTTTTAGTATATATATTCATTTTTTCTGAATTTGTAAAAAATTCAACAAAGTATCTTATTCCAAATGCTACGTTATGGCAAAGTGCAGCAAAACATCCTATAATTGACATTTCTCCTCTTATACTCATAAGTTTCCTAGTATATTTATTATGAGTTGTAATAACTCCTAGAAACATTACTATCATAAATGTTACTGTTGAGAATATTCCTCTTCTGAATATGTCCATAACATATTTTGTAAACCAAATTGGCATTTCCTTATAAAGCTTAGTTTCATAATATAAAACAACTGGAATTATCAATACATAAGTTGCCATATAAAATATAGTTGGATATTTTTTTATAATATTTGCAAATAAAACATAAAATAATGTTATTACAATTAATCCTATTATTAAATTCATCTACTCTTCCTTTTCATCATTTTTAAAATTTTGCTTTTCAGATGATTCATTAAATAGCTTTTTTAATTCATCGTTTAAACTTATTTTTGACAACTTATCATTAGCCATTTCGTTATTCTCAGTGGTTTTATCTACTGTAGAACTGTCAACATCTTTAATTTCTTTTTTCAAATCCATAACTTTTTCTGGTTTATTAGTATTATCCTTATCTTTGATACTTTTTCCATCTTTGGTTTCTACAGGATTTTTTTTAGATTCTTTCCAATCATCAATATTTGTTATTGTTATTTTAGAAATTTCTACCAGTTTTTTTGCACCCTCATAATCATTTTTTTGAATTAAATTTTCACAATATGCTCCAACTGATAATTTTTTGTTTTTAATAAGTGTACTTATTATACTATTATTTTCAATTTCTTTTTTTGAATCTAAATCTACAACTTTAATTCCAAACAAGTGAAAATCAGAATAAGGTATATTTAAAACAGGTGTTCCAGTAGTTGCCCAATCGGATTCATTTTCCAATTTATTAGAAATAAATAATGTTACTTTTAAATCATTTAGATTGAACTTATCTTCTAACTTATACTTTGTCTTATTTGATGTTAAGTTATATATTTTATATACAGGATATGGAACTATTTTTACTGAAATTTCCAATTCAAGTTTAGATCCATCATTAAAGCTTAATTTTATCTTTCCCTTTTGATCTCCAAGCTTTGATCTATCCGGTTCTTTTAACACTTCAATACGTGAAATATCTGCAGATCGAGATTTCAGTTTTAAATCTCTATTTATAGAAAAATCTGAAAATGCACCCCATTTAACTGTTTCTGCAAATTTTTCCATATTTCCATATTTAGGGTCCTTTACTACTACATTTACTATTTCATTTTTTATTTCAGGATACAAAATCTTAAATTCTTCTGCTTTGTTTGGAGCAGTATCTTTTACTATAACATTAATTGATATATCCTTTGTACTCTTATCAGCAAATTCAAGCCTTACTTCCATTAAAGTACCCTTTTCATTTACTTCAGTTACATCAGCTTCTTCAAGAATCTCAATTTTAGTACCTTCTGGCAAATCATCAAAATGGTTTTTCAAATGACTTAATTTTACTTCTTTACCTTTAATTGTAATCAAATCTTTTGGTTTATAAACATATTTATCCGCCATAGAGGTAACTTTTTCTTTTACGATAACATCTATTTCTAGTTCTTTTTCACTACCATCATCAAATTTAAGTTTAATTAAAAGCTTTTGCGGTACTGTTTCATTTACTTTATTTACATCTACCGGTCTTAAAACTGAAATTTCAGTTCCATCTGGTAAATCTTTAAGAACACCTCTTATTTTACCTTCTGTTATTTCTGTTCCTTTTGATATAGTCAAAGTTTCAGGTGTTTCCTTGTATAAAAATGCTTTAGGAATCTTTCCTTCAACTTTTGTTTTGATACGGAAAGTATTATTGAATAACACACCTTTATACTTTTCAATAACATCTAATGTATATTCTCCATTAACAAAATCCGCGATTAAAGTCTTATTTTGTGCTTGTCTTAATGGAATTTCAATTTCTTCAGAAGACTTTTTATCTTTAGCAATTATCTTAAATTCAATTTCTTTGCCATTAAGTTTTTCAGCGACCTCTTTTGAAACAGTAATATTTTGAATAAAGTCTGTTGTGTTATGACCCTTGGTATCATACCACTCAGAACCATCCTTAGCTTTTATCTTAATTCCAGAAATTTCAAAATTTTTATTCATATTTTTAGATATAAGAATAGTGTTTAAAAATTTAAAACTTTTACTTTCTTCATGAATTACTTTAAGCCTTAATCCATCTGTCACACTATAGCCTAAGTTTTCTTTATTCAAAACTAACCCATCTTTAAGCTCTTTATTATACTCATCAACTACTTTTAACCCATATTTGTCAAAGTCAGAATATGAAACTTTAATTTTCTGATTATCTTTTTTATATATAGTAACTTTTAAATCTTTTAAATCAAGTTTATCACCTTCTTTATACGAAGTTTTAAAGTTACTATCATCAAGTCTCATATCATAAAAATCAAAGTTTTTAGCTTTTAACAATGCATTTTTAATAGATGTAGCAGTTCCTGTTGCAGTGAAAGTAGCACCACTTACTGCATCATAATCGCTACCGTCATAACCTAGTTCTTCTCTAGCATATATTTTTAACAATGAAAATATCCTGTCATGAATATTTCTCTCTCCCTTTAAATGTGACTGATCTATAGTAAGTCCCCATTTACCGAAATTATGTTTTCCAATCACTTTATCCAATGCAGCTCTATAAACTTCTACTGTTTGTTCTTTCCCACGTGCTTCTTCCATAACCTTGCTCGTTGCATCTCTTAACACTTCAAATTTATATATCAAGGATTCAAATTTTTGCATATTTTTAATTCTATCAATTATAGTATAAAATTTTTCTTGGAATATTCCACCATCATCTATATTTCCAGGCGATGTTACTCCTTTTAATCTATTTAATTCCTCTTTAACAAGCTCTACATTTTCAATTTTATTGTTCTTAATAGTAACTTTTACAGGGATAGGCTTATTGGATACAAATCCATAACTGTCACCATAGTAAACTCCGTCAGGATAATTTACATTTTTATCAAGATTTTTAACTTCCTCCGCTGATAAAAATTTATAACTTCCATCCACTTTAGAATTCACCAATACAGGAATTTCTACAATTTTTTTACTGTTATCCTTGAATACAAGTTCAACTACAATTTTCGTTTTACCTTCAGAACTTGTATCTGCATTACTTTTTACATTAATTTGTACATCTTCCGGTAACTTTTCTAATGCATCTCTTATCTTTTGTAATCCAATAGTTTCCCCTACATTTGCAATTATAGTCTTAGGAGAATAAATATATTTATCAGCATCACTTCCATTAGAATCAACTGCTTTTTCTAAAGCATTAACAACAGCATTTATAAAGCCTTTAGATGACGTTGTAGCCCCTGAAATTGTATCTATATTTGTAGATTGGTTTGAAATAATCCTATCTCCTAATATACTTGCTTTTTTATTATCAAAATATGATTCATCATCTTTATTTTTAATCAATTCTATTTTTGCTATTTTTCCATTTTTAACAGTTACTTTAACCTCAATTGAATTTTTGTAATATCCATTTGACTTTCCAAAATAAACTCCATTTTTTAAACCTTTAAAATATTTTTTTATTTGTTCAATTTCATGTCTATTTTGTCCTGGAATATTTTGTTCTGTTTCGCCAGGTGAATTAATGTCAAGATTGTTTCTACCGTTACTTGCCTTTCTTAAAGCATCTTTTACAGCATTTAATATTCCTCTACTTGAAACTGTTGCTCCTGACACTGTGTCAATACTCGTACTTCCGCTTATAACTTTATTAAGTACACTAGACGCCCAAGTAAAATATGGATAATCATCACTATGACTTATAACTCTTGCATCATAAATTACTCCATTTTTTATAGAAATAGAAACCTTGATTGGTCCATTATATCCACGTCCAACTCCAATAAATGTACCATCTTTAAGATTATTTCTATTAAATCTAACTTTACCCGCAACAGCTGATGATTGTTTTGCTAACAATTTTGCCTTTTCTTTATCTCTTAATTCTTCATTTTCCTTTTCAAGATCTTCAGCTACATCACTTGTTTTTGCTCCAGCTTGAACAAGTGCTTTGTAAACAGCTACTTTAATTGCATCAGAAGTAACCGTAGCTCCGGAAATTGAATCAACATTAAATGTATTTTTTTCTACAATAGTTTGTAAAATTTTCTTTGCCATTTCATAATATTCAGGTGTTTCATTATGCGAAAGCACTTCTACTGAAAAAATCTTACCTTCTTTAATTACAACTTTTACTGTTATAGGACCTTCATATCCCTCAGCACTAGCAGTATATTCTCCATCCTTCAATTCGTTTGGAGCCTTTACACTGTCGAGCTTTGTAGTTTCATTTGCTCTATGTTTTTGTCTATCAGAATAAACACTATTGTAAACAGTATAACCTATTCCTGCAGTTGTAATACAAAAAACAAATAAACTGGCAATAATACTATTTTTTTTCATAAATCCCTCCTGTATCTATTTTGCTATATTTATAAATTCGTCACTTATTTATAAATATAACAATACACGTTATCAATTTTACTAAAATTAATAACTTTTTTCAATAAAAAACACCAATTTTAATATAAAAATTTCTTATCAATTAATTTGATGCAAGTATAAAATATCTTTATTTGCATATTTTTTCTAATTGCTTAATTGATTATATTTTAAAATCATTTTATATTTTAATATTTTTTATCAAATTTATTTGTTATTAAGTGTAATTATACTTAATTTATTATAGATTTTTATTTATTAATAATTTTAATTAAAAATTTAGCACAAAAAAGACATAGTTTCAATGAATTATCTGAAACTATGCCTTTTTTAATCAGCAACAATTATTTATTTTAAATTTTTTTGAACCAAAATATATATTAATATGGAATAAACAATTACTAAAAGTCCTTGTAAATCATAATACAAATTATTTTTTATAAAAGCATCATTTATAAATGTCAAAACAAAATCAAATATCCCAAAAAATATAATATAGTTTGAAGATTTCTTTTGAGCTATTTCCCAATTTTCCTTGTTCTTACTTGATTTTTTAGTTCTAAAACCATATATTCCCGAATTGAACTTTGGAGGAAATACCTTCATAATAATCCCTCCTGAGATAAATACGATTGCTACAATATAAATCATAATAAAACCTCCAATCTATATTATCAACATAAATTATATCTACTACTATCTAATCTTTTTTTGAAATAATTTCTTCCATATACATTGCTTTTGTTGATAAATGTGCATATTTATTATCTACAAATTTGACAATTAAAAATGCCAAAAACATCGTAAATAAACCAATACCAAATCCAATCAAATCAATCCCTTTTAAATTAGGGAGAGCTATATTGACCAATAATATTGAAAGTATAAACATTAAAATAGGAAAACCATATAAGAAAATTGAATATTTCAATACAATATTACTATCTACTCCTATTCTTACATAATCTCCAACTGAAACATCTAATGTTTTTTTCATAACAATATGCATTGTTGGAGTTGGACATCCTCCACAAGTTTTACAGGTTCCCTTACATCCGCTTATTCTTGAAATTAAAACTTTACACTTATCGTCAGGTAAGATTTTTGTTACATATCCTACTTGTTCCATAATATCAAATCCTTTACTACTTCTGATGTAATAATTAGTCCCATAGTTGAAGGAATAAAACTTATACTTGAAGGAGATGATTTTCTAATTTTATCAGATTCAATCATTTCTCCACTAGAAATTTCATCAGAGCAAACACATTTTAATTTTTTTACTCCTAGCTTTTTTAATTCTCTTCTCATTACCCTTGCAAGTGGACAGCCTATTGTTTTATAAATATCTATAATCTTAAATCTTGTAGGATCCAGTTTATTACCCGCTCCCATTGCACTAATTATATTTATATTATTTTCATAACAATATTTTATCAGATAAATTTTCGAAGTAATAGTATCTATCGCATCAACAACACAATCGTAATCTTTCAAATTAAATTTTTCAACATTATTTTTATCTAGCTTTTCTTTAAATATATTCACTTTTATTTTAGGATTGATAAGTCCTATTCTATTCTTCATTTCATCTACTTTATATTTCCCAATATTATTTGACATTGCGTGAATTTGTCTATTTACATTAGTTATGTCAATAATATCAAAATCTACTAGTGAAATTTCTCCTATTCCACATCTACAAAGCGATTCAACTGTAAAACTTCCTACTCCACCAATTCCAAATACAATAACTTTAGATTTTTTTAAAATTTCAAGTGAATCCTTACCTATTAGACTTTCAGTTCTTGAATAAATATTATTTTCCAATTTTTAAATTTAACTCCTCAAGTTGTACTTCTGATACAATACATGGTGCATCTGTTAATAAATCAGATGCTGATTGTGTCTTTGGAAATGCTATTACATCCTTTATATTGTTTGTACCCGCTAACAGCATAATCAATCTATCAAGTCCAAATGCAAGACCTCCATGTGGTGGTGTTCCATATTTTAAAGCCTCAAGTAAAAATCCAAATTTTATTTCAGTTTCCTCTTTAGTAAGTCCTAAAGCTTTAAACATTCTATTTTGTAAATCAGAATTGTTAATTCTAATTGAACCTCCACCTAGTTCATCTCCGTTTATTACAATGTCGTATGCTTTTGCATAAACTTTTTCGGGATTGCTTTCCAAGTATTTAATATCTTCATCTTTCGGATGAGTAAAAGGATGATGTTTTGAAACATATCTTTTTTCTTCTTCGTCATATTCAAAAAGTGGAAAATCTACAATCCAGCATAAGTTATATTCATTAGGATTTAATAAATTCATTTCTTTTGCAATAACACATCTTAAAGCTCCTAGTGAATTTAAAACAATATCATTTTTATCTGCAAGCATTAAAATCAAATCATCATCTTTAGCTTCTACCTTTGTTTTTATATTAGAGATAATTTCTTCATTTAAAAACTTTGAAATAGAAGATGTAACTTCTCCATCAGTTATTTTTATCCAGAATAAATTTTTTGCACCATAATCTCTAATTGAGTCAATTAATTTATCAATTTTCTTTCTAGTATATTCCTTTGAATATTTTCCGATTGAAATTGCTCTTACACTCCCACCAGAAGCAATTGCATTTTTAAATAAATCAAATTCAACTTCCTTAACACAATCTGTAATATTTCTAATTTCAAAACCAAAACGTAAATCTGGTTTGTCACTTCCATATTTTTCCATTGCATCATCATATTTCATTCTTTTTATAGGTAATTCAATATCAATTCCTTTAATTTCCTTGAATAATTTTTTTAACATTCTTTCATTTACATCAATAACATCTTCAACATCAACAAAACTCATTTCAAGATCAACTTGAGTAAATTCAGGTTGTCTATTAGCTCTTAAATCCTCATCTCTAAAGCATTTAACTATTTGAAAATATCTATCCATTCCTGAAATCATTAAAAGTTGTTTCATAATTTGTGGAGACTGTGGAAGCGCATAAAAATTCCCCGGATTTACTCTAGATGGTACGAGATAGTCTCTTGCTCCTTCAGGTGTAGGTTTATTAAGATATGGAGTTTCTATTTCCACAAAATTATTTTCAGTGTAAAAATCTCTGATAACCTTACACACTTTAGCTCTTAATTTTAAATTGTTTTGTAAACTTTCTTTTCTTAAATCCAAAAATCTATATTTTAATCTTAAACTTTCAGAAACATTGTCGTCATCTTTAATATAAATTGGAGGAGTTTGAGCTGTGTCTAAAACTACTAATTCACTTACTTCAACTTCAATATCTCCAGTAGGTATTTTTGAATTTTTACTTTCTCTTTCACTAACAACTCCTTTAACAGCTAAAACAAATTCTGATCTTATTTCTTTTGCACTATTAAAAACACTTTCTCCTAAAGTATCTCTCACAACTATTTGTGAAATTCCAGTAGTATCTCTTAAATCCATAAAAATTAATGAACCTAAATTTCTTTCCTTAGCAACCCAGCCCATCAAAATTACTTCTTTACCAATATCTTCTTTTCCTAAATTACCACACATATGCGTTCTTCTTAAATTTCCCATTTGTGCCATATTTTCCTCCTTATAAAAAAATCCCTGCAAAAATGCAGGGACGAATTAAATCCGCGGTACCACCCTAATTATAGGTATATCTCTTTATAATAATAGCTCCAGATTGTCCCATTTTGTATTAATTAGTAATTTTCACCAAATATTACCTCTCTAAAAATCTTAACAAAACTTTTCTCCTTCATAGCTTAATATATTAATTTCGATAATTATAACAATAAAATCATAAAAAGTCAACTAATTATATAAAATAAGAACTATACCCTTCCACGATGCTTTGCATCGGGTAGATTACTGGAACCATTGTTGTTTCACAATAAAAAAAGGAGTAACATTTATACAACCACTCCATTTTCTATTAATTTTTGTTTTCATCTGTAGATGAATGTTCCACATCATCTTCATCTTCAATTTCATCATCTTCGTCGATAAGTTCAACATCATCATCAGTATTTTTACTAAATAGATATCCACATCCCGCAATTACAACAAATATACATGCAACACTAGGATAAATCCAAAAATAAAATTTATCAGATAATTTAGGATATATCTTTGAGAAATTCTTTAAAATAGTAAAAAATGAATAATGATATCTGTTAGCTATACTTAATGAAGTGGCTATAATTTCAGCTAAAAACATTGAAGCACATGAAATTAGAATTGATATCACAACCCCAAGTTTTGTTAATTTTCTTGATAATAAAGTATACATAAAAATTGCACAATAAAGAGCAACAAATCCTGACCAAGAACTAAATACTCTAATCATAGTCAATCCTACATATATAGCAACTCCAGGTAAACTTCCAATTATTGCTCCTATCAATCCTAATAAAATATTACCTTTTTTCATATTTTCTCCCTTCCATATTTATATTTTTAAAAATATTTCTAAAATATTTTAAAACTTTTTAATAATAACTTTTAATATATCTAATGCCTGTCTTGTTCTTAATAGAATAGAAACAATAGCATAAGTGAGTCCAGCAAATATCAGTGCAATTAAGAAACTTAAATTAGAAGACAATTTTATATTTAATAATATAAATATTATTTTTGATACAATTGCCATCAAAATAACCGAAATAAGAACTTTAATTCCATTATTGATAATTGCTCTAGACTTTATCTTTCCAATTTGTTTTTCCAGTTTAATATATAAATTTATAGCACCAAAAATAGTTGCAATACTTGAACCAAGTGCTAGGCCGTTAAGTCCCATAAATCTTGATAAAATTATTGACATGATTACATTTAAAATTACCATTTCAACAGAATTAATAAGTGGTATTCTAGTCATTTTTAGTGCATAAAAAGCATTAGAAAGCACATCTCTTATCCCTAATCCTATAAGTCCTATTGCATAATAAAATAAGACCCCAGAAACCAATATAACATCATTTTCATCGAATTTTCCTCTTTTAAATATCAAAGTTACTATTTCCTTGGAAAAAATTAGTATTCCTACACAAGCAGGTGTTACTAGATATATAATAGTTGAAAGAGTTTTAGCAATCTGTACTTTAAATTTTTGTTTTGATTCTATAGCTAGTTTACTAAGCGTAGGAAAAATAGATGTAACAATGGATACTACTAAAATTCCCCAAACAAACTCATTTAATTTAACTGAGTAAGATAAAACAGAAATACCTCTCACGGAAATAAAAGATGCTAAATTTTTATCAATAAGTTGGTTTATTTGATTTACTGCAACTCCAAAAATAATAGGAAGTGCTAATACTAACATTCTCTTTATATTTTCATCTTTAAAATTAACAATAAATCTATGTTTATATCCTGTGCCCTTAATTGCGGGAATATATGGAATATATTGAAAAATTGTAGCGATTGCTACACCAATAGGTGCCAATATTGGATTTATTTTATAACTTATTATTAAAAATATAATAATAACAATATTGTATATAAATCCTGTTGACCCTGGAACTACAAAATTCCCTTTTATATTTAAATATCCTTTTAAAATGGAATTTAAAAGTTGCGCAAGCATTCCAAGTATAGTAATTCTAGTAAAAGTAACAGATAATTCAAAAATTTCACCAGAATATCCCATTGCAAAAAGAAATACAATTTGTCTTGCAAAAATATAAGCAAAAATAGTTGCAAAAATAGAGATTATAAAAATTATATTTAAAATATTACTTGTAAATTTTTCAGATGTTATTCTTCCTTCTCTTTTTTCCAAAGAAGTATATGTCGGAATAAAATTAATTGAAATACCAGACATAACAAATCCTAAAATAGTATATGGAACTAAAAGTGAAATTTGAAAAGCTGTTGCTATTTCACCTGTCCCATAAAAATAAGATAATAATACTTCTCTAAAAAAGCCTAATATTTTAGATAAAATATTTATAACCATGAGCAAAAATGCTGTATACCCCATAAAAATCTCCTATCATAAAAAAGGTCAAAAACATAAGTTTCTGACTTTAGTTTTTATATCTACTTGTTACTTTATCATTTAATCCATACCATATAAATATTCTTGATGTTTTATATAAATGTTCCATAAATACTTTATTTATATGATTATAAAGTTTCTCCAATTCTTTTTTTGTCAAAAATTTTTCTTTTTGTAAAACATAATAATTATTACCCTTAAATTCCAATTTTAACTGCTTTACAATATAATTGTTTAGATTAAAAATATATTCTTTTATTACATTTTCAAAAAAATCATTAGCTTTTTCTTCAAATTTTTTATTTAGATTATAATAATCTATAACATTATTTATAAGTCTATTTCTAAATCTATAATCTTTAGAAGTCAATTTCCTAACAATGAGTTTTTGCTTTCTACTAATTTTCAAATTAGGATAATTAACTAAAAAATAATTCTCTAATTCATTAGCAAAAACATTTGATTTCTTTCCATAAATATAAGAATCAACAGCCAATACAATTTCTAAACGATTAATATCATCATATACAAGTTTCTGAACAGCGCTTTTTATATATTCTCTATCTGATCTATTTTTATAAAATACGTCTAGACTTTTAGAAATCTTAGTAAAAATTGCTTGTCTAAATCTTACATTAAATCCACGTTGTTCTATTGAGAGTGAGGAAATAAATATATCAAAAGCAACTGAATCCTTTAAATACAAAAAATTGTATTCCAAAGCAATCTTAGTATCTTTATCTAATAAAGCATTCATTTTTTCCTCCCCCTTAATTTAAAAATTAATATATTTCACTAAAAAATATAGTTTTAAGCTATTTACACAGAAAAACTACAATATCATTATTTATATTCCTTAAAAATTTTTTAAAAACTTCACTATGTTTAGAACTATAACTATTGGAAAGTCTTGTAACATCAAGAGCAACTGTATTGAATTCGTGTTTTTCAATTTCAATTAAAATATCAGAAAAAATATCTTCTAAAAATTCTTCATCTTCTTCTTTTTCAATTTTTTGTGGAATTGAACAAAGTACAATATAAGTCGCTTTGAGATTAAATGCAGGAACAACTTTAAAATCTCCAGTTACTAAAGAACTTAATTTGCTAAAAACATCAAGTAGCCTATTTCCTGCTTTAGAGATTATTTCCATAGTATCTTCGTTTGAAAAGGAATTATCAACGAAATAAACTATGCAGTCAGATTCAATATCAAAAATACTTTCGCTAACTACTCTAATATCCATAACAAACCTCCAAAAGCATATAATAAAAATAATACAATTATTATATATTTTTTTTTAGATTTAGTCAATAATTAGGAACACATAAAATTGATAATTTTATGATTATTATTTTTTAATTAATACAATGTTATGATATAATAATTGTATATAGTAAAATTACTTACTTTAACTAATGTATTTTAAAATAATAATCTTTAAATAATTTTAAAAAAGGAGAATTTATGAAAAACTCAGGAATAATTGCTGAATACAATCCATTTCATTTAGGACATAAATATCAAATAGATAAAATAAAAAATGAATTAAATGCCAATATAATTACAATAATGAGCGGAGATTTTGTTCAGCGTGGAGAATGTGCAATCTTAGACAAATATACAAGAGCTAAAATTGCAGTAAATAATGGAGTTGATCTCGTAATAGAACTTCCATTTTACTACAGTTTACAAAGTGCTGAAAATTTTGCAAAAGGTGGAATATCTATTCTAAATAAACTAAATATCATTGACTATCTTTGCTTTGGTTTTGAATGCGAAAAAAAAGAGGATACAATAGAAATTGCAAAATTCCAACTTAAATACAAAAATGAAATTGAAGAACTCTTAAACTATGAAATGAAACTTGGAAAAAGTTATGCAGTTGCATATAAAGATGCTTGTATAGAAATCAACAGAAAATATAAAGTTTTAGAAATACAAGATG
Source organism: Parvimonas sp. C2 (assembly GCF_035282405.1). Lineage (NCBI taxonomy): Bacteria > Bacillati > Bacillota > Tissierellia > Tissierellales > Peptoniphilaceae > Parvimonas > Parvimonas sp. C2. Next base: position 230,326 of record NZ_JAYKBP010000001.1, read on the forward strand.
ACTTTTTTATTTCAAATAATATTCTATCAATTGAATATGTCAAAAACTTAATACTATCAAAATCTCAAATAACTCTATTTCCTATAAAAAGAAAGGGAAAAAATTATAATGATGAGGATTATAACTCAAAGGATCAATTAAGCGCTTCAGCAATAAGAAAAGCAATTTATGAAAATAATTTTGAAAAAATTGAAAACTTTATAGATAAAAGTACTTTTAATGAATTAAAAAATTCTGTAAAGAATAATATTTTACCGAATGAAAAAATTATTTTAGAAATTTTAAAATACAATATTTTAATAAATCAAATAAATCCTGAAAATATCGTAAATTACGAAAATGGAATCTTAAATTTAATTAAAAAAAATATTTATTCAGTAAACTCGATAGAAGAATTAGCAGAAAAAATACAAAGTAAAAGATATAAAAAAGTTAGAATAAAAAGATTTATTTACAATTATCTATTAAATATAAATAATAAAATAAAGGAAATATATTCTAAAGATATTGAATATATAACTATTTTAGGCTTTAATAAAAAAGGACAAGAACTGATTAAAGAAATTAAAAATAAAACTAATCTAGAAATTGTAACAACAAATAAAAGCACACAAAATCTATCGGATTTTCAAAAAAACAAATTTGAAATTGAACAAAATTCAAGAAAACTTTATAAGCTATTCACAAATAACAAAAATAAAACTGAGTTTATATCTTTTTTGCAAAAATAACTACCGAATTTTCGGTAGTTATTTTAAAATTACATAATATTAAATTTTCCGTCTTCTAAATTATAAAATATATAGTCTGATTTGTTATCCAAACTGTCAACTATTGCTAAATCATGAGTTACAATAATTAATGTTTTTTCATCTTTTACAATATTCTTAATATAATTGATTGCCTTTGCCTTTAGTTTACTGCTTAAAGCACTTGTAGGTTCATCTAAAATTATAACTTCTGGATCATTTACTATCGCTCTTGCAATAGCAACTCTTTGCTTTTCTCCCCCTGATAATGTTTTGACTTTTTGATTAAGTAATTTTACTATATCCAAATTTTCACATACTTCATTTATTCTTTTCTTTCTTTCACTTCTTTTGTACTTTTTAGAATACATCAAAGGAATTACAATATTATCATAAGCTGTTTCATCCTCTAATAAATTATACTCTTGAAAGAAAAACCCGAATACTTCATTTCTTAGTCTTGCAATTTCTGTAGAAGACATTGAATTTATATCTTTATCTTCTATTTTATAGTCTCCTGAATAATTTTTATCAAGTAGTCCAAGAATCTTTAAAAAAGTAGTTTTTCCAGCTCCATTTTCTCCTGTTATAATGATTTTTTCGCCCTTTTTTATATCTAAATTACACTCATTTAAAACAAGCAATTCAGATTTTTTATTTTCATTATACACTTTTCTTAAATTTTTTAAGCTAATCAATTTCTATTCACCTCCCATTAGAGTTGTACTTAAATCTTCTCTAATGAGCATATTTAAGATAACAAATTCTAAAGTTAAAATAAAGACAATATTTATCCCTATATTTATAAAAAATATAATATCATAATTAAATCTATTCAGAAAATTAATTATCATAAAATTAAACACAGCCAATGACAGAACAAAAACTGAATTTCTAATAAATATACTTTTTTTGGTGGCACCACATATTATATGAATTTTATATTCTCTAAGTAATCTTTTATATAAATTTTTAATGAATATTCCAAAAGAAAGCAAAAAAGCCAACAAAAGTAAAAATACATAAAAATATATATACTTTAATATAAAATCTACATCTGTCATATTAACAGAATTAATATGCTTTTTAAAAACTATATCTGAGTTTAAAATCGCCTTTTCAAACTCCTCATCCAAACCATTTTTTAATTCTTTATCGGTAAATTTTGTACCTTCTATTAAATCTTTTAATTCAGCAGGATTTAACTTAAAATCGGATAATGAAGTCTCTTTTTTAGCCACTTCCAGAAAAACCAAATTATCGTCATCAATCTCAAGGTCAACACCGACTGTTTTGAATTTTATCTTATCTAATTCATCAGCTGAAACTACTTTTAAAGTTTTTTCCTTTTGCTTAAATAATTCTAAATCTTCCGAGTTTATTGCGAACAAAACCCTATTTTCGGAACTCTTTTGAAATTTTCCAATAAATATTTGGATAAAAATTCCCTTCTCTTCATTTACATACTCAGATACAAATTTTGTGTATCCACCTTTTTTTAATAATTTATCTACTCTATCTTCAACTTTTATAAAATCTTTCATTTCATAGGAAACGGGAATTGCAAAATAACTAACTTCAGTATCTTTCGATTCTTTTAGAGCCAAATTTAAAGCATAAGTAGAGAATGACAATATAACACTAATAGATAAGATTAACAATCCGAATAATATAAAAATTCTTGTATTTCGTTTTATGTCTCTAAACCCTAATTTTATATTATCTATAACCATAACATCACCTCATAAATACCTTCGTCTTTTTTAATGTAAATGAAAATTTTACCCAAGTAAAAAACATTGAAGTTATCGTTATAAATATCGGAATACCTAAAAGTTCTGTAAATGATAAATATTTACATATATGATTCAAAAATATATACATAAATATTGATGATATTAATCCCGCTATTACGTTGAAAAGTAGATTTTGCTTTAAAAAGTTTTTTAACACCTCTTTAAATGTAGCCCCACATTCCAAACATACTCTAAAATATTTATTATATTTTGAAAGATAAACTACGAATACATAACAGAATAATAAATAAGTAGCTACCACTCCTTGCAATATAAATTTTGCATATCTATCACTCAGAGAATTTAATATATTGGTTATCAAAGGTTTTCTATTATTAAATCTGTTAAATTCAACTTCATCATATCCTAAATTTTTTATTTTGTCTTTAATTTCTTCCAAATGTTTAACATTATCCGAATCAATATAAATAGTATCAAAGGAAGTCGAAGATAAGGCAAACAAATTAACTATAACTCTCAGTCCATCTTTATATATAGTTGAATTTGGATCAAAAGTATTAATATATTCCATACCTTTTACTTCGGGAATATCAAAAAATGATGTTTCTTTTGTATGCCTAAAATTAGGAGATATTTCATTTATATTAATAGCTACTTTTTTCTTTTCTCTATAGTCATCCATAGAAAAATATCTAAGTCTGCCTAATGCATTAAATTTAGTGGACTTGTAATAATAATCCATAGTTGGATTATATAAACCTATCAGTCCATTTCGATTAGTTTCTGCTATAACCTTTATATCATCATATTCAAGCAAAAAATCAAAATCATTTTTCTTATTGGAGTTATTCCTATTTGATTTTAGTTTTACAAAATTTTCACTCATATCATAATCAGGATAAATTAAATCTCTTCCTACAATATAATTTAATCCAAGAACCACAATACAATTTAAAACCAGTAATAGGAAGATTATATTTTTATTTTGACTTATCTTCATAGCTTTTACCTCTTAGTATAATTATTTTATACACTATTGAAGTTCATAATACCATATATTATTTAAATTGTCAACGCGTTTTATGATAAAAAAACAAAAGCCGATAAAAAATAATATATTTGTTTTTATCAGCTTTTTATTAAATAAAATTTAATATTAAAGGAATTAAAATTACAGCTAAAATTCCTGAAATTGATATTGAAACTGTAGCAATAGACCCTTCAATTTCTCCAATCTCCATTGCTTTTGCAGTTCCTAGAACATGACTACATGAACCAAGTGCAACTCCTTTTGCGACTTTATCATCTATTTTAAAAATCTTAAAAATTAATTCTCCTACGCTATAACCTATTATTCCACATATAACTATAAATACCATAGAGATTTCCATAATTGCTCCAATTTTCTTTGAAATTTCATAACCTATCGCAGATGTAACTGATTTTGGTAACATTGAAAGCAAAACTTCTTTACTAATCCCAAAAATATTACACAATAATATTCCAACAATCGCTCCAACACTTATTCCAACTAAACATCCAAGTAATATTGGAAGAAAATATTTTTTTATAATATTTAAATTTTTATATAATGGTACAGCCAGTACAACAGTTGCCGGTGCAACAAAAAAAGTTAATATATCTGCCCCTTGTTTATAATTAGTATATGGAATTTTAAAAATCAAGAGAACTAAGATAATTAAAACTGAAGATGTAACCATTGGGCTTAAAAATTTTAATCCTAATTTTACTTGAATTTCATATCCTATAACAAATGTTATTATTGTTAAAAAAATCCCAAAAAGCGGACTGTTAATTATTAATTCCATTTTTTTCTCCTTTTACAAAAATTTTCACAAAAAAAGTTGTAGCGAAAGCTGTAACAATCATAGATACAACTACACTTACAAATAAAATTAAAAATATTTGTAAAAATTTCCCATTAAAATAGTGGAATTTATCTATAACTCCAATTACTAATGGTGTCATAAACAATGTAATACTTTCAAGTAAAAATTCTGAAACTTTTTCTATTTTTTTTAATTCAATTATTTTAAAATACAACAAGGCAACCAGGAATAACATCGACAAAATAGTTGCAGGTATTGGGGATTTAAAAATAATCTCCAAAATAGTCCCAATAAATAAAAAAATTAAAATAATTAAGAATTCATAAATATGTTTAATAAAAATCATCTCCTAAAATAATTTAAGGGTTATTTCTAACCCCTAAACTTCAAATTTATCATACTTTCCATATAATTCATCAAGATAAATAATAGCTAAAACAGAAGGTCCAGTATGACAACCTATGACTGCATCTACTCCAGATATTAAAATATCATCATTATTAAATTCACTCATTAATAATTCTTTTAAATCATTTGCCTTATCTTCACAATCTCCATGAAAAATAACAAGAGTTTGTTTATCTAAAACATCTGATTTACTTTTTATAATATCTATCAATTTTTTCTTAAATGCCTTGTGACCTCTAACTTTATCAAAAAAATTTAGTTTTCCTTCATCTTTTGATATATCTAAAATTGGACATATATTCAATAAATTACCAATTATAAACTTAGCCTTATTTAATCTTCCACCTCTATAGAGATAAGTTAAATCGTCAACTGTAAAAATATAATTTATATGTTTTTTATAAAAATCAATATATTTTAATATTTCTTGAATACTTTCATTCTCTTCAATCATCTTTGCAACTTTTATCGCAAGAACACCATACCCAAAACTAGCTCCTAAACTATCTATTATATGAATTTTTCCTTCAGGAAATTCATCAAGCAAATCATTTTTTACCATATTAGCAGTATTATAAGTTCCAGAGAGCCCTGAGGATAAAGAAATATAAATAATCTCATTTTTAGCTAATAATTCTTCTTTAAATGTATCATAAAATTCTTTATAAGTTACTTGTGAAGTCTTATAAGTAATTCCCTTAGCCATATTCTCAAATAATTTATATTTATCTATATCATAATTTAAAATATATTCATTTTCTCCATCAGTAACAACCATGTTAAAAATTTGGATTTTATATTTTTTTGCAATTTCTACTGGGATATCGGCTCCCATATCAGAAAATAACTTTATCATATCTACCTCCATTTTTAAAAAACTTACCTAGTTTATATAATATACTATTTTTAAATTTTTTGCAAGAAAAAAATAGATTTAAAATAAAACTATTTGTTATGATACAATTGATGTGAGACCAAGGGTACAAAAAAAAGAGAATATCCTGTATAATTATTAAAACAAAAAAATTAACTAGAAAGGAACTCTCTTTTATGAATAATATTATATCACAAAATCAAGAAAATATAAAACTCAACCAACGTTATATCTCTCATTTACTTCAAACAAGATACCATGCCGTTAAAACTTACAGAAACGGTAATTCTGTTAGCTTTGTTTGTAGAAGATATAAAATATCTAAAGCTTCTCTTATGCGTTGGAATAAAAGATTTGATGGCTCTATTGACTCCCTTAAGGATAAATCTCATAGACCTTTATCCAAACATCCTAATTCTCATACCGATACTGAAATTTATTGGATTAAAAATCTCATTAGAAGAAATCCTAATATTTCTTTGATTGAACTTTACGCTAAACTTAAACTAAATAAAGGTTATACTAGACACCCTTGCTCTCTTTTTAGATTCCTTAGAAAACTTGGCTTTTTTAAAGATATTAAACAACCTTCCAAACCCTATGTTCCTAAACCTTATCATACTCCTACTAAAATAGGCGTTAAAATGCAACTTGATGTTAAATATGTTCCTAATTCTTGTTATGTTGGTAAATACCCTGATAAATTCTACCAATATACAATTATTGACGAAGCCACTCGTGAAAGGTTTATTTATCCTTTTAAGGAACAATCTTCTTATAGTACTGTTACTTTTGTTAAAATGGCTATTAAATACTTTGGTTATATTCCTGAAATTATTCAAACCGATAATGGCTTTGAATTTACTCATTTTAAAGATACTAAAAGAGTTCATCCTTTTGACAAACTATGTAATGAATTGGGTATTAAACATCAATTAATCAGACCTAGAACACCTAGACATAATGGTAAGGTTGAAAGAAGTCATAGAAATGACAATGAAAGATTTTACAGTAATTTATCTTTTTATTCTTATGAAGATTTGGTTGTACAAATGAAAAAATATCTCTATAAATCTAATAGATTACCTATGCAAACTTTAAATTGGCTTTCACCTATTGAAAAACGTAAAGAATTATTAGAATTAAAGGAGAATTAATTCTCCTTTAATTCTAACATACAGGTTATATTTTTTTATAATTTTTGGTCTCACATCATTTACAAATGTACAAAAATAGATTTAAAATAAAACTATTTTTAAAGTAAAATATTTAATTTGTAATTACTAAATTAACAGGTAAATCAAATTCGTTTGTTGGTACTTTCTCCACTATTTGTTCTTTAAATGCTAGAGAAATAGTATATCCTTTATAATCTTTTAAATATCTGTCATAATATCCTCCGCCAAAGCCGATTCTATAATTATTCTTATCAAATCCTACCCCAGGTACTAATATTAAATCAATATTATTTTTTTTAACAATATTTTTTTCTATTTCAGGAGGTGTTTTAATTCCATAATATCCCTCAATTAATTCATCTAAAGAATTTATTTTATAAAAAGTCATTTTTCTACTTTCTTTTTCACAAATTGGCGAACATACTGTCTTACCATCTTTCAATAATCTTTCAATTATTGGATAAGTATTTATTTCCGTACCAAAAGGAATTGTAAGTGCAATACAATTTGCATTTTTAAAATTTTCATTTTCAAATAATTTTTTATACAAAACTTCTTCAAAGCTTTTCCTATCTTTATCAGATATGCTTTTTAATTTTTCTTGAATTTCTTTTCTTATAATTTTTTTATCCATTAATAATCACTCACTCCTAAAAGTTTACGAACTTCTCCTACAAAATACAAAGAGCCAAATGCTGAAATAACATCGTTTTTACTTGACATTTCAAATGATTTGTTAATAGCATCTTGATAATTACCAAAACTATAAACTTTCTTTTCAGTTAATACTTCAATTTTTTCCTTTAATTCATAAGATTCCATTGCTCTTTCAGAATCCGGTCTTACAGTTAAAAAAATATCAAAACAAGGAATAATCCTTTCAAGCATTTCGTTATAATCCTTGTCTGCTAACACTCCAAAAATTGCAATTTTTTTATTGTTTTTATAGTAAAAATTCATATTTGAGACAAATTTTTCAATTCCATCAATGTTATGAGCTCCATCTAAAATAAAATCTGGACTTTTTGAAACAAGCTCAAATCTACAAGGCCAAGTAACTGTTAAAAATCCATTATATATACTTTCATTTGAAATCTCAAAACCCATTTTTCGAAGTTCTAAAAGTAATTCAATAGAAATTGAAGCATTCTTAACTTGATGTGAACCAAGTAAATTAATTTTTAAATTTTTAAAATCTTTATAGTCAATAACTTGTCCTGATTTATTATTTTCCAATACTTTAATTTTTGATAAACCATTTACTATAACCTTAGAATTCTTAGATTTTGCAACTCCAATTATATTATCCATAATTTCAGTATCTTGAGAATATAGAACTAGAGGAACACCATCTTTAATTATCCCAGCTTTTTCAAGAGATATTTCTTTTATAGTATTTCCCAAAAATTGTTGGTGATCAAAACTAATTGATGTAATTAATGTAATTAAAGGATTATCTACAACATTTGTGGCATCTAGTCTTCCACCTAAACCTACTTCCATAATTGCAAAATCACATTTTTCTCTATAAAAATACAAAAAAGCTACAGCGGTTACTAGCTCAAAATCAGCTGGAAAAACTTCAAGAGTGTTTGCAACCTCCCTAACTTCATCCATTAATTCTATTAATTTATCTTCTGGAATATTTTTGTTGTTAATTCTAATTCTTTCTTCAAAATTGTAAATAGAAGGAGAAGTAAACATCCCGACTTTGTATCCTTGTGAAACCAAAACAGAATTTACAAAAGAAGTGCAGGAACCCTTTCCATTGGTTCCTGCAATATGAATAATTTTTAATTTATCTTGTGGATTTCCTAGCTTTTCCATAAGAGTTTTTATATTTTGTAAACCTAATTTAATTCCACTGCAAACTTCTCCTCTGAGTTTAATCATTGCAGTTTCATAATCCATATTATTTTACCTTTTTTCTCGCGGCAATTAAACATTTTTCTGCTAAAACTGAAGTTGTTATCGATCCAATACCACCTGGTACAGGATTAATATAACTTGCAATTTCAGAAACTTCATCGAAATGAACATCGCCGGTTACCTTTCCATTTTCATCATAATTTGTTCCGACATCAACTACTATCGCCCCTTCTTTTACAAATTCCTTTGTAACAAAATGAGCCTTACCTATAGCTGAAACTAAGATATCTGCATTTTTACAAACTTCTTTTAAGTTTTGAGTTCTACTATGACACACAGTAACTGTTGCATTTTTTGCTAATAATAGCATTGCAACAGGTTTTCCAATAACATTACTACGACCTAATACAACTGCATTTTTACCACTTAAATCTAAATCATAAAATTCTAACATCTTTATAACAGCAGCAGCAGTACAAGGAATGAAACTATCTTCTTTAGGATAGAAAACTTCTCCAATATTATATGGACTTACTCCATCAATGTCTTTTTTAGGATTAATTTTCATTCCAACCAAATCATCGTCAATATGTGAAGGTAATGGTCTTAAAAGCAAGAAACCATCAACACTATCATCATTTCCAATTTTTTCTAGTTCAGATATAAAATTAGCTTCGGTAATATCTTCTGGATAATGGAATTGGACACATTCAATTCCCAAAGAAGATAAAACTTTTATTGCTGCATTTTCATAACCTATAGAATCGCTTCTATCTCCAACTCTAATAAAACCACAAGTAGTAACTTTTCCTTTTTCTTTAAGTTCAGCAACTCCTGCTTTAATCTTTTCCTTTAAAGCTATTGCTACTTCTTTACCTTTCATTATTGTTGTCATAATAGTCTCCTTATTTTAAAAATCCATTAAATATTTCTTCAAACGCCTTATTAGCAAGTTCCATTCCATCTTTTAATAATTTCATAGATTTTTCGTTTATCATCTTAATATTATCTTCATTTTTCATTGAAGAAGTATTTGCAAATACACTTAAACTTGCACCTTTAAGAGCAGATTCTAAAAAGACAGCTCCTGTTGCAACATCTCCAATAAGATTTTTATTCCCAATTCTAATAAGTCTGTCAACTAAACAAAGAGCTTCATAAGATTTTTCCATTATTTGTAAAGGAATCATAGCAGCATTATAAAGATTTATTTCTAATGCCTCTCTCTTTAGTTTCTTTTCCTCGTCAGTGTTTCTTGGCATCTTATAGCATTGAGAAAGTGGATAGAAAGCATCCGCATCCCCTTGAACTAATTCTTTTAAAGAAGTAATTAATTCGTTATATTTTTTTATTTGCTCTTTAATTTCTTCTTCAACATCTTTAAATTTTTCATTACCAGTAGTATAAATTGCATCCATATTTAACAGAGCAACTCCCAAAGCACCTACAAGGGCGGATGCACCTCCACCCCCTGGTACTGGTTGTTTATCTGATAATTCTTGAATAAATAAATTTATGGTTTTATCACACATTTTTTGTTCCATAAATTCCTCCTATTAACTAGAATAATCCAACTATCTTTCCATCATCAGTTATGTCAATATTATTTGCAGCAGGAACTTTTGGTAATCCAGGCATAGTCATAATATCTCCACTATAAGCAACAGCAAATCCTGCACCTGCAGCAATCTTTATATTTTTGATATTTACTTTAAATCCTTCTGGTCTACCAACTTTATTCTTGTCATCAGAGAATGAGTATTGTGTTTTTGCCATACAGATTGGTACATTTTTAAATCCTAATTCTTCTATAGTTTTAATTTTCTTTTTAACTCCTGGAGAGAATGTTACACCAGATCCTCCATAAACCTTTTGAACAATTTTATTTAATTTTTCTTCTAAAGAATCTTCAATATCATAAATTTGATTAATTGGTTTGTCATTTTCTGCAAGTTTTACAATTTCATTAGCAAGATCAACTGCTCCTTCTCCACCTTTTGCCCAAACATCTGAAAGAACTACATTAACACCTAATTCTTTACATTTAGTTTCAATTAATTGAATTTCTGCATCAGTATCCAATGGGAATTTGTTAATTGCAACGACACAAGGAATACCAAATAGATTTTGCATATTTTCAACATGTTTTAGTAAGTTTGGAAGTCCTTTTTCCAAAGCAACCAAATCTTCATTTCCTAATTCTGTCTTAGCAAGTCCACCATGCATCTTTAAAGCTCTTACAGTAGCAACAACTACAACTGCATTAGGATTTAAACCTGCAAATCTACATTTAATATCCAAGAACTTTTCAGCTCCCAAGTCAGCTCCAAAACCTGCTTCAGTAACAACATAATCGGAATATTTTAACGCTAATTTTGTAGCAATTATACTATTACAACCATGAGCTATATTAGCAAAAGGTCCTCCATGAATAAATGCAGGAGTATGTTCTAATGTTTGAACAAGATTTGGTTTGATAGCATCCTTTAATAATGCTGCCATAGCCCCTTGAGCATTCAAATCTTTTGCAGTTACTGGTTCTCCTTTTCTATTGTAAGCAACAATGATTTTTCCTAGTTTTTCCTTTAAATCTTTTAAATCATTTGATAGACATAAAATAGCCATTACTTCAGATGCAACTACTATTTCAAATCCATCCTCTCTTGGAACACCATTCGCTTTTCCATTTAATCCATCAACAATAAAACGAAGTTGTCTATCATTCATATCAACAACTCTTTTTAAAGTAATAGTTCTAGAATCGATATCTAACTCATTTCCGTGATTAATATGATTATCTAACATTGCAGCAAGTAAGTTATTTGCAGCACCAATAGCATTAAAATCTCCTGTAAAATGCAAATTTATATCTTCCATAGGAACTACTTGAGCATATCCACCACCTGCAGCTCCACCTTTAACTCCAAAAACTGGTCCTAAAGAAGGTTCTCTCAGTGCAAGAGATGTTCTTTTTCCTATTTTATTTAATCCATCACCAAGTCCAACAACAGTCGTAGTTTTACCTTCTCCTGCAGGAGTTGGAGTTATAGCAGTTACTAAAATTAACTTTCCATTTGGTCTTTCGTTATAATCTTTCAATTCATGAATATTTAACTTTGCTTTATAATTTCCGTAAAGTTCAATTGCTTCTTCCGGAAATCCTAAGTAATCAGCTACTTCTCTGATAGGTTTCATTTTTGCTTCTTGAGCAATTTGCACATCTGTCTTCATAAAAGCCCTCCTTTTTATTAAAAAACATTTATTGGGAATCGTTATTCCCCATAATCAGTATACAATTTATTTAATAATATGTCAATATTTTATTCTAAAAAGAATCTTATATCATTGTAAAATAAATTACACACTCATAGAATTAACTACCCTTATAATTAATAAGCAAAACAGATTTTTTTATAGAATTTTATAACTATCAATATTATGATGAACGTTTTTATAGTATTAATATATCGGATAAGAACCCTCCCTTTTACTATGCTTTGCATCAAGTAAGTGCCTCAAACTTTCTTGTTCTGTAATAAAAAAGTCGAATTATTGTTTAATAATCCAACTTTTTATAATATTTTTTAATTTTTCTATTTCTTTCTTAAAACTTTGGAAACTTCAGCAACAACAAAAGGTAAGAATGCAAGTGGTATTGCAACTGCTAACTCTTTTATTCCTAAAGAAACAGTATCAAAATATGGTTGTAAGAAAGGTACATATACAACTACTAGCATCATAAAGAAAGATAATGCTGTTCCATATACCAATGTTTTATTTGAAAATATTCCAATATGGAATAATGTAAATCTACTACTTCTAACAGAATAGCTTCTTAGCAGTTCTGCAGTTATGAGTGTAAAGAATGCAACTGTTCTTGCTCCTTCAATATGATTAGGATAATGATGCATTCCATAGAAATACGCTCCAAGTGTTGCAATTGTAATTGCTAAAGATTGAGAAATTATACTATAAATCATTTCTTTATCTAAAATTGGTTCATTTGGATTTCTTGGTGGAACTTGCATAATATCTTCATCACCCTTTTCAACACCAAGTGCCAATGCAGGAAAACTGTCTGTAACTAGATTTAACCAAAGTAATTGAATTGGTATAAAAGGTACTGGTATATTTAAAAGAATAGATATTAAAACTATTAAAATTTCTCCTACATTACAAGATAATAGGAAAGAAACAAACTTTTTAATATTTGAATAAATAATACGTCCTTCATGAACTGCTGATACTATTGTAGCAAAATTATCATCTGTTAAAATTACATCTGAAGTATTTTTTGCAACATCTGTTCCTGTAATTCCCATTGAAACTCCAATATCAGCTCTCTTAATTGCAGGTGCATCATTTACTCCATCCCCTGTCATCGCAGCAATATGGCCATTTTTCTTTAAAGCACTAACTATTTGCACTTTATTTTCAGGACTTACTCTTGCAAAAACTCTAGTAGTTTTTACAACTTCGCAAATTTCTTCTTCAGTCATCTTATTAAGTTCACGACCCATAATAGCCTTTGAATTTTCATCCAAAATTCCTAAATCTTTTGCTATAGCAACTGCAGTTTCTAGATAATCTCCTGTTATCATTATAGGAATTATTCCTGCTTTTTTACATTCTTTGATAGCTTCTTTTGCTTCAGGCCTTGCAGGGTCAATCATTCCCATTAGTCCAACAAAAACCATATCTCTTTCTATATTTTCTGAAGTAATATCTTTAGGCAACAAATCAAATTTTCTATAAGCAAAAGCTAATACTCTTAGAGCTTGTTTAGCAAACTGACTATTTTGTGAAAGAACTTTATCTTTTATTTCAGAAGTGAATTCTTTTTCTTTTCCATTTATTAGAATATATTTACAATTATCGATAACTATATCAGGAGCACCCTTTGTAGCGGAAATAACATTAGATGAAAAAATATTTTCATTAAATGTTGTCATCATCTTTCTAGTAGAATCAAAAGGTATTTCTGCAATTCTTTTGTTTTTAACATTTAATACATCTTTAGATATACCAATTTTTTCAGAAACAGTAAGCAAGGCTCCTTCAGTAGGATCTCCTGCAATTCTATACATATTTTCATCTTTAAGTAGTTTTGCATCATTAACAAGAGTTGAAATTTTAGAAATTGAAATAAAATCGTCAATTTCTTTAGCATTAACTTTTTCTCCATTTAAAAATACATCTCCAACAGGCTCATAACCAGTTCCTTCTACATCATAAACTAGATTATTTACAAAAACTTTTTTTACAGTCATTTCATTTTGAGTAAGAGTTCCTGTTTTATCTGAACAGATTACTGTTGTAGTTCCTAATGTTTCGACTGCTAAAAGTTTCTTTACTATAGCATGCTTTTTTACCATTTTTGTCATGCCAAGTGATAAAACTATAGTAACAATTGCTGGTAAACCTTCAGGAACCGCTGCAACAGCAAGTGAAATTGCAGTTAAAAGCATAAGTAAAAACTGTTGTTTATACAAAAGCCCAACTATAAATACTACAATACAAACTCCTATTGTTATTAGTCCAAGAGATTTTGAAAGACCAGCTAGCTTCTTTTGTAGTGGAGTGTCTTCATCTTCAAAAGAATCAAGAGTTGTTGCAATTTTACCAATTTCAGTGTTTTCTCCAGTAGAAACTACTACTCCCTTTCCTCTACCATAAGCAACAATAGTAGAAGAGTAAGCCATATTTTCTCTATCACCAATCTCAATTTCTCCATCATAAACTTTATCTGCAAATTTTTCAACAGGTACAGATTCCCCAGTTAAAGAAGCTTCATCAATCTTTAAAATAAAACTTTCAATTAATCTTAAATCTGCTGGGATAATATCACCTGTTTCAAGCTCAACAATATCTCCAACTACAATTTCTGGGGAAGGAATATGAATTAATTTCCCATCTCTATAAACTTTTGCCATTGGACTAGCCATTTTTTGCAAAGCTTCTATTGCCTTTTCGACTTTTCCCTCTTGATTAAGTGAAAGAATCGCATTAACAATTACAATCGCTATGATTATAAAAGCATCTGTTATTTCACCAACAATAGCGGACATAATACAAGCTCCAATTAGAATTAAAATCATAGGGTCTTTAAATTGGTCTATAATTTTTGAAAGAAGTGATTTTTTATTCTTTTGTTTTAATTCATTTCTTCCGTTTTTCTCTAAAAGCTCTACAGCTTTTGTCCTTGAAAGTCCGTTTTTAGCATCACTTCCAAGATCATTGATACATTCATCAATCTTTTTGTTGTACCAAAACATAATTTATCCTCCTTGAATTAAGGCTTTTTTGCATAAAAAAAACCTTGTTTAATAAAATTAAACAAAGGTCTTGCTTCCTATTGAAATAGTTAGGTGTTTAGCCGGGATAAACCGTATTGACGACTAAACAAGATTAGCTACTCCCCTTCATTGAGTATATTATACTAAATATAAAAAATTTTTTCAAGTAAATTTAAAAGGTGTTTTAAAAAATTTTAAAACACCTAAAAATTTATTTCTTTATAATTTTAACAGCAGTACCTGAACAAGTAACCATCATCATACCATTTGATGCTCCAAGCATTTCATAATCCATTTTTAAACCAACTATCGCATTAGCACCAATTTCATTTGCCCTATCAGTAATCTCATCTAAACTTTCATCTCTTGCTCCCATTAATTCTTTTTCATAGGAAGATGAACGTCCTCCAAAAATATCTCTTAGGCCTGCTTTAATATCTTTTAAGAAATTTACTCCAGTAATTACTTCACCAAAGACAACTCCCTTATATTCAACAATTTCATATCCTTCAATATTATTTGTAGTTGTAATTATCATAAACATATCCTCCTTTAAAAGAATAGTAACATATTTTCTAAATTTAATCAAGATATTATTTATCTTTGTTTTAAATTCATTTACTTAGTTTTAACTTTTATTTTTTCTAAAACAATATTACCCTTTTTTACATCCAAAAACAATTTTTCATCATTAAGAATTTGGTCTTTTAAAATTTCATCTGCAATTTTATTTTCAAGCTCAGATTTTATAATTCTTTCAAGAGGCCTTGCTCCGTATGCTTTATCAAATCCCATATCGGATAATTTTTTTATGATTTTATTACTATATCCAATATTTAAGCCCATATTTTTAAGTCTTTTTTTCAACTTTTCAAGTAAAAGCTCTGTAATTTTCATTATATCTTTTTCATCTAATTTTGAAAAAACTATAATATCATCTATTCTGTTTAAAAACTCAGGTTTAAACATAATTTTTAATTCAGAATTTACAATCTCTTTTATTCTATCGTATTCTTTTTCTTGTTCATCTTTCTTTGAAGAAAAACCTAATGAGTTTTTCTTTTCAATTGCAGATGCTCCGACATTTGAAGTCATAATAATTACTGTATTTTTAAAGTTTACTGTTTTACCTTGAGAATCTGTAAGCCTTCCATCATCTAAAATTTGAAGAAGCATATTGAATACATCAGGATGTGCTTTTTCAATTTCATCAAATAATACTACACTATATGGTTTTCTTCTTACTGCTTCAGTTAAATAACCTCCCTCTCCATATCCGACATATCCAGGAGGAGAACCTACTAGTTTAGAAACCGTATGTTTTTCCATATATTCACTCATATCAATTCTAATCATATTTTCTTCAGATTCAAACAAAAGATTTGCTAAAGACTTTGCAAAATAAGTTTTACCAACCCCAGTTGCACCAACAAAGATAAAACTACCTATAGGTTTACTGCCCAAAGAAACTCCTGCTCTTGATCTTTTTATAGCACTTGTAACTCTGTCAATTGCTGTACCCTGTCCAATAACAATATTTTTTAAATTATCAGAAAGAGACAAATACTTTTGACTTTCTTTAGCGGTTAATTTATTAACTGGAATTTTACTCCAATCTGAAACTATCTTTGCAATGTCTTCATATTTTAAAGTTAAGTTCTCATTGTTTTTCTTATCTTTTTTTATTTCCTTAAGTTTCTTTATATCTTCTAAATTCTGTTCATACTTATTTTTAGATTCTTGTGCCTTTAAAAACTCTTGACTTTCAACAAATTGTTTAATTTCTGATTTTAGTTTTACATTTTCATCTTTCAAGAAAATTATATCATCTGGATTTAAATATGATTTTATTCTTAACATTGACCCCGCTTCGTCAATTAAATCAATAGCTTTGTCTGGCAAAAATCTGTCTGTTAAGTATCTATTAGATAATTCTACAGCTGCTTTTATTGCTTCATCTGTAATTACTATACCATGATGATTTTCGTATTTTTCTCTTAATCCCAACAATATATTTATCGTCTGACTAACTGTTGGTTCAGAAACATCAATAGGTTGTAATCTTCTTTCAAGAGCTGAGTCTTTTTCAATATATTTTCTGTATTCATCAATTGTTGTAGCACCAATTAATTGAATTTCCCCTCTAGCTAAAAATGGCTTTAAAATATTTGCAGCATCAATAGAACCTTCACTTCCTCCAGTTCCAACTATATTATGAAATTCATCAATAAATACAATTACATTTTTATTTTTCATAATTTCATTCAAAGTATCCTTCACTCTTTTTTCAAAGTCTCCACGATACTTACTTCCTGCAAGCATAGCAGGTAAATCTAAACTATAAATTGTCTTATTTTCTAAAAATTCTGGTACTTTCCCCTCTATAATCCTAAGAGCAAGTCCTTCAACAATCGCAGTTTTCCCGACGCCAGCTTCTCCTATCAAAATTGGATTGTTCTTTGTTCTTCTAAGTAAAATTTGTAAAATTCTATCAATTTCTTTATCTCTACCTATTACCTGATCAATCTTCCCATTCTTAGCTCTTTCATTTAAATTTACAGTATATTTTTCTAAAGTTTCTGTTGTTGCTTCTCCAATTGTTTCAGAATCACTTCCAAAATTTATCTTTTCTTTTATATCAGCTGAAATACTTTCCGGACTGATATTAGAATCAATAAGCATTTTATATGCTAACCCTACTTTTAATTCCATTAATGAAATCAAAAGATGACAAGGCAAAACTTGAATATTGTCCGATTCCATTGCAATATTGACAGCATTATCAACAACTTTCTTTGCATTTTTTGATAATTTACTCGCTACATTAGAAAAATCTCCAAATCCTCTTTTATCTATCAAATAACTTTTTAATGAATTATAATTTGCCCCCGCAGAAACAAGACATTCAGTCTCTCTACTATTAATTTTCAAAAATGCAAGTAATATATGTTCAGTTCCAATATAATCATCTTTTAAATAAAACGCTTCATTTACAGCATATCGGATAAATTCATCAACGCTTCTAATTACATTTTCATACATAAAATCACTACTCCTATACTAATTTCAAAATCACATTTAAAAGCTCTTCTTCTCTTTCTTCTTCATCTAAAAAAGTTGAACTTCTAACTGCCATAAGACATTCATACAATACCTTTATATCATAATCAACAATAAGCTCCAAACTTTGTAATAATATACAAAGAGAAATATATTTACTAACTACATAAGGATTTAAATTTTCTCTATTTATCATAATTTTTTTATATTTTTCAAATTTTTCTCTATAATAGTCAGTTTTTATACCTAAAAGCTTTCTACGATTATCAATTTCCAAATTTACAATTTCTGTTATATATTTATCCATTTTTCTAATTGCAGAAAATTCGTCAGAATTCTGTTTATAAAATTCTGCAATATAAAAGTCTTCACAAAGTCCTATCATGGATAAAGAGTAAAACTTAATTCCCAAAATGTTCATTTTCTTTTCTAAAAAATCGGTTGTTTTATAATATTTTAATGATGGAATATGTAAAACTCCAGTCATTTTTAATCCATTACCAACTAAGTTCACATCTTTAAAAACATATCCAAAATTTGTATTAAAAGAAAATTTAAGTTTTTCATCTAAATCAGATTCTACCCCATAAGCAAAATTACCACATCTGAAAAAATTAACTCCTGGAAGTTTACCTGTTATCCTAAGATGTTCTTCAATATTTATATTAATAAATATAAATTCATCATCTCTTGAAGCAATGTATGAATTTTCCCTAAAAATATCATTTGAATCTATAAAAAGCCCCTTATTATAATATTTCAAGATTTGCTTTCTTGAATTTACTTTTTCAAATGTAAATCTATCACTATAATATAATTTATAAAATGAAGAACAAATTTTGTTATATAAATTAATTTCATCTTCAAAAGTTAACATATAATTAAATTTATATCCCTTTATATTTCTATAAACATCAACCTGACTAGAAAGAGAAACATATTTTTCGGATATTTTTCCCAGAAAACTACTCATTTATTCTCCTCCTAAGCTTTAAATTTTTCTTTTTTAAATCTTCAATTGTATTTTTTAAAACTTCACATTTTACGAATTCTTCTGTCTCTATACTATGCTCCAACTCTCTTTCCAAATCTGAAATTTTTATTTCATTTTTAAAAAACGCATTGGTATATTCTGGTCTTTTTCCTTTATATTTTTTAAAATCATTACATAATAGCATTTTAATAAAATTCGAATAAACAAGTGTAGGTTTTACTTTCTTGTTTTCTATTAGTTTATATATTGTTTCAAAACAGCATGGACAAACAGTTAAATTTGTGTTAATCATTTCTTTTACAGAAGTTTTACATTTCCTACATTTAACATTTGAATTAGAAATCTGACCTTTAAAATTACAAAAAAGCTCATCTTTTTCATCAGATTTTAACGAATTAAATAAATTGTCATATTCAAAATCTGATATTTCTTTTTCATAACTAATTGTTGCAATTTTTTTACTCATTTTTCCTCCCGAATGAATATAGAATATTTAACAATATATTTGATCTTAAATTATCTTTTGTTTTAGCATCTATGCAAAGCGAATTATCACTTATAGCATGTAAAATAATAAATCTTTCTCTTTTTGTAATATATCCTAATTCAAATATTCTATCTATAATTCTTCGACCTTCATTAAAAGTTATCGTATTTTGTTCTAAATACTCAATAACTGAATTAAAAAATACATCTTCATTTAAAAGAGTTGAGATTTTAATGTAACCACTACCTCCACGATGACTTTCAATGTAATATCCATTTGTAGAAGAAAATCTTGTTGTTAAAACATAATTTATTTGAGATGGAGCACAAGAAAACTTACTCGCTAAATCATTTCTGCCTATCTCAATAATTCCATTTTCTGAATTTTCTAACATTTCTTTCAAAAATTTTTCTATAATATCACTAATACCTGCCAAAAGAACACCTCCTGACCTACTTTGACCTTTTCTATATTATACCCAATGAATAACAATATTTTACATTTTAAAATAATCTCATTACAATTTTTACTAATCTTTATAGATTAAATAAAAATTTATAATTTATTCGAAAAAAGTTTTTTATATAATATAATATTATATTGTTTTATCTATTAAATTATTTTGATTTTTTTTATCAAAAGTTAATTTTTTGTCAAAAAAATCTATGTGAATACTAAAATTTGTATTGACAATGTTCAAATGTAGGTTTATAATATTTCTGCAATATTTATTATTGTAAAAATATTAAAGAAGGTTTTTTATTGTGAAAGGTTTTGCAATGAAAAAAATTGGGGAAATTGGTTGGATTGAAAAAGAAGAACCATTTTGTGGTCCTATGGATGCTTTAGTTAAACCATTAGCCCTATCACCTTGCACTTCAGATGTACATACTGTTTGAGAAGGTGCTATTGGTGATAGAAAAGATATGATTTTAGGTCATGAAGGTTGTGGTGTTGTTGTTAAAGTTGGTGAATTAGTAAAAGATTTTAAAATTGGAGACAGAGTTATGGTCGCAGCTATAACTCCTGATTGGAATTCTTTAGAAGCACAAGGTGGTTTTGGTATGCATTCTGGAGGGATGCTTGCTGGTTGGAAATTTTCAAACTTTAAAGATGGTGTTTTTGGAGAAGTTTTCCATGTGAATGATGCAGATGGAAATCTTGCACATTTGCCTGATGAAATTTCTCCATAAGAAGCATGTATGCTTTCTGATATGGTTCCTACAGGTTTCCACGGAGTTGAACTTGCTGATGTTCAATTTGGAGATACTGTATTAGTTGTTGGAATTGGACCTGTTGGTCTTATGGCAGTTGCTGGTGCTAATTTAAGAGGAGCATCTAGAATAATTTGTGTCGGTACAAGAGAAATATGTAAACAAGTTGCTAAGGGATATGGTGCAACTGATTTCATAGGATATAAGGACGGTTCTATAGATGAACAAGTTTTAAAACTAACAAATGGTGTTGGTGTTGATAAAGCTATAATAGCAGGTGGTGGAGTTGAAACTTTTGAACCTGTAATAAAATGTTTAAAACCAGGTGGAAAAATTGGTAATGTAAATTATTTAGGTTCAGGTACTTATGTCAATATCCCACGTATTGAATGGGGTGTTGGTATGGGACATAAACAAATTCTAGGTGGACTTATGCCTGGCGGTCGTTTACGTTTAGAAAAACTTGCATCACTTATTGCATGTGGAAAATTAGATGTTAAACCTTTATTAACTCATAAATTTAAAGGATTTGAACATGTTGAAGATGCTTTATTGTTAATGAAAGATAAACCTGCTGATTTAATTAAACCAGTGGTTGTTCTTTAGTCAAAAATTAAATTATAAATTTGGGGGGAGTTAAACTCCCCCATATTAATTATTGGAGTAATATGAAAATACTAATTATATCTGGATTTTTAGGTTCAGGAAAAACTACTTTTATAAAAGAAATGGTTAAAAAAACAAAAAAACAATTCGTAATTGTTGAAAATGAATTTGGAAAACTTGGTTTAGATGGAAACCTAATAAAAGAAAATTTTAATAATGAAGAAATAAAAATTTGGGAATTAACAGAAGGTTGTATATGTTGTTCATTAAATTTAGATTTTACACATTCTATATTAACAATAGCAAACACTATAAATCCTGAATATTTGATAGTAGAACCAAGTGGAGTTGCTATGCTAAGCAATATAATAGAACAACTATCGAAAATATGCTATGAAAATATAGTACTACTATCCCCCATAGTGATTATAGATGCAAATAACTTTAAAAATAATTTAGAAAATTACTCTGAGTATTTCTTAGACCAGCTAAATAATTCTTCAAAAGTAATTTTAAGTAAATCAGAAAATTTGTCAGAAGTAGAATTTTCTAATATTAAAAACGAACTAGAGATAAATCGAAAATTAGTAAATTTCAATCTAACACATTATTCAAATTGGACAAAACAAGATTGGGAGAACTTATTTAATAATGAATATTCTATAAAAAAAGATCACAAAGGCGAATTAAAAGTAGTATTTAATAAAATAGAAATAGACAAAGAACAAATACTTGAAAATATTTCTTTACTAAATATAAAAATAAAAAATATTCCTGAATTAATTTTTAAATTAAACGTATTAATGTCTAAACAATTAGGAAGTATTGTGAGAGCAAAAGGATATTTTAACATAAAAGATTTTTGGTTTAAATTTGATTTAGTAAATAATAATTATGAGATATGTGGATGCAATCCAATGGAAGATTCAAGAGTTGTAATAATAGGAAAAAAATTAAATAAAAAATACATACATCAAATTTTTAACAAAAATAATTTTAAAAAATTAAATTCTTAATAAAATATATGTATACTGCATCCATTTCTTATATCAAAAATTTTGGATGCAGTTTTCTCCACAATTTTAGCTATTAAATAAAAAATACTTATATAAATTCAACTTATCTCAAATATTATCCAACAGCAGTCATTACTTTCCCGATATAATAAATTCCATAAACTAATGCTCCAACAAACAATAGTCTAAACAAAGAAAACAAAGAAAGAGAAAAATATTTCTTTTTTTCTTTTGTATCTCTATTAAAACTTAAAATAAAAGTACAAAACTTACATACTGCACTTATTATGAATATAATTAATCCAAATCTAAAAATAATTCCTAGCATAAAAAAGCCTATTTTATAGTTTCCCAGTCCAAATGCAAATCCTATTACAAAACACAATAATAGAAATATATCTAAAGCTATAGAACCCCAAAGTAAAATTTTCATCAATTTTTCTCTATCATTTATAAATTTTTTCATAAATTCAACATTTTTGTTTCCCATACTTATCACCAAAATATTTTTATAAAATTATGCTGATTATACAATATATATTTTCTATATCCAATTATAGAACATTCCATTATAGAAAGCATATAACTTAGTTTTATAATATCACAAAAAACAACGGGATTTTATCACCCGTTGATCTTTGAATTCATACTATTTTATTTAAAAGTTTCTAAAAATATATCTAACTGTATTTTTCACATTATCTATAAATTTAGCAAATCCTTTTGTTTTTTTAGTTGGAAATTCCTTTCCATATAAAATTTCATAAGCTTTTAGTGCTTTATTTACTTTTTTTACATAGTTCTTGGCCTCTGCAGAAGGAATATTGTATAGAGTAACCCCATCACTAGAGTATTTAGAATCCTTTAACCAAGTATTTACATTTCCTATTCCACCATTGTATGCTGCATAAACTGTATTCATATTACTAAAATTTTGCATTAAATATTTTAAATAATATGTTCCTATTTTTACATTAGTTTCAGGATCGTTTAAGTCTAATGAATTCACATCAATATTTAATAACTTTGCGACATGTTTAGCAGTATCCGGTAGAACTTGCATTAAACCTTTAGCATTAACTTTACTTACTGCATCGCTCTTGAAATTACTTTCAACTCTCATAATGGCTAAAACCACTTTAGGATCTACTCCATATTCACTAGAATATTTTTGAATTTCTTCAATATAACTTATAGGATAATTCTGTCCACCATAATAAACTGCACCCAAAAATAAAGCTTTACATATAATTATCACAGTTATTAAAGTTAACAATACTTTTTTCCATTTTTTCATCTTTTTCCTTTTCTTACCTTTATCATTTGTAGTTTCTTCTATATTTTCTTCATTAGTAGTATCTGAATTAATACTATCTTTTAAAGATTCAGTATTATCCATTTGATTATCATGTAAAGCACTTAAATCAGTTAATTTCGTTTTTTCCACTTCTGATGAATTTTGATTTTCTAAATCTTTTAAATCAACACTTTCTGTACTTTGATTTTGGAAAAATGCCGGTTGTACAAATTCACCTAAGTGTTCCTCACTATTACTTAAATCTTTACTTTCAGCAAAACCATCATAAGACTCATCAGTGTTGTTTTTAGCTTTTAATTCTTCTTCGGATACTTTTCTAAACGATCCAGTATCTCCATTACTATCCTCACTATTTTCTTCAATATCTTCTGATTCATTTTCTTTTTTGTTTTTCTTAAATCTTCCAAAAAATCCTGATTTTTTTTCTTCATTAATACAACTATTTTTAAAGAATAAATCAACTTTATCTTTTAGCTCCTCAAAATCACCATTATTTTCAACAGATAAAATATCATAGCTTTCATTTTCAAACTCAGATTGTATCTCCATAATTCTATGGGCAACATCTTCAGTCATTCCCTTTCTTTCCATTAGCCTTTTAAATCTAACTTCATCACTAGCTGTTATATTCCACACTTCATCAATATCAATTAGTTTTTCTAATCTGGCTATTGATTCATTTAATAGTGGAATTTGTAAAAATACAACATCTGATTCAGATTTTTTAGCAAAATCAACCATGTTTTTTAGAATGACAGGATGAGTTAAAAAATTAAGCTTTTCTCTATTTTCATCATTTAATAAAACTGTTCTTCTTAACTTTGATTTTGAAATATTACCTTTTTCATTTAAAATGATATCTCCAAACTCTTTTACTAAAACTTTATAAAGTTCTGCCCCTCTCTTATACAATTCTTTTATTTGATCATCAGCATCTAAAACTAAATACTTCTCATTTCTTTTTTTAATTAACTCAGCTAAGCTACTCTTACCGCTGGCAATCTGTCCTGTTATAACAATAAATTTTTTATTTCGACTCATACCAATTTCTCCCTTCGCAAACATCTACTTTTAAAGGTAAATCTAATTTATACACATTTTCCATAGAATCTTTTAATATATTCTTAACAATTTCTTTTTCGCTTTCTTCACATTCTATTATAAGTTCATCATGAATTTGTAATATCAACTTTGCTCTAACTTTCTCATTTTTTAGTCTTTCATATACTTTAATCATAGCGATTTTTATAATATCCGCAGCACTTCCCTGTATAGGAGTATTCAATGCTATTCTCTCACCAAAACTTCTAATATTAAAATTTTTCGAATTAATTTCAGGAATATATCTCTTTCTGTCCAATATGGTAGTTACAAAGCCATCACTTTTAGCCTTATTTACTATCTCTTCCATATAATTTTTAATACTTGGATAAGTATTCAAATAGCCATCAATATATTGTCTTGCTTCATTTCGTGAAATATTTAAATCTTTTGAAAGACCATAATCGCTTATACCATAAACTATTCCAAAATTTACAGCCTTTGCACTTCGTCTTTGATTGTCAGTAACTTCACTAATAGGAACTCCAAAAACTTCGCTTGCAGTTTTATTATGAATGTCTAAATCATTTTTAAATGATTCAATCATAACAGAATCCTTAGACAAATGTGCTAAAACTCTAAGCTCAATTTGTGAATAGTCCGCATCTATAAAAACTTTATTTTTATCTGAGATAAATACTTTTCTAATATTTCTTCCCTCTTCACTTCTAATTGGAATATTTTGTAAATTAGGATCAACAGAGCTAAGTCTTCCAGTAGCAGTAATCATTTGCTTAAAAGAAGTTCTAACTCTCCCATCATCCATAATATAATCTATTATTCCTTCTAAATATGTTGAAATTAACTTATTTAAAGACCTATATTTTAAAATATATTCTGCTATTTCATGCTTACTTGCTAGTTTTTCTAGAACTTCAACATCAGTAGAATATCCTGTTTTTGTCTTTTTTACAACAGGTAATTTCATTTTTTCAAATAGAACTACTCCAAGTTGTTTAGGAGAATTTAAATTAAAAATTTCTCCAGCAAGTTCATAAACTTTTTCTTCATACTTCTTAGCAAGTTTAGAATACTCATCAGTTAATTCAATAATCTTATTTCTATCTACTAAAACTCCTGTGTTTTCCATATCAGCAAGAACTTTAACTAATGGTTTTTCAACATTTTCATATAATGAGATAAGATTATTTTCTTTAACTTTTTCTATAAAAATATTATACAATGCTGAAATGGCAAACACATTTTGTGAAATATAGTTAAAAATACTATCTTCATCCAATTCAAAAAAAGTCTTTTTGTTTTTTCCCTTTCCAAACATTTCTTTTAAATCTAAAATTTCTAGATGTAAAAATTCACTACTTACTTTTGAAATATCATAATTCCCTTTATTTGAATCAATTAAATATTCTAAAATCATAACATCTTCATAATTTTTAAATTCTAAATTATTCTTTAATGCAAAATATAACTCTTCCTTTATGTCATAACCAATTATCTTTATATCTAAATTACAAAACTTTTCAAAATCTGATAGCTTAAATTCCTTACAAATATATGCCTTCTTATTAAAGTTTGAATAAATTCCAATATAGAATTTCTTCCTATAAATATATCCTTCATCCGAGAAAAATTTAATTGATACAGACTCGTCATTTTTTATTTTTTCAAAAATTTCTGAAAAATCAATTACCTCAAAATCTATATTTTGATTTGTTTTTATAGTATTATCCTTTTTTATATCTTTAAAATGCTTATTTATAATACTCTTAAATTCTAATTTTTCCAATTTTTTAATATATTCATCAGAATTTACATCTTTAATTTCAAAATCTTCAATATTTCTATCAATAGGAACATTCAAAAAAATCTCACCAAGATATCTGCTTAAATAAGCCTTATCCTTTTCATTCTCAAGATTTTCTTTTAATTTACCCTTAAGTGCATCTAAATTTTTATATAAATTTTCAAGACTTCCATACTCTTGAATTAATTTTAATGCAGTTTTTTCTCCAACACCCTTAACTCCGGGTATATTATCTGAACTATCTCCCTGAAGAGCCTTAACATCAATCAATTGTTTAGGAGAAAGTCCATATTCTTCTAAAATTGATTTATTATTCATAAGTTTAATTTCACTTATACCTTTTTTAGTTAAATAAACTAAAATATTATCATCAATTAATTGTAAATAATCTCTATCTCCCGTAAAAATATCTACTTCAAAACCTTCTTTTTGAGCAAGTTTTGCAATTGTTCCTAAAATGTCATCAGCTTCATATTCATCAAGTTCCAAATAATTTACATTCATAGAAGAAAGTAAATCTTTTAAAATTCCGAATTGGTAAGTTATTTCATTAGGAGCATTATCACGAGTCCCCTTATAATCTTCAAATTCATTATGTCTAAAAGTTTTTGAACCCTTATCAAAGGCAACAAAAACATGAGTAGGCTTTATTAATTCTAAAGCCTTGTAATACATATTTAAAAAGCCATAAACTCCATTTACAAAAACTCCATCTTTAGTTGTTAAATTTCTTATTGCATAAAAAGCCCTAAAAATAAGACTCGATCCATCTATTAATAGTATTTTTTTCATTGTATTCTCCAAAATATATTTTATCATAAAAACTATCATAATTCATCTCTTATAATTCTTTTTGGTTGTTATGATGAAATTATTATAGTTTTACCATTCGGCGTAAAACTATAATAATTATAACATAAAGTTGAACATTTTAAAAATTTTATTATAAATTGACAAGTTTAATTTTGTGTGCTATATTAATAATGTAAGAAAGTCAAAATAAATAATTTGATTGTTTTATGGAGGTGTAATATGAAAAAATTTTTAATAGTTTGTACTCTTATTTTATCAATGGGATTAGGGTGCAATATAGTAATGGCAAGTGAAAGTTTTGAACCAACTCACAAAAACACTAAATCAGGAAAAGAATATGGAATTAAAGAAGAATATAGAGTTAGAGAACTAGAAAATGAAAAATTAGAAATTGAATATAAAAAAGGTTTTTTTACAATTGTAAATAAGGATAAAATTTCTACAATTTGTGATTTGGATGCTACTGAAGATATGACATCTACTGATTCATGTGAAATTAACAAGTTCAATACAGGAATAATAGTAAAATTTAAAACTATAAAGGTTTATGGGAATTCATCTTATTTCCCATATAATAAGTATTATGATGAGTATGACAATGATGCAAATTGTTGGTATGGCAATAACTTAACACTAAAAGAGGTAGTATGTAAAGATGAAAATACTTATATAGCTGTTTATGGTGAAATATTAGTTATAAAAAGTAAATAAATATATGTATTTTTTAAAAAGAGAAGTTTTTCTTCTCTTTTTTAGTTTTTAAGACAAAAATTTGGCATATATATTACTTTTATGATATAATTACAGTAATTAAATTATTTTGAATGGAGTTATTATGTTTAAATTTGATTTTAATGATAAAAAATACAAAAATATATATTTCATCGGAATTGGTGGAATAAGTATGAGTGGAATTGCTAAACTACTGTTAAAAAAGGGCTATAATATTTCAGGAAGCGACAGAAATACTTCTAAAGAAATTCAAATATTAGAACAAAATGGTGCAAAGATATTTATAGGTCAAAAAAAGGAAAATATTAAAAATCCTGACTTAATTGTATATACAGATGCAATTTTACCAGATAATGAAGAATTAATTAAAGCAAAATCTATTGGAGTTCCTTGTGTAACAAGGGGACAGTTTTTAGGAGCATTAATGAGAAATTATACTCATTCAATAGCAATTTCCGGATCACATGGAAAGAGTACAACAACAAGTATGATTTCAAAAATTTTAATTAATTCCCCATTTGACCCTTCAATTTTAATTGGTGGAAATTTAGATGAAATTGACGGAAATGTTCTATGTGGTAATGAAGATTATTTAGTAACTGAAGCCTGTGAATTTAAAGCTAATATACTACATTATTATCCAAGTATGGCTATTATTTTAAATATTGATGAAGACCATTTAGATTTTTATAAAAACTTGGATCATATTGTAGATACTTTTATAGGATATATGAAAAATTTGGATGAAAATTCAAAAGCTATAATTAATATTGATGATCCAAACTGTCTTCCCCTATTAGAACATATCAAAGGAGAAACTATTACATTTGGTATAAATAATGAAAATGCTACTTATAATATTACAAATATAAGTTTTGATAAGGTTGGTCATCCTTGTTTTGATATTGAAAATGAAAAATTTGGAAAACATCATTTTTGTTTAAATATAATAGGAAGACATAATATTTATAATGCAGCTGCTGCTATTATAGCTACTTATGAAACAGGAATAGATGTTGAATATATTAAGAATGCTATTTCAAAATATAAAAATTTACACAGAAGAATGGAAGTTTATGGAGTAATCGGTAATAGTAAAAAAGCTACTATTCTAACTGATTATGGACATCATCCAAGAGAAATTAAAAGTTGTCTAAGTTCAATTGCTGAACATAAAGAAGGCAGACTTGTATGTATTTTCCAACCACATACTTATTCAAGAACAAAAGTTTTATTAAATGACTTTGCAAAATGTTTTGATGATTGTGATGAAGTTATTGTTACTGAGATTTATGCTGCAAGAGAAAAATTCGATCCTACTATTCATTCAATAGATTTAGTTGAAAAACTAAATAAAAACGGAGTAAATGCTATATACCTAAAAACATTTGAAGAAGCAAGAGATTATATCTTTGAAACTTTTAAAGACAAAGATACTATAATTACAACAGGGTGTGGAAATCCACATGAACTTGCAAGAATGATTGTAGAAGACTATAAATAATTAAAAGAAAAAGACAGAAAATTTAAAATTTTCTGTCTTTTTTATCTTGGTAAAAAACCAACTTTTTTATAAACTTTTCTAAGTGTTTTATTTGCATAATAGGATGCTTTATCTGCTCCTTCTTTCATAACTTTTTCAAGATATGCCTTATCTGAAACAAATTCTTTATGTTTTTCTCTTATTGGTTTTAAACTATCTGAAATTAATTGTCCCAAATCTTCTTTAAATGCTGAATAATTTTCGTTTTTATATTTTGCCACAATTTCATCACTTGTTTTACCAGTGAAAGCAATATACATATTTATTAAATTTTTTAGTCCTTTTTGTTCATCATTATAATCGAAATTTCCAATACTATCAGTTACAGATTTTCTAATTTTTCTCTTTATAGTTTCTTCATCATCAAGAAGTAATATAAATGAATTAACATCTTCATCAGATTTACTCATCTTCTTTTGAGGATTTTTAAGGCTCATAATTTTTCCTGTTTCTTTTCCAATTATTCCTTCAGGAACCACAAAAGTTTCAGAATATTTATTATTAAATCTTTCTGCCAAATCTCTTGCAAGTTCTAAATGTTGTTTTTGATCAACACCAACAGGAACTAAATCTGTTTGATATAATAAAATATCTGCAGCCATTAATACGGGATAAGTAAACAAACCAGCATTTAAATTTTCTTCCGATTTTTGAGATTTTTCTTTAAATTGAGTCATTCTGCTAAGTTGTCCCATATAACTCATACAACTTAAAACCCAAGAAAGTTCTGCATGTTGAGGTACATGAGATTGAACAAAAAGAGTTGATTTATCCGGTTCTAATCCTGATGCTAAAAATATAGCCATTAAATCTAATGTTCTTTCTCTAAGCAATTTAGGCTCTTGTGGTACTGTTATAGAATGTAAATCAGCAACATTAAAAAAACAATCATATTGGTCTTGTAAACTTTTGAAGTTTTTTATTGAACCTAAATAATTTCCTATTGTAAGCTGACCTGAAGGCTGTAATGCACTGTAAACTATTTTTCCCATATTAAAATCCTCCTTTTATAAATATTAATAAAAAAGGTCATTTCTAAATTAATTAGAATATTGACCTATTTTTGTTATTTATTTTTCTTCTTTTTCTTTTCTAGGCTTTTCAAGTAATGCCTTTCTTGACAATTTTATTTTACCTTGATTGTCAATTTCTATTACTTTAACTTCAACTACATCTCCAACTTTAAATAAGTTTTCTACCTTATCAAGTCTTTCATGAGTCATATTTGAAATATGAAGTAAGCCTTCTTTTCCTTTAATTAATTCAACGAATGCTCCAAAATTTGTGATTGTTGTAATTACACCGCTGTAAATTTCTCCAACCTCAATTTCTTTAACTATTTCGTTAATCATTTCTTTTGCTCTTTCGCCATTTTCTCTTGAATCAGCAGTAATTGCAATGCGTCCATCATCAAAAGTATCAATCTTAACTCCTGTTTCATCAATTATCTTGTTAATAACTTTTCCACCCGGTCCAATTACTTCTCTTATTTTTTCTGGTAAAATTTGCATAGTAAATATCTTTGGTGCATATTTTGACATTTCTTCGCTTGGAGTTGAAATACATTCATTCATAATTGATAAAATGTGAAGTCTTGCTCTTTTTGCTTTTTCCAAAGCTGTTGCCAAAATTTCTCTACTAATACCGTCAATTTTAATATCCATTTGTAAAGCTGTGATACCGTCTTTAGTACCTGCAACTTTAAAGTCCATATCTCCAAAATGGTCTTCTAAACCTTGAATATCTGTTAAAATAGCAATTTTATTAGTTTTTTCATCCTTTATAAGTCCCATTGCAATACCTGCAACTGAATCTTTAATAGGAACACCTGCATCTAATAATGAAAGTGTTGAACCACAAATACTTGCTTGTGAACTTGATCCGTTTGAAGATAAAACTTCTGAAACCAATCTCATTGTATATGGGAATTCATCTTCACTTGGCAAAACAGGAATTAATGCTCTTTCAGCTAATGCACCATGACCAATTTCACGTCTGCCCGGACTTCTTAAAGGTCTAACATCTCCAACACTAAATGGCGGGAAATTATATTGATGCATATATCTCTTATTATCTTCATCAATAACTCCATCCAAAATTTGAACTTCTCCAGGTGCACCTAAAGTTGTTAAAGTTAAAACTTGAGTTTGTCCTCTAGTAAATAATCCTGATCCATGAGTTCTAGGTAAAAGTCCTCTTTCACAAGAAATCTTTCTAACTTCGTCAAGTTCTCTATCATCTGGTCTAATTCCTTCTTCTATTATTAATCTTCTAACTTCATCAACAATTACAGATTCAATAGCTGCATTAATTTCACCTTTTTTATCTTCATAATCAGGTAAAAACTTTTCAAGAATTTCTTTTGTAATCTTATCTAAATTTTCTTCTCTTTCCATTTTGTTTGGAGTTCTAAGAGCAGAAATAATTTGTTCTTTACCAAATTCAATAATTGCATTAAATAAATCTTCATCTCTTTGCTTTATAATAACTTCAGATTTTTCTTTACCAATTTCTTCTCTTATTGTTTCTATAAAATTACAAATTGATTTAATTTCTTCATGTGCAAAAAGAATTGCATTTAAAACTTCTTCTTCACTTAAAATATCAGCTCCGGCTTCAACCATCATAATAGCATCTTTTGTTCCTGATACTGTAATATTAAGTCTTGATTTTTCTCTTTGTGCAATTGTTGGATTTATAATATATTCCCCATCAACATATCCAACATTAACAGATCCTGTAGGTCCGTTAAAAGGAATATCTGAAATTGTAAGTGCTATAGATGATCCAATCATTGCAAGTATATCTGGTTGATTATCTTGCTCAACAGATAATGCTGTTGCAATAACTTGAACATCATTTCTATATCCTTCTGGAAAAAGTGGACGTAGTGGTCTATCTATAAGTCTAGATGTCAATATTGATTTTTCACTTGGACGTCCTTCTCTTTTAATAAATCCACCAGGAATTTTTCCTACTGAATAAAGTTTTTCTTCAAAATCACAACTTAATGGGAAAAAGTCAACTCCTTCTCTAGGCTCTTTAGAAGCACAAGCGTTTACTAAAACGACAGTTTCTCCACATTGAACAAGACAAGATCCATTCGCTTGTTCTGCTACTTTTCCTATTGTTACTTTAAGCTCTCTTCCACTTAAGTTATATATAAATTCTCTAACCATTTAATCCTCCTATGGTCTTCTAAAAATAAAGAGCGAAAAAATCGCCCTTTAATAATTATCCTCTTATTTGTAATTTGCTAGTTAATTCACGATATCTTTCGATATCAACATTACTAAGATATTTTAAAAGACCTTTTCTTTGTCCAATTAATTTGAATAAACCTCTTCTTGTTGCATGGTCTTTTTTATGTTCTTTTAAGTGTTCAGTTAAATATTTAATTCTGAAGCTTAATAATGCAATTTGAACTTCTGGAGAACCTGTATCTCCTTCACTTCTTTTAAATTCATCAATAATTCTTAATTTGTCTTCTTTAGTTATCATTATAACTACCTCCTAAAATATAATTCACCGTAGCAATGTAAAGGTCGGAGTTTCCATAAACATAGCAACAGTACTTGATAAGTATAACATAAAACGCAATAAAAGTAAACTATTTTTAAAAATTTTTACTGAATAACATCGAATTTTTATGTTATCGTATATTATAATTTTACAATTACTATTAATTTTTAACTTGTTTTTTCCACTCATCTTTTAAAATTCCATATTTCATTGAATCATAAAATATATTATTATGGTATCTAACTTTTCTAATTCTTCCTTCGAGTATCATACCAATTTTTAAGCTACATTTTATCATTCCAATATTTCCACTCCAAGTTGTTAAACCTATATGTTCTAAGTTATCTTCAGTATTAAAAATTTCATCTATCCATAACGAAAGTGCCTTTGAGCCGATTCCTTTACTCCAGAAATTATCATCAAAAATTACTATTCCTATTTCAAGCCATCTGGTTTTTTCATTTTCCCAATATTTTGAAACTATTCCAATTAGAGAATCATTAAAATAAATTCCTTTTACTCTTTCCCCTAAAAAAAATTCAATCTCCTTTGATGTTATAAATTCATCATAAGTTTTAAATTCAAAATCATCGAAATATGGAGCATCATATTCTTTCCACTTAGGCCTTTTACTTGAATATTCAATTTCATATAATCGTCTTAAATCATATCTTTGAATTCTCTTTAGTTCAATCATAAATTTCTCCTAAATTTATTCATCTGATAATTGCTTTCTCATTATATCCCAAGGTTTTACTTCAAATGGTAAAGGCATTTTTATAATTTGTTTTGCACGGGGTGCTACATCAATTTCTTCCCCTTTATCATCATACATTTTTTCTATTCTAAATGTTTCAAAACCATCTCTAGGGCCAAAAAATTCAACTTCATCTCCAACAAAAATTCTATTTCTCTGTTCTATTGTTGCAATTTTTGTTTCCTTATCATAGTCCAAAACAAGTCCAACAAAATCATAAGTTCTTATATATGAGCTTGAATTGTAAAGTTGATCATTTTCATCCGGCTTTTTATAGTAAAATCCCTTTGTAAAATCTCTATGACTTGCTTTTTTAATCTCAAGTAAAAGTCTTTCTGCCATTTCTTTTGTATAAGTACCATTTTTAATTGCATCAAGAGCTAATCTATAACTTCTTATAACAGTTGCAACATAGTATTGAGTCTTTACTCTTCCTTCAATTTTTAAACTATGAACTCCTGCTTTGATAACATCTTCAAGAGAATCCAACATACATAAATCTTTACTATTATATATAAAAGTTCCTTGTTCTGTTTCTTCAATAGGATAATACTCTCCTGGTCTTCTCTCTTCAACTAAATTATATTTCCATCTACAAGCATGAGCACAATCTCCCTTGTTTGCATCTCTTCCACACATATAGTTGCTCAATAAGCATCTTCCTGAATATGAAATACACATTGCACCATGGACAAAAGCTTCAATATCAACTTCAGGTACTTCCTTATGTATTAAATTGATTTCTTCTAAAGATAATTCTCTTGCCATTACAATTCGTTTAATACCTAAATCATACCAAAATTTTACAGTTCTATAATTTGTAACACTCGCCTGTGTGCTCATATGTACTTCAATATCTTTACTTACAGAACGAACAGCAGTGTATATTCCAGCATCTGCAACGATTAATGCATCTACACCTATATCAACTAGAATTCTTACATATTCTTCAAGACCTATTAAATCATCATTATGAGGAATAATATTCATTGTAATATATATTTTTTTGCCTCTTTCATGAACAAAATCAGTAGCTTCTTTTAGTTGTTCAACTGTAAAATTCTTAGATGCTTTTCTTAAACCGAATGATTCACCTGCAAGATAAACTGCATCAGCCCCGTAGATAATTGCCATTTTTAATTTTTCTATATCCCCTGCAGGGGCTAATAGTTCAACTTCTTTCATTAATTATTTTCTCCTTTAACTATTAAATAGGAATCCAAGAAAACTGGATTCCCATTAAATATTTAATCTATTTTTTATAACATATAGCCATACCATCGTCTATTGGTATTATAGTAGTCGAAAATTCATCACTATTTGTGATAATTTTTAAAAACTCTTTTAATCTTTTAACTATTGTGTTTTTTCTTCTTATATTATTTTTTTCTTTTGCAACAAGACCTCGAAACAGAATATTATCTGAAACTAATATTCCCCCATGATTTAATTTTTCAATAGATTTCTCGAAAAAACTTATATATTGCCCTTTTGCAGCATCCATAAAAATCATATCATATTTATCTGTAATAAAATCTAAAGCGTCATTTGCATCAGCAAATATAAGATCTATATTCTTATCACAACCCGCTCTTTTTATGAACTCTTTTGCTTTTAAAAAGTTTTTCTCATCAATCTCAATAGTTGTGATAATAGAATCAGGATAAGCTCTATTCATAATTATAGATGAATAACCTATTGCAGTTCCAATCTCTAAAATTCTTTTTGGTTTTTTTAACATTACTAAAAATTCTAAAAATCTAGCAACTTCAACTTCTATAATTGGAACTTTATTTTTGCAAGCAAATTCTTCCATTTCAATTAAAATAGGCTCTCTACTTTGTTCTAAACTCCTGATATATTCAGAAACATAATTTGCAACTACTTCCATTATTCTGCTATTGTTTCTTCCAACATTTTTACTATATCATTCATTATAGTTGAAATCCTAACTTCTGCTGCCATAAATTCTGATATTTCAGAATTGCTCATCAAAATTGCATTCAAATCATTAAGTTGTTTTTCTTTTTCAGTAACATCTTCTCCATTTTGCTTTGCAACTTGATAATCATATAACTTCTTATGAAAATCATCTATAATTTTTTTATTTTCAGGATTTTCATCAATTTTTTTCTTTAATCGTTTAAACTCTTTAACTTCATCACAATTTTTAAAATCATTTGAAAAAGTTAAGATACTATTATAAATATTCATAAAACCTCCTAAAGCTCTGTAATTATAGGAATAATCATTGGACCTCTTTTTATTTCATGATAGATATAAGAATTTAAATCTTTTCTAATATTATATCTCATAGTTCCAATATCTGTTATAGAATCATCCTTACAAATACTTAAAGTATTTTCAACAACTTTTCTCATTTCAGAAACAAGATCCAAATTTTCCTTTACATAGATAAATCCTCTTGAAACTATTTCAGGTCCCGAAATTATTTCTTTAGTAGATTTTTCAAGAACTACCATAACAATTATAATACCATCTTCTGATAGATGTTTTCTATCTCTTAAAACTGCACTACCTACATCACCAACTCCAAGTCCATCAACCAAAATATTTCCAGACTCAACTGTTCCTGATATAAATCCTTCTTGTTTGTAATTAAATTCAAAAACAGTACCATTTCTTCCTATTAGAATATTATCTTTCGACATACCCATTTCAACCGCTAGTTTTGCATGTCTTTTTAAATGTCTTGACTCTCCATGAACTGGAATAAAGTACTTTGGTTTAACTAAAGTATGAATTAACTTTAATTCTTCCTGACAAGCATGGCCTGAAACATGAACCTCTGCAAGAGAAGAATGAATTACTTTAACTCCCATTTCAACAAGACGATTTACAAGTCCAAAAAAGATTTTTTCATTTCCAGGAATTGGTGAGGCTGAAATTATTACAGTGTCACTTTCAGTCAATACAAGTTTTCTATGCTCTCCGTAAGCCATTCTATTTAATGCACTCATAGGCTCACCTTGGCTTCCAGTCATCAAAAGTACAATTTCAGACTCATCATACTTATTAATATCCTTTAAGTCAATAAGAGTTCCTTTTTCTATTTCCAATTTATTGAGTTCAGTAGCAACCTTAATAACATTAACCATAGATCTGCCTGACACAGCA
The DNA here is from genome assembly GCF_035282405.1 of Parvimonas sp. C2. Lineage (NCBI taxonomy): Bacteria > Bacillati > Bacillota > Tissierellia > Tissierellales > Peptoniphilaceae > Parvimonas > Parvimonas sp. C2. The sequence continues at coordinate 267,373 of NZ_JAYKBP010000001.1, forward strand.
ACTTTTCTTTTAAATTTCTCCGCAGCTTTTATTATTTGTTGCACACGATGAAGGTTAGACGCAAATGTTGCAACTATAATTCTTCCATGAGCTTTACTAAAAAGTTCTATAAAAGTTTCTCCTACTGAACTTTCACTCATTGTATATCCAGGTCTTTCAACATTGGTACTATCTGCACATAAGAGCATAACTCCATCAATTCCCCATTGAGCAATACGATGTAAATCCATTTTATCTCCATCAATAGGTGTGTAATCAATTTTGAAATCTCCCGTAAAAATAATATTGCCAACTGGTGTTTTTATTCCGAAACTTACACTGTCAGGAATACTATGACAAGCTCTTATATATTCAACAGAAAAATGCTTAGTTTTTATAATTTCTCCGGCATTTACCAAGTGTAAACTTTCTTTACTAAGATTATGTTCCTGTAATTTACTTTCAACAAGACCTAAAGTTAATTTAGTTCCATAAACGGGTACATTTATCTTTTTTAATATATATGGGACGGCTCCGATGTGATCTTCGTGTCCATGTGTCAAAAAAAGCGCTTTTACCCTATCAATATTTTTCATTAAATAGGTAATATCCGGAATTACTATATCTATTCCTGGCATATCATCATCTGGAAAAGTCATTCCACAATCTAGAATGATAATTTCATCATCATATTCCAAAATAGACATATTTTTACCTATTTCACCAACTCCACCTAAGGGTATCATCTTTAAAGTTTTCTTTTTATTTTTTTGCACCACAACAATCCCCTACTTCTTTTCAAAATTTGAACAATCTGAACACTTTCCATAGAATTTTAAATCGTGGTTTATAATTTTAAATTTATATTTTTCTTCAATAATTTGTTCTAAAGTTTCTAAATAATCTTCTTCAACTTCAATTATCTTTCCACAATCTTTACACAGAAGATGATGATGTTGATGCTTGTCATCATCTCTTATGATTTCATATCTATATCTTTTATCATCAAAATCCAATTTATGAACTATATTCATTTTATCAAAAATAACAAGTGTACGATAAACAGTAGCAATTCCCAAATCTTTATCATATTTACTAGCTATTTCATGTAGTTCTTCTGGACTTAAATGATTACCTTTATTTTCATTTAGGACATTAAAAACAATTTCTCTTTGTTTAGTAATCTTATAGTTGTTTTCAACTAACAACTTTTTCATTTCTTTTACTTCCATAACTATTCTCCTTTTCTAAATATTTTCTTTTTCTGACTTTAATTCCTCATAAACATCTATCGCATCGGAAAGTTCTTCATCATCAATACCTTCCAAATTAATATTTCCTTCTTTATCATATACAATCTTCAAAATATATGTGTTGATATCATCTTTTGAATTCAAAACAGCGTACTCACTTTCATTCATACCAAAAGTTTCAACTAATTCAAAAATAATTTTTTTCCCATTTTCATCAAAAGCTTCAAAACGCTCCAAAATATCACTCCTATTTTCTATCCAAATATGACTGTAAAATGTAGGTTGCTGCCACTTTATCTATTACTTTTTTTCTTTTTTTTCTACTCATATTTCCTTCAATTAAAATTCTTTCGGCACTAACAGTTGTAAGTCTTTCATCTTGCATAATTATCTCTATATTAAAACTATTTTCTTTTAAAAAATTCTTAAGCTCATCAACAAAAGCTAGTACTTTTTCACCTTGTGGTCCAATTGTGTTATTCATATTCTTAGGAAGTCCAACAACAATTTTAATAATATTTTCTTTAATTATTATATTTTTTAATGATTCCAAATCCTTCTCAATAAATTCTCTAAAAATTGTACTATGCCCTTCTGCCATAATAAACAATGGATCACTAATAGCAACTCCTATAGTCCTATCGCCTACATCCAAAGCCATATATCTATCCATAAATACCCCTTTTTAACATTATGTAAAAGCCTCGACAATTTGCCAGGATAAATTTAATCCTTTATATAATTTTCTAAAAATTCTTCAAGTATTTCATCTCTACTAACTTGTCTAATTAAACCCCTAGCATTATTATAGCTAGTAATATAAGTAGGATCTCCTGAAAGAATATATCCTATAATTTGATTTTTAGGATTATATCCCTTAATTTCGAGTGCTGAATACACTATTTTTATTATTTCTTTAATACTTTTTTTATCAGTTGGTATTTCAATTCTCATTGTTTCATTAAATTCGTTTGACATATAATCCCTCCTATTTTACATTTGAGATTTTAAAATCTCCTCGGCTTTTCCTAAAGCAAAATCTACCTTGCTCAAGTCTTTTCCTCCTGCTGATGCGATATCAGGTCTACCTCCACCGTTTCCACCAACAAGTTTTGCAACTTCTTTAACAATATTTCCGGCATTTATTTTTTTTGCATTCAAATCTTTACTTACTCCAACTGTAAAAGTAAGTCTTCCTTGATAAACATTAGCAAACACTATTACACTTTTACCCAATTTATCTCTTAATTTATCAATTAAATCTCTTAAATCATTTTGATTTTCAAATTCTACTTTTTTAGCAATAAAAGAAATACCATCTATATCTTTCTTTTCTGCTATAAAAGTATCTAAACTACTCAAAGTCATTTGGGACTTTATTTCTTTTAGTTCTTTTTCTAAAGATTTAATATCATCAGTTAGAGAAACTACTTTAGAAACTAACTCAGGCTTTTTACATTTTAATACATTTGAAACTTCTTCAACTTGATTTTCAGTTTTCTTTAAGTATTCATAAACACTTCTACCTGTAATAGCCTCAATTCTTCTAACTCCAGCAGCAACACTTGATTCTGAAATTATTTTAAACATTTGAATTTCACTAACATTTCTTACATGTGTCCCTCCACAAAGTTCTATTGACCAACCTCCAAAAGAAACCACTCTTACAACATCTTTATACTTATCTTCAAAAAGTCCTATTGCACCCATTTCTGAAGATTCCTCTAAAGACATTTCCTTTATGATTGTATCAAGGTTTAAAGCAATTTTATCATTTACAATTTGTTCTGCTCTTTTTAAATCCTCTTGGCTTATAGCTTCAAAATGTGTAATATCAAATCTTAATTTATTTGCATCTACCAAAGAACCAGCTTGATTAATATGATTACCTAGAACTTCTATTAATGCTTGATGTAAAAGATGTGTTGCAGAATGATTTTTCATAATATCACGTCTATTATTTACATCTATTTTAAATGTTAACTCATCATTTAAATTAACATTTCCACTAATAACTTCTACACTGTGGAAAATTCCATTATTTTTATTTTTCTTAGTATCTAAAACTTTAAGCTCACAGTTTTCGCCAATAATAATTCCAATATCTCCTACTTGTCCTCCACCTTCTCCATAGAAAACAGTCCTATCAGATACTAAAAATGCCTTATCTCCTTGATTTAATGTAGAAACTGCTGATTCATCTTTAAATAGTTTTATAACTTTTCCAACACATACATTATCTGTATATCCTAAAAACTCTGTAGTTTCCAAAGTCTTTAGATAGTCAGTATTTTTTTCGCTCCAACCTGCTGATGAAACATTTCTGCCTTCTCTTGCTCTAATCTTTTGATCTTGCATATTTTTATTAAAAGCTTCTTCATCAACTGTCATCTTTTCTTCTTCTAAAATTTCTTTTGTCAAATCTAATGGAAATCCATAAGTATCATATAATTTAAAAGCCTTATCCCCAGATAAAACCTTTGAATTCTTTGATTTTTCATCTTCTATGTAAGAATTCAAAATACCTAATCCTTGTTCTATAGTCTCTTGGAATTTAGATTCTTCAGCGTTTAAAATCTTAAAAATTCTTTCACTATCTTCTAATAATTCAGGATATTCCATATTATAAGCTTCCATAACAACTTTTGAAACATCCATCAAAAAATTATCCTTAATTCCCAATAATTTACCATGTCTTGCAGCACGTCTTATAAGTCTTCTTAAAACATAGCCTCTTTGTTCATTACTTGGAATTACACCATCATAAATTAAAAATGTCATAGCTCTAGCATGATCTGCTATTACTCTTATAGAAATATCAGAAATTTCATTTGATTTGTATTTAACTCCGGAAATTTCTTCTATTTTCTTAATTATAGTATCAACTAAGCCTATTTCAAATATATTATCTTTTTCTTCCAAAACTAAAGTAAGTCTTTCAAGTCCCATTCCGGTATCAATATTAGGATGATCTAATCTATGATAATTTCCTTCTTTGTCCTTATTAAATTGAGTAAAAACTAAATTCCAGATTTCCATAAATCTATCATCAGGATTTGTATATTTTTCTCCTCTATCATACATAATTTCAGAGCACGGACCACAAGGGCCAACTTCTAATTCCCAAAAATTGTCTTCTTTTCCAAGTCTTTGAATTTTTTCCGCTGGAAGTCCAACTTCATTTCTCCAAATATTATAAGCTTCATCATCTTCTTCATAAACTGTTACAGATAGTAAATTTTTATCCATTTCTAATTTTTCTGTCAAAAATTCCCAAGCCCAAGTTATTGCTTCTCTTTTAAAATAATCTCCAAATGAAAAATTCCCTAACATTTCAAAAAAAGTTCCATGTCTCTGAGTTTTTCCTACATTATCGATATCAGCTGTTCTAATACATTTTTGACTAGAAGTAGCTCTATTTTTACTCATTTTTTTTACCCCTGTAAAATAATCTTTTAATGGAGCCATTCCAGCATTTATAAGCAATAAACTTTTATCATTATTTGGTATTAAAGGATAACTCTTTAAACGTAAATGTCCTTTACTTTCAAAAAACTCTAAATACTCTTCTCTAATTTCATTTAATCCTAATTTTCTCATATATCCCTCTTAATTATTAATTTTATCCTTGTATAAATATTTTTTTACATAAGGTTTAGTATGTTTGTAAATTATCTTTATAACCGCAGCAATAGGCACTGAGAAAATCATACCCAAAACTCCAAACATTCCTCCACCTATAATTAATAGTATCAAAACTATTAGTGGGTGCATTCCTGTACTATCTCCAAGTATTTTTGGCCCCAAAATATTATTTTCAAGCCATTGAACGAAACAAAATAGTACTGCAACCCAAAAAGCAGTAAATGGTCCTTTAAATAATGCAAGTAAAACAGCAGGTACAAAACCTAAAAATGGACCAATATATGGAATAATATCTGCCACACATGTTATAACCCCTATAACAAAAGAAAATTCAATTCCGAACGCCATTAAATATATCATAGTAGCTACTCCTACAAAAATAGCCATTATAATTCTACCTCTTACAAACATGGATAATGATTCATCTATTTCTCTCCATATTTTAACCAAGAAATTTTCATACCTATCAGGAACTTTCTTTCCTATTACGTCAAAAATTTTATCTTTTTCAAGCAATAAATAAAATGTTATTACAGGAATTAATATAAGTTGAATAACTATTCCTATAAAATTCGATATTCCTGCAACCATTCCTGTTATCCAAGTTGCAGAAGATGATAGTAATGTATTGGCAATTTTTACAAGTTGACCATTTATACTATTTATCATTTCATTAATAAAAGGTGTATCTGTAAATAAATTTTGTCTAATACTATCACTATAATCAACAAAATTTTTGACCATATCAGGCAAAGAGAACAATAAATGTTTAAATTGTCTAAATGTACTTGGAAATATTCCAATCGCCAAAACACAAATTGAAAGTGTAATTATAATATAAATAAGTATTATAGCATATAACCTCTTTATTTTTTTCCCCTCAAGAAATTTCATAAATGGATTTAGAATATACGCAATAATTACTGATGCTAAAAATGTAAAAAAAGTTATTCTTAATATAGGATAAATACTATATAGATAAAACATAGCAAATGTCGATAAAATATATAACATCATTCTTAAAATTTTAAGCTTATTAAATCTTATTTTATCATCGTAATCTAACTTCTTATTTGAAAATTGAATAAATACGTAAATTCCAACAATCAATAAAATCGAAATCAATATTTTTATAGTAATATTTAACACAAAATCAAAATCTAACATATTACCTCCATCTAATTAATTATTTCTTTTAAAGCTATAATAAATTCATCTATTTCTTCAAATGTATTATTTTCTCCAAAACTGATTCTTATAGCACTATTCTTTAATTCGTCGTCAATACCCATAGCTGTCAAAACATGTGAATTTTCAATAGAACCACTACTACACGCAGATCCTCCTGAAATACAAATTCCCTTAAAATCCATAGTCATAATTAACATTTCTTTATCTAATCCAGAAAAAGAAATATTAACATTTCCAGAATATCTATTGTCAAGAGAACCATTAATCTCATAATCTTTAAAATTTTCTTTAATATTTTTCAAAAAATAATCTCTTAAAGCTAATCTCTTAAAAACATTTTTTTCTCTTGACTCTCTCAAAATATCTATAGCCTTTGAAAATCCAACTATTCCTGCAACATTTTCAGTTCCTGCACGTCTTGATCGTTCTTGACTACCTCCAAATACAAAATTTTCAATATCAGTTCCTGATTTTATATATAAAGCTCCTATTCCCTTTGGTGCATGAACCTTATGACCAGAAATAGAAAGTAAATCAACATTCAAATCTTTAACATCAATCACTAACTCAGATAAAGCTTGAACTGCATCTGTATGAAAAACAATTTTTGGATTTTTTTCCTTGACAGAATTGCAAATTTTCTTTATATCTTGAATAGTTCCTACTTCATTATTAATATACATAACAGATACCAAAATAGTGTCATCTCTTATTGAATCAATAATATTTTTTTCATCTATAAAGCCATCTCTATCAGGATTAATAAAAGTAACATCAAAACCTCTATTTTCTAAAAATTTTGCAGTTTCTAAAATTGCAGAGTGTTCGAAGGCTGTTATAATAATATGACCATTTTTTCTTCCCTTAAACAAAGTTAGACCCATAAGAGCCCAATTATCAGCTTCTGTTCCTCCTGTTGTGAAAAACAATTCATTTTTCTCAGCATTTATGTAATTAGAAATATTTTCCCTTGACTTTTCGACAGCAACTCTAGATTTTTGTGCAAATTCATATAGAGAAGAAGGATTAGAATAATTATTAAGTAAAAAATTCTTCATTTCATCAAAGACTTCTTCATTTAAACTTGTAGTTGCAAAATTATCAAAATATATAATATTATTCATATATACAAAACTCCATAATAATAAAAAATATTACTATAATTATACTCCAAAAACCTATAAATTACAAGAAAGCATAGCAAAAAGTATCAAATAAATTAAAATTACCCACATATAAAATCTAATACTTGTATTTATTCTGTTATCAATTAGTTTAAGTAAAAACTATTCAAGAACTTTTTAAACATTTACTTTAAAGATTTTAAAATTATCTATTTTCAAAAAATACTTCATTCTATTTTTTATAGAAAAAAGACACTGATTAATCAGTGCCTTCAGTAAAAATTTTATTAAAATCTAATATTAGCCTTTAAGCAAATTATTTTACTAATTCTAAAATCGCCATTTCAGCTGCGTCCCCTTGTCTAGGTCCTAGCTTTAATATTCTTGTATATCCACCATTTCTTTCTTTATAAAGTGGAGCAATTTCTTCGAATAGCTTATGAACTGTTTCAGTCTTGTAAATATAAGCTAAAGCTTGTCTTCTTGCATGAAGATCGCCTTTTTTTCCAAGAGTTATCATTTTTTCAGCTACTCTTCTAGTTTCCTTCGCTCTTGTTACCGTAGTTTGAATCTTTCCATTTTCAAAAAGAGATTGAACTTGATTTCTAAGCATTGCATCTCTATGGTCAGCTCTACGTCCAAGTTTTCTTAAATTAGCCAAAGTACTACCTCCTCTTTTTATTCTTCATCTAAAAATTTTAAACCTAATTCATGTATTTTATCCACTACTTCTTCTACAGATTTCTTACCAAAGTTTTTAATTTTCTTTAGCTGTTCTATATCTTGTGAAATAATATCCTTAACTGTATCAAGATTTGCTCTTTTCAAACAGTTAAAACTTCTAAGGGATAAATCTAATTCTTCAACACTCTTTGATAAAACACTATTAGTGTCCAAATTTTTACCATCTTTTATACTTGAATTATCAAGGTTAATGTCTGGTAGTGATCTAAATAGACTTAAGTAATCTATAAAAATTCCAGCACCTGTTGAAAGAGCTTCTTGTGGAGTAATAGTTCCATTTGTCCAAACCTCAATTTCAAGTTTGTCAAAATCTATACTTTGTCCAACTCTAGTATTTCCTACCATAAAGTTTACTTTCTTCACAGGAGAAAAAGAAGAATCCACCGCTATTGAATTAATATCACAATATTCTTTATTCAAGTCGCTAACTCTATAGCCCTTACCATTTAAGACTAATAAATCCATTCGGATTTCTCCCTCTTCATTAAGAGTTGTTATATAATGATCTTTATTAGCTATTTCAACATTTTGATTTTCAGAAATATCTCCAGCTGTTACAACTTTTGGTCCTTTTACATTTAATTCTAAAATTACAGGTTCATCATTGAATTTCTTTAATGCAATTCCCTTAATATTAATTAAAATTTCTGGAACATCAGCTATTGAGCCTTTAATAGTAGTAAACTCATGTCCAATACCATCAATTTTAACAGTTGCTATGGCAGATCCAGGAAGAGAACCTAAAAGTACTCTTCTCATAGAATTCCCTAATGTAGTGCCATATCCTCTATCAAGAGGCATTATAGCAAATTTACCATAGTTTTTTTCAAGATCTAGATCTAAAACTTCAATATTTGTATTTAAATCTTCTGTCATAGACTTTATCCTCCTTAGTCTAATTCATATTGAAACTTTTAAATACCTTTAAAAGCTTACAATTACACTCTTCTTCTCTTTGGTGGTCTACAACCATTATGTGGAATCGGAGTAACATCCTTAATTAAACTAACTTCAAGTCCAGTAGCTTGCAATGATCTGATAGCAGCTTCTCTACCTGATCCAGGTCCTTTGACATAAACTTCTACAACTTTTAGCCCATGTTCCATAGCTTTCTTTGCAGCTTCTTCAGCAGCTTGTTGTGCAGCAAATGGAGTAGATTTTCTTGATCCTCTAAAACCTAATTGTCCAGCACTTGCCCAAGAAATTACATTACCGTTTAAATCACTAAGAGTTACCATAGTGTTATTAAATGAAGAAACGATATGAGCTTGTCCTTTTTCAATGTTTTTACGCTCTCTTCTTTTAACACGAGCTTTTTGTTTCTTAATTGCCAATTAAATCCCCTCCTTATTTACCTTTTTTTGTACCAGAAACTTTCTTTGGACCTTTTCTTGTTCTGGCATTATTTTTAGTATTTTGTCCTCTTACAGGTAAACCTCTTCTATGTCTGATTCCTCTGTAACAGTTAATTTCTCTTAATCTCTTAATATTCATAGCGATTTCTCTACGTAAATCACCTTCAACAAGATATTTATCTATTTCAGCTCTTATTAAAGCAACTTCAGCTTCAGTTAAATCTTTAACTCTTGTATCTGGGTTTATTCCAGCATTTCTAAGAATATCATTTGAAGTCTTTCTACCTATACCATAGATATAAGTCAAACCTATTTCTACCCTTTTTTCTCTTGGTAAGTCGACACCTACAATTCTTGCCACTGTTACCTACACCTCCATCTTCATTAACCTTGTTTTTGTTTGTGCTTTGGATTTTCACAAATCACCATTACTCTGCCTTTTCTTCTGATGATTTTACATTTTTCGCACATTTTTTTCACTGATGGTCTTACTTTCATTTAAGTCCCTCCTATGCTACTTGTTTCGCCAAGTTATTCTTCCTTTTGTTAAATCATAAGGTGAAAGTTCAACCAATACCTTATCTCCCGGAAGAATTCTTATATAATTCATTCTTAATTTTCCTGATATATGAGCTGTTATTTCATGACCATTTGCAAGTTTAACCTTGAATATAGTATTCGGCATAGCATCAATAACAGTTCCTTCAACTTCTATAACATCCTTTTTGGACATTTAAAGAACCTCCTATTTTTCTACATTATCCTGTATATATGATTTTAATAATTTTCGCAAATTAGAATCATTAAATGATAATGGATTCAAACTAAAATCTTTAAGCACGTCATTATAAATTTGCAAATGCTTTGACTTTTTAAGTTTAGGTTTAGAAAGAGGTCTATTACTACCATTAGCAACTTTTACTAATGATGAACTAATTACCTCAACTATGATCATTACTTCGCCCTTGTCCCGGCCCTTAAGTGATTTTACAACCTGACCTACTTTAAAATCAAAATTTAGATCCATAGTATACTCTCCCAAATGTTAAACATTCTAAGAAAGAGACTCCTTAATTTGTAAAAAGACATCCTCAATAGACAAAGTACCATCAACAGTTAAAATCAATCCTAAATTCTTGTAAAAATCAATTAGTGGAAAAGTCTGCTTTTCATATACTTCTATACGATCTAATACAGTTTTTTCATTATCATCTGCTCTTTGAATAACTTCTCCTGAACATTTATCACAAATACCATCTTTTGAAGTTGGCTTATTATCTACATGATAAGTTTCTCCACAGTTTTTACAAACCCTTCTTCCAGAAAGTCTCTTTACTAAAATATTCTTATCAACATCTATGTTAACAACTTTATCTAGTTTAAGACCTCTTTTCTCTAATCCTTTTTGCAAGGCTTCTGCTTGATTAATTGTTCTTGGAAAACCATCTAATAAAAATCCATTTTTACAGTCGTCCTTTGAAAGTCTATCCCATACCAAATCAATAGTTAGTTCATCAGGTACTAGTTGACCTTTATCTAAGTATGACTTTACTTTTTTTCCAAGCTCTGTTTCATTTTTAATATTATGTCTAAAAATATCTCCCGTTGAAATATGAGTTATTCCATATTCAGAAACGATACTTGACGCTTGAGTTCCCTTTCCGGCCCCCGGGGGTCCTAACAAAATTAGTCTCATAATTTATCTCCTATAAACTATTTATTTAAAAAACCTTTATAGTGTCTCATTAACATCATAGATTCTATTTGTTTCATTGTTTCAATTACAACACCAACTATGATTATAGCTGATGTTCCACCAAAGTTAATTTTCATTCCACTTAAACGTGAAAGAACTATTGGCGCTGAAGCAATTAAAGCTAATATAATAGAACCTGAGAAAGTAATTCTATTTGATATTTTTTGTAAATGTTCTCCAGTTGGTTTTCCAGGTCTAATTCCAGGAATAAAACCACCATATTGTTGTAAATTTTTTGCGTATTCAACAGTATTAAACTGAATAGCTGAATAAAAGAATCCAAACAATATTATCAATATAAAATTCAATATTGAATATACATATACACCAACTGAACCTTCAACTGTTAAATATGAAGTAATCCAACTTGGAGTTCCACCAGAAAATAATAATGAAAGAGTTTGTGGCATAGCCAATAAAGAGGATGCAAAGATTACAGGCATTACACCACTCATGTTAACTTTTACCGGAATATGAGTAGCTTGTCCGCCATACATCTTCCTTCCAACAACTTTTTTAGCATATTGAACTGTTATTTTTCTTTCACCTTCATTTATAAGTACAACAATTACAACTATTGCAATAGCCGCTAGTACAACACCTATTATAGTAAGAATTCCAACTGTTCCAGTCTTTATTCCATAAATAAATGTACCAATTTGTGATGGTAAATTTGAAACAATACCAAGGAAGATAATAATTGAAATACCATTACCAATTCCCTTTTCAGTTATCATTTCTCCTAACCAAACTAAGAACATAGAACCTGCTAATAAAGATGTAATAATCAATGCTGATTGAATATATCCTTTAGCAACTATCGCTTTAGCAAATAATCCATTTGCTATTGCCATAGCTTCAAAAATCCCAAGTATAACTGCACCTATTTTAGTATACTTTGCAACTTTTTTTCTACCCATTTCACCATCCCTTGCGATTTCTCCAAGTCTTGGGAATGCAATAGTAAGAAGCTGAACAACTATTGATGCTGTAATATAAGGATAAATACTTAGAGCAAAAACACTCATTTGTTTTAAACTACCTCCGGCAAGTAAATCTAATAGATTTACTAAACCACCAGTATTACTACTCATCAGCTTATTAACAACTGTTTTGTCTATAAAAGGAATTGGAATAACATTTCCAAGTCTATAAACAACAATCATCAATAATGTAAAAATCATTTTACTTCTGATTTCTTTTATTCTCCACGCATTTGATAGAGTCTTGAACATATTAGATCACCTCTACCTTTCCTCCAGTGCTTTCTATTTTTTCGATAGCACTTTTAGTAAATTTACTGCAAGATACAGTCAATTTTTTAGTTAATTCTCCATTACCTAAAATCTTAACGCCATCTTTTGCTTTAGCTCTTTTAGCTAAATTAACTTCAAATATTAATTCTTCAGTAACTTCTGTACCATCTTCAAAAATATTTAATTGTTCTACATTTACTTCTGCATATTGTTTAGCAAAAATATTTGTAAAACCTCTTTTTGGAAGTCTTCTAAATAGTGGCATTTGTCCACCTTCAAATCCAGGTCTTACTCCGCCACCAGATCTTGAGTTTTGTCCGTCACGTCCTTTACCACCATACTTACCAAGTCCGGAACCGTAACCTCTACCAAGTCTTTTTCTTGCTTTTGAGCCTCCACCTTCAGCAGGTCTTAAATCATGTAACTTCACGCTTTATACCTCCTTAAATTTCTTCAACTTCAAGCATAAAACTAATTTGATTGATCATCCCTCTAATTGATGGAGTGTCCTCTTTAACAACTGTTTGACCAACTTTTTTTAAACCTAAAGCTTCAACATTTTTAATATGTTTTTCTATTCTACCAATTTTACTCTTTTTAAGTGTTATTTTGAGCTTTGCCATTTTAAAAGCCCCCCTTAACCTAATATTTCTTCTACGGATTTTCCTCTTAATCTAGCAATATCTTCAGCTCTTTTAAGATTCTTTAACCCTTCCATAGTTGCATTAACTATATTTCTAGCATTAGCAGTTCCCAAAGATTTACTTCTTACATCTTTAATTCCTGCAAGTTCACAAACTGCACGAACAGGACCACCAGCGATAACTCCAGTACCGGCTCCAGCAGGTTTTAATAAAACTCTACCAGCTCCAAAAACTCCAACAATTTCATGAGGAATTGTAGTATTTACAAGAGGTACTCTAATTACATGCTTTTTAGCATCTTGAACACCTTTTCTGATAGCTTCAGGAACCTCAAGTGCCTTACCAATACCAACACCAACATGTCCATTACCATCTCCAACTACTACAAGAGCGCTAAATCTAAAGTTTCTACCACCTTTTACTACTTTAGTAACACGGTTGATGGCAACTACTCTTTCTTCTAATTCTAATCCTTCTACTTCTTTAATTAAAAGTTCCATTAATTACCCTCCTGATACTAAAATTTAAGTCCAGCTTCTCTGGCACCATCAGCTAATTCTTTAACTTTTCCATGATATAAATATCCACTTCTATCAAAAACAACTTCAGTAATGCCTTTTTCAATAGCTTTTTTACCAATTGCAAGACCAACTGCTTTTGCTGCTTCTTTATTTGATTTTGATTCTAATGAAGCTAATTCTTTATCCAAAGTTGAAGCTGAAACTAAAGTTATACCTTTAGTATCGTCTATAATTTGAGCATATATATTAGTATTACTTCTATATAAATTTAATCTTGGTTTTTCAGGAGTTCCAGAAACTTTTTTTCTTACTCTAGCATGTCTTGCTTTTCTATTTTCATTCTTGTTAATTTGCTTTAACATTAAATTTCACTCCTTCCTATTTACCAGTCTTACCAACTTTACGTCTGATATATTCTCCTTCATATCTAACACCTTTACCCTTATAAGGTTCTGGTCTTCTATGTGCACGAATATTTGCTGCAAAGTTTCCAAGTTGTTGTTTATCAATACCATTAATCACAATTTTTGTTGGTTCAGGAACCTCAACAGTAATGCCTTCTGGATCCATTACTTCAATTGGATGAGAATATCCTAAATTTAAAGTTAATTTCTTTCCAGATTTTGCTGCTCTATATCCAGTTCCTTCAATAATCAAAGTTTTAGTAAATCCCTTTGAAACACCATCAATCATGTTAGCAAGTAATGTTCTTGTTAGTCCATGAAGTGATTTATGTCTTTTTATTTCAGAAGGACGTTCTATACTTATTGTATTTCCTTCCATTTTTATGTTCATTTCTCTGCTTAATTGTTGAGTCAATTTCCCTTTAGGTCCTTTTACTTCAACAAAGTTTTCTTCACCTAAGATTACCTCAACTCCAGCAGGAACAACAATTGGTTTTAATCCAATTCTTGACATTGGTTTACCTCCTTAGTTTTAATCCTTAAACATGTTACCAAACGTAACAAAGAACCTCTCCACCAACACCTTCTTTTCTAGCAACCTTATCAGTTACAACTCCCTTTGATGTTGAGATAATTGCAATTCCAAGTCCTCCTAAAACTTTAGGAATTTCGTGGCTTCTAGCATAAACCCTTAAACCAGGCTTTGAAATTCTCTTAAGTCCTGAAATAACTTTTTCGTTGTTCTTTCCATATTTTAAGTCAACTGTGATGATTCCTTGTTTGTCATCTTCAATTACATTATATCCTTCAATAAAACCTTCATCTAATAAAATCTGTACAAGATTTTTCTTCATTTTTGATGCAGGTATTTCAACAGATGAATGTCTAGCGTTATTACCATTTCTAATTCTTGTAAGCATATCTGCTATAGGATCAGTCATCATATAAGCTTCCTCCTTTATCTAATATTACCAACTAGCCTTTTTAACGCCAGGAATTTCTCCCTTGTAAGCTAATTCACGGAATACAATACGGCTGATTCCATATTTTCCAATGTATCCATGAGGACGTCCAGTTATTTTACAACGGTTGTGTAAACGAGTTGGAGAAGCATTTCTTGGTAATTTGCTTAAACCAACATAGTCCCCTTTGGCTTTTAACTCTGCACGTTTTGCAGCATACTTTTCAACTAACTTTTGACGTTTTAATTCACGTTGTACCATTGATTTTTTAGCCATTAAATTTCCTCCTACTACTTTTTAAAAGGCATTCCTAATAGCTCTAAAAGTGCTTTTGACTCTTCATCAGTCTTAGCAGTAGTAACTATTATAATATCCATTCCTCTTATTTGATCAATCATATCATATACGATTTCTGGGAATATTAATTGTTCTTTTATACCTAATGCATAATTTCCTCTACCATCAAAGCTTGAAGCACTAACACCTCTAAAGTCTCTTACACGTGGAAGAGCAATATTAACCAATCTATCTAGAAAATCATACATTTTTTCTCCTCTAAGAGTTACTTTAGTACCAATCTTCATACCTTCTCTTAGTTTGAAATTAGCAATTGATTTTTTAGCAGTAGTTATTATAGGCTTTTGACCTGAAATAATTTCCAAGTCTCTTAAAGCGCTTTCTAAAACTTTTGGATTATCTTTAGCTGAACCTAAACCAATATTGATAACAATCTTATTTAGTTTAGGAACCTCCATAATATTTTTATATTTAAAACGTTCCATTAAAGCAGAAACTATTTCTTCTTTATATCTAACTTGCATTCTGGAAGTCACTTAAGATTCCTCCTTTCAACTATTTATCTATTTTTGAACCACTTTTTTTACTGATTCTAACTTTTTTATCCCCTTCAAGAGCATAACCAATTCTAGAAGGTTTATTAACTTTAGGATCAAGGTACATTACATTTGAAACATCAATACTTCCCTCAATTTTTATTAGGCCAGCTTCATCTTTTGGATTTCTAGCCTTTTTGTGTTTAGTTTGAATATTTACTCCTTGAACTATTACTTTATTTTCTTTTACTAAAGTTTTAAGTACTTTTCCAGTTTTTCCTTTATCTTTTCCTGCAATTACAATAACAGTATCTCCAGATTTTATTTTCATTCTAACACCTCCTATTATAATACTTCAGGTGCAAGAGATATAATTTTCATAAAGTTACCAGCTCTTAGCTCTCTTGTAACTGATCCGAAAATTCTTGTACCAACTGGGTTCTTATCATCTTTTATAATTACTGCTGCATTATCATCAAATCTAATGTAGCTGCCATCATTTCTCTTTATACTATTTGTTGTTCTAACAATTACCGCTTTTACAACGTCACTTTTCTTAACAACTCCACCTGGTGTAGCACTTTTAACAGTACAAACTACTATATCGCCAACTTTTGCATATTTCTTATTAGTACCACCAAGTACTCTGATAACAAGAAGTTCTTTAGCGCCAGAGTTGTCAGCAACTTTTAAACGACTTTCTGTTTGAATCATACGATACTCCTTTCCAGATGAAAATTATTTTACTCTTTCAAGTATCTCAACAAGTCTCCATCTCTTTTCTCTTGAAAGAGGTCTTGTTTCCATAATTTTAACTCTATCACCAATTAAACATTCGTTATTTTCATCATGTGCTTTAAATTTTGTAGTCTTTTTCATTTGTTTTTTATAAAGTGGGTGAGATACAAAAGTTGCAACTTCTACAACTATAGTCTTATCCATTTTATTAGAAACTACATTTCCTATTATGACTTTTCTACTATTTCTTTCCATATAGTATTAAGCCTCCTTTCCAGCATTAAGCTCACGTTCTCTAATAATAGTCTTAACACGAGCTATATCTTTTTTAATGCCACCAATTCTCATAGGATTCTCTAATTGTCCAGTGGCTAATTGAAAACGTAAATTAAATAATTCTACTTTTAAATCTTTTAATTTTGCTTGTAAATCACTATCATTCATTTGGCGAATTTCTTTAATTTTCATTAGCTTCACCTTCCTTCATCTCACGAGTTATAAATTTAGTCTTTACAGGTAGTTTGTGAGCAGCAAGTCTCATAGCTTCTCTAGCTACATCAACAGGAACTCCACTCATTTCAAATAATACTCTACCTGGTTTAACAACTGCTACCCAGTATTCAGGAGCTCCTTTACCAGAACCCATTCTTACTTCAGCAGGTTTTTTAGTAACAGGCTTATCAGGGAATACTTTAATCCAGATTTTACCGCCTCTTTTTATATATCTTGTCATCGCACGTCTTGCAGATTCAATTTGGTTTGCAGTCATCCAGCAAGGTTCTAATGCTTGAATCGCATAATCTCCATAAGAAATTGTATTTCCCCTTAGAGCTTTACCAGTCATTCTGCCTCTATGAACTCTACGATATTTTACTCTCTTAGGCATTAACATAGACTCTTTCCTCCTTCCAGTAACTAAGCTTCTTTCTTAGCACCAGTTTTATTAAATCTTTTCTTATTGTCTTTCTTGTTTCTTCTATCTTTTTTTGCAGGTTTTTCTTCAATAACTGCAGCTTTCATTCCTGGAAGAACTTCTCCTTTGTATAACCAAACTTTTACGCCTAATTTTCCATAAGTTGTATCAGCTTCAGCAAATCCATATTCAATGTCTGCTCTTAAAGTTTGTAGAGGAATTGTTCCTTCAGAATATCCTTCAGTTCTAGCCATATCAGCTCCACCAAGTCTACCAGAAACAGCAGTTTTTATACCTTTTGCTCCTGCTTTTAATGATCTTTGCATAGCTTGTTTCATAGCACGTCTAAAAGATACACGTCTTTCTAATTGTCCAGCAATGTTTTCAGCAACTAATTGAGCACTTAAATCAGGTCTCTTAACTTCTTCAACATTAACAATTACTTTTTTACCAGTTAATTTTTCAATTTTAACTCTTAATTCTTCAACACCAGCACCTGATTTTCCAATTACCATTCCAGGTTTAGCAGTAAAAACTGTTACCTTTACTCTATTTGCTGATCTTTCTATTTCAACTTTAGGTACTCCTGAAAGAGCTACCTCTTTTTTAACAAGTTTACGAATATTGTGGTCTTCTACTAATAAATTACCAAATTCTTTTTTATCGGCAAACCATCTTGAGTCCCAATCTTTTATTATTCCAACTCTTAACCCATGAGGATTAACTTTTTGACCCATTTTTTATCCTCCTTATACTATCTTTCTGCTACCGTTACACCAATATGACTTGATCTTTTCAAAATTGGGTAAGCTGAACCTTTAGCCTTTGGTCTCCATCTTTTCATAACTGGAGCATCATTTGCATAAGCTTCTAATACATAAAGGTCTTTTCTATCTAAATTATGATTATTTTCTGCATTAGCAACAGCTGATTTTAATACCTTTTCTAATAATCTAGCACCCGCTTTAGGAGTGAATCTTAGAATAGATAAAGCTTCATCTACATGCTTTCCTCTTATTTCTCTACAAATAAAGTTTACTTTAAGAGGTGAAATTCTTTGATATTTTGCAATTGCTTTAGCTTGCATGTTATCTCCTCCTTATCTATTATCTTATTTTACTATTTTTTTCGTTTTTGCCAACATGACCCCTGTAAGTTCTAGTTAGAACGAACTCTCCAAGTTTATGTCCTACCATATCATCAGTAATATATATTGGTAAGTGCTTTCTTCCGTCATGAACAGCTATAGTATGTCCAACAAATTGCGGAAAAATTGTACTTCTTCTTGACCAAGTTTTTATAACTTTTTTTTCATCTGCACTATTTAATGCATCTATTTTCTTTAAAAGATGATCATCACAAAATGGTCCTTTTTTAAGAGATCTACCCATTTGTTTTCCTCCTTAATTAGTTTTTAGTTCTTCTTCTTACTATGAACTTATTAGACTTTTTATTTTTCTTTCTAGTCTTAAGTCCTAAAGCCGGTTTACCCCAAGGAGTTGAAGGTGCTGGACGTCCAACAGGAGTTCTACCTTCCCCACCACCATGAGGGTGATCTACTGGGTTCATCGCTGATCCTCTAACATGTGGTCTCTTACCCATATGTCTTGATCTTCCTGCTTTACCGATAGTTATAAGTTCATGACTTAAATTACCAACTTGACCAACTGTAGCTCTACATTCTAAATGAATTAATCTAAATTCACCTGAAGGTAATCTTAATTGTGCAAATCTTCCTTCTTTACCCATCAATTGAGCTTCAGAACCTGCACTTCTTACAAGTTGTCCACCTTTCCCTGGTTTTAACTCAATATTATGAACATTTGTACCAACTGGAATATCTTTTAATTTTAATGCATTACCAATTACGATATCTGCATTTTCGCCTGATTCTATTTTATCTCCAACTTTTAATCCTTCTGGAGCTAAGATATATCTCTTTTCTCCATCTAAATAATGGATTAACGCTATATTAGCAGTTCTATTTGGATCATATTCGATAGAAGCAACTTTTCCTGGTACTCCATCTTTATTTCTTTTAAAATCTATTATTCTATATTTTCTTTTAGCACCGCCACCTCTATGTCTAACGGTAATTCTTCCTAATGAATTTCTTCCGCCTGATTTTGATAAAGAAACTAATAAAGACTTTTCAGGCTTTGTCTTAGTTATTTCATCAAAAGTTAAAACGCTCATTCCACGTACACCAGCAGAAGTTGGTTTATACTTTCTAATAGCCATTAATATTACCTCCTATATTAAATACTTTCAAAAAATTCAATTTCTTTTGAATCTTCTGTAAGAGTAACAATGGCTTTTTTCCAATCTGGTCTTTTGCCAACATTAGCTCCCATTCTTTTTTTCTTACCAGTAATATTCATTGTATTTACTTGTTTAACTTTTACACCAAAAATTGTTTCTACGGCTTTTTTTATTTCTGATTTATTAGCCCTAGTATCAACTTTGAAAGTGTATCTTTTTGATTCCATATTTTCCATTGAACGTTCAGTTACAACCGGTTTAATAATAATATCATATGCTGTCATTATGCATACACCTCCTCAATTTTTGATAAGGCATCTTTTATGATTATAAGATTATCAAATCTCATTAAATCATAAACATTCATATAATCTACAACAACAGTTTCAACTTTAGGAAGGTTAGCAAATGATTTAATAATCATATCATTTCCTTCTGGTAAAACTATCATAGTTTTTGTTCCTAAACTCAAGTTTTTCAAAATTTCTTTTGCTTTCTTTGTGCTGAATGCATCAACTGTTAAAGAATCTAAAATTCTTAATTCTCCTTCAAGAACTTTTGAAGAAAGAACTGATTTCATAGCAAGTCTTCTTACTTTTTTAGGAACTGAGTATCTATAACTTCTTGGTTTTGGTGCGAATACTACTCCGCCGCCTTTCCATTGAGGAGCTCTTATACTACCTTGTCTAGCACGACCAGTACCTTTTTGTCTCCAAGGCTTTCTTCCGCCTCCACGTACTTCTGCACGAGTTTTAGCTGATTGAGTGCCTTGTCTTCTATTAGCTAAATGGTTTTTTACTACTTCATAAACAACATGTTCATTAACTTCAATACCAAAAATAGCTTCGTTTAATTCTATATCACCAACAACTTCTCCCAGTTGGTTATAAACATTAACCTTAGGCATTATTTATCCTCCTTAAACTATCTTTTAACCGCTTCTCTAATTGTTACTAAACCACCTTTAGGTCCTGGAATAGCACCTTTTACAAGAATTAGGTTCTTTTCAACGTCAACTTTTACAACAACAAGATTTTGAACAGTACTTTTTTCATTTCCCATTTTTCCACTTGCTTTTCTACCTTTAAGTACTCTACCTGGGTAAGTACCTGCACTTCTAGCTCCGGCTACTCTATGAGATTTAGAACCATGTCCTTCAGGCCCTCTTCCGTAATTCCATCTCTTTATAGCTCCTTGAGTACCTTTACCTTTTGAAGTTCCGATAACATCAACTTTATCGCCTTCAGCAAATAAGTCAACTTTAATTTCTTGACCAGTTTCAAAAGCTTCCCCTTCGTTTAATCTAAATTCTCTTACAAATCTCTTATATCCAACACTTACTTTATCAAAATGTCCTCTAAGAGGTTTTGTAACCTTCTTTTCTTTTTTGTCTACATATCCACATTGGACTGCGTTATAACCATCAGTTTCAACAGTTTTAACTTGAGTAACGAACATAGGGCCCGCTTCAACAACTGTTACAGGAACAACTGCTCCATCTTCAGTAAAAATTTGAGTCATTCCAATTTTTTTACCTAAAATACTCTTCATTGAGTACACCTCCTATTACTTACAGCGGATTGATTTACAATCATTCTAAGATTTATAACTTAATTTCGATATCTACACCACTTGGAAGATTTAGTTTCTTTAAACTTTCCAAAGTTTTTTGGTTTGGATTTAGGATATCAATAAGTCTTTTATGTGTTCTTTGTTCGAATTGTTCTCTACTATCTTTGTATTTGTGAACAGCTCTTAAGATTGTAATGATTTCCTTTTCTGTTGGTAGTGGAATAGGTCCTGATACTTCTGCACCAGTTCTCTTTGCAGATTCCACTATTTGTTGTGCTGAGCTATCGATTAATTCATGATCGTAAGCTCTTAATCTAATTCTGATTTTTTGCTTGTTTGCCAATTTTTTTACCTCCTTATTTCGCATGTTTTGGCATCATGCAACTAGGTCCTCCGTATCAACTCATCCGTGTGTTCCATTTTTACTTCCAAAAAATACGGCGACCCGTCGCCGAAATCTAGTTCGACATACTCAGAAATAATTACCTCAAAAAGCTGGAAAATAGCCATAATTTGAGCAACCTATTTCGTCAACGCCTATTATGTGCATATGAGCACCCATATATTATACTACATCACTTCTATTATTGCAATACTTTTTTTGCATTTTTTCAAAAATATTTTAAAATTTTTTCAATCTTATATTGTAAAATTAAGTTAGCCACATATATTAAGTTAGCCACATATAAAAAAGATAGTGTATAATTTTTATACACTACCTTACCTAAATTTATTCCTCAATTTTTAAAACTTCGTTAGCTTCATCTTTTTCAAATACTTCAACGTTTTTTATGTTATCAAATCTTCTTGTAATCTTTGTTGAAGTTGTAAAAATATCTTTAACATCTTTGCTTACTTTGTTTATATCTTTCTCTAGTGTCTCCCATCTTTTTGCATATCTTTCAAACTCATCAGAGAGTAAACTTAATTCTCTTTGAATCTCTAAAGCATATTGAGATTGCTTTAAGTTTTGAGAAACTGCTTGTATTGTTGTTAATATTGCCATCATTGTTGTAGGAGATGTAATCCAAACTCTCTTTGAATATGCATATTCAACAATTTTAGGCATATAAGCGTTAAGATATGCAAATATAGCCTCTGCTGGTAAAAACAAAATAGCTTGGTCCGTTGTTTCATTTTTTATAATATATTTTGAAGAAATGTCATCAATATGTTTCTTTAAATTTTGTTCAAAACTTTTTTCATTTTCTAACTTATTTTCAGATATATCCTCAAAAATTCTCCTATAATTTTCCAATGGGAATTTACTGTCGACACAAATAGTTCCAACAGGTTCTGGTGCAAATATAACTGCATCTGCCATCGTTCCATTAGAAAGTTTATATTGTTTTTGATAAATTTCATTGTTATTTCCAAATGCTGAAGTCAAAACTTGATACAATTGTACTTCTCCAAAAATTCCACGAGTTTTTTTATCAGTCAAAACATTATTTAAGTTTTGAACATTATTAGATAAAAACTCCATCTTCTTTTGAGCTTCGTCAAGTCTTCCTAAACTTTGCATAACATTACTAAATGTCTTTTTAGTATCTTCAAAGCTTTTTTCAAGTTTTGTTTCAACACTTTCATTTATTTTATCGAGTCTTCCCTCAACAACAACGGTAAGATTTAAGAAGTCCTTTTTTAACTCTGACTTTAATTTGTCATTGAAATTAAAAATCGAATCAATATTCTCTTTACCCGCTTTTATAATATTGTCATTAGTAGAATTTTTAAATTCAAGCAATTGATTAGAAATTTTTTCATTGTTTCCATTTAATTTTTCGTTTAATTTATTAAATTCATCTGAAAAACTAAGTTTTAATTTTAAAATATCTTCATCTCTTATGACATCACCATTTGATTTTTTTAATAGTTTTAAAATCAAAACAATCGCAATAACAACTAATAAAATTAAAGTTCCAATTAAAAAATAAATCATATTTCACCTATTTTAAAATACCAAATTCATATCCATTAGATTTAAAATAATCAATTATACTAGGCAAAGTTTCTACAGTCAAATTCTTTCCCTGAGAATCATGCATTAAAACAACAGCAACATTTTGTTGTTTCCAATAGCTTAAAGATGTTTTAACATATTTTAACATTTCCTCTTTGTTTGTAGGTCTAACCTTTAGAGGTTCTGCATCTCCTGATAAGCTATTCCAATCAATCCATTCAAGTCCTAAACTTTTTAAAGTTTCATCCCCATTACCAGCATTTTCAAGACCTTTCCATGACATATGACCACCTGGATACCTCCAAACACCTGTATTGAATTTATCACCTAAAAGTTCTTTCAATCTCGCCATAGTTTTTTCAGCTTCATCCTTTATAACAGCAGGATTTGGAACCCTCTTAGGATACAATTTATTATAATCATGAGAAAAACTATGAATAGCTATTCCATGTCCCTCTTTTAATTGTCTTTCTAAATATGGTTTTGCTTGATCGTTTAAAGTTTTACCTACTATGAAAAAAGTAGCAGGAACTTGTTTTTCTTTAAGAATATCTAAAACTTTATCAGTTACACCCGGAGTAACTCCGTCATCAAAAGTTAAAAATACCATTTTCTTTCCTGTATATTCTTTTTTACTCATAATATAGTCTCTAATTTCTGCTGTATTATACGCATATGAGTCTGCTGATTTTATATGATTTCCAGATTCTGCAAAATCTATTCCATTTGGATTATTTTGCTCAGTTTCTTTTTCAGAAGAATTTTGTTTGTCAACCGAATTATTATCTGAATTCCCTTTTTTATTCTCTTCACTGTTTTTATTTTGTGTTTGATTTTTGTTCGGATAAATTAAGTCATAAGCATATTTACCACCTATAAACACAAAAAGTGCTAAGAAAACTGCAGTTATAATAACAAAATTTTCTTTCCTTCTTCTTTTCTTTCTTTTCTTTTTCATTACTTTTATTTTTTCTTCATTATCTATCATTGAATTTACCTCCTAATTTAAAACTATTATTAATTTATCAACCACATTGATAAATTAACAATTCGTTCATCCCCAATATAAAGCATAAAGTTTCATTTATTATAACATATTTTCAAACAAATTGTAAACTTAATTATTAGTTATTCCAACTATTTTTTAAAAATATAATATATTTATTTTGTCTATTTATAATAACTAAAATATGATATAATAAATATATATTTATGCCTTGTGATAAAGGCATCCCTATTTTATCAAAATAAATTATGATATAATACATGGATAAAATTAAGTTATGAGATTAAAATATATATCAAAAATTATACTGAGGAGTTTTTATGAAAGACATTTATTCAAATCCACTTACTAAGAGATATTCAAGTAAAGAAATGAGTTATATTTTTTCTGATGATTTTAAATTTAAAACTTGGAGAAAATTATGGATAACTCTTGCAAAAGGAGAAAAAAGTTTAGGACTAAACATAACTGATGAACAAATTAAAGAACTTGAAGCATTCAAAGATGATATTAACTTTGATGTTGCATTAGAAAGAGAAAAAATTGTAAAACATGATGTGATGAGTCATGTTTATTCCTATGGGGTTCAGTGTCCTAATGCAAAAGGGATTATTCATTTAGGTGCTACAAGTTGCTTTGTTGGAGATAATACTGAACTGATAGTTATGAAAGAAGCACTTTTAATTATAAAGAAAAAAATTATAAATGTTTTAAATTTATTAAAGAAAAATGCTCTAAAATATAAAAATATTCCAACTTTGGCATATACACATTTTCAAGCTGCACAACCTACAACAGTTGGAAAAAGATTAACTCTCTATATGCAAGATTTAATTATAGATCTTGAAGAATTAAATTTTATAGTGGAAAACTTAAAACTTCGTGGTGCAAAAGGAACAACAGGAAGTCAAGCATCATTCATGGAGCTTTTTGATAATGACGAAGAAAAAGTTAAAAAGCTTGATAATTTTATAGCTACAGAAATGAACTTTAAAGGAGTTTTTGCTGTTTCAGGTCAAACATATACAAGAAAAATAGACAGTAAAGTTTTATTTTTATTATCAAATATAGCACAATCTGCTCATAAATTTTCTAATGATTTAAGACTTTTACAACATCTTAAAGAAATTGAGGAACCTTTCGGAAAAAGTCAAATAGGCTCCTCCGCAATGCCTTATAAGAGGAATCCTATGAAATCAGAAAGAATTGGAGCTTTATCAAATTTTGTTATTTCCAATGTGATGAATCCTTCAATAACTTTTGCAACACAATGGTTTGAGAGAACTTTAGATGATAGTGCAAATAAAAGACTTTCAATTTCTCAAGGATTTTTGGCAGTAGATGGAATATTGGAACTTTATGCAAATGTAGTCGATGGAATGGTAGTTTATGAAAAAGTAATTGAAAAACATTTAATGGCTGAATTGCCTTTTATGGCAAGTGAAAATATCATGATGAATCAAGTAAAAAAAGGCGGAGATAGACAAGAACTTCATGAAAGAATTAGAGAGCTTTCACAAATTGCAGGAAAAAATGTAAAAGAAAAAGGACTTGAAAATAATTTATTGGAATTAATCGAAAAAGATGATTTCTTTGACATAAGTAAAGATGAACTTACTGAAGTTCTTAATCCAATGAAATATATTGGAAGATGTCCTTCACAAGTAGATGAATTTATAGAAAATGAAGTTAATCCTATTTTAGAAGAAAACAAAAATCTCATTGAAAGTATAAAAGAAGTTGAAATATAAAAACGCTCCGACTGGAGCGTTTTAAATTTGCCTTTTACTTAAAATTTACTTGCATCAACAGAATTTAAATATTCTTCTAATGGTTTAACAGCCTTTTTAATAGTTCCTTCTTTAAACGGATTTTCTAAATTTGCAACTTCAAGAAGTTGTAAGAAAGGTTTTGTTCCCCCTGTTTTACATAATCTTAAATAATCTGCAAAAGCAGTTTTATGATCTTTTCTATCTTTATTCCAGAATTGGAAAGCACATACTTGAGCCAAAGTATAATCTATATAATAGAAAGGCATTTGATAAATATGTCTTTGTCTAAACCAAAATCCACCCTCTTCAAGAACCTTTATTCCGTCATAATCTCTATGTGGCAAGTATTTCTTTTCCAATTCTCTATATTTTTCACGCCTTTCTTTTGGAGAAAGTTCCGGATTTTCATATACAACATGTTGAAATTCATCAACTAATGCTCCATAAGGTAAAAACATCAAACAATGAGTTATATGTTTATATCTAAATTTATCAGCTTCTTCTTCAAAGAACAAATCCATCCAAGGCCAAGTGAAAAATTCCATACTCATTGAATGAATTTCTGCTGATTCCATTCCTGGCCAAGTATATTCAGGAATATAATCTCTTGATGAAAAAACTTGAAAAGCATGACCCGCTTCATGAGTTAAAACCTCAACGTCATGAGTTGTTCCATTAAAATTGGCAAATATAAAAGGACTTCTCCAATTTCTTAAATAAGTACAATATCCACCTGCTGCTTTTGTACTCTTAGCATCCAAGTCAAACAAATCTTTTGTTTTCATAAAGTTAAAAAATTCTTTTGTTTCAGGAGATAACTCACTATACATCTTTTCAGCTCTTTCAAGCATCCAGTCTTTTTCTCCATGAGGTGCAGGGTTCCCTGATTTAAAGAAAATAGGTTCATCATAGAAAGTAAGTTTATCTAAACCAATTCTCTTCCTTTGCTCTTCTCTTAACTTATTACAAATAGGAACGATAGTTTCTACAATTTGTTTTCTATAAGATTCAACATCTTTTGCATTGTAGTCAACTCTACCCATTTTTTTATAACCAAGCTCTATAAAATTCTTATAACCTAATTTTTTAGCCATTCTATCTCTTATCTTAACTACTTTATCATAGATTTCATCTAGTTTTTCTGTTTGCTCTTCATAAACTTCTGAAATAAGATTTGTAGCTTTTCTTCTGATATCTGCATCTGAATCTTGAGAGTATTTAGCAAGCTGAGTAAGATTTAATTGTTCCCCATTCCATTCTTTTGAACAAGAAGATAAAAGTTTTTGATATTCCATAACAACCTTTGCTTCTTCAACTAAATCATCCATAATTGAAGGATTAAAAGTCAATAAATAATTTTCATATTTTTGGAATAGATAAACTCCAAACTTTTCTTCAAGCTCTTTTCTAAATTTACTGTTTACAAATTCTCTAATATATTCAACTAAAACTTCTTCAATTTTCGGAGAATTTTCTTGAATAAATTGCATTTCTTTATCATAAAATTCATCTTTAGTATCTATTGAATTTTTTACATGAGCCAAAGCAACCATACTGTCAGCATTTGAATTTAATTCATCAAGTTCATTATACGTTTCAATAGCTTCTTCAACCGTTTTAGCATTTACAAGTCTTTGAGTCAAAGTTCTAATATCAGTTCTAAGTTTTTCAAAATCTGGACGAATATATTTATAGTCTCCAAACTTTAAATCTAAATTATCTTTAGTCATAAATACCTCCTATTTAATTAATATTTCAAAACTATTTTAACATAATTTGACAATAAAAAATAGTCTTATAAAGATTTAAAAATCCAAAAAAAGGAATTACCGTAGTAATTCCTTAAAAACTATCTTTTTAACATCATTGCATATGGTTCCCAAGGTTCAATCTTTATAGATTCTTCTTCTAAACCTTTTAACCATTTTTCATCAACGAATTTTTTATCTACTATTGCTGAAATATTTTCATTTGTAAACCAAGAGTCGCTCATTGAGAATATTCCCTTTTCTCCAACTTCATCTCCCCAAGAGTTTTCAACTTGCCACTTAATTGGATTCCCATTTTCATCCAAATCAACTCCTACAAATGTCATAGCATGAGTTAAATCTGTATATCTATAGTCGATTCTATCTGCTTTAGAAAATTCTCCAAGTTCTGTTAAAGTTTCATCATAATTAAATAAATCTTTATCCATTATTCCTAATTTTCTATCGCAGTTCTTCATAACATCACAAGCAAACCATACAGCTTCTCCCGCTTTTATAGATGCAATTATAGCTTTTTTAATTTCTTCTTGAGGAACATTTAAAGACGCAACAGGATTTCCTTCTCTTACAGATTTAAAATATTTTAATTCAATTCTTTTTCCAAATGGATATTTACCTCTTGGATCTTCAATTAAATCAACTTTATTTTCAAAATAATCTCCAACATATTCTTTATAGAATTTTTTTGGAGTTAAATTTGTAATCTTTTGGAATTTATCATCCTTATCTGTATATTCAAAATCAAAAGTTTCTGGTAATTTTCCTAAAACTTTTGTGCAAATATTGTACACTTCATAAAGAGTTTCTTCTTTTAATTTCTTTAATTCTTTAACAGAAGCTCCGTTTGAATGTGCTTTTCTCATATTCATTGCAGTTCTCTTCAATCTTACATTGATTTGTTCAACAAAAGCACCGGAGTCGGATGAGCTGAAAGTTTCAGGCATAACTGACTTAGGAACAATCCCATGTTTTGAAATTAAATCATCAAAACATTCAAAGAAGTTTCCATCATCTGCTCCTAAATCTAACAAACTATCCATAAGTCTTGAGCCCAATGGTTCATCTATATGTTCAATCATAAGTTCTAAGAAATTATTTGATTTTTCCATTTTATCCATAAAGAAAAGATAAACTTGTGAGAACTCAAAAGTTTTTAAATTAAGTTTTTCCATAACTTTTAATCTCAAAACATTAAGTCCTGAAAACATCCAACAACGACCGGATTTCTTTTGGTTTGTAATTTCAGCTTTCTTTACGCTGTCTGAAAACTTAAAATTATGAAATCTTAAAGCATCATTGTTAATTGAACTATCTTGAATACCATTTTTAGCAATTGCATTCGAAATTACTCTACTTGATAAATCGCTTTCAAAACGTTTTTTAAATTTTTTCATCATTTCATTTGTTACCATAAACTATTCCCTCCATTTTTTTATTTTTAACATACTCATAATATCACAACAAAAAAATTATTTCAATAGATTTTTAGATATAATTGATATTTTTTATCGATTTTATTTTTCTGTGCTAATTTTCAAATATAATACTTTCTATTAGAATAAATAAACCCCAATGAAATAAAATTTACTTTATTCATCAGGATTTAGTCAATTTAAACTTTTTCCATTACTAATTAATTTGCAGATACGTACTTTTTCAAACCTTTTTTCCAAAGAAATATTGCAAAAACTGTTCCCAAAAAATTAAATAAGAATATATATAATATACTTAAAACGGAAGCCTCTCCCCTAACTATAAGTACAGGCAGATTAATTGACAGTAAAATTGGAACTATAT
Organism: Parvimonas sp. C2; assembly: GCF_035282405.1. Taxonomy (NCBI): domain Bacteria; kingdom Bacillati; phylum Bacillota; class Tissierellia; order Tissierellales; family Peptoniphilaceae; genus Parvimonas; species Parvimonas sp. C2. Next base: position 296,832 of record NZ_JAYKBP010000001.1, read on the forward strand.
AAATTAATACAAACTGTATTGATTTTGGATAAATAGACTTCGGTCTGCTTGAAAAATCAATTAGGTATTCTGGTATTCCCATTATGGCACTTGAATGTTCTTTCCAAAATGATATAGTAATTACAATCTGATTTAATAAAAATACCAAGTATATGGATAACAAAATTGAAATCGTAAATTCTATTATTATAAATAAATTTAAACTATATTTTGTCAGCATAAATACTTGAAAACACAGAGCTATAAATAAATTAATCAAACTAGGAAAATCTACTCTGTATAATGAGTAAAACAAAAACGAATTGACCGGTCTAATCAAAATATAATCCAACTCTCCACCTAAAATAAATTCATATAAATTTTCATGAGCAACGATAAATAAAAACTGATAACCATAACTTATTACGGAAGCTACAGATATTAAAAGTAAATAGTCATTTTTCACCCAACCATATATCGTTTCTGTATAATCAAAATAGATTACACCTGCAATAAACTCCGCAAGAAAAAAAATCAAGCCAAAAACTATTGTTACAATTGCAGTAAATCTGTAAATTAAAAACTCTTGAAAACTATGAGATAAAAACTTTTTATACAATCTAAAATTCATATTTACGCTCCCATTCCCTCATATCTTTTCAGTCCAAAATAATAAGTAATTTTATATAGAACAAAAAATAGAATAAACCAAGAAAAAGATAGAATTATGTAAAAAATTAATTCTTCAATTGTTAATTTTCCTTGCATAGCCCTTGTAAAATTAAATCCAACTATTGCAAACGGGTTTTTATCAACTAATTTATAAATTTTATTTCCCAATAAATTTAAAGGAAAAAGCAGTCCTCCAAACAGTAAATATACTGAATTTATTAAAGGTCTTAATGTCCACATATTTATCAAATAGAATCCAAGATTTCCAACAAGAGAAACCAGCATAAAAAACATACAAAAATTTATTATAAAGAACAAAAATACCAACAAAAAATATCCTATATTTGCATTAACAAAAAAAGACAGAATAAACATAAGGACATAAAAAACAATAAATATAAACTTCTTTCCTAAAAATGCAAAAAAGGAATTTACTAATATAGAATATGGTCTAATCAACATGGAAGTAAGCTTCCCACTTCTAACAAGATGCCCCATATTAACTACATTTTCACTTGAAAATAGAATCATCCCAATATTTGAAATAATTATATAATAAATCATTTGAGTTTTAGTAAAACCTCCAATGGTTTCAACTGAAGTACTTTCAAAAATACCCTTCCAAGTAAATATAGAAATTAAAATACTTAATATATTAACAAATATATTGGAAATAAAGTTAAACTTATAGCTTAATTGTATATTCAGCTGATTAAAAAAAGTTGGTAAATATTTACTCATCTTAATCCTCCTTTTTACATTCACTGAAAATATCAAAAACTACATCTTCAAAGCTTTTATTTTCACAGGATATATTTTTTATAAGTGAAAAATCAACATTTTTTAATATAAATTTTGCTTCATCAAAATTTACCTGTAATTTTTTCTTGTCCAAAAATTTAAAACGATTAAATTCATCAGGTATAAAATCTTTAAATTCTATTATGTATTCATCTTTAACAGAGAACTTATTTATAATTTCATTTATATTTGAATCTTCCACCTTTTTTCCATTTAGCAAAATTACAACTCTATCACATAATGTCTCAATGTCTTTCATATAGTGAGACGTTAAAAATATAGTAACATTATCTTTTTTATTTATATCAAGTAAAAACTCATGTATCGACCTTTGACTTGTTATATCCAATCCTATCGTAGGTTCATCTAAAAATAAAATTTTAGGACTATGAATTAAAGCACAGATTATCTCAAACTTAATTCTCTCTCCAAGCGATAATTTTCTAACCGGAATTCTTAGCTTATCTTCTAAATTTAATAATCTTACCATATTATTCAATTTATTTCTATAACTTGTTTTATCAATCTTGTAAATACATCTTAACATCTCAAGAGTTTCTTCAGCAGGTAAATCCCATATTAATTGGCTCTTCTGTCCTATAACCACACCTATTGATTTAAGATAAGATTTTTCCTTCTTAAAAGGAATATTTCCATCACACTCAATAATTCCACTCTCCGGATTTAATATCCCCGTAAGCAATTTTATTAATGTCGTTTTTCCGGAACCGTTGGGACCTAAGATTCCTATTATTTCTCCCATTTCGACTTCTAAATTAAAATCTTCAATAGCTAATTTTTTTATTTCTCTTCTTTTGAAAAAATCCTTTAAAGAACCTAAAAAACCACTATCTTTTTCAAAATAATTATAACTATAAAATAAATTTTCAATTTTTATCATAAATAAATTAATTCTCCCAAGTATAATAATTAATTATTCTCAACTTCAGAAATTGTATATAATTTTTTAAAATATGAATCAAAATTCATAAGTTCTTCAAAATTACCTTTTTCTTCTATCTTCCCATCTTTTAATACCAATATTTTGTCATATTGTTTTAAATTTTCCTTTATTAATCTATGTGTTACAGAAATCAATGTTATATTTTCAAGCTCAAGTAGTCCCTTTTCTATGGAAAATGCAATTTCATTATCCAAACTTGATAAAATTTCGTCAGCAAGTATTATCTTTGTATCCTTTATCAAAGATCTTGCAATTGAAATTCTCTGTTTTTCTCCTCCTGATAAATTATTTGCATTTTCAGAAATCAATTCCTTATCATACAATCTATCCAAATATTTACCAAGTTCAGCTTTCAATATAACATCTTTTACTTTTTCTTCCGAATAATCTTTACTAAATAATGTTATATTATCATAGATACTTCCTTTGAATAGAAATACATTTTGATTAATTGTTGAAATTAAATTTATAATAGAATTTCTTGAAATTTCATCCAAATCAGTTCCATCTATACAAATTTTTCCCTCATCTGCTTTAATTCTTTTTGAAATTAGCTTCATCAAAGTTGATTTTCCACTTCCTGATAAACCTACTAAAGCATATTTTTTGCCTTTTTCAAAATCAAAACTTATATTTTCCAAAACTTTTTTATCATCATATTTAAAGCTAACATCCTCTAAAGAAATCTTATTATTAAAGTCTTTAATTTCTGTTGTTTCAACATTTTCTTCTGAAATTAAAGTATTTTCGATTTTATTTAATATTTTATCAACAGACTTAAATTTTCCATAAGATTCTATAGCAAACATCAAAGGATTTACAATATGATTTGTAAGTTGAACACAAACAATCATTTGTCCAAGTGTTATAAATCCTTTATACGCTAAATATCCCCCACAAACAAAACCACCTAAAAATGTAAAACCTCCAAAAAAATATGAAATCATAGTTACTAAACTATACCTTTTTTGATATGCAAGTCCTTTATCATAAACATTTTTTGAGTTATTATAAAACACTTTTGAAATAAATTTTTCTAGTCCAAATACTTTGATTGTTTCATAACCATTAAAATATTCACTTGTTCTTGCAGTATATTCACTTTGAGAATTTGAAAATTTCTCTTTAAAAGTTTTTAAATTTTTCATCGGAATATTTCCAAAAACAAATGAAATTATAGACAATATCATTAAAGCAATTGTCATTTGATAGGAAACATAGAAAATTGTACCAAAAGCAAATATAAATAAAAATCCTGATTTAACTAAATTTAAAAATGTTCTAAAATACTCTGTTTCTATTGTATTAATATCATTAGTAAGAATTGAAATCTTATCCCCTACATCATTATTATAAAAACTTTCGATATCTTGTTTTATCAAATTATTAAATATGTAAATCTTTGTATCTAAAGACATTTTAGCTACAAATTTATAACTCATAACTTCATAAATCCATTTAAAAACGCTCTCTGTAATAAGTAAAGCAAAAGTATAAATCATAACCTTAGAAAATTGCATATTTATTGCTCCACTGGCAGAATCTATAACATAACCAAAAAACATTGCAACTCCTATTTCCAATGAAATATAAATAAACATAACTACAAAAAGTGGCAACAAAATGTTCAAATTATTTTTCCATATTTTTTTCATAATATCTCCCCCTTAACAGATAACCTTTTCAAAGATTATCATTATGAATATATTTTATGAAAAATCCCCCAAAAAGTCAATAGTGAAGATAATTTAGTTCACTTATAAAAAGTATTGAAATAATAAAACTACAATGTTATAATTTAACTAGAATAATTTTTTGTTTAAGGAGGTATAAAATGAGAAAAGTAAAAAACTTACAAATATATATAATTATTCTATCGTTAGCAGGAATTCTATCATCCGTATTATTACCATGGTCTCGTGTTTATATGGGTAGTATTCCACCCGGAAATATTCCCGATACAATATACTACGGATATGAAAAAATCGGATTATATAGTTTAATTCCTCTTGTAATTCTTTTTTGTTTAACTGTATTTTCACTTATCAAGAAAAATTCTTGTAAATATCTAAAGAATTTAAGTATTTTATTAAATCTTATTACTTTAGGAGTATGTCTATTTGATATTATAAGAATTAATTTTAAATATAGAGGAATGGTCGGAAAAATCCCTAGAACAGAAATAGGTCCTTTTGTTATAACTCTAATTTCAGTTTTAATACTTATCATATTATTATGTATTCCTGTTGAAAAATCAAATAATAACAACTAAAAAAGCTGTGAACAATCACAGCTTTAATATTTCTTCTATTTTGTTATGAACTGTCTCTAAATTAGCTTTAGAATCAGAACTGAATGGAATAACTAAGTTCATTTCTTTTATTCCTAAAGTTTCTCTAACAACCTTTAAATGTCTATTCCACTGTCCCTTAGATATTTTATCAGCTTTCGTTGCAATAACATAACCACTAAATCCATATTCTAAAAGCCAGTTATACATCATAACATCTTCTTTACTAGGAGCATGTCTAATATCTACAATAAGAATAACTTCACACAAATTTTCTCTGTTTGAAAGGTAGGTTTCAATAATTACTCCCCATTTTTCTTTTTCACTTTTAGAAACTTGTGCATATCCATACCCGGGTAAATCTACTAATCTAAATGAATTATTTATTTTATAAAAATTTACTGTTCTTGTTTTTCCAGGTTTGGAACTAGTTCTCGCTAAATTTTTCCTGTTTATGAAAGCATTTATAAAACTTGATTTCCCAACATTACTCCTGCCGGCAAAGGCAACTTCTTTTAAATTAGAATCAGGATACTGTGAAATAATCGCAGCTATTTGTTCTAATTCACTTGAGATTATTTTCACATTACACCTCTTTTTCTAAAACTAAATCTAATACTTCACAAACATCGGAAACTGTATAAATTTTTAATGTTTCTCTAATTTCTTCAGGAATTTCATCAATATCAACTTCATTTTCTTTTGGAATGATTATATTTTTTATTCCATATCTATTTGCTGCAAGGATTTTTTCTTTAAGTCCTCCTATTGCTAAAACTCTTCCTCTTAAAGTTACTTCCCCTGTCATTGCAAATTGTCTATTGACTTTCCTATTTGTAAGAGCACTGACTATTGCTGTTGTCATTGTTATACCAGCAGATGGACCGTCTTTTGGTACTGCTCCTTCGGGAACATGTATGTGTATATCTTTTTCCTTATAAAAATCTTCTTTAATATTAAATTTATCAGCTTTACTTCTAACAAATGAAATTGCAGTCATTGCAGATTCCTTCATAACATCACCAAGTTGTCCAGTAAGTTGAATTTTTCCTGTTCCGTTTACAATATCAGTTTCTATTGTTAAAAGTTCTCCTCCTACTTCTGTCCAAGCCAATCCGTTTACAAGTCCAACCTTATCTTCTTTTTCCAAAATATCATCGTGGAATTTTTTCTTTCCTAAGAAATCAACAAGATTTTTTGAATTAACTGTAACTTTTTGACTTTCTTTTGAAACTAAAATCACTGCTACCTTTCTAATTATTTTTTCAATCATTCTTTCTAAATTTCTCACTCCGGATTCTCTTGTATAATAACGAATGATATCTCTTACTGCATCAGCTTTTATATCAAGCATTTTCTTAGTCATTGAAAAGTTTTTAAATGCCTTTGGAATCAAATGATCAATAGCAATCTTTTCTTTTTCATCATAAGTATAGCTTGAAACCGGAATAATTTCCATTCTATCAAGTAATGGAGATGGAATTGTAGAAGTTGTATTCGCAGTAGTTATAAACATAACTTTTGAAAGATCAAAAGGAATATTTATATAATTATCTGTAAATTTATTATTTTGTTCAGGATCTAAAACTTCAAGCAATGCACTTGAAGGATCTCCTCGAAAGTCATTTGAAATCTTATCAATTTCATCGAGTAGCATTACCGGATTATTAACTTTACATTGTTCTAATAAAGTTAAAATTTTACCCGGCATTGCTCCAACATAAGTTCTTCTATGACCTCTTATTTCACTTTCATCATGAAGCCCACCCAAACGCATAGAAACAAATTCTCTATTCAAAGATTTTGCTATGGATTTTGCAATAGAAGTTTTACCAACTCCCGGAGGTCCAACCAAGCAAATTATTGAGCCCTTTTGATTATTTGAAATTTTTCTTAAAGCTATTGATTCAATAATTCTATCCTTGACATCCTTAAGTCCGAAATGATCTTTATCTAAAATTTTTCTAGTATAAGCTACATCTAATTTTTCTTTTTTAGATTTTTTCCAAGGTAATGCAACTATTTTATCGAGATAACTTCTAATCACATTCCCCTCTGGAGAACCTGAAGGTATTTCGGAAAGTTTTCTAATTTCCTTAAATAACATTTCTTCAATATTTTCATCAAATACGAAACTCATTATAGCACTAGCATAATCATCCAATTCAGAACTTAAATCTTCTCCATCTCCAAGTTCTTCTCTTATTATATTAAGTTGTTCTCTTAGATAATATTCTCTTTGATTTTTATTTAGTCTTGACGAAACTTTTCTAGAAATACTTTCTTCTAGGAATGATAACTTTATAGAATTTTGTAAAATCTCATAAAGTTTTTCAAGTCTTTCTCTCATATCAAAAATTTTAAAGTTTTCATAATGTTCATCATCAGATAATCGAATTATATAACTTGCAACATTATTTGTAAATTTATCCATATTAGAAGAACTTTGAACACTAATTTCCGTATCAACATCTAAATGTCTTTTCTTAGCTGTATATTCTTCAAATGAAACTTCAACCATATTTCTTAAAGTTGCCAATTCAGAGTCTACATCTTCTTCAACTTCATCATAATAGAATTCTTCAACATCTGCTGTTAAAAATTTTCCATCATCATAAATTTTCTTTGCCCTACATCTACAAATACCTTCAGCTAAAACTCTAGTTATTCCATTGTTCATCTTTAAAATTTGTTTAACGATAACAACAGTTCCCATTTCATATAAATCTTCTGCCTTAGGATCTTCCATCCTAACATCTTTTTGAGTAAAAGCAACTAAAATCGAATCCTTTTTTAATGCAGACTCTATTGCATCTATTGACTTTTTTCTTCCGGCATCAAAATGAACTACAGAATAAGGATAAATCCAAAGCCCTCTAAGTGCGATTACAGGTCTATTTAATTTTTCTTCAATATTAAAATTTATATTGCTCATAAATATTTTTCCTCTATTTTTTACTTTCTTTATAAGTTAAAATGGGATTAGCCTTTCCTAAAACTACATCTTTTGTAACTACACATTTTTCAACATTTTTTTCAGATGGCAATGTAAACATTGTATCTAAAAGAGCACTTTCTATAACAGCACGTAACCCTCTTGCACCTGTTTTTCTTTCAAGAGCTATCTTTGCAATTTCTTTTATTGCATCTTTTTCAAACTCAAGTTCTATATTATCCATAGATAATAGCTCTTTATACTGTTTAATTAACGCATTTTTTGGTTCTTCTAAAATTCTAATTAAAGAATTTTCATTTAAACTTTCTAAAGTTACAATCATCGGTATTCTACCTACAAACTCAGGTATCAAACCATATTTTAGTAAATCTTCAGGTCTTAAATTCTTAATTATTTCAGAAAAATCATCAAGTTTTTCCATTTTAACATCTGCACCAAATCCCATTGATTTCTTTTCGAGCCTGGCTTTTAAAATTGAATCTATACCTTGAAAAGCTCCACCTACAATAAATAAAATATTTGTAGTATCAACTTGTATATATTGTTGATCAGGATGTTTTCTTCCACCTTTAGGAGGAACATTTGCAATAGTTCCTTCTATAATTTTTAAAAGTGATTGTTGAACACCTTCTCCACTAACATCTCTAGTTATTGATGGATTTTCACTTTTTCTAGTAATTTTATCAATTTCATCTATATATATAATTCCCTTTTCAGCTCTTTCTATATCATAGTCTGCTGCTTGAACTAATTTCAAAATTATATTCTCAACATCTTCTCCAACATAACCCGCTTCAGTTAAAGTTGTTGCATCAGCTATTGCAAATGGAACATCTAAAACTTTTGCAAGAGTTTGAGCTAAAAGTGTCTTTCCACTTCCTGTAGGTCCAACAAGTAAAATATTAGATTTTTGTATTTCAACTTCGCTTTCAACATCTCTATTAATTCTTTTATAGTGATTATAAACAGCAACACTTAGAGCTTTTTTTGCGTTGTCTTGTTGAATTATATACTCATCCAAAATTTTCTTTATTTCCACTGGAGTTGGTAATTTTTCTAAGCTTTCTTTTTTCTTAGTTCTTTCTTGGTATTCAATCATGGAATGGCAAATTTCAATACATTCATTACAGATATTTGCATTAATTCCACTAACTATTTGATCTACTTCTTCTACCTCTTTTCCACAAAAAGAACATCTTGTTATCTTTTTTTCCAAAATTAACTCCTTAATTTTCTATTACTTCATCGATTATTCCATATTCTTTTGCTTCATAAGCAGTCATATAGAAATCTCTATCCGTATCTTTTTCTATTTTTTTAAGTGATTGACCAGTTCTCTTTGCTAAAATTTCATTAAGAGTTGCTCTAACTTGCAAAATCTTTTGAGCTTGAATTCTAATATCTTCGGCTTGCCCTTGAGTTCCTCCTAGTGGTTGATGAATCATAATATCTGCATTAGGCAAAGCAAATCTCTTTCCCTTTGCTCCTGAAGTCAATAAAAATGCTCCCATACTTGCAGCACGTCCAATACAGATAGTACTTACATCGGGTTTAATATATTGCATAGTATCATAAATCGCAAGTCCTGCACTAACTGATCCCCCTGGACTATTTATATAAATTTGAATATCCTTTTTAGGATCTTCTGATTCTAAAAACAAAAGTTGTGCAACAATCAAATCAGCCATTTGATCATTTACTTCTCCACTTAAAAATATAATTCTTTCCTTTAAAAGTCTTGAATAAATATCATAAGACCTTTCACCTCTATTAGTTTGTTCAACTACCATTGGTATAAGTGCCATAACTACCTCCTAATAAAAAATATAGCTTAGCAAAACGCAAGCTATATTTTAACTAATTATTCTTCAACAGTTTCTTTTTTAGGTTCTTGGAATTTAACAAGACTTACCAAATGATCAACCGCTTTTCTTCTAATTAAACTTGCAGTAATGCCTTCCAGACCTTCTCCTGATTTTAATTCCTTCTTAAATTCTTCAAAATCTTTAACTTTCATATTCTTTCCGAATTCATCAATTTCTTTATCAATTTCTTCTTCAGATACTTCAATATTTTCTAATTTTGCAAAAGCGTCAATAACAAGTTCAGCATTTGCTCTCTTAGTAGCTTCTGGTCTTAATTGTTCTCTAACTGCTTCTTCAGTAGTATTTAACATTTTGAAATAGTTATCTAAACTCATATTATATTGTCTAATTCTACCTGCAAAATCTCTAAAAGCTTTATCAACTTCTTCATTTATCATTGATTCTGGAGCTTCTACATTTGAACTTTCAATAAGAGCATCAATTGCATTGTTTTGTTTTTGAACTAAAGCATTTTTTTCTGCTGATTCAACAAGATTTTTTTTAATATCTGCTCTATATTCGTCTAATGTATCAAACTCTGAAACATCTTGAGCGAATTCATCATCTAATTCAGGAAGTTGTTTTTCTTTAATTGAATTTATTTTTACTTTGAAAAGAGCTTCTTTTCCCTTTAATTCTTCTGAATGATATTCTTCTGGGAAAATAACATTGACATCAACATTATCTCCTATATTTTTACCAATTAATTGTTCTTCAAAACCTGGAATAAAAGTATGAGAACCTACAACTAAATCATAATTTTCGGATTTACCACCATCAAATGGAACTCCTTCAACACTTCCTTCAAAATCAATGTTAACAGTATCCATATCTTTTATTGGTCTATCTTCAATTGAAACAATTCTTGCATTGTTTTCACGTTCTTTATTTACCCTTTCATCAACTATTTCATCAGTTACCTCAATTTTAACATCATCAGCAACTAGATTTTTATAATCTCCTAATTCAGGAACAGGCTTTAATTCTTGATCAAATTTAATAATTATAGCTTTGTTTTTATCAAATTCTTCAATATCAATTTTAGGCATTCCACAAATTTCTTTAGCGATTTCCAATTCTTTAATAGCTTCTTCAAATAACTCAGGTAATAATTCATTAACAGCATCTTCAAAGAAAATGCCTTCTCCATAATTTAATTCAATAATTTTTCTTGGAGCTTTACCCTTTCTAAAACCTGGAATGTTAAATCTTGATTTCATTTTGTTATAAACTTTATTAATTGAAGCTTGAAAAGCTTCTGGACTAATTTCTGATGTAAAAACTACTTTCTTTTCATCTCTTGATACTAATTTAGTATTCATTTAATTTCCTCCTAGTCATTATATAAAAATTATATTATTTTCTATTTACATACCCCAAGATTATAACATAAAATAACATATATTTCAATACATATAATTAATATTAAAGCATTTTATTCTAGAGTTGTCAAAAACATGTTACCCTATCTAGAGCAACATTTTTAATTCTATTTATCTAAATTTACATCATTCCATTTTGAAAAACTTGTAGTATTAGTAATTTTTGTTGTTTCGTTATTTGAGACATGTTCTAAAGTCCAAAACACATTTTTTAAGTAATATGTATCTTTGTCAAAAACTGCTTCAAAAGTTATTGTAACATCATTTTCAGAAATTTTTTTTAAATTCAACTTATACTCAGCTTTCAATATGTTAATAATTTTTGATTTATTATTATCATCATTTTTAATTTTTAAATGGTATTCATCATTAACTTCTTCCAATGTTAAATCATTCTCAGTAAAAGAATAAATACCTTCTAACAATCTAAAATAATCTGGAAACACATCATAATTACTATTTTGTTTTTCAGTTTTTTTATCTACTCCATTTATTTTTCTAGTCATTATACTTGTTTTACTTTCATCTCCAACAAACTCAACATCATAATTATTTTGTTCAATATTTGAAGACCCTGAATATCTAACTATTACTTTTCCTTTGGTAATTTTTTTAGAATCTTTATCATTTATTAATTCCCCTTTTAGAATTTGTTTAGTTGAACTTCCATTTCCCCCATTAATTATTTCATTAAGTAATAATATAGATTCAATATTATTATTTGCATTTTTAAATTTATCAAATAATTCATTAACTCCAACCTTATTTGAACAACCCGAAAAAGTAATTATTACAAACAATAGTCCAATAAAAAAAAGTTTTTTCTTCTTAAACATTATCTATCCTCCAAAAATAAATTTTTGTTTATTATAACATATTTGTCAAAATAAAAAAATGCTATCCATAAAGATTAGCATTTTATGATATTTAGTCTATCTATTTTCATCCAATTTTACATTATTCCAATCTGAATATGTCGTAACATTATCTATTTTAAAAGGACCCTTATTTCCAGTATATTCTAAAGTCCAAGTTACATTTTTTAAATAAAATGTCTTCTTATCAAACACAGCTTCAAATTTTATATCAATTTCATTTTCAGTAACTTTTTTCAAGCTCAAATTATATTCAGATTTCAATAAACTAATAATTTTTGATTTATTATTATCATCATTTTTAATTTTTAAATGGTATTCATCGTTTACTTCTTCTAATGTTAGGTCATCTTCATTAAAAGAATAAATGTTATCTAACAATCTAAAATAATCTGGATGTGCTTCATAAACTCCATTCTGCTTTTCGGTTTTAGTTACACCATTTATTTTTCTAGTTATAATCATTGTTTTATTCTTATCTCCAAGAAACTCAGCATCATAATTCCTTTGTTCATCATTAGAATACCCTGTATATCTAGCTCTTGCTTTACCCTTGATGATTTTTTTAGTATCCTTGTCATTTATCAATTCTGCCTTCAGAACTTGTTGTGTTTCTTTTCCATTGTATTTATTATTTCCCTCATTAAGTAATGCTATTGATTCAATATTATTATTTTCCTTTTTTACTTTTTCAAATAATTCACTAATTTTAATTTTATTTGATTTTTCAGATGATTCACTAGTTTCCCTTTCATTTGATTTTTCAGATGATTCACTAGTTTTCCTTTCATCTGATTTTTCAGATAATTCACTCGAACAACCTGAAAAAATAAATATTATAGACATTAATCCTATTAAGTAAAGTTTTTTCTTCTTAAACATTTTCTACCCTCCAAAAACAAATCTTTATTTATTATAACATATTTGTCAAAATAAAAAAATGCTATTCATAAAGATTAGCATTTTATGATATTTAATCTATTTAGTTCCTTCAATTTTTGTATTGTTCCATTCGGAATATTTTGTAGTATCTTCTATTTTAAAAGGTCCTTTTTTCCCATTATATTCTATACTCCAAACTATACTTTTTAAATAAAACGTCTTCTTATCAAATACAGCTTCAAATTTTAAATCAACTTCGTATTCAGTAACAGTCGTTAAGTTCAATTTATATTGTGATTTCAATATTTCAAAAACCTTTAAATTTTTACTTCCACTTTTTAAGTTTAAATGATACTCATCGTTTTTTTCTTCTAATTCTAAATCTTTTTCTTTAAGAGCATAAATTCCATCCAACAATTTATAATAATCAGGATTTACATAATAACCAGAACCTTGTTTTTCAGTTTTTTCCTCTTTTCCGTCTACTTTAGTAGTTTTGATTAATGTTTTTTTGCTGTCCCCAACAAATACAACATCATAATCTACCTCTCCTTTATTCACTTTTCCTTTATATCTAATGTATCCCTTTCCTTTGATAATTTTTTTGTTATTAACATTATTTATCAATTCTGCGTGAAGTGTTTGAATACTTGTACTTTCCTTAGTTGTATTTTTAGTTTCATCATCCAGTACCAATGAATGAATTTTATCATTTGCCTCTTTTGACTTTTCAAAAAATTCCCTAACTTTCATTTTTCCTGAACAACCTGTAAAAACAAAGATTGTCAATACTAATGTTATTACAAAAATTTTTCTATTTTTAAACATTTCACATCACCTCAATTTTGCACTTTTGTTCATTATCACATTTTTAAAAGTACCCATTTATTTTTTATCTAAATTTACATTATCCCAATCAGAATATGTTGTAGTATTTTCTAATTTGAAAGCTCCTTTATTTCCATTATATTCTATACTCCAAACTATACTTTTTAAATAAAATGTCTTCTTATCAAATACAGCTTTAAACTTTACATCAACTTCATCCTCATAAACATTTCCTAGATCCAATCCATATTGTGATTTCAATATATTAAAAACCTTAAAATTTTTATTTTCACTTTTTAATTTTAAATGATATTCATCATTTTCTTCTTCTAATATTAAATCTTTTTCTTTAAGAGTATAAATTCCATCCATTAACTCATAATAATCAGGAGTTACTCTGTATTTAGAATTTTCTTTCTTTGTTTCTTTATTTTTTCCGTTTTCTTTGAAAGTTGTTATTAATGTATTTTTTGCATCTCCAACAAATACAATATCACAATCTACTTCTCCTTTTTCTCTAGCTCCTTTATATTTTACGCTTCCTTTTCCTTTTTTGATTTTCTTTGTATTAGCATTATTTAATAATTCTGCATGAATAAGTTGAGACTTAATTTTCCCATCAATTTCATTTTTAGTTTCAGTATCCAATATAAAAGACTGAATTTTATCGCTTGCCTCTTTTGATTTTTCAAAGAAGTCCTTGACTTGCATATTGTTAGAACAACCTGTAAAAATAAATAAGGTTAACACTAATGTTATAATAAACAATTTTTTATTTTTAAACATTTCCTATCACCTCGATTTTATATTTTTCTTAATTATATCATATTTATAAAATTTTAAAAAGTTTATTAAATAAATTCCTAAATTTATATCTAATCGTACATTTTTATTTCTTTGCTGGCAAACCACAATAATCAATATATAATGATATAGATAAAATCACTTTAATTATATATTGAAATAAGAACAGAAAATGAAGGAATTGTAACTATATAAAAAGTTGGAGGAAATTAATAACATCTTACTTCTTAGTGTTTATAGAAATTATCGGTTTAATAAAAAAGTATTTAATTATAAAAAAATAATTAAAGTAAAAGAAGTTCCTTATTATAAGGAAAATGAAATTTTAGAAAAAACAAGAGATGATATAATAGAAAAATATGGAAATTTTTACTTAATTATTTCAATAATATATTTTTTATAGCATTATTGTTCAGAAATTCAAGATATATTTATATTGTTACATCTCTTTCAATGATTCCTATTTTCTACTACAAATGGTGGTTACTAAAATTTGTAAAATACAAGACAAAAGATAGATTTAGCGATTTAAAAAGTTGGAGAAAACTCCAACTTTTTAAATTTTATAAATTATTTTGTTCCGAATAACCTATCTCCTGCATCTCCAAGTCCAGGAATAATATAGCTATGTTCATTTAGTTTTTCATCTAATGCAGCTACGAAAATATCCACATCAGGATGATTTTTTTGAACAGCCTTAACTCCTTCAGGAGCCGCAATTATACAAACTAATTTAATATTTTTACAACCCTTTTGTTTTAAAAGTTTAATTGCATCAGATGCTGAACCACCAGTAGCAAGCATTGGATCAAGAACTAAAAAGTCTCTTTCTTCGGCATCTACAGGTAATTTACAATAATATTCAACAGGTTGTAAAGTTTCAGGATCACGATATAATCCAATATGTCCAACTTTTACAGCAGGAAGAATATTTAACATTCCTTCAACCATTCCAAGTCCCGCCCTTAAAATGGGTACTACTCCTAACTTCTTCCCGGATAGTCTCTTAACCTTTGTTTTTTGTAATGGTGTTTCAATTTCTACTTCATCAGTTTTTAAATCTCTTGTAACTTCATAAGCCATAAGCATTGAAATTTCATTTACCAAAGCTCTAAAATCTTTCCCTCCGGTTCTTTTATCCCTTAAATATCCCAACTTGTGAGAAATAACCGGATGATCGAATACTGTTAATTTTGACATATTATTACCTCCTACAATTATGCAAAAATTTTTTATTCTATTAAATTAATTTTTACTATTATACAAAAATTTTTTTAATTAGTAAAGTCTATTTGTTATATTGATAAAATATTTCTAATATTTTTCACAAAAAATTTTCATCAAAAATATTGAAATGTTTTTACTTTTATGTTATACTATTCCAGTAATTAAATTTGCCGGCGTGTCGGAACTGGCAGACGAGACAGACTCAAAATCTGTTATCCGCAAGGGTGTGTGGGTTCGAGTCCCACTGCCGGCACCATTTCTATTATTTAAAAAAATTATTGAAATTAATTTAGTTCATTAAAAGTAGAGTGTTTCGACTCTACTTTTTATATTAATATAGTTTTTTATGAAAAAAGGCATGAATTAACATACCTTCCTTTAATTTATTTTCCATTATTCATTTTTTCTCTACATTCTTTTTCGATTAAGTCTAATTTATCAATACTTTCTTGCTCAGTTTTTCCTATTGTATAAATATATAATTTAATCTTAGGTTCTGTTCCTGATGGTCTTAAAGCATACCAAGATTCATCATTCAAATAATATTTTAGGCAATTTTGTTTTGGAAAATCTAAATATCCATCCTTAAAATCAATTATTTCTTTTAAAGAAATATCTCTCATTTCTTTAATAGGATTTTTTCTAAAGTCTTCCATCATTCTTCCGATTCTTTGTTGCCCTTCAATTCCTTCAAGTTCAAGAGAAATTTGTCTTTCATTGTAATATCCGAATTCTTGATAAATATCATTTAATACATCTAATAGACTCTTTCCTTGTTTTTTATAGTATGCAGTCATTTCTACAACCATCATTGAAGCCCCGACAGCATCTTTATCTCTTATAAATGTACCATAACAAAAGCCAATACTTTCTTCATATCCAAAAACATAATTTTTTTCTTTAGTTACATCATATTCATTTGTCTTACCACATATATTTTTAAAACCTGTTAAAGTTTCAACTGTTTCTATTCCATATTTTTTTGCTATCACTCTAGATAAATCTCCAGTTACAATAGATTTTACTAAAACAGGATTTTCAGGTAAATTATTAAGTGCATATCTTTGTGAGAAAATATAATATGATAATAGAGCTCCTATTCTGTTACCATTTAAAAATACATATTCTCCATTTTTATCTCTAACTTCAAGGGCAACTCTATCACAATCCGGATCAGTTGCAATTAAAATATCAGCTCCAACTTCTTTACCTAATTTTTCAGAATATAGAAAAGCCTTAGGAACTTCCGGATTTGGATATCCAACAGTTGTAAATTCTGGATCCGGCATTTCTTGTTCTTTTACGACAAAAATATTATTAAATCCTCTCCTTTTTAAAACTCCTCTAACTGGTAAATTTCCAACACCATTTAAAGGAGTGTAAACAACCTTAATATCTTTATCTATATTTTCGTCATTTATAGTTAAATTTAAAACTTCTTTTTGGTAATCCTCATCTACTGAATCATCAATATATTTTGCAATTCCGCTCTTTAGAGCATCCTCAAAAGGAATTTGTTTAACATCTTCAAACTTTTCAATTTTATCCATGTAGGCTGAAATTTGATTTGCTATATCATCAAGTATTTGAGATCCCTCTTTCCAATATGCTTTATATCCATTATAAGCTTGAGGATTATGACTTGCAGTAACCATTACCCCTGCTATACAATTTAATTTTCTAATTGCATAAGAACACATTGGAGTAGGTCTAATTCCCTTATAAATATATGATTTAATTCCATTTCCTGCCATTATTGAACAAGTAAGTTCTGCAAATTCTTTTGAGCCATATCTTACATCGTAACTTAAAGCAACTCCTCTATCAATAGCTTCTTGACCATGATCAATAATAGTATTCGCAAGAGCTTGAGCAGCCTTTGAAACCATATACTTATTCATTCTATTTGTTCCTGCTCCAAGTTTCCCACGAAGGCCTGCTGTTCCAAATTCCAAAACTTTATAAAATCTATCTTTAATTTCTTCTTCATTATCTTTTATTGAAAGTAAATCATTTTTTGTTTCTTCATCAAAAAATTTATTATTTAACCATTCTTCATAAACTTTTTTATAATCTATCATAAAATCCTCCTAATTATATATTCTATTATATTTTACATCAAAAGATATTTTATTTCAACAGTTTCAATTTAAAGCTATTTTAAATGATAAATTTATGGTATAATTAACTAGGTTGATTAAAAATAATATGAGGTGATTAAATGAAATTTATTTCTTGGAATGTGAATGGACTTAGAGCTTGTATTAAAAAAGGATTTTTAGATTATTTTAATGATATTAATGCAGATTTTTTCTGTTTACAAGAAATTAAGATGAGTGAAGGTCAACTTGACCTTGAACTGGAAGGATATGAAGCTTATTACAATTATGCACAAAGAAAGGGATATAGTGGAACTGCTATTTTTACAAAATACAAACCTTTAAGTGTAAAATATGGAATGGGAATTGAAGAACATGACAATGAAGGAAGACTTATAACTTTAGAATATGATGATTTCTTTTTAGTAACTTGTTATACACCAAACTCAAAACAAGAACTTTTAAGACTTGACTATAGAATGGTTTGGGAAGATGCTTTTAGAAATTATTTACTTGAATTAAATAAAACTAAATCCGTAATAGTTTGTGGAGATTTAAATGTCGCTCATAAAGAAATTGACTTAAAAAATCCAAAAACTAATAGAAAAAATGCAGGATTTACGGATCAAGAAAGAGATAAGATGTCTATTCTTTTAGAAAGCTTTACAGATACTTTTAGATACTTCTATCCAGATAAGGAAAATGAATACAGTTGGTGGAGTTATTTTGGAAAATCAAGAGAAAGAAATACAGGCTGGAGAATTGACTATTTCTTAACTTCAAAAGATATGGATAATAGACTTGTAGATGCACAAATTCATCAAAGCATTTTAGGTAGTGATCACTGCCCTGTTTATTTGGAAATAAAATAACTTACTTTTAAAAGATGTATTAAAAAATAATATATCTTTTTTTGTCCTTACTTCTTCATGTTTAAATTTAAAAAGACTATTACATCAATTGCAATAGTCTTTTTGTCTAATCAACAATTTTTAATTTTATATTATTCTTGTCCTCAATTTCAACATATTTATTTTCTTTTACATAATCTATTAAAACTTCGGCAATATCCCTTGTATCTTCTTTAAGAGTTTTAAGTTCCGGGAAAAACGAAAAGTTTCCTCCACCAGTAGCCCTATAATTATTTAATACAAGTTTATATTTTTTATCTAAAATTAACTCTTCTCCATCTACTTTTACATCTGTTATAAAATTATTTCCACTTTTTGAAATATTCATTGTATATTCTATTCCGTCAAGCATATCATAATTGTACATTTCTCTTTTCGGATATAAAAATTTCGGATTAATATTAATTTTATTATCTTTAACAATCCAATAAGTTGAAAGCTGTGTTAAGTAGTCTAAAATATTTTGTCCACTCATTTCTTTTAAAACTAATGTATTTGGAAATGGATAATTTAGAATTATATCTCTATATCTTAATTTTTCACCAAAACCGGGCATAACTTCAAAAAGACAACAAGAAGAAATATCAGCTCCCATTGTTTCCTTTTGAATTTTATTTATAAAACTTGTAATTGAATGTTTTTCCAATTGAGCAGTCTTTGTGTCAGAAATATACATTTCTTTATTACAACTACCAATTTCAATATCCAACCATTTTTCAGTTTCATTTAAAACTTCTTTAAATTTTTCTTCCATTTCAACATCAATTTCATATCCTGAAATGTCTTTAAGATTAACTGAAATATTTTCATCAAATAAAACTTCCATACAAGTATAACAGCCATCTGCACATTGTATTACAAGTGTATCTTTTATCTTCCCTGTTAAAGTCCTATGTTGATGACCTGTAACTAAAACATCTATTCCGGAAATTTTATCACAAATCTCATAGCCAACATTTTCTCCTGTCAAGTTTTCAGTAGGATTTCCACTTTCCAAATCCCTTTCAAAACCGCCATGATAAAAAACTACCACATAGTCAACCTTATCTCTAACAGCTTCAACTGAGTTTTTAACAGTTTCAAAAACGCTTAAGATTTCCAAATTTTCTAAATTTTTAGGATTTTCCCAATGGTCAATATAATCAGTTACAACTCCAATTAATGCAATTTTTTTATTATCTATGCAAATAATATCTGTATTTCCAAGTTTTTCATCTTTATACTTTACATTACCAGTAATACATTTTGCATCATTTTCTTTAACATAATTATATAAAAACTCACTACCATAGTTAAAATCGTGATTTCCAATATTTATATAATCACAATGTAAATGATTAAGAGCTTTGGCAACTATATTTTCTTTTAAATTAGCATTAGCATAGGTTACCAAAGGTGTTCCTTGGTTTATATCTCCATTATCAACATAAATTATTTTTCCTTTTTTTCTTTCTTCTTTTAAAAAGGTAGAAAATCTTGAAAGACCTTTACTTGCTATTGCAGAGTTTACAAAATTATATGCCAATAAATTACCATGAACATCAGTGGTAGATAAAATTTTAAAAGCCATTAATATCCCCTCGCCAATTTTCTTCTTACATTATTTGAAAAGACCTCTATAATTAAAACTAAAATAATTATTCCAACTAAAATTGATCCAACTTCATTCCAACGATAATTATTCATTGCAAAAATAAGTGGTGCCCCAATTCCACCTGCTCCTACAAGCCCAAGAACAGACGCATCTCTTAAATTCATATCAAATCTATAAATAACAATAGAAATTAACTTTGAATAAATTTGAGGTAAAATTCCATATCTTATTTGTTCTATTTTTGTACAACCAATCGCTGAAAGAGATTCAATAATTCCAAAATCTAAATCTTCTATAACATCTATATATAATTTAGTAACCATGCCTATTGAAACAACTGACATTGTAAATACCCCTGCCAATGCTCCCGGACCTGTAACACCTATAAACATAAGTCCATAAATAAAAGCAGGAACAGTTCTAACACACATTGTAAAAAATCTTCCAATTACAGCCACATATTTTGAAACAATTTTCTTTGCAGAAATAAATGCAAAAGGAATAGAAATAATCGCTCCAATTATTGTACCCAGAAATGCAATACACATTGTTTCAAAAAGTAAATAAATTACACCTTTATTGTCAAGTCTAAAAAGAAATTCTAAATCGGGATGTAATATACCACTTATAATATTTTTAGCAATTGTCATTGAGTCTTTAACATCATCACCCTTTTTAATTGACATCGCAGACCAAATTAAAAGTCCTAAAACTATTACAATAACAGCTATAATATAAGTATATGATTTTGGCTCTTTTTTTAATTTTTCTTCTACTTTTGAATTCATCATTTCCATTACTCCAACCTTCCTCTAAAATGTTCACTTATAATTTCTATTACAAAAACAGTTAAAAGTAATAAAAATACTATGGTACCAACTTTTGAATATTCTCTCCAGCCGAGTTTTTCATTCAAAATCATACCAATACCACCTGCACCAACATAGCCTAAAATTGCAGCATATCTAACATTACCTTCAAAGTTGAATAATGCAGTTGAAATATATGAAGGTAAAACAACTGGTAATATAGCATATCTAAAAGCATAGAATTTAGTAAATCCCATAGATTCCATACATTCAAAAGCTCCCATATCAACAGTTTCTATTGATTCATACAATAATTTTCCAACATAAGATAATGAAAAAATAAAAATTGCTACAGTTCCAGCAAAAGTCCCAAGACCCCATATATAAGTAGCTATTAAAGCACAAACAAGAGATGGTAAAGTTCTTAAAATACTTAAAAATAATTTAAAAAATCCATTTACAAATTTATTTTTAGTAATATTGCTAGATGCTAAAATAGCAATAGGCAATGAAACTAATGCACCTAAAAACGAACCCATCAAAGACATTTTTATAGTGTCAAAAAGTGGAGTTAAAACCTCTTTAGAATAACTAAAGTCAGGTGGAATCATTCCTTTTAAAATATTAAAAAAGTTTCCAAAATTATTAAAAACTTCAAAATTAAAACCAGTAACCTTTATTGAAATATACATCAATAAAATTACAATAATCGTAATTAAAGGAGTTTTTGAACGTGGTCTAAAAACTACTTTTCCATTGTCTAACTCTATTTTTTCTTTTGGAATTATAGTATCAAATATATTTTTCATATTATTCTCCAGTTGCAAATAAATCTTTTTGGTAAATTTTATCTAAAATTTCTTTTGTAATATCACTTGCCGCTCCATCATAAACAATTCTACCTTTGTTTATTCCTACGACTCTATCGCAATATTTCAAAGCTAAATCTACATCGTGAATATTTATTAAAATAGTAATTTTATTTTCTTTATTTATTTTTCTAAAATCATCCATAACTTGATTTGAAGTTACGGGATCAAGAGCTGCAACAGGTTCATCAGCTAAAATAATTTGTGGACTTTGTCCTAAGGCTCTTGCTAAAGCTACTCTTTGTTGCTGACCACCTGAAAGTTGGTCAACTCTTACATAAGCTTTTTCCAACATATCTACTTTATCCAGTGCTTCTAAAGACTTAATCTTACATTCCTTAGGAAATATTCCAAAGAATTTTCTAAAACCAGTTAAATCTGGAACAAATGCAGTTAAAACATTTTTTATAACTGTGGTTCTAGTAACTAAATTAAAAGATTGAAAAATCATACCAATTTTTCTTCTAAACTTTCTAATATCAGATCCGCTTAATTTTTTTACATCAACATCATTTACAATTAATTCTCCGACAGTAATCTCATGCATCTTATTGACACATCTTATTAGTGTTGATTTTCCTGAACCGGAAAGTCCTATAATAGCTACAAATTCTCCCTGATCAATTTTTAAATCTACATCAATTAATCCCTTCGTTCCATTAGGATAAACTTTACTAACTTTTTTAAATTCTATCATTTTTTTCTCCATATATTTTGTTAAAAAAGGAGAGATTTCTCTCTCCCTAATTCTCACACAATTTAATTAATTCATAATTATTTTAATTTTTTTACAATTTCTTGAGCTTTTGCCTCATTATCATAGTCACTATCTTTTGCTGGTTGATAACCTTCATGACTATAAACAGCTATAACTTTCTTACCCTCTTCTGTTTTAGCAATTTCAATCAAAGCTTTTTCTAAAGCTTTCTTAAATTCAGGTGTTATATTTTTGGACTTCTTAGAAACACTTACAGTATCATTATATATAGGAGTTGTTACACCAATAAGATTTGTTTCATCCCAAATTGATGATTTTCTTCCATAATTTTCAGTCCATTTCTTTTCTTGATCAAGTCTAGCATCAGCATATGTACAAAGCACATCTACTTGACCTGAAGCAAGTCTAGCAAAAGCAGAACCGTAAGAATCACTTAAAATTGCATTATTTCCTAAATCTTTAATAGTTTTTCCAAAATTTTCATTTAACCAAAGAGTTGGATAGATATATCCTGCAGGTGAAGTTGGATTCATAACACTCCATTTTAAATCTTTTACATCATCCCAAGTTAATTTTTCTCCAGCATTTACTTTTTTAGCAATTGCTTGTCCTTTTTCAGATGGACCAGCAATAATTAATGCTCTATAAGATGTAGCTTGATCTTCTGTTTTCTTAGTAGGTTTTTGATTATTCCAAACTTTAGCAGAATCGTCATTCAAAGAAAGACCTTTTCTAGTAGCAGTCAAAAGAACTTCTGCTCCATCTCTATATAAAACATAAGTCCCCGCTGGAATAAACCCAACATCTAAAGTTCCAGCATTAAGTCCTTCACCAACAGCTTCAAAACTTGTTCCAACTGTTATATCAACATTTTTAACATCATAGCCTTCTTTTGCTAATTGTTCCTTTAGTAACTTCTTTAAAGGTTCAGTTGCAGTAACTATTTCTGATGGTTCCCTTGAAGGTACAAAACCAATTGAAAGCTTTTCAATAATAGTTTTTCCGTCAGCAGATTTTTTAGATTCTTTTTTAGAACCACACCCCACAAGAAGTCCGGCACTTAAAACAAGTGCTAAAGATGAAATTAAAATTCTTTTAAATATTTTCATAATTCCCCCTATGTTAGTAAAAAATAAATTGTATGATTTACACTTATATTATATCATTTTAAATAATGGTTTACAATTAAAACTACGACTTTTCTTCAATTTTTTTATAACGAAATTTACAATAATATTTTTATTAAAATAAACAATTTAAAAGCGAGTAAATTCAACTCGCTTAAATTAAAAAACTCCACACAGACATACAACCCAAACAAAATTACAATTAGCTTTTTTAAATTCCTTATAACACTCATCAATTGTAGCTCCGCTTGTATGAATATCATCTATAAGTAAAATATTCTTTCCTGTTAAATCACAATCAACTAAAAAAGAATTTTTTAAATTTACACTTCTTTCTTCAAGAGATAGAAAATGTTGTGATTTAGTATTTTTTATCTTATATAGCTTGTCAAACAACGCTATATTAGAATATTTTGAAATTTCTTCTGCAAGAAGTTTTGAATGATTATACCCTCTTTGTCTAATTTTCTTTTTACTTGAAGGAACATAGGCAATATAATCCATCTTTTTAAGCAAAGATTTATCCAAGTTTTCATACATCAACTTTCCAAAAGGTTTTTTCAAATATACTCCATTTTCAAACTTAAATTCCTTAATTTTTGTCTTTAAGATTCCAGAATAATAGAACAAAATATCTTTTTTAAAATATTCTTCTCCATAATCATTAAAAATTTCCTTATCATATTTTCTGATTTTGGATAAACAGTCCTCACACAAATAAAAGTCTTTTACAATATTATCTTTACAGAAAAAACAATAATCCTCATTAAAAAAGAAACTTTTTAAAAATTTTTTTATCATTATAGTAATTCCTCTACAAGTCCGTAAAAATGTTTTATCCTATTTTCCAAATTAGAATATCTGCTATTTATAGTGTTGTTTCTAATCATATTGTTCATAACATTCTTATCTCCAACTAGTACAATATTTTCCTTAGCTCTTGTAATTGCAGTATATAATAAATTTCTGGTTTGAAGTAGTCTATATCCGTCAAACATAGGAATAATTACAGATTTAAATTCAGAACCTTGAGACTTATGTATAGTTATTGCATAAGCTAATTCTAAATTATCTAAATCTTCTAAGGTATAATCTATAAGCCTCTTATCATCCATTTCAACTGTCAACTTCTTACTTGATTTATCAATGAAAATAATATGCCCCATATCTCCATTATACACACCAAAATTTTCTTCTCCATCAGAATCAAAAAATGAAAGATTATAATTATTTTTAGTTTGCATAACTTTATCATTTACACGAAAGAGTTTATTACCTACTAAAATCTCATCAGTCGTTTCAGTTTTTGGATTTAAAATATCCTGTAACAATCTATTTAATTCAAAAACTCCACACATTCCCTTTCTACTTTGAGTAAGAATTTGAATGTCTTTAGAAAAATCATAACCATAAGCATTTGGAAGTCTTTTACTAATCAAATCAACTACAACATTTCTAGTACTTGCTGGGGTTTCTGTTTTCAAAAAGAAAAAATCACTATTTTTTTCATTTAAAATCGGTTCTTGACCATTATTAATTTTATGAGCATTAACAATTATATTACTACTTTCAGATTGCCTAAAAATATCAACAAGCTTAGTATATTTTATTTTTTCTGAATTAATTAAATCCCTTAAGACATTTCCTGCACCGACACTTGGGAGTTGGTCAACATCTCCAACAATAATTAATCTGGTATTATCCTTTATTCCTCTTAAAAGTTTTTCAAAAAGAACTACATCAACCATACTCATCTCATCAATAATAATTACATCAGTATCTAAAGAATTACCTTCATTATACTCGAAATGTCCAATATCATCATAACTACTTGGAATATAACCTAACATTCGGTGAATAGTTTTAGCCTCTATTCCTGTAGTTTCTTCAATCCTTTTTGCAGCTCTACCCGTTGGAGCACAAAGAAAAATATTATACCCATTGTCTAAATATATCTTAGATATTGTATTTATTATTGTGGTTTTTCCTGTACCCGGTCCACCAGTTATAATAGAAATATTTTCTTCAAAACAAGATTTTATTGCGTCTATTTGAATTTTTGATAATTGTATTGATAGACTTTTAATAGATTTCTTTATTTCCTTATCAATGTCAAATAAAATTTTGAAATCCTCATTTAAAGCCATTTTTGCAAGTTTACTAGCAATATAACTTTCGGAAACATATAAATAATCCAAATAAATATTTGATTCCTCGAAAGAATTGTCTATAACTATATCTGAAGATAAAAGTAAATTCATATATACAGGTCCTATAAGTTCTGTTTCAACTCCTATTAGTTTAGAAACTTCATCAGTAAGTTTTTCTTTTGGATAGTAAACATGTCCAAAATTTATAGCTTTTTGATTTAATACATAAAGGATGGCTGATTCAATTCTATAAGGACTATTTTTGTCCAAATTATTTTTTAAAGCTATTTCATCAGCTTTTAAAAACCCAATCCCTTTTATATTTTTTATCAGCTTATACGGATTTTCATTAATAACTTCTAAAGTATTTTCACGAAAAACATTATAAATTTTTTTAGATAAACTTAGACTTATTCCAAGTCCGCTAAGATGAAATAAAATATTTTTGCTAAATCTTAATTCTTCAACAGATTTTTTTATTTTTTCAATGCTTTTCTTTCCAATTCCTCTAACTTCAATCAATCTATCAGTTTCATCAAAAACTATATTTAAACTTTCTTTACCAAACTGTTCAACTATATAACTTGCATTCTTAGTCCCAATAGTAGAAATAATTCCACTTGCCAAATATCTTTGAATTTCAGCAATTGAACTAGGTAATTTTTTTTGATAGGAAGTTGCGTTCAGCTGTTCACCATACTTATTATCATATGTAAACTCTCCTTCAACTTCCAAACTTTCTCCGACATTAACAGAATCAAAAATACCTACAATTTTGATTTCACCATCACTTGTATTTAAGTCAAAAACAGAATATCCATTTTCTTCATTTACATATCTGACCTTTATAACTTCTCCTGTTAATTTCATAACTTCTCCTGTATATAAATTTAGGAAACTATAACTAGTTTCCTAAAAAATTAATCTTCTACTCTTTCAATATTTGCTCCTAATGATTTCATTTTACCTACAAAATCATTATATCCTCTATCTATATGATAAATATTTCCAATTGTTGTTGTACCTTCTGCAACAAGACCAGCTAAAACAAGAGCTGCTCCCGCTCTTAAATCTGTCGCTTTAACATCTGCTCCAACAAGTTTTCTAACACCGGCAATTCTAGCTTCTTTTCCACTTGTTGCGATAATAGCCCCCATTTTATTAAGCTCATCAACATGCATAAATCTATTTTCAAAAACAGTTTCTGTAACTTTTGCTTGATCTTCACATACACATAAATAAGCCATAAATTGTGCTTGAACATCTGTTGGGAAACCTGGATAAGGTAAAGTTTTAATATCTGTTCCCTTAATCTTGTCGCTTCCCTTTACAAAAATTGAATCTTCATCTTCATTTACTACAACATAGGCGCCTGTTTCTTTCAATTTTGCAATAACAGGTTTGATATGGTTTGAAATACAATTTTGAACTACAACCTTTCCTCCTGTAATCGCAGCAGCTATCATAAATGTAGCAGCTTCAATCCTATCAGGAATAATTGTATGAACTGTTCCTCCTAATTTTTCTACACCAACTATTGTTATGGTAGAAGTACCAGCACCTGATACTTTTGCTCCCATTTTATTTAGAAAATTTCCTAAATCTACAATTTCAGGTTCTTTTGCTGCATTTTCAATTACAGTTTCGCCTTTAGCTAAAGTTGCAGCCATCATTATATTTTGAGTTGCACCTACAGAAGGAAAATCTAAATAAATAGTATCACCATAAAGTTTTTCACATCTTGCAGAAATCTTATCAGGTTCTTCTTCAATTAAAGCACCTAAATTTTTAAATCCTTTTAAATGCAAATCAATAGGTCGAGAACCTATTGCACAGCCTCCTGGTAAAAATGCGTCTGCTCTACCAAATCTTGCAAGCAATGGACCCATAACCAAAAATGAGGCTCTCATCTTTTCCATTAAACTTCTATCTGTTACAAAAGAATTAATATTGCTAGAATCAATAGAAACTCTATTTTCAGATAGAAACTCTATTTTAGCACCCAAACTCTCTAAAACTTTCAAAATTATTTTTACATCTACTAAATTTGGAACATCTTCAAGCACTATCGGCTCTGTTCCTAAAAGTGAAGCAGCTATAATAGGAAGTGCTGCATTCTTTGCTCCATCTATCTTTACAGTGCCTTCTAAAGGAGCACTCTTTCTTACTAATATCTTAGGCAAACAAATCCCTCCAAAATATTTTTTATTTAAAACAACAAGATTCCCGAACATCCTCACCATGAAAAATATCATTGAATAGCGGGATTCTTTAACTTTCAAAATTACATTTTAACTATTATAATAATTTTTCTAAGACAAAGACAAATTTAATATTGTCAAAAAGTATAAACTTATCTTTATTATACCACATTTACTATATATTATTAAACTATTTATTATTTTTCTTAGATTTATATCTCAATTGTGAATCCAATATCTTTTTTCTCATTCTTAAACTTTTTGGAGTTACTTCAATATATTCATCACTTTCAATAAATTCCAACATTTCTTCCAAACTCATAATCTTAGGTGGACTAAGTTTTAAAGCATCATCAGATGCTGATGATCTAATATTAGTTTGTTGTTTCTTTTTACAAACATTCACTTCAATATCAAGTCCCTTAGCATTAGAACCCACAACCATTCCTTCATAAACTTCTGCTTGAGGAGAAATAAATAATATTCCTCTCTCTTGTGCTGAATTTAATCCATAAGCTGTTGCAACACCTGTTTCAAAACAAATTAATGAGCCTACATTTCTCTTTGGAATTTCACCTTTGAAAGGTTCATAAGCTTTAAACTCTGTATTTAAAGTTCCACTTCCTCTAGTATCAGTTAAAAACTCTGAACGATATCCGATAAGTCCTCTTGCAGGAATATTAAAAATAAGTCTTGTATATCCTGCTTGTGAAGGATTCATATTAATTAAGTCAGCTTTTCTTTGTCCTAACTTTTCTATAACAGAACCAACAAATTCTTGATCTACATCTATTGTTACAGTTTCTATAGGCTCTAATAATTTTCCATTTTCATCTTTTTTGTATAGAACTTCTGGTTTTGAAACTTGGAATTCATAACCTTCTCTTCTCATGTTTTCAATTAAAACTGAAAGATGAAGTTCTCCTCTTCCTGAAACTCTAAAACTATCGGTTGAAGCTGTATCCTCAACTCTTAAACTTACATCTGTTTCTAGTTCTTTATAAAGTCTTGCACGAATTTGTCTACTTGTAACAAATTTTCCTTCTTTTCCAGCAAAAGGAGAATTATTTACTATAAAATTCATAGCAAGAGTAGGTTCAGAAATCTTTACAAATGGAAGAGGTGTTACATCTTCTAAAGAGCAAAGAGTATCTCCAATACTAATTCCTTCAACTCCTGTTACCGCAATAATATTTCCTACAGATGAACTTTCAACTTCTTTTCTGGATAAATTTTCAAACTCATATATTTTAGTAATCTTTATTTTCTTATTTACACTACTGTCATTATAATTTACAATTACAGCATCATCTCCAAGTTTTACACTACCACTTTCAATTTTACCAATACCTATTCTTCCTACATATTCACTATAATCAGTAGTAGAAATAAGTAATTTAAAAGGTGCATTTTCATCTCCTTTTGGAGCAGGAATGTAGTCAACAATAACATCCAAAAGAGTTTTCATATCTTTAGTTTTTTTGTTGAAGTCCATTGTTGCATAACCTGATCTTGCAGATGCGAAAACAAAAGGACTTTCTAAATAATCTTCTGACGCATCAAGTTGGATAAATAAATCTAAAACTTCATCAACAACCTCTTCACATCTAGCTTCAGGTCTATCAATTTTATTAATACAAATAATAGTTGGCAATTTAAGTTCAAAAGCCTTTCTTAAAACAAATTTAGTTTGAGGCATAGGGCCTTCAAAAGCGTCAACCACAAGAATAACCCCATTTGCCATTTTTAAAACACGTTCAACCTCTCCGCCAAAATCAGCATGTCCCGGTGTATCAATTACATTAATTTTTATTCCATTATAATCAATGGCAGTATTTTTTGAAAGAATTGTAATTCCTCTTTCTCTTTCTATATCATTTGAGTCCATTACTCTTTCTTTTACATCTTGATTTTCTCTAAAAACACCGCTACTTTTTAATAAGCAATCTACCAAAGTAGTTTTCCCATGGTCGACATGAGCTATAATTGCTACATTTCTTATATTTTCAATATTTCTCATATACTTTCCTTCCTATATTTTATATACAATGCATAACGATTAATTATAGCATATATACGTCAAAAAGTAAAATTTTTGATTGATTTTATACTATGTTTTCAACGATTTCAATAATTCTTTTGTAAAAAAACAAAAAATAGCATATAAAATTTTATAATTTTACACGCTATTCTTAACTAATTTCTATCAAAATATCTTATTGTATAACTCATAGTTCCTAAGTTTTTTCAATTATATTTATCTCTAAAACCAGATTATTTAAATAGTTATTGTAAAGAAAAATATATATGGCGCCGTAAATATTGCTATTGCTAATGCTAATTTTTTCTTCTTTTCGTCATCTATATAAAGTTTTGAAAATGTATATCTTTTATTTAATTTGTAATTTATAACCCTTGACAAAAGAATTGCAAAACATAATATCAATACCTCAAATATCTTCTCCGGTATCTTTACAACAAGAGAATACAAAAAAGACTCATACCAATTAAAAAAAACTAGAGTTGATTTGATAAAAATTGTTAAAATTGCTGCAATCAAAATTAGTAATATAATAGCAATTATATCGCATAAAAACCCAAAACAAGTTACTCTTACTATTATTTTTTTTAAAGGAATATCTACTTTCAAACATAACATAAAAATATCCAAAACAATTGAATAGAAAACAAATAATATTGGTATAATAAATGGCCACAATATAGGCAGTACCCATAAGACCCATAACGGAATAGGAAAGTCAATGTTAACATCCCCCCAAAATTGCGTTGGAAAGAAAACACTATAAAAAATATTCATTTTTTACCTCCTTTTTATGAAGTGAGAGAATTTAATTCTCCAACTTCAATTTTTTTATTTTTTAAAATTTTCATTTTTTACCTTTTCAGATTAATAATATAATAATTATCATATCGAAAAGAAAAATAAATATGGTGCTGTAAATATTGCTATGGCTAATGCCAACTTTTTCTTATTTTCTTCCTCTATATCAAGTTTTGAAAAAGTATATCTCTTATTTAACTTGTAATTTATAACTCTTGACAGTACCATTGGAATAAATATTGTTAAAAAAACAAATATATTTCCTAATTGATTTTTTTCTAAATCATTTAAATATATTTTTTCAAACCAGTAATAAAAATTTGATGTCGGATTAATGGTTTTTGCTCCTACAAATGCGATTAAAAGTATTATTACAAAAATAATTAAATCACATAAAAACCCAAAAAAGTCACTTTTATTATTGTTTCTCTAAGTTTTTTTAGATGCTTATCTATTTTTAAATATAACATAATAAGGTACAATACTATTGAATAAAATACAGTTAATATAGGTATAACAAAGGGCCAAAATATTGGTAATACCCAAAAAGCCCAAAATGGTAAAGTAAATTCAAGATCTATTATACCACCTTTTAAAAATAGAATTGAAAAAAACTATATATAGATAATATATTCATTTTTACCTCCTTTTTAAGAAGTGAGAGAAGTAAATTCTCCCACTTCTATTTTTTAATATTTTCATTTTTTGATGCAGAAATCTTTTCATCCACTTCTCCATCTTTGTTTTTATCTATTTGTAAAACTGTATCTTTATATTTATTTATTCCGGTTCTAATTACCATATCCTTTGTAACAGATATTTCAAAAGTTCTTTCATCCAATAATTTATCATTCCTATCAAAATATCTTATTGTATGATTCATAGTTCCTAAGTTTTTTCGATTATATTTATCTCTAAAATCAAATTATTTAAATATTAATTGAAAAGAAAAATATATATGGTGCTGTAAATATTGCTATGGCTAATGCTAATTTTTTCTTCTTTTCTTCCTCTATATCAAGTTTTGAAAAAGTATATCTTTTATTCAATTTATAATTTAGAATCCTTGACAATAAAATTGAAATACATAGTATTAATATTGCAAATATATTTTCAAGTGGTTTTCTAGTAAGAGCATCAATAAAAGAATTATACCAATCATTACAATCTGATGTTAAATTAATAATTTTCTCTCCGACGAATACAATTAAAATCATTAATACAATAGAAATTAAATCACATAAAAAATTAAAACCTGTTACTTTTATTATTGATTTTATGTATATTGTAAAATCATTATCTATTTTCAAACGTAACATAGATATATACATTACTATTGAACAAAGTACAGCAATTATAGGAATAATAAAAAGCCAAATTATAGGTATTCCCCAAAGTGTCCATAACGCTATATCAGTACCTTTTAAATTTGTAAAACCAATTGGTCCCCCGATTGCAATTGAATAAAAGCTAAAAAATATATTCATTTTTATCTCCTTTTTATGAAGTGAGAGAATTTACTTCTCTCACTTCATTTTTTCTATTTTTTAATATTTTCATTTTTTGATGCTGAAATTTTTTCATCAACTTTTCCATCTTTGTTTTTATCTATTTGCAGAACTGTATCTTTATCTTTATTTATTCCAGTTTTGATTACCATATCCTTTGTAACAGATATTTCAAAAGTTCTTTCATCCAATAATTTATCATTTCTATCAAAATATCTTATTGTGTAACTCATAGTTCCTGTGTCTTTCCCGATTAATTTTATATTTATATCCGAATTTTCATCTAAACATAACATCTTTGTATCTTTTTTCCCACCTAAAAGATCTAATCTTCCATATTTTGATTTTAATTTTAAATTATTTTCATCTGAAGATAACACTTCATTACCCTTTGTTGTTGTTATATCTACCGGACCAGATACTCTTATTACAGCATAGTATTGTTCAGCAAGACTTTCTTCTGACAAATCAACAGCGGTACGGTTGTTTTGTAAACTACATATCATTGACCCTCCATCTAAATGTCCTGATAATACATCCAATATCCAATTTATACAATCTGCTTTCTCTACCACATCTCCATGATTTGCATTTGCAAGTTTCAGTCTTGAATAATATTGAAGTTCAGACAATCGTTCTGAGATACTTGCTGAGTAATATGGTACCGTTCCATCTCCCAATGTACTATAATTTAGGTCAGTTTCGTAATATCTTTCCTGCAATCCCCTCACATACTCATAAATCGAATATTTTTGAAACTTTACAGATATAATAGTCTTTTGATTTATCCCTACAAGAAAATATGATTTATCATGGTTAAGTAATTTATTATATCCATTTTCTAAAATACTATTTTGGAAATTTACAGCAGATAAATATCTCTCTTTTCCAAATATTCTATTACAATGCTCTGTTACATATTCTTCATAACTTAAATCATCTTCCTCTTTTCTTGAGTTTTGTTTCATTGGAAATTTACTTACATAATTTTTAGTAGGTAAAAGCTCAGTAACTCCATCAAAGGATGCTCTTCTAGATCTTGTAAGACCTTCAAATATTAAAAGTCCTAAATCAAATAAATCATTCAAACTAAATGAATCTTGTGCTTTCCCTAAAAAATTTCCATTCATTACTGCATCAATTAGTGATGGAGCTCCTTCATAAGGTGTTCCACAGGTAATTATTTTATCTACTTTTTCACTTCCATATTTTGAATAATATGATGAAGCAACGAGACCTCCCATAGAATGTGCTACTATATCAACTTTTACTTTTCCAGTTTCCTGTAAAATCTTTTGAATTTCTTCATTAAGTTTTTCAGCGCTTATTGAATTACTTTTCCTCCAATCATAGCTAAATACATAAACCTCTCTATTTGGAAATCTTTTACAAATACTATCAACTAATGTTTTGTATGTATCTTTTGTTCCATATTCTCGTCCAATACCTTTAGCTCCTTCTTCATATTTTTGTTGATTTTCGCATGGGCGTACATATAGAACCTTACAAAGTTCATGAGTTATGTCTCCACCAAATGCTTTTAAAAATTTTTCAAAAATATTTGGTTCCCAAACTCTTTTAATACAACTTTCATCTAAATACAACCTACTTCCCATAATTCCAGGAATTATTATTATAGGATCTGTATCTTCTGTACTATAATCAGGCTTCTCATCATTTCCATGCTCAGACTCGTTATCCTCTGAATCTTTTTTATCATCATCAGGATTTACATTACCATTGTTTCCACCACTGTTGTTATCCTTACCGGAATTTTTGTCATTATTGTTTCCATTATTATTTCCTTGATTATTCCCATTATTGTTTTTGTTATCTTTATTGTCTTTGTTACTATGATCATTATCTTTATTATCGTTACTATTACCATTGTTGTCATTATTATCTTTGTCATCAGTCTTATTATCTTCGTTACCTTTGTTATTATCTTCGTTATTATCCTTGTTATTATTGTCGTTACTGTCTTCCTTATACTCTCCTTTTCCTGCTATATCTTTTAAAAATCGCTCTCCAAAAGCTAAATCTTTTTCTTCTAAATTTTGGAAAAATCCGACAGTATATATTGATATTCCCTTTTCTTTCAGTTTCTTTGCAACATTATATGCCTCATTTGCAATTTTATAATTTTCGTTATCACCCTCTGAATAAAGACCCTCCTCTGTTTCTTTTTCTCCCCCTGTTGGTATTCCATTAGAACAAATAACTATATTTTTAACAACTCGTCCTTTTTCTTCCTCTACTTTATCAAATAATTCTTTAGATTTATTTAATCCATAATCTATAAATGATCTTCCAAAAGCTGAGGTGTTTTGCTCCATAGCTCCTTCCAACTTTTCTAAATCATTTGTAAATTCACATATTACTTTACTAGTATTTAGAGTAGTTATACTATCTAATGCTATGAGTGAAACTTTACTTTTACTGTTTGCCTTTATAATGGATTTATAAAACTTTTTCACAGCCTTTCTTTCTTTTTTCATAGCTGCTCTGTCCATATCTCCTGACATATCAACTATTATGACTGTATAGCTTGGTTCTTTACTTTCTACTATTCGTTCAATATTATTATCGCTATTATTTTTCTTATATTCTCCTTTTCCAGCTATATCTTTCATAAGGCGTTTTCCAAAGGCTAACTCTTTTTCTTTTAAGTTTTGGAAAAATCCAGCAGTATATATTGATATTCCATTTTCTCTTAGTCTCTTTGCAATATTATATACTTCATTTGCATATTTATAGTTTTCGTTATCAACATCTGAATATATTCCTTTTTCTCTTCCCATTTCACCACATGTCGGAATTCCATTAGAACAGATGACTATATTTTTAACAACTCGTCCTTTTTCTTCTTCTACTTTATCAAATAATTCTTCTGATTTATTTAGTCCATAATCTAGAAATGATCTTCCAAAAGTTGAGGTGTTTTGCTCCATAGCTTCTTCCAACTTTTCCAAATCATTTGTAAATTCACATATTACTTTACTAGTATTTAGAGTAGTTATACTATCTAACGCTATGAGTGCAACTTGATTTTTACTATTTGCCTTTATAATGGATTTATAAAAATTTTTTACAGACTTTCGTTGTTCTTCTCCCGCTTTTTCATCCATATTTGCTGACATATCAACTACTATGACTGTATAACTTGGTTCTTTACTTTCTATTATACGTTCAATATCATTTTCTTTGTTTTCTGTAACTGATTTGCTAAATTTCTTTATAATTTCACCAGTTTTTTTACTAGTTTTTTCACTAGCGTTTTTTTCCAATTTGATACTAGAATCCTTCGCATATAAATACTGTGGTACAATTGGAAGTACCAAACATAATGCTAGAAAAAATCCTAATATTTTTCTCATTCTTTTCATATTTTCCCCCGTAATTTTGAAATTTTTTTTAGTTTCTTATAAAATTATTTTAATAAAATATATACTTTATTATAATTATGCTTAAATATTTTTTAATCTCCATTTTTATAATCCTAAATATCCATTTGATTTTCTACAAAAAGACCTCCTTTCTAATTTTTGTACTTTTATTTTATAATAAAGCATATGGGAATTATTATATCATATGAAATTCAAGATTTCAATAATAAATCAAAACTTTTTAGTGATTTTTATGCTAAGTTTTAATATGATATATAATTGAATAATATAAAACTATATCTGATATAATATAATTAAAAAAATAACAAAAATAATATATTTGTATATGTTATTGTCAAAAATTTAAAAAAGACAATTCATTTTGAACTGTCATTGTTAAATATAAATCTTAAATTTTAATTCTAGTAAAATATTGGTCTTCATTTTCATTAAATATATAAGCTCCACAGTTTAGCTGAGTTTTTAAAGAGTAAGCATTATCTTTATTTACACTCATATAAATTTCCTCTTCTTCAATTTCATCTTTTATAAGCTCGATTAATAGTTTAAGGCCTCTTGTTGCATAGCCTTTATTTCTATATTTTTTTATAATTCCATAGCCGATATGTCCTGCTCCCTCTCTTAAAGAGTCATTAAGTTTTTTTCGTACTTTAAAAAGACCCACTATTTCATCATCGTCCCATAAAAAATAATAATTTTGAGGAACTCTATTAGGTTTTAAGTCAATTCCCTTAGATTGTTTTTCACAGGTTGGAATTACCTCATTTACAAATTCTTCAAATGAAACATTATAAAATCTATTCACAAACCCATTCTCATCTTCAGGAATTGAAGTCATTGCAATATATTCTTTCTTTGCATCTTCAATATTCATCTCTTTTAAAAATAGCATATAATCTCCTTAAATTTCTATAAGTTTTTTAGCATAATCATCTTTTAGATTTAACTCAGCTATTTTATTTTTTATTTCTTCATATTCAAAATAAATTCCGATTAAACCATCAAGTTTATTCTCGTTACAAATATTTATTTTCTCTATTTTCCCATCATAAATTTCAATATTATAATCTTTTTTTTCATCTAAAATAAAAGTACATTTTGGAGATTGTCCATATATCCAATCTTTTGTAGCATATTTTTCAGATTTTATTTTATCTATTTTAAAAATATCCTCTTTTGTTAATTCGTAAATTTCAAAATTCTCTTGAGTTTTTAAAATTTCATTTTTTAATTTTTCTAAAAAATCTGAAATTTGATAATCTAGTTTTGAAATCTCTTTTAAATTTGCAACACTGCTCTTAACAGATTTTGCAGATTTTGAAATAACTTTTTTATTATTTACATTCAATGCATTTCTTAAGTTATCTAAATTACTATCAAATAAAATACAACCATGATGTAAAACTCTTTTCTTTCTCATAAATTGAGAATGTCCACAAATTTTCTTTTCCAGAACTCTAAAATCATTTCTTGGAGAAATATGAGCATCAATATTCAAATTCAAAAGAGCATTATACATAGGTTTTAAAAATTCCTTAAAATCTAGTGCAGTATCTCCCATTGTATTAGTTATGTAAGTATAATTTAGATTCCCAAAATCGTGAACAACTGTCCCACCACCTGAAAGTCTTCTAGCAATCTTGATATTATTTTCAAAACAGTATTTCATATTTAATTCTTCAATTAAATTTTGATGTTTTCCTATAACTACTGACGGTTCATTTATCCAAAGCATAAAAACTTCATCTTCTTTAAATTTTTCAAAGATGTATTCCTCCATAGCTAAATTAAAATACACATCTGTAGTTTTATTTTTAATAAAAATCATAATTTCTCCTCAATTCCAAAAGCATTAAAACTATTTTATCATATTCATTAAAAAAAGGATAGAATTTCTATACTTTTTTTAAATAAATTTTATTATCGCATATTGTAAAATTAAGTTAGCCAGTAGTAGTATAAAAAATCATCTCAAAGAGGTATAATAGTAATTGACTAGAAAACTAAGAAAGGAACCTAAATGAGATGTATAGTAATTGTAACACAAAACATAAGCATTTAACAATAGAGTTAAGAAAATTAATAGAAAAATGAAAGAAAGAAAAAGCAATATAGAAATTGCAAGGCTTTTAGGAAAAAGTCCTCAAACAATAAATAATTAAATTAAAAGAAGTTTAGCCATTCAGAGAACTTCTTATGGTAAATTAAAAAAGATATACAAAGCAGATTTTGCTCAATTAATTTACGATAAAAATAAAAAAGATGTGGGAGAAAATTAAAGATATATTTTGAAATTAGAGATAAAATTTTACATTTTTTAAAACAGAAACATTCACCTGAAATAATTTCAAAAACAAAAATAGATAATAAAGTATCAACATCAACAATATATTATTGGATAAATAAAAGCGTTTTTGGATTGAAAAGAAGTATTTTAAATTATCCTAGAAAGAATAAAATAAATAATAATTCTAAAGAAAAAATAGAAAGAATATTAGGAAAATCTGTAGGAGAAAGACTGGATTATATAAATGAAAGAGAGAAAATAGGTCATTTTGAAATAAACACAGTGATTTTAACAAAGGAAAAAGGTAATTGTTTGTTGACGATGACTGAAAGAAAAAGTAGATTTGAAATAATAAGATTAATACCTGATAAAACTATAAAATCAGTAAATAATGCATTAAAAGAAATACTTAAAGAATATTAAATAAAAAGCGTTACAGCTGATAATGGCTCAGAATTTGGAAGACTTTTTGAAGTATTTGAATATGAAAAAATCTATTACACTCACCCTTATTCAAGTTATGAAAGAGGAACTAATGAAAATCATAATAGATTAAATCATAATAGATTAATAAGAAGATTTTTACCTAAAGGAACAAAAAATACTACTCACCAAAGAGTAGCATTTATTGAAAATTGGATTAATGATTATCCTAAAAAAAAATATTCAATTACAAAACACCTAGAGAGTTATTTTTATGTGGCTAATTTATTCTTGCAATTTACCTTGAAAATAAAATAACAAACCTCATTAATATTTACTATTGATTTTATTTAATAATTATGATAATATCTATCTAATAAATAATATACTTTTAGTAAGTACCGTATTGCAGTTTTGGAGGTAGATTATGTTTTTCAACTTTACTAGGTATAAAAATGGAGATAGTTTGTGTTTAATAGATTAATAAACGTTTTTTATATATGAATTAGGGAGGAAAATAATATGAAATTAAAATATAAAATATTAGGGTTATTATTGATACTGGGTGCATTTTTTGTAACCAATACTGTGAATGCAAATGAAACAAATACTAGAATAAAGAATGCTTTTAAAATTTTAGATTTAACTAAGGAAAAACTAGAAAAAGAAAATGATACTAAAACAAAATTATGTAATGAAAATATAAATGGTTTCGATAGAAAATTATATAAAAAGAATAATATTATTTATAAGATAAATAATATTTCAGAAATAATATTCGATAGTAATGGAAATCTATTGAATATGGATAGAACATCTGAATTGAAATTAGATAATAATAATAATAGTAGCATATCATTCAACAATATAAAGAAAAAAAATATAATTACTGAAATTACAAAATTGATTCCTGATGGTTTCAGACTCAAAGAAGAGCAAGATTTATTAGATGGTGCTGGAACAAAACTAATTTTTTCAAATGATACAGACAATATTGAAAATAAGTATAATGTAATTATTGTCAGTATTGAAAATTCTACCGGTAGAATTATAACTTATTCAAAAATCGAAGAATTTAACAAAAGAGTTTTGGCAAACATAACAATTCAGGAAGCAAAAAACATTGCTGATGGATATTTACACAAAAATAATGTAGACGCCAACTTTGTAAAAATCAAATTTGTTATAGATAAATTAAAAGAAGACGAAAAACCTAAACCGATTTATAAAGTAATTTATGATAATGAATTTGAAGTCTGGGTTGGTGCAAAGGACGGAAGAGTTTTACTTATTAACGGAGTTAAAAGTTTAGATGGAAAATCTTTTTATATTTCCGAAACTTTTGAGCCTGAAAATGCTGTAAACTTAAGAGAAATATTGAGTATTTTAGGATATAGCACAAGTGTAAATTATTTTTCATCAAGTACTGTAAAAGCTTATTTAAAAGGACATAATTCTTATGGCTTTACTTTTTCGGGACATGGAAGTACTAACTCTATTACTGATAACTCAGGTAATCATGTATCCCCTTCAGATGTCTCCGGAAAATGGAAGTTTGTATTTTTGGATGCTTGCTCAACTGCAGCTAATAATACATGGTCAAATGCTTTTCAAATTTATAATAATTCAAGTAAGATGATTTTTATGGGATGGTTTAAAACTGTCAATATAAAAGTTTCAAATAAATTTTGTAAAAATTTAAATAGATATGTTAAAAGAAATTCTTCAATTTCCTTTTATTCAAATATATGGAATGCGTTGAATGCTACGGATGATTACTACCCATTAAGGTTTAGAGGTGATAAAAGTTGGAATGGAAAAATTTAAACAGCAAATTTATAAAGATATTGAGCGTATTCATTGTACTCTTTTTGATATGTGCTTGTAACAATAAAGAACAAAATAAACCAATTACAACTGTAACTGAAACTGAAACTGAAAAAGCTAATGAAACTACCAAACCTAAAAATTCAATTGAAGTTATGGGTAGCATAGTTATGGATCAAAGTACTAAAAATTTTCATTTTTATATTTCAGATAAAAACGAAAAGGATATTATAAACGAATTTAAAACTCCTTTCTTAGATTTTACTGCTGATTATAAAAGCGGAAATAAAGACAGATATAAAATCGCAATAGAAATACTAGTAAATATAAATGATGATGTTAAATTTGGAATCAGTAGCTATGAAGATTTGAAATCAGGAAAGGAAGTAATCATGGAAAGATATGATCCGAAAGATAAAAATATTGTCGGAACTTTTGAATTAAACAAAGATGAAAAATTATATAATCATGTTCTTAAGTTATGTGATTTGATTATTGAAAAAATCAAGTAATAAATAAGGGACTGCTTTCAGATTAATAATTCTGATACAGTCCCTTAAATTTTTATTGTTTTCTCGGTAAATGTACACTAACTCCTTCAACATCTGCAATAGCTTCATATATTGCTTCTGAGAATGTTGGATGTCCAAATACCATTTTAATTGCTTCTTCAACAATAACTTCTGATTGCATTAAAACTGAAACTTCATTAATCAATTCAGATGCTCTAGGTCCAACAATATGAGCGCCTAAAATTTCGCCATATCTTGCATCAGAAATAATTTTAACCATTCCTGATGAATCTCCATGAGCTAAAGCTCTACCATTTGCTCCATAGTTAAATTTACCAACTTTTACATCATAAGATTTTTTTGCTTCTTCTTCAGTTAAACCTACACTTCCTATTTCAGGATATGTGTAAATTGCTCTTGGAATAATATTGTTATTGTATTTGTCTGATTTACCTTCAACTATTTCTGAAGCAGCAACATATCCCATTTTAAATGCAGCATGTGCAAGAAGATTTTTACCATTAACATCTCCAGGAACATAAATATTCTTTAAACTTGATTGCATTTTTTCATTAGCAACTACATTTCCATTTGAAACTTCAAGATTTACATCTTTTAATGCTGTTAAATCAGCTTCTCTAGTTGTAAGTAAAATTACTTTTGCACTTGCAACTTCTTCTGAACCGGCTAATACTTTTTCTCCGGAAATTTCTGTAATTTCTTTACCAAAGATAAATTTAATTCCTGATTTTTCTAAAGACTTTATTAAAATTGAAGAAACTTCTGAATCTATAACTTCAACCGCTGAATCTTTTCTTTCAACAACAGTCACTTTGCTTCCGAAAGAACTGAATATTTGAGCCATTTCAACTCCAATATAATCTGCTCCGATTATTACTAATGATTCAGGTGCTTCTTTTAAATCTAAAGCTTCATCAGTATCTATAACATTTGAGCTATCTGATCCTTTGATATTTTTAACACATTTAGAACCACCGGCAAAAATCACAGAACCACATACAAGTTCTTTTCCACTTTCTAAAGTAACATTTCCATTTGAATTAATATAAGCTGTTTCTTTAAACATTTCTACTGAATTGCTCTTTAATAAGAATTCAACACCAGCAGTAAGTTTCTTTACGATTGAATTTTTAAATTTTAAAGCCTTTGAAACATCAACAGTAGCTTTATCATTTTCTAAAATAATTCCTCTTTTACTTGATGCTTTAATTCTTTCCAAATCTTCAACATTTTGTAAATATGTTTTTGTTGGAATACATCCTCTATTTAAGCAAGTTCCACCAAATTTATTATTTTCAGCTATTGCAACTTTTGCTCCTTTTTGAGCAGCTTTAATCGCTGAATAATAACCTGCAGGACCAGCACCAATTACAACAACATCATATTCACCATCTTTTAATTCTTTTTTAGTTTCAGCTTTAACTTCAACTACTTTTTCTTCAACCTTTTCTTTTACTTCTTCCTTAACTTCTTCTTTAACAGGTGCTGAAGCAGTTTCAGGTATAACATCTCCTTCATCTCCAATATATGCAATAGTTGTTATTACTGGAACAATCTCTCCATCATGTTTTAATATTTTAAGCAAAGTTCCGGAAGTCTCAGCTTCAATTTCCATATTAACCTTATCAGTCATAATTTCTAAAATTATTTCTCCGGCTTCAACTTTGTCTCCCTCTTTTTTAAGCCATTTTACAATTTGGCCTTCTTCCATTTCACTACCAGCTTTTGGCATTATTACTTCTGTTAACATAATTTTCTCCTCACACTAAACTAAAATTGAAATAGGATTTTCTAAATAATTTTTCAAAGTATTTAAAAACTTCGCAGCTTCCATTCCATCAACAACCCTATGATCAACAGTAATTGATAATTTCATAATAGGTCTTACAATTATTTCTCCATTTACTACAACAGGTTTATCAACAGTTGCACTTACACCTAAAATAGCGCTATTAGGTTGATTTATAATAGGAGCAAAAGAATCAATTCCAAACATTCCTAAGTTACTAATAGTAAATGTACTATCTTCTAATTCTTCTGACTCTAATTTCATTTCAACAGCTTTTTTAGTTAAGTTCTTTAATGAAATCATAAGTTCTCTTAAATTCATTTTCTCAGCATTTTTAACAACCGGAGTTAAAAGTCCACTTTCAAGACCAACAGCCATAGCAAGATTTACATATTTATGAAGTAAAATTTTAGTTCCATCTGCTGATAAACTACAATTTACATATGGATGTTTCATTAAACTCTTCACAGTTGCTAAAGAAATTATATCTGTAATAGTAAGTTTATATCCTGTTTCATCAATTAATTGTTGCATAATATTAGCTCTTAAGTTTTTAACTTCAGTCATATCAACTTCTATATTTGCTACAAAAACTGGAGCTGTGAAATAACTTTCACTCATTCTCTTAGCAACAGTTCTTCTCATCATTGACATTGGAACTTCTTCAACTTCACCATATGATTTTTTAACTTCTTGAGTTTCGATTTGTTGTTCTTCAACTGCTTTTTCTGTAGAAATTACATCTTTATTTGTTAAAAATTCTAAAACATCTTCCTTTAAAATCTTACCATTAACTCCAGTTCCAGTTACCTTAGTTAAATCAACACCTTCAACTTCTGCAATTTTTTTCGCAAGAGAAGAAACTTTAATAATTCCAAAATTTTTAAAATTTAAAACATCTTCTTTTTGAATTCTTCCCTTAGGGCCTGTTCCTTTTAGCAATGATAAGTCGATATTATTTTGCTTAGATAAAAATCTTGCAGCAGGTGTTGCTCTTAATTTTATATCAGACATAATTTCCTCCTATCTATTAACTGCTTTTCTAATTGTATTTTTAATATCTTCAACACTTGGTACAATTACTGCTTCTAAGTTTTTAGCAGAAGGTATATTTGTGTCGGCTCCAGCAAGTCTATAAATTGGTGCATCTAAATAATCAAAAGCATCACTTTCAGCAATTCTAGCTGAAATTTCTCCACCAAATCCACCTGTTTTAAATGAATCATGGCAAAGAACAAGTCTTCCTGTTTTCTTAACAGATTCAACTATCAAGTCTTCATCTAAAGGTACTAATGTTATTGGGTCAACAACTTCTACACTAATTCCTTCAGCTTTTAATTCTTCAGCAGCTTGTAAAGCTCTTTCCAACATTCTTCCCCAAGAAACTAAAGTTACATCTTTGCCTTCAACTTTAACTTCTCCTTTTCCGATTTCAACCATTTCTCCAACCTTAACTTCTCCTTTTCTTCCAAAAAGGGCTTTAGATTCAATGAAAATTACTGGATTATTATCTCTTATTGATGCTTTTAAAATTCCATAAGCATCATTAACTGTTCCAGGAGCAACAACTTTTAAACCCGGAATATGACAGAACCATGATTCAAGAGCCTTGCAGTGTTGAGCAGCGGCTCCAGTACCTGATCCAGACGCACAACGATAAACAACTGGAACACTTACTTCTCCACCCAACATATATCTCATTGGAGCAGCTTCATTTACTATAGCATCCATTGCTATTGTAACAAAATCCATAAAAGTTAAATCAACTATAGGTCTCATTCCAACAGACGCTGCACCTGCGGCAGCTCCTGCTATAGCAGCTTCACTTATAGGACAATCTCTAACTCTTTCTTCTCCAAATTCTTCAAGCATTCCGACAGTAGTTCCGAAATCTCCTCCGAAAATACCAACATCTTCTCCCATTAAAAATACATTTTCATCTCTACGCATTTCTTCGGACATTGCTTCTTTTATTGCTTCACGCAAAGTCATAATCTTTATTTCACTAGCCATAATCTTCTCCTATTAAATAATATTAAGCATAATTGTCAGTACAAGCATCTTTTTCATCTGCTAAAGGTGATTCCTTAGCAAAAGTTATTGCATCAGCGATTACTTTCTTTACACTTTCTTCCATTTCATCAAGTTCA
Organism: Parvimonas sp. C2; assembly: GCF_035282405.1. Lineage (NCBI taxonomy): Bacteria > Bacillati > Bacillota > Tissierellia > Tissierellales > Peptoniphilaceae > Parvimonas > Parvimonas sp. C2. The sequence goes on from NZ_JAYKBP010000001.1 coordinate 341,601, forward strand.
CTTTCAGTCGCAATTTTATTTTCAACCAAATATTTTTTAAATGCAACATTAGGATCTTTTTCTTTCCATTCGTCAACTTCTTTTTTATCTCTATATTTTCCTGCATCTGAAGCAGAGTGACCAAACCATCTATAGCTTTTCGCCTCAACTAAAACAGGTCCATTACCTTCCCTAGCGTAATCAAGTGCTTCACTCATAGCATCATAAACATCTAAAACATTATTTCCATCTTCAACATAAATTGACTTTACTTTATATGCATCTGCTCTGTCTACTACTCTTTTAACAGTCATTGATCTTTGTTGAGACATTGAAATACCATAATTATTATTTATTACATAAAATATTAAAGGTAATTTCCAAATTGATGCCATATTTAAACATTCATGAAAACTTCCTTCATTTGTAGCACTTTCTCCCATACAACAAACAACAATATTCCCTGTCTTTTTCATTTTTTGAGCAAGAGCAGCACCTGTACTTAAACCATGGCCACCGCCAACAATACCATTACAACCCATATTGTTTACTTCTAAATTGTAAAGATGCATACTGCCTCCACGACCTTTGCATTGACCGGTAGATTTTCCTAAAATTTCTGCCATCATTTTATTTATATCAATACCTTTTGCAATTGTTTGACCATGTCCTCTATGATTTGAATACATTAAATCTTCTTTTCTCATTGGATAAATAGCACCTACATTCGCAGCTTCTTCCCCAACAGAATAATGTGTCATTCCATGAATAAAACCTCTTGAATATAATTTACTAAGTTCCATATCAAAATGTCTTATAAGTAACATTTTGTCATACATTTCCAAAAGTTCTTTTTTTGTTAATTTTTTTGAACTACTCACAATAAACCTCCAAAATCAAATATCAAAATTATTATTTTGTACTATGTATTTACCTCAAATTAATAAAAAATATCAAAACTTGTTTAATTTTTTAACAATAAAATTTGATAAACATAATAATTGTGATTTAAATCACTATAACTTTTGATTATTTTATTACTTTTTTGTAATCATTTTAATTTTTATATAATTATGATAAAATATATCTGTTAGAAAAATTTTTAAGGAGAATATTATGAAAAAATTTTCAAAAATATTTTTAATATTAATGGCATTTCTTCTAGTGTCATGTTCAAACAATAAAAAAGAAAAAGAAAAACAAAATGATAATTCTAAATCTTCAAATACAGAAATAGTAACGGCGATTAAGAAACAAGAATATAATTTGGATCCAAAACTATCAAATAGTTTAAATAATGACTCAGTAGTATCTCAGCTTTTTGAAGGTCTTACTGAATATTCATCACATGGAAAAATCGCTTTAAATCAGGCTGAAAGTATAGAAAAAAGTGGAGATTTTAAAAAATGGACAATTAAACTTAGAGATAATTTAAAATGGTCTGACGAATCAAATATTACAGCTGAAGATTATGTACAATCTTGGATTAGTATTCTAAACAAAGAGAATAATAATCCTAATGCTTTTAAACTATTTTTTATTAAAGATGCAAAAAATTTATATGATGGAAAGATATCATCTAATGACTTTAAAGGAATTAGGATTACAGATGAAAATACCATAGAAGTCAATATGGAATATCCTGTTAAAAACTTTGATGAAATTCTTTCTAATGTATTTATGTTTCCGACTAAAAAAAATAGCAAGATTGACAAAGAAAATCTTATTACTAATAGTGCCTTTAGATTAAAAAGCTATAATGATGAAGAAATAATTTTAGAACAAAATGAAAATTATTGGGATAATGTAAATACAAAGATTAAAAAAGTAACTTTGAAATTAGTTGAAAATGATATATTGGCCTATCAACTTTTCGACTTAAAACAAATTGACTTTTTCGGTCTTCCATTTTATGAAATCCCTTATGAAAGACGCCTTGATTCCAGCAAAAAGCCGGAACTGCTAAACTTTAAAACTAATATTTTTGAATTTTTAAAATTAGATAAAGATAGTAAAATCTTAAAAAATGATACTTTGAAGAAAAACTTGGAAGCTCTAATAGATTCTAAATTTTTAGCAGAATTTATTTTGTACAATAATTCAGTACCTATTAAGCAAAAAGAAAATTTAGTTTCAGATCAAATTGCCAAATTAAAAAATGAAGTTGACAAAATACTAAAATCTTCAAATTTACAAAATGAAATTCTCACTTTAAAACATAATGGAACAAAGCTATCAGAAAGAATTTTAGCTTCATTATCCAAGGAATGGATTGACAAATACAGAATAAAAGTAAGTATTACAAATAATGGAGATGCATCTATAACACATGCAACCTTCAATATGGGAACAACTGATGAAATGGATATTAAATACTATATAAATCACTATTTACAAAATGATGACTTTTCAAAAATGTACACTTCAATTGAAGATATCAAAAAGGATAATCTCATTTTCCCATTATATAAACGTTCATTTTCAGTACTTGTTCACAACAATATACAAGGGCTATATGTAAGTCCAAATGGGCTATTGTTAATAAAAAATTTATTAAAACAATAATTGGAATTTATATTTTATGATATAATATATCTGATTTAAAAATTATAATATAGGGGTTTAGGTTATGAAAAAAATTTTATTAATTTCAACAGGTGGAACAATAGCGTCAATTCCGACTAACGAGGGATTGACACCAAAAATCAATTCAAAAAAATTACTTGAATATTTAAATTTTACAAAACTGGATTTTGAAATAGATACAGTAAATCTATTAAATGTAGACTCAACAGATATGCAACCTGAACATTGGTTGAAAATAAAAGATGAAATAAAAAATAATTATGAAAAATATGATGGCTTTGTAGTAACTCATGGAACTGATACTATGGCATATACAGCTTCAGCTCTATCATATTTGATACAAAATAGTCAAAAACCTATTGTTTTAACTGGTTCTCAAAAGTCAATAGATATGCATATAACAGATGCAAAAAACAATTTATTAAATAGTCTTTTATATGCCTCAAAAAGCAGTTCAAAAGGTGTAAGTATAGTGTTTGATGGAAAAGTAATTGCAGGAACTAGAGCCAGAAAAGAAAGAACTAAAAGTTTTGATGCCTTTGCATCTGTAAATTTCCCATTTTTAGCAATTATGCAAGATGAAAAAATTTATAGATATATAAACAATGACGAAAATGATAAACAAGTTAAGTTTTATGACTCTCTAAATACTAATGTATTTGTATTAAAACTAATTCCTTCAATGACTGCTAAAATACTACCTGAAATTTTCAAAAATTACGATGCAATAATAATTGAAAGCTTTGGTGTTGGCGGAATTCCAAAAACAATAGAAATAGAATTAAAAAAATTAATTTCAGAATACAGTAATCAAAAAACAATAATAATGACAACTCAAGTGCCTCAAGAGGGCTCTGACGTTGGAGTATATGAAGTTGGAAAGAGAATAAGCTCAATCTCTTACTTAGAGTCTCACAATATGACTACTGAAGCAACTGTTACAAAAATAATGTGGATTTTAGGAAATTTTAGTAATGATTTTGAAACAGTAAAAAAATTATTCTATACAAAAATAAATAACGATATGATATTTAATGAAAATTGAAAAAAAGTTTGTTCAATCCGAACAAACTTTTCTCATATAATATATATATTATATTACTAATGAATATGAAAATCTATTATTTTCCCATCTTTAACTGTTCCTTCTGCTATTGCTTTACGTTTTGTTCCATACTCATTTTTTATTGTTACATCAACCTTTAAAAAACAAGCTCCATCTCTTGATACTTCTTCAGCTCTTAAACCAATTATCCAATGACATTTAAATCCATAAGGAAATAATTTTTTCCCATATGCCTGAAAAACCTTTCTGGCCTCACTTCTTATTTTATCCTCATCTAACTCTTTAAAATCTTCAGGATTTCTATCTTCTCTAATTAGTTCAGGACTAACTGTACAATAAGGGCAATTACCACTTGCAAAGTCACTTATATCAGTTTTTTGTTTATCTGAATTTGTTTTTTTACCCATTAATCCACTTACATTGGAAATAATATAATTTTTTCCATCAAAAGTAATATCTAAACTAGTATTGAAATAAAGTTTGTAAGAAGTCTTTAATTCAATATTTTCAATATGCCAAGTTTTCTCATCTTTAGCAGTCCAATTGCCATCTTTTTCAATTTTTATATGATATTCTGGCTTTTCTGCATAACTATGAAATTTATTAATATCATATGTATTTCCATCTTTTTTAAATACATCTGTTGAATATCCATTGGTAAATGCTACAACAACAGCTCTTCTTGCATTTTCTTTAGGAAATGTTGTTTCTAAAGATTCACTATTTTTTTCAGAAATATCTGATTCTTTATTATTTTCATTTTCTTTAGATTCTTGCACTTCTTCTTTCTTTTTTTCATCAGCAAGTTCTTTAATTCTAACTTTATCATTATTACAATGTATTTGATAATTTAGCTTGGTATCTTCTTTTATTAGAAACTCTACTTTTCCTTCTACACTTTTATCATCTTTATTTTTAAAAACTAAAGTATGTTTCCCATCAGTAAGTTTAACTATATCAACATAATTTTCTCCATGTTTTATGGTAGCCACTTTCTCATCATCAATATAAACATCTACATCATACTTGCTAAAAATTAAGTTTCCATCACATTTTACATTAATCTCAACATTGAATTTTGGTAAATTTGGATCCTCTTCTTTCTTTACTAAATCATCTCCACAAGATACAGTAAATATAACAAAAACTATACCTAAAATAAGTTTAAAAAATTTTTTCATTTAAATCCTCCATATTCCGTATATTATATAACTGCATTATATCATATATATATATATATCAATAATAACTCAAAAAATTCCACGAAAAAACTCAGGCAATCAAACAGCCTGAGTTTTTTTGATAAATTTTATAGGTGAGTTGTGTATTAAATTAACATATTTCTAGTTCTTAATTAAAATATTCCTAACCCTGCAACAAATATAATTATTAATGCTATTGGCAATAAATAAGCTATTGGTTTGAAGAATTCAGGAACTCTTATTTTCTTTGCCCCAGCATTAACTTCTTCTCTGAAGTTATCAAACTTCCAAACAAATAATACATAAAGTATTAATGCTATTGCTCCAAGTGGCATCATTATATTACCTGATAGATAATCTGCAAAGTCGAATAAATTCTTTCCTATAATTTTAACACCCTTCATTACATTCAATCCGAATATTGTGAAAAGTCCAACTATAAAGATTGATGTTAAAGCACAAACAGCTCCCTTAGCTCTTGATAATTTTAGCATATCTGAAAATGAAGAACTAATTGGTTCCAAATATCCTAAAGCACTTGATAATGCTGCAAAGAACATTAATAAGAAAAACATAAATCCAAATACTTGTCCAAATGGCATATTCATAAATACATTTGACATTGTAACAAATAGTAAGTTAGAACCTGAATCTGGTTTTAAACCTAATGCAAAAACTGCAGGGAATGTAGCAAAACCAGCTATTAATGCAGCTAATGTATCAAAACCAACTACCATTAATCCATCTTCAGGAATATTAGAATCTTTCTTTAAATATGAACCATATACGAAAGCTCCACCACTTGCTATACCTACTGAGAAGAAACATTGTCCAAGTGCAGTAAGGAATGTTTGAGGAGTTACTTTTGAGAAGTCAACATTTAAATACCATTTAATACCTTCTCCAGCTCCTGGTAATGTTACGGATCTTATAACTACTATAATTAACATAATAAATAATGCTGGCATCATAAACTTACAAGCTTTTTCAAGACCAGAGTTTAAGTTTTTAGCTGCAATTACACCAATTATAACAGTACAAATGAAAGTCCATAATAATAGTTGAGTAGGACTAGCCATCAATTCATTAAAATTAGCTGTAAATTGTTCTGCTGTAAATCCTTTCATAGCTCCAGTAAGCATTTTAACAATATAAGCCATTATCCAACCCATAATGTTTATATAGTAAGTTAAAATGAAGAATGCACTTAAAACTCCAAGCCATCCAAAACTTACCCATGGACTTCCTTTTTTAGTTAACTTTCTCATACCAACTATTGGGCTTGACATTGCTTTTCTACCTAAAGTAACTTCCATATAAAACAAAGGAATCCCAATAACTATACAAATAGCTAAATAGATCAGTACGAATGCTCCACCACCGTTTGTTCCAACTAGGTAAGGAAAACGCCAAACGTTTCCAAGACCAATTGAAAATCCAGCTGCAGCCATAATGTAACCAAACCTACTATTCCAATTACTTCTGTTTTCTTCCATAAATTTATCCTCCTATAATTTTAGAGTAACACTCCACTTACAGAACAGTCTGTAAGTGGAATGTATTTTATTACAAATTTTTCTTTAGAAAAATTTTGCTTCATTTATAGTTGTTGCTAAAGAGTCAACTGCTCTTTCAACTAAATCTCTTCTAACTGCATATTCTTTATCTTTTTCTAAACTTGCATCCCCTACTGGATATGGAATTGCAACTGTAGGTACAATTCTATTAGCTCCTACTGATTTTGAAATAGTAACAATTGTAGCCATATGAACAATTGGTATACCATATCTTTCGATTTCTTTTACTATCGTTGCCCCGCAACGTGTACAAGTACCTCAAGTAGAAGTTAGTATAACACCGTCAACTCCGGCTTCTTTTAATTCTTTTCCTATTTCAACACCAAATTTTATAGAATTTCCAACTGCTGTACCTGTTCCAGTAGTAGTATAGAAATATTTATAAACTCCACCAATTTTTCCTTCTTTTTCCATTTCCTTTAGAATATCTACAGGAGCTACTCTATCAGGAAGTTCATTAGCATAAACTGGATCGTAACCACCATGGATAGTACAATAATCTTTTCCTAATCCATCTATTGCAGAAATATCATATTTACCCCATTTTTGAGCTGATGCAGATTGGATTTTATCAGGGTTTCCTAATGGAACAATACCACCAGTTGTAACAACTGCAATAACAGCTTTTGATAAGTCTGCAATGGCTTTTGCAGGTTCTACTTTGTCAAATACTGGCATTGGAAGTTCTGTTTCAAATTCTTCTCCTCTTAATCTCTTCATCAACATATCAGTTGCTCTTACAGCACCAATTTTTTCAGATAAAACAGTTAGTCTCTTACCTTGAGCAAAATATCCATCTACTAAAGGTTTAACAACTTCACCATTTAATAATTTTAAAGTTAATTTTCCCATTACTGGAAGTGCTTTACTCATTGAACTAGCAACATTTCCTGTTGGCACTACATAAGCGATTGACTTACAAGCGTCAAGTCCTGGGTTTTCTTCATACATTCCTGTAACAACTGGGATATTGTAATTCTCTGTTACAAATTTTGCAACTCCAGCACAAGCCATACCATATCTACCAGCATTAAATGCAGGTCCTGCTACAACAATGTCAGGATTAACTTTATCCATTACTTCTTTTATAAATTTTAAAGATTCATCTAAATTTTCATTAAAGAAGTTATCACCACAAATAATTGTTCCAACAACTTTTGCATCTTCTCCTAAACTTCTTTCAAAACCCATTGCAGGTCCAACTGCCTTTTCATCAAAAGTTGGAGCTACATGAGCCATTTCTTCTCCACCAATTTGTCCAAAAAATTGGTTGATATAATATAATACTTTTTTACTCAAAACTCTCACCCCTCTTAGTATAATTCAACAGTTGCATTGTGATAACCTATTTCGGAAGTAGCTCCTATAACGGCATTCAATTCACATTCAAGAGTTCCAGTTTCAGGATTATATGCTCCATCCCAACCACCTGCTAAATTAGCAATAGCTTCTGAATCTCCTAATACTTTATCAGCTTTTTCTAAATGAACAACATGGCTTACATTACCTGTTGAAACAACAGCAACTGATTCTTTTGATGTATCTGTTAATGGTTGACTCATTCCATCCCAACCTGAACATTCATCTGTTACAAGAACAGTTTTGATACCTTGTTTTTCAAGTCTTGTACAAATCATTACTAAGTCTGAGTCTGGGTTTCCGTAACCTTCTTCACTTACTATTACACCATTAGCTCCTAATAGTTTACAAAGTTTAGCAGTATAATCACAACATCTGAATTTTCCTGCTAAAGTTGTAAGTTCTGGAGTTAATACAACACCAACGAAATTAATATCTTTTCCATGTCTGTTGTATAAATCTAAGATACAAGCATTATTTTGATGTTGGTAAGTAGTAATCTTATCACATGCAGCAACACAGTTTCCACTTATTACAGCTCCATCTAATTCTTCATTTGGATGAATTAATGTAGGTAAAGTTTGTCTTGTACATGTTCCATAAATATATCCGTCATGAAGTAATCCTTGTGAAATTAACATTTCAACATAAACTACTTTTGGTAAATTAGGATATTTTTTAGTTTCTTCATCATTATCGCCTATGCCATATTCAACAGTTTCATCAATCTTAGCATTTCTTCCTGCTTCACCGATTAATTCACTTGCTTTAAGTCCAACAAGTCTAACAACTTCTTCATGTTCATGTGGATGTAATCCATCAACAACTTTAATATCTACTACGATATTATATGTTCTAGAAAATGGAGTCCATTTTGCTCCTTCTCCCCACATATCAATAACACCTTCTTGGAAACCTACAATGTCTCCAATTGTAACAACTGCTGCTCCATAAAGTACATTAACAACACCTTCTCCTAATTGAGCAACATCAGTTGTAACTCCTGCAAATCCTTTAGCACCTTCAATTTTTACTCTAGGTTCAATAACATCCTTTACAGGTATAATTCTTGCCTTTTCACCAGGTTTTGCAAAGTCAATATCAATATCTTTTACTCCTGGTTCTTTCTTTAATTCATTAACAATTTCTTCTTTGTTAATAAATAAAGTATGATTTTCTACTTTAGTTTCTTCACCAAATGCCAAATCCTTAATGAAGATTCTGTTCATTTTAAGCTTCAAAATACCACCTCCAATTATTTTTCTAGTTTACTTAGCATCCTATATTCTTCTAATGCACTTTCAACTAGTGTTAAATCGACAATTTCATAATCTTTAACATTTTTGAAATCAACATTTCTATTCTTCATTGTTAAATTATATTTGTCAATTGCTTCTTCAATGATTAAAATGCTATTTTCATCAAAACCGTTACCGTCTTCAATAACTATACTTCTAATTGAAGAAAAAACCATTCTGATACTAGCTGGCAAAGGATGACTTACTAAGGAGCATCCTTTATGTATTAAATCTCTTGTAGCAATTAAAACATCAATATAACTTCCATCAACAAATTCAACACAATCAAATTTTTCTTTTACTAAAGAATTGTTTGATACAATTTTCAAACTCAAATAAATCACTTCCTCTGTTAATTGTATTATAATATATTATTTTTTGTATTTCAAAAGTATTTTATAAGTTTTTTATAAGTTGAAAATGTTAAATATATAATTTTCATACAATAAATATTGATTTTTAGCTATAATTTCGAATATAAAAAAATTTTATGAAAATATATTTTTTCATGAATAAAAATTGCAAAAATGTAATAATTAGTGAAATTTTTCCATTGATAAATTTATTATCTATTTTTTAAACAATTAAATTTATTTATAAGCACAAACACAACTCCATCTTCTAATATTTTGCACCATTTGGAGCTATAAAATATTCTTACTCTGTAATAAAAAAAGCGATTAGTTAATCTAATCACTTCAAATTTTTATAATAATGCTGATTTTATCTTTTCTACAAAATCCTCAATATGCTCCTTTGCATATTTTTCAGCCATCTCTTCATCTTTATTTTCAAATGCTTCTACAATTTTCTTAAATGTCCTTGTAAAAATCTCCATATCACTGAAATATATATCACAATAATGCCATAATCTTTCCGTTTGACAATGCAAACTGGATAATATATCTATAAGCCAAGGATTAGCACAAGATTTTGTAACAATTTTGTGAAATTCTTCGTCAAGCAAAATTGCTTCTTGATAATCTTTTGTTGTATCATAAGTTTCTAAGGTTGAAACTATTTCTCTAAGTCTCTTTTTATCTTCATCCGTTAATTTTGAAACTGCAAGTTTTGTAGCAAGTGGATCTAAAACTTTTGTAACTTCAAATAATGATTTTATATTTAAAAAGTTCAAAGTTGCCACCTGAACTCCATATCTTGGAACAATATCAACTAACTTTATAGACTCTAATTGTTGAAATACAGTTCTAATTGGAGTCCTACTAACCCCAAACTCTTCGGATAATTCAATTTCATTTAAAATTTTTCCAGGTTCATATTGTAATGTTACAATTCTTTCTTTTAAGGTATTAAAAATATCTTCCTTTGTTCTCCCTCTTTTATTCATAAAACATCTCCTACATTAACTCAATCATATGTCTTATTATATCCATTGATTCAGTTCCTAAAACACAAATTTCATACATTTTATTTCTTTTTAAATCAATAATCTGACAATTTGTTTCTTCACAATTCATATCATTTTGTTCTTGTGTCGAAACATAGCCATATTCGTCATCTAAATTTTCAAAACCTAAAAAGAATTTATTTTCGTTAATTGTATCAAAAATCAAAATTTTAAACTCATCTGAACTTTTTTCAGATAAGTATTTCTCATCAAAATCAAAACCATTTGGACTTCCATATTCACTTAAAAATATAGCATTATCAGTTGTTAAATAGCCTTTAATTTTACCATTATATTCAAACCAACTTGGTATTCTTAATGAAAAGTCCAAATCTTTTAAAAATTTATCATAAAAATGATATCCAACCTCATATCTAACTTTTCTATATGCAAAATTTGATGTTGAAAATTTATTAACCCCTAAGTATTTATATATTTCTCTAGAATATTTTTGTGGTAAGTGTATTATTACATTATTTTCGATTAAATTTTCAAACATAAACATAACCATAGATAATCTTTCATCAAAATCGTCAACCAATGTCAAATCTTTTAAATTATTCCAAATATGATAAAGCAGATAATTTTCATCAGAATAAGGATCTACTACTTTTTCATTAAATAAGAATACTCTTTTTCTAATAGCTTCAATATCATTTTTATACAAATCCTCAAACTCAGAAAGAGAAACTACTCCCATATAAGTACAAATGTAGTCCTCTGTAGTTATGGGATAAACTTTTTTATTATCCATAAATATTGACTTAATTCTTATATTATCTTTGTTAGTTAAAATAAGTCTTGCTCTATCATCAAACCATTGATTAAACAGTTCTTTAAGCTTTTCTAAATTATTATCTGTATAGAAGCCTGTGTCGTCTTTAATTTCAAATTCACAACCTAAAAAAGAAAATAGTTCATTTATAAAATCTAGAACTAAAACATGAAAACCAAGCCCATAATAACAAGTTTCCGTTTTCATTTCTATTTTTTCATCAATTTTAAAATTTAAAGCAAGATAAGGAATAATTTCAAAATTTAGTATCATCGAACCATCAATTTCTTCAAGAGAAAATCCATAATTTTCATTTTCTGCAAATTCATCGATTTTTTCTAAAAATTCATCTATATCGCATTGAAATTTAACACTTATTCCAAAATTTTTCATAATACACCTCTATCTAAAAATCAAATCACGCTATTTTATTTTATCACAGATTGCAAACAATATCAAACTGTTATTAGAACTATTTTTTGTGGTATAATTAAAATGATTGATACATTATTAAGGAGAGAGTACTATGAAACAAAAATTTTTAGATTTTATGAAAGATAGATATGGCGGAGATATTCTAAATAATATAATAATCTACCTTTCACTTGGATTTGGAATTGTAAATTTATTTAAGAAAAGTGATGTTTTAGCAATAACCTCTTTTATTTTGTTTTCAATTGCATTGTTTAGAATGTTTTCAAAAAATAAAAGAAAAAGAGCCCTGGAGCAAATAAAATTTTTCAATTTAATTTCTCCAATATACTCCAGACTTTTAAAATTTTCATCTAGAGATAGGAAAAATTACAAATATTTTAAATGTAAAAATTGTGGCCAAGAACTTAGAATTCCAAAAGGAAAAGGAAAAATAAAAGTTATTTGCCCACATTGTAAACATGAAGAAATTAAAAAGAGTTAGGATTTTGATGTGTACCCATAAATCCTAACTTTTTTTGCTTAAACTTATTTATTTGTGGCTCCTTTGCTTTGCAACATTTTTTCCATTTTTTCTGTATAATGTACACTTCCATCAGAAAGAATCCAATATGCCTCTGCTCCTTCTACTTTTTCTAAAAGTTTTTTGCCTTCTTCAACATCCATTAAAAACAAACTTGTTGATAGAAAATCTGCAAGTCCAGAATCATTACACAAAACTGTTACACTCTTAATTTTATCTTTAGGATAGCCAGTTTTTGGGTCAATAATATGATTATATGCTTTATCTCCTACAAAATAAAATCTTTGATAATCTCCACTTGTAACCGCACAAGTTTCACTTGAAAAAATAACTTCTTTAATATCAACTTTATCAGAATCAAACTTAGGGTCTTGAATTCCAATTCCCCATTTATTTTTATCTTTTTCTAAAGGACTTCCAATAGCTTTTACATTTCCTCCTGCTGAAATTATTGCGCTTTTTAAACCCATTGATTTCAATTTATTCATAACTTTTTCTACTGAATAACCTTTTGCAATAGCTCCAACATCAAGTTTCATATCTTTATCTTTTAGAAAAACCGTACTATTTTTCTTATCAATTACAATATTGTCAATATTAGTATGCTTTAACCCCTCTTTTATTTTATTATCATCTGGAAGTTTTCCCTTAAGATCAACAGCAGCATCCTTTTCTGCTTTCCAAAGAGAAGTTACACTTCCTATACCAATATTATTTTTATTAGATAATTTTTTATAATTTTCAATTGAAAATTCTAAAAGCTCTATAATTTCTTTGTCAACCTTAACAGGTTCTTTTCCAGCATTGTCATTAATAGTTTTTATATTATTCTCACTAGCATTTTCAAAAGAATTGTAAAGATTATGGTATCTTTTCATATCTTCTTCTAATACTTTATAATATTTATTAAATTCTTCTTCATTTGCACAATAAGCACTGAAAGCTACATCTGTATCAAAAACACCAAAAAATGATTTTGAAAACTTCTTAAAGCTTGCACTTTCATTATTTTTAACATCTTTTTTAGATTCTACGTTTTCAGTTTTTTTTGAACAAGCTCCAAAAACTAAGCAACATAACAATAAACTTATAATTCTTCTATTAAATTTCTTCATTTTTCCCCAACTTCAACTAAATTTTTTTCTGTCTTAAATACCAAATAGGATATATACTCGAAAATCCGTCATAAATATCGTTAATTTTTGTTATCTTTTCATTTATTATCTCATCTTCAAAATCATTACTTTCAACAAAAATATCATATAAATTTTCAATTATAGTATATACTCCTAAAAGTTTAAAAAATGCCCTCGGAACATTATTTTTAAAATATCCATCAACAATTCCTGTCAATAAATTTGCATTATTATCATAATATAGATTCAAATTTCTAAACTCAAAATAAGAATCTGATCTTAAAATTTTATACTCCTCTATAATTTGAAATTTCCCGTCTTTTGAAATTTTTATATCATCAAGTCCATTAATTCCAATTATAGTAGTACAAGTTCTATCATTTAAACAATATCTATTTCTTTCTAAAAAATCAAAAAGAACATAATCTAAGTTTCCTCTAAATTTTCCAAGTCCATACTTATGTAAGAATTTATTTATCCTATAATTGTAATGTTTGTTCCATCTACCACAATCACAGCCTTGAAAACTTTTATGATATTCAAAAATAAATTTTCCAATTTTAAAGCCTACATTATATGCTTCTTCATCAGTTAAATTATTTTTTTCATCAATAACAAAAGGAATAATTCTATAACAGAACTTATCATTGAAAATTCCAATACCTTCATAAGAAATATTAGAAAATTCTTCTGATAAATTATTTAGACAATCAAAAATTTTACTTATCTTAGAAAACTTACCAGAAGGAAATAAATTTAAAATAAACTTTTCACTTTTATTTTCCAAAATATATTCTTTTTCACTTATTTTATTTACTTTTAATTTTCTATTTTTTATAAATTCTATATTTTTTTCTAATTCAAGCATATTTTCCCTCTATGTACTAAACCCCGACAGATTTTAAAAGTGCCTCATTAACTTTTTTCATAAAGAACTCATCTGTAAAGCCAACTTTTTCTCTAAGTCTTTTTTTATCAATAGTTCTTATTTGCTCCAACAATACAACAGAATTTTTAGGAAGCCCAAATTCTGCTGAAACTTCAACATGAGTTGGAAGTTTGACTTTATTCATCTGAGAAGTTATAGCTGCAATAATGACAGTTGGACTGTATTTATTTCCAACATCATTTTGAACAACTAGGACCGGTCTTACCCCGCCTTGTTCAGAACCTACAACGGGACTTAAATCAGCATAAAAAATATCTCCTCTTTTTACTTTCATATATTTTTTCTTTTAGTAAAAACTAAAAGCACTCCCTCTTAAATAATCTTATTTATTTATTATATATTTTTAAGAGAAATAAATCAACACTTGATAACAATTATTAAAAATTTTTATAAAAAAGTGCATCACAATGCAAATTATAAATAATAGATTTCCCATAGAAATCCATTATAATTTTATGCTTTAAAAAACCAAATAACTTTAAAATTTGAACTTTATCACTCAGAAATAAACCCTTTTTGATAATAGTCAATAAATTTAAATAATGTATTAACATGCATAGGATACCAAGATTCTAAATTTTCGTTAATAGAACTATATATGTCATCAACATTCATCCATCTAACATTTCTTGTTTCGTTAAAATTTGGTCTTATTTTACCTTCAGCTTTACACAAAAAAGTTTGAAGAATAATAGAATAACCTCCTGATAAATTCTGAGTACAGCAAAATGGAATATAGCTATTGACAGTATATTCACCCATTTCTCTGATATCTATATTATTTTCACCAAAAATTTCTATAATTGTTAATCCTGTTTCCTCTTTTACTTCTCTTTTTAATGCTTTAAAAATATCTTCATATTCTCTAATCTTTCCTGCTGGCAATTCTAATAAACCCTTTTCAAAAATTTCATTTTCCTTATACCTTTCTTGGACTAAAATATTTAATTTATTATCTTTAATCCTGTAAATTAATGCCCCTACAGCAGGAATAGCAAATACTTCTTTCAACAAATTTTCTCCTTATGTAAATTTATTTACATCATTATACAAATTAATAAAAAATATAACATTTCTATAAGTAATGTCAATCAGTCTTATTATTTTCGTTCAAAAAACTTCCTATTAAATAATCTTATTTGTTTATTATATATTTTTAGAGAAAATAAATCAATACTTAATAATAAGTATTAAAAATTTTTATAAAAAAAAGTGGACAAAAATCCACCTTTAATTCTCAAATTATTATATAAGTAATTTCTTACTTTAACTCTACAGTAGCTCCTACTTCTTCTAATTTAGCTTTCATTTGTTCAGCTTCTTCTTTAGCTACTCCTTCTTTAATAGCTTTTGGAGCGTTGTCAACTATTTCTTTAGCTTCTTTTAATCCTAATCCACTTAAATCTTTAACAGCTTTAACAACTTTCATTTTTTCTGCTCCAACTGATGCTAAAATTACATCAAATTCAGATTTTTCTTCTGCTGCTCCAGCTGATTCTCCACCAGCTACTGCTCCACCTACTACTACAGGTGCTGCTGCAGAAACTCCAAATTTTTCTTCTGCTGCTTTAACTAATTCATTTAATTCAAGAACTGATAATTTTTCAATTGCTTCTAATATTTGTTCGAAATCCATAATATACCTCCTAAAATTTTATGCAACCATTAAGCTGCTTCTTCTTCTTTCTTTTTTCTTACTGCTTCTAACATATAAACTAAATTTGATACTGGAGCCTTTAAGCTTCCTAGTAACTTTGCAACAAGTACTTCTCTTGAAGGAATACTTGCAACAGCTTTAACGCCGTTAATATCTAAAATTTTTCCTTCTAATATACCTGCTTTAATAACTAATTTTTCATTTGATTTTGCAAATTCATTAGTTATTCTTGCTGCCGCTGTTAAATCTTCCCCTGAAAACGCAACAGCACTTGGTCCTTCTAGATATTGATTGAAATCTTCATATCCTAATTCCTTGAAGGCTAATTTCATCATAGTATTCTTATATACCTTATATTGAACACCAGCTTGTCTGTACTTATTTCTTAAGTCAGTTACTTGTTCAACAGTTAAGCCTCTGTAATCAACTAAAACTAAAGAACCTGAATTTTCAATTTTTTCTCTAATTTCTGATATAACAGCTTGTTTTTGTTCTAAAACAAAATCTTTCATCTTTTCACCTCCACAAAAGGCTACATATTAAAAAATCTCTACCAAGAGTAGAGATAAAATACATAATAAAGTATTTCCACCTATGTAGGATTTTTAAACTAATGTCCCTACGGTCTTGGGTAGCCTATAAAATTAACATATATATTATACCATAATTTTAAATAAATGCAATACCTTTTTAAAAAAATTTTAATATTTCTTCTTGTACATTTGTAAATGATGTGAGACCAAAAATTATAAAAAAATATAACCTGTATGTTAGAATTAAAGGATTAAATAAAAAGTTTAAAAGTTTATTCAAATTATGGTATAATTATATAAAAAAGAAGGTGGTGTATATAAAAAATGAAAATAGATTTTCAAAAAATAAAAGAATTAAACGACTACATAAATACTTTTAAAAATGAAAAATTAATAAGTGTATATAGTCAAATAGATAAAGATTTTGAACTTAAATTTACACATGAAAGCACAAAAATTGAGGGGAATACACTATCGATATTTGAAGTTAAGACTATATTAGAAGATGGTTATTCTGTTGCTGGAAAAGAACTTAGAGAAATTTATGAAGTCATAAATAATAAAAATGCTTTTGAATTTATAAAAGAGATGATAAAAAAAGGTGATGAATTAACTGAAGAAAAGATAAAAGATATACATGAAATAGTGGTGCAAAACATTTTTCAAGGTGGGATATATAGAAATGTAAATGTGAAAATAACAGGTGCGTCTTTTAGCCCTCCAGAATTTACAAAAGTAAGAGAGGAAATGAAAAACTTTATTTTTGATTATGAAAATAATAAAAAAAATTTAAACCCAATAGAACTTGCAAGTTTTACACATGCAGAATTTGTAAGGATTCATCCTTTTAATGATGGAAATGGAAGAACATCAAGACTTTTAATGAATTATTGTCTAATGAAAAATGGATTCAAACCTATATCAATAAATCCTGAAGAGAGAAATAAGTACTATGAATTTTTAGATTTCTATGGAAAGAACAAAAATATGAGAAGTTTAAAAGACTTTATAACTTTTTTAATAGAAAAAGAATATAAGATACTTTTAGAATATGAAAAAGAAATAGAATTTTTAAAGGATAATGAAATAGAAAAAGAAATAGAATTTTAGTTTTTATTTTTTATTTAATCATACAGCAAACGAAAATAGTGTTTATTGGAAAAATGGATATAAAGGTTGGTGGGTAAGTCAATGCAAACATAATGGAAAAGTGGGCTGAACTGTTAGCTTTATAAAATAATTAGAATAATAAAAAATAAATTAATGAGAAGTAAAAAAATACTTCTATACATTTGTAAATGATGTGAGACCAAAAAATATAAAAAAATATAACCTGTATGTTAGAATTAAAGGAGAATTAATTCTCCTTTAATTCTAATAATTCTTTACATTTTTCAATAGGCGAAAGCCAATTTAAAGTTTGCATAGGTAGTCTATTAGATTTATAGAGATATTTTTTCATTTGAGCAATCAAATCTTCATAAGAATAAAAAGATAAATTACTGTAAAATCTTTCATTGCCATTTCTATGACTTCTTTCAACCTTACCATTATGTCTAGGCGTTCTAGGTCTGATTAATTGATGTTTAATACCCAATTCATTACATAGTTTGTCAAAAGGATGAACTCTTTTAGTATCTTTAAAATGTGTAAATTCAAAGCCATTATCGGTTTGAATAATTTCAGGAATATAACCAAAGTGTTTAATAGCCATTTTAACAAAAGTAACAGTACTATAAGAAAATTGTTCCTTAAAAGGATAAATAAATCTTTCACGAGTTGCCTACTTGTATCATATCTTCTTGTTGCTTTTGCATTATTTCCATATTTTATTGCATATTCTACTACTTTTTTGATGAAACCTCATCTCTTCTGGTATAATTATTTTCATAGGAGGCCTTTCTTTCTGATAATTTGTTTTTTTGTTACTATTATTTTATCAGATAGCTTCCTATTTTTTTATTTTTTTGTCACATATGTAGTATCTCACAACATTTTTTAAAGTTTTTTTATATTTCTTTTATTTCATTTTTATGGTAGAATATATACATTATTAAAAAAGATTCAAGGAGAGATAATGATAAAATATTTGTTAGTTTTATTAATTTCAATGGTACCTATTATAGAACTAAGAGGAGCAATTCCATATTCTCAAGCTATGGGACTTCCTATTTTAAGTTCATATATAATTGCACTAATAGGAAATTTAATCCCAGTGCCATTTGTTTACTTTCTTGCTAAAAAGATTTTAATTTGGGGCGAACATAAAAGATATATTGGCAAGTTTTGTAAGAAACTTTTATTAAAAGGTCATAGAGCGGGAGAAAAAATTTTAAAAAAATCAGGAAAAAGTGGAATTTTAATTGCACTTGCGGTTTTTATAGGCATTCCTTTTCCGGGAACCGGTGCCTATACAGGAATGCTTGCTGCAAGTATTTTAGATATTGATTTTAAAACAAGTTTTTTAGCGGCTATTATGGGATTAATTATATCAGGAATAATTATGGCTACAATTAGTTTTAATATTTTTTAAATTGGACAACTCAGTTGTCCTTTTCTATTGCAAAAAATCTAATTTTTAGTTATTATATAGGTAAGATAATTTTTATCTAATTTAATTTTGGAGGTAGTGTATGAAATTTAAAATTGGCAATTCCGGAATAGTTAAAGTTATTACTTTATTTGATGGAAATGATATTTGCGGAATAAGTGAAGAACTAAAAGCTTATGTAAAAGAAAACAAACTTTTTAACGGAAAAAGAGGCGAAGTTTTTTCAAATCTAGGTCCAAATTCTGAAAATGTAATTTTATTAGGTTTAGGAAAAGAAAAAGAAAATTCTCTTGAAAACATCAGAAGAGCTTTCCTTTCTCTTGGAAAAATTTTAAAAGCTAATAAAATAAAATCATGCAATATTGAAATCAAAAAGTTTGATGGTATTTGTTATAAATTAACTGCTCAAGCAATGATTGAAGGTATTATAAATGTTAACTATGCTTTTGACAACTTCCTAAAAGAAAAAAAAGACAAATTTGAATGTGAAGTATTCTTTACTGTCTTAGAAGATAAAATAGAACATGTAGAAAGTGGAATAAAAGAAATTGAAGCAATAATGGAAGCAGTGTTTATGTGTAGAGATCTTGTAAATAGACCTGCTAATGATATTTATCCTGAAACCTTAGCAAAATTTGCAAAAGAAGAACTTGAAAAAGTTGGTGTAGAAGTTGAAGTTCTAGAAAAGAAACAAATTGAATCTTTAAAAATGGATGCTTTTCTATCAGTAGCACAAGGTAGTGATCTACCCCCTAAATTTATAATTATGAAACATTTACCAAACAAAGATGAAAAACCTATTGTTTTAGTTGGTAAAGGCTTAACTTATGATTCAGGTGGATATGCAATCAAACCTGCTACAGGAATGGTTACTATGAAAACTGATATGGGTGGAAGTGCCTCTGTTATTTCAACAATGTATGCAGTAGGAAAAATGAAAGTTCAAAGAAATGTAATCGCACTTGTTGCATCTTGTGAAAATATGATTAACGGACATGCTTACAGAAATGGAGATATAATTTCTTCAATGAAAGGTTCAACTATTGAAGTAATTAACACTGATGCTGAAGGAAGATTGACTTTAGCTGATGCTATTTACTATGGAGCATCAAAATTAAACCCTGAATGTATAATTGATGTAGCAACTTTAACAGGTGCTTGTATTCAAGCCTTGGGTTCAAGAGTTATTGGAGCTGTAAGTAATAGTGATGAGGTTTTTGCAAAAATTAAGGAATCAGCAGACTTTATGGGTGAATACTTATGGAGATTTCCTGTTTATGAAGAACATAAAGAAAGTGTAAAAGGAAAAGTTGGAGATTTATTAAATGTAACTGCTCCCGGAACTGGCGGAGCAATTACTGCAGGAGTTTTCTTAGAACACTTTGTTGAAAATACTCCTTGGGTTCATTTAGACATTGCAGGTCCTTCATACTCAAATTCAGCTTGGGGAACAAATCCTGAAGGAGCAAGTGGTACTCCAGTAAAAACACTTTACAATTTTGTAAAAAAATACAATAAAAAATAATTAAGAATTTAAAAATGGTATGCTTTTTTAAAGCATACCATTTTTTCTAAAATTTATATCTTTTTAATCTTAAACTGTTTAAAACAACACTTACTGAGCTAAAACTCATTGTAAATCCTGCAAGCATTGGATTTAAGTACCCAAAAGCGGCAAATGGAATTGCAATAATATTATAGAAAAACGCCCAGAATAGATTTTGTTTGATTATTTTAAGAGTTTGTTCACTTATATTGATTGAATTTAAAAGTGTGTTTAAATTCCCATTCATCAAAGTAATATCTGAAGTTTCCATTGCAATATCTGTTCCGGTTCCCATTGCAAAACTTATATCAGCACTTGCGAGAGCCGGTGCGTCATTGATTCCATCCCCTACCATCGCAACAATTTTTCCTTGTTTTTGCAATTCTAAAACTTTTTGAGATTTTTCATTTGGCATAACCTCATAAAGCACATTTTCAATTCCAAGTTTAGTTGCAACTTTTCTAGCTACAACTTCACTATCTCCGGTTATCATATAAACATCAATATTTTTTTCTTTTAATCTCTTAATTATTTCAAATGCATTACTTGAAATTTCATCCTCTAAAACTACAAAACCTGCAAATTCATTTCCTATAGAAATAAAGATTGTTAATAATTCATTTTCTATATTTAACTCCAATTTACCAAGTTTTTCTTCAATAAATTTTCTCTTTCCAATCAAAATTTCTTTATCATTGTAAACTGCTTGAACACCCATTCCAGCAATAACTTTCAAGTCTGAAATTTCCAATTCGCTTACATTTTTTTCTTTGCAGCAGTTTATAATAGATTTTGCGATAGGATGATCGGTATTCTTTTCTAAAGAATATATTATACCTAAGAAATCTTCTTCTGCTAAATCAGTATTATTTTTTATTTCAACAACTTTTAATTTTCCAGTAGTTAATGTTCCGGTTTTATCAAAAATAATACTATCCATTTTATGAATTTTTTCTAAGACTTCCCCACTCTTTATCAAAATTCCATTTTGTGCAGCGACTCCTGTTCCTGACATAATCGCTGTTGGTGTTGCCAATCCGAGTGAACAAGGGCAGGCTATAACCATTACTGCACAGCTATTTAATAAGCTTGTTGTAAAATCTTTCGAAACAATATAAGTAATTACTAAAGTAGCTAATGATGACAAGATTACACCCGGTACAAAATAACTTGAAATTTTATCTGCAAGTCTTTGAACAGGGGCTTTTTTTGTCTGAGCATTTTGAACTAAATCAAGTATTTTAGATAATACAGAATTTTCTACTGTACTCTTTACTTCAATTTTTAAAATTCCCTCAATATTATTTGTCGCACCGATAACAGTATCTCCAATATTTTTTTCTACAGGAACTGATTCCCCAGTAATCATAGCTTGATTTACAGAACTATTCCCAGAAATAATAACACCATCAACAGGAATTTTTTCATAAGGTTTAACTAAAACAATATCTCCAATTTTCACATCTTCAATATTCTTTTTAACTTCCTTATCTCCCTCAATTACAATTGCATAATCAGCTTTCAAATCCATCAATTTCATAATTGCACCGAAAGTATTTGACTTTGCATTAGCTTCAAAAAATTTACCAAGTAAGATTAAGGTTATAATCATTGCAGAACTGTCAAAATAAACATCAACACTTCCGATTAAAACTTTATAAACTGAATAAAAATACGCCATAGAAGTTCCAAAAGCTATTAAAACATCCATATTGGTACTTTTATTCTTCAAATTTCTATAGGCATTTATATAGTATCTTTTTCCTACATAAAATTGAACAACGCTTGCCAAAGCCCATTGAATATATCCATTTAACATAAATTTATGCAAATTAAACATATGGAAAAACATTGAAACCATAAGTGGAACACTAAATACTATTGAAATGATTAAATCTTTTTTTAAGTCCTTAATTTCATCTTCATATATATTTTGTCTTTGCTTTTTTTCTTTTTTAACCGAAATTTTATATTTCTCTAAAATTGCGTTTATTTCCTCTAGAGATACAACATCTTTTAAGTATTTTACTTTTAAAATATCATCTTCATCTTTTACTAAAACTGTATCTTTTTCTTTTAACTCAGAAATTATTTTTTCAACATCTTCAACTTTGATACTGCTCTTTTCAATTTTTAATTCATCTCTTTTCGGTTTATATCCAAGTCTCTTTATAACTCCAATAAGGCCTTCAACTTTTGCTCCATCTTCAACGGATACTGTAACAGTTTTGCTCATAAGATTTACAGAGACCTCTTCTACTATTTTAAGTTTTGATAGCCCCTTTTCAACTTTCATTGAACAAGCTTGACAAGTCATTCCGTCAACAAAAATATTAACCTTTTTACTCAACAAAAGCACCTCCTAATGACATTTTTGAAATTAAAAGCTCCAACAATAAATCTATATCCCTGTTCTTTGTCTTTATATCAGATTCTACAGAATATGTTAAATCAATATAATCACATAGGGTTTCTAGAGAAAAATTATCACAAGCAAAATACAATTTTTTACATTCATAGTTTGAAATTTTTAGCTCTTTTGAAATATAGTCTATATGTTTTTGTTTTAGTTTCAAAACTTTTACTCCTAAAAGATTTCTTATATATCTCACAATCATATAAAATGTAGAAAAAGAGTCTTCTCCTGATTTTTTTAATTCAATTAAAATTTTAATTGAACTTTTATAATCTTTTTTAGAAATCATATCAAGTAATTTAAAAATACTATTTTCAAATTTATCAACCAAAATTTCATCAACATCTTTAAAATCTAAAACATCTTTAGAAAAAGAGTTAAGAAGTTTATTTACTTCATTTTCTACATCGTAAAGATTTTTTTCTCTGCTACTATCTAAATACCCAATTCTATCGATAATATATTTCAATACATTATCTTTAACTTCGATATTTTTTGAAACAAATCTTTTTTTAATAAATTTAAAAAGTTCAATCTCATTAAACCTTACAAGTTCAATATTATGACCTAAAATTGAAATTTGTTTATAAAATTTACCACGATAAGCAAGACTTCCCTTCATCACAAAAAGAAGAACAGTTGTATTAGGAATTTTATCTATATAATCATACATCTCTTCAAAAAAGTTTTTATACATAGAAATTCCATTTTTTGAAAGATTTACATCATTTACAATAATAAGTCTTTTATTACTAAAAAATGGAGCTGTTTCACAATCAATCTTTAACTTCTGCAAATCAATTTTTGAAAAATCATATTCGATATAATTCATATCAAAAAAATCTTTTGAAACAATATTCTCTTTAAATAATTCTACAAATCTATCTATCAAAAAAATTTCTTCTCCACTCAAAACATATATACCATTAAGTTCTCCGTTATCAAGCAACTTCATAGCTTGTGTATAATTCATAGTTCCTCCTTAATAAAGTCTAAATCTATAATTGAATCATTTTTTATTTTAACTAAAACAAAAAATGCAAATAAATACATTGTAATATTTAAAACATCCATAAAATAGAAATTCAGTAATCCAAATAAATTTCCATCAATTTCTCTAAAACTTTCAATTTTTTCTTCAAATTTATTGATTCTAAGCATAATATTTCCCTGTAAATCAGTTCTAAAAACATCGCTTCCTGTAGATTTTATTCTATCTAAAGCATCTTTATGCGGATGATTGTATCTGTTTTTATAACCGCAGGAAATTATCGAAGCTTTTGGACTTGTAGCTGATAAAAAATTAGGCGAGCTGGAATTTTTACTCCCATGATGAGCAACTTTCAGATAATCACAGTCTATATCATTTTTTATAAGTTGATTTTCTGTAAATGCTCCAATATCTCCGGTAAAAAGTATTTTCTTTCCATTTACTGTAACTCTAACAATTATGGACCTTTCATTTTCTTCTGTAGAATCTTTAGCTTTTAAAACTTCTAAACTTACATCTTCTAAATTTAATTTTAAATTATTCTCAATATTATAAATATTTTCTGCCTTAACTTCTCCATATTTTTTTACAAAATCTCTATATCCGTCTTTTCTAAAAAATAAATTTTTAATCTTCACTTCTTTAGATAAAGAGCTTAAATTCTTACAATGGTCTGCATCTAAATGCGAAATAAATACAAAATCTAGTTTTTTAACTCCATGTTTCTGTAAATATGGAATTAAAACAGATTTTCCGTTATCTCCTTTTCCAAAAGTAATTCCACCCGTATCTATTAGAATATTATTCTGTTTTCCTCTTATTAGACAGGCATCTCCCTGACCAATATCTATGAAATTGATATTTACCTCATTTTTATAAATATAAAATACATTTGAAAAAGCAAAAACTATCATAACAAAAGTTGTCAAAAATTTTATATCCCCAAATGAAAAATACTTAAAATCTCTCCTTTTAAAATAAACTAAAAGTAAAAAATATGTAAAAATTACAAATACTATATTATATTCATAAAAAGTAATATTTATATTTATATCCTTTAAAAAATCAACATTTAGCCTTATAAGATTTAATAAATTATTTACTAATAACCCTAAAACTGCACAAATTTTCAAACTCAACAAACCAAATAGCAAAATAAAGAATGAAATAACTATGCAAATTACAAAAATCGGTGTTAATATTAAATTACTAAAGAAGGTAATAATTGAAAACTTTCCAAAAGTATATAAAATAATAGGTAAAATTATAAGCATAACAGAAAATGTAAGTTTCAAAGATTTAAGAATAAAACCATCTCTCTTCTTTGAAAAATATGGTAAAATTTTTATAATTCCCAGTACTGAAAATGCACTTAAATACAATCCAACATCAAAAATCATATATGGATTTATCAATAAAATAACAAAAATAGTCAAAAAAAGGTCATTGAGTCTATCTTTAACTTTACCATAAAGGGATGAAAATATAGAGATAAACAAAAATATTTCTGCTCTTAAAACACTTGCAGGATTACCAATTAAATATGCATATAAAAATATAAAAAATAAAATTATAATTTCTCTAAAAAGCCTTTTTATTGGTAAAATGACTAAAATTTTACTTAAAATTAAATATATTATTCCAATATGTAAACCACTAACAGCTAAAATATGTGAAAGTCCAATTTCTCTAATATTATTTTCAAAATCTGCATCATAGTTATTTGCAAGAAATATCCTCTTCATAATATTGGAATTATCAGTTGAAAGAAAAGTATCAAATACATTTTCGGCAAATTTATGAAAATCTCTTTTTAAATTTTTATTCTCCCCAATTTTTTTTACATCATCAGAATAAATATTTGAAAAAATTTTCTTTTTCAAATTAAATCTCTTATAATTAAAAAGTCTTGGATTACCATTTGATTTTATTTCTCGAAGTTTTCCCGTTACACTTACAATATCTCCAATTTCAAACTGTTTATGATTTGTAAAAAGTAAAATTTTCTCTGTTTTTTCTGTATTCTCAATATTTTTTAATCTAACCTCATGTCTGAATCCATCTCCATCAGAACGTGCAGTTGAATTTAAAACTTCTCCTGTCAAAGAGACTTCTTGATCAAAGAATGATTTTAAATTACTTTCTTTCTCTGAAAAGAAGCTAACTAAAAAACCTAATGAAAGCATAAAAAGAAATAATCTTATTTTATTAAATCTAAAAATATATGAAAATAAACAAGTAACTGATAAAACCAAAAATATATAAAATTTTGTAAAATGTTCAATTTTTAAAAAATAACAAAATAAAATTCCACATATTAAGGAAATCAGATAAAAAATAATATTCCTTTTCATAATTCCTCCAAATACAAAATCATAAATCATTTTTTATAAAGACATAATTATTATATCATAATCCCTTTTTGATAATTAAATTTTGGTAATTATGATGAAATAATTATAGCTTTATCATAAGGCATAAATCCATAATTATTATATCATATTTTGAACAATAAAAAAGCAGTAAAATTTCGTTTACTGCCTTTTACATTATATTCAATTATTTAATTTAGATATCATATAATGCTAATCTCCAATATATTTAATATATACTTGACAAGGATTCCATTCATCCCATAGAGTTGGAAAAACTTCCAATTCCTTATATCCTACAGATTTGTAGAAATTATTTGTTATATCATATTCTTTATAATATCCACTCTGAACAGTTTTAACTTGAGTATAAGTGTAGCCAAGTCTTTTCGCCAATTCTTCATAAGCATCATTCAACTTTCTTCCAATACCCATTCTATGATAGTTTTTCTTAATACCCATAACAAAAATATCTGCACAATCCACACTTGTAGAATTCAATACTACAAAACCTACTGCCTCGTTATCCATAAAACATGCAATAAATGGTTTGTCTTGTGAATCTGTAATATATTCTTCCGTACTTTCCAGCATACCAAACCATTCAGGAAGATCATTTAGTATTTCCCTAGATATTTTTTCCTTTTCTTTAATATCTACAATTTCTTTAATAATTAATTCTTTCAAATTATTAACTCCTTTAAATTTACTATTTTATATTTTTTGTAACAAATAACAAATGATTTGTTGCTCCTAAAAGTTCTTTATTTTTACAATGATTAAAATGCCATTGTAGATAGTTTTCATAAGCTACATCACTCATTTTTTCAATTTTTTCAAATAATAATTCAGAAAAGCCATCAGATGCAATTATACTTTCTATCTTTAGTCCTGATTCTTCTAACAATCTCTTACTTTCATCAACTGTAAAGAATATAAAAGGTCTGTTCCATACTCTTTGAGTATTCTTATCATATGCACCATTTTCAAAATAATTAAAATTATAGTTTGTTTCCGTAATAGGTACCATATCGTGATTTATAAATGCTATAAAAATATGTGCTCCATTTTTACAAACTCTAATTACATCATTTAAAGTTTTCAGTTGATCCTCTTTATTGGATAAATGATATAGTGGACCAAATAAAAGTACAACATCAAAATAGTCATCTGGTAATATTTCAAGCTCCAAAGAACTTAATTGCTTTGTTATAATATTTTTAAAATTATAATTTTTCAAATTTTCATTTAATTTCAAAAAATTATTTTCAGCAGGTTCAAAAGCGTATATTTCAGAAACTTTATCAGCATAATTTATACTATAAACTCCAGTTCCCGCTCCTATATCAAGCATTTTAGTATTAGAATTTATAACTTTATCTATCTCTCTTATTGTAGTAAATTTTTCCACCATTCCGAACTTACTTTTCAATCTTGAATCTTCATCAAAAAATTTATACAACATCTGATTTCTTTTTAAATCATCGTCTATATTCATAACTTCATCAAAACTTAAATCCTTACTCATAAAAAACCTCCTGATAAATTTTAAATAGTATAACATATTATAATTTTAAAAACAAATTTATGATAAGAATCCCATCCTTTTACGATACTTCATATCCTTTAAATTTTTAGAAAACTTGTTATTTCACAATAAAAAAAAGAGCATAAGCTCTTTAATCAATATATTTTATATTCCCACTTGCTGATTTTTTAAGTCTGTTCATTATTGAAAATCCGAGTCCCTTTTCATCACAACCCTCAACAATAATCAAATCAACATTTTTTTCGTCAAATTCTCTAAGACCTTTAAATAATTTTTTAGACATTTCTTTTAAGTCAAAAACTGAACCCAATGATAAAATATTTTCCCTTTCCAAACTTAAAATAGTTTCGTCAAACTTAAATATTCCAATTTTCAAGTTCTTATTTTCTTTTAATATTTTTTCAATCTCCATTGATGATTTTTTCCTGTCTTTTGCTACAATCACCACAACTTTTGCCTTTGGAGCATAATGTTTATACTTTTGTCCCGGCGATTTTGGAATTGTATTTTCTGTTACAATAGCATCATCAATTAAAATTTCATCTTCATATTTCAAAAAATCTTCCTTAGTGTAAAAGCCCGGTCTTAAAATCGTATAAGGTTTTTTAGTCAAATCCAAAACGGTTGACTCTATTCCGATATTGCAAAGTCCACCATCTAAGATTACTGAAATTTTACCATTCATATCAGTAAAAACATCTTCTGCAGTCGTTGGTGATGGCTTTCCTGAAATATTTGCAGAAGGTGCAGCTATGGGAACACCACATTGTTCTATAAAACTTCTTGCAATTTCATTACTCGGCATTCTAATTGCAACTGTATCAAGTCCACAGCTAACAGCATCAGGAATTATATCTTTCTTTTTCATAACAACAGTTAGTGGTCCAGGCCAAAAATAATTTAAAAATTCTTTTATATCATCATTTAGTTCATAAACCAATTTTTCCATCATATCATAATCTGAAATATGCAATATTAAAGGATTATCCTGTGGTCTATTTTTCGCCTTAAAAATTTTTGAAACTGCAATATCTGATAATCCATTAGCTCCTAAACCATATACAGTTTCAGTCGGAATTGCAACAATTTCATCATTTAATATTAATTTTGCAGATTTTTCTATATTTTCTTTTGTCGGTTTTAATATTTCAGTCATAAACTATTCTTCAATTCCCAAAGATTTTTTTGCCAAATGGTCTGCAAGGTCATTATATTTATCATTTGAATGAGCCTTAACCTTTACAAATAAAATCTCTATTTCCTTTCTAAACTCTTTAATCTTATCTCTATATCCTACCGTAAGAGGTAAATTACATTTCCATTCTCCACTAGCCCAAGATGAAATACCCTGATAATCGTAAAAAACAGTTATTTTTTTCTTTTTAAGCCTTATTGCCTCACTAATAGCTCTAATTGAGCCAAAAAGCTCTCCTGTTACATTTCTACTCTTTGCAACTTCAGGATTTTTTCCCTTTCCAAAAAGCTCAATAACTTCATCTTTTAAAATTAGGACAACTCCATATCCATATTCCAAAGTATCTTTTTTATAAGAACCATCTACATAGGCTAGGATTTCATCATCTGCAATATTTTCTAAATTAAAGCTATTAACTTTATTTTCTACATTTCCATTATTCAAATACTCTTTAGCTTCTTCTAAAGTTGGAAAAGATTTATAAATTGCACCTGAAAAGCCTGTAACTTGTTTTTTACAGTCTTCCCAATTATTATAAATTCCTGTTGATTTTCCAACCTTAACTGCATAATATTTTTTTACCAAAAATATCTCCTCCTATTTCTTTTTCCAAGTTGTTGATGAAAATAAAATTAAAATCGGGAATATTTCAAGTCTTCCTGCTAGCATTGCAAAAGACAAAACTATCTTATTAAAATCAGTAAGACTTGCATAACTCCCCGTAGGTCCCACAACTGCCATTCCGGGACCAATATTATTAAATGTAGCCATTACTGCTGAAAATGCTGTTAAAAAATCAGGAACTGAAAAAGATATTAAAATCGTAAAAATAATAACTAAAAATATATAAATTACAAAATAAGCCCTTACCTCTTCTAAAACTTCACTTCCGACAGCCTTATTATCCATTTTTACACTTAATACTCTTTTTGGATTTATTGCCTTTCTAAATTGTAAAATTGATGATTTTACCAAAATTATGAGTCTTGAAATTTTCAATCCTCCAGCAGTTGAACCTGCACAAGCTCCTGTAAACATCAAGAACAGAAGAATAAAATGTGAAAAAGGCGGCCATTTTCCGAAGTCGGCAGTAGCATACCCAGTTGTAGATATTATTGAAGAGACTGTGAAAAATATATCTTTAACTGCAGTCAAATATGAAGTGTAATTATTCCTTATATTAAAAAATATTAAAACCACACTTCCAAAAACTATAAGTAAATACCATCTTAGTTCTTCACTTTTAAATACATCTTTAGCTTTCCCAATTAAAATTATATAAAACAAATTAAAGTTAATTCCAAAAGTTATCATTGCAATTGCTAAAATCATCTCAACTACTGGGCTGTTATAATGAGCTATTGAACTTGCTTTTATCCCAAAACCACCAGTTCCTGCTGCTCCAAAAGCATGAACAAATGAATCAAAAACCGGATGTCCGACTAAAATAAGCACAATTATCAAAATACCCGTCATAGCAAAATAGATTTTATATAAAATTCTTGCAGTATAACTCATCTTTGCAACAAGTTTCCCAAAAATCGGGCCGGGAACTTCGGCCTTCATAATATGAGAATGTCTATTTGAACGTGGTAATATTGCTAATGCAAATACTAAAATACCCATACCACCAATCAAATGCGTAAAACTTCTCCAAAATAGCATTGAATGACTAAGTGCTTCAACATCTGTTAAGATACTTGCGCCCGTAGTAGTAAACCCACTAGAAGTTTCAAAAAAAGCATCTATAAAACTTGGTATTGTCCCTGAAAAAACAAATGGCATTGCCCCAAAAGCAGATAAAAGTATCCAAGATAAAGAAACTATTACAAATCCCTCTTTCTCGTAAAATGCTCCACTACCATCTGCTTTATATCCGACTGCATATCCAAATAACAATAATAAAAGTATTGTCGCTAAAAAGCTTAAAATATTAGTATAATTTTCTTTATATATCATAGAAACAATAACAGGTAAAAGTAAAAATCCTGCCTCAATATATAAAATTTTACTCAAAATATATCTTATAATTCTATTATTCATAATACACCTATACCAAAATACAATCTATATTTTGTATCAAATTTGCCTTTGAAATCACTATTACAGTATCATTTACCCTTATAAAATCTTCTCCTGTTGGAAAAATCAGCTTATTATCTCTAATTATATATGCTATAAGTACATTATCTTTTATTTTCAACTCTTTTAGTGGGATGTCTAGGACTTTAGATTTTTTATTTACTTTTATCTCAACCGCCTCAGCATTATTTGATAATCTATGCAAAGTCTCTATATTTGATCCCTCACTATTAATAATTGACCTTACTACACTAATTATTATATCAGAAACTAATCTTTTTGGTGTAACAAATGAAAATCTTTCAGTAGATGGAATTATATTTAAAAGAGAAATTCTACTAACTTTCGCAACAGCTTTTTTTACATTAAGCTTTTCAGCAAACATTCCTAACATAATATTTTCTTCATCAATACCCGTTAACGCTACACAAGCATCATAATTTGTCAACCCTTCTTCATCTAAAACATCAGAGTCTGAACCATCTGCACAAATAACTTTAACCTTTGATGGAAATTTTTCGCTAAATGAAGTTGCTAAATCTCTATTAACTTCAACCAGCTTAATTTTAATATTTTCACGAATTAAGTTTGAAATTAAATAATAAGAAATTCTACTACCGCCTATTATAAAAACAGATTCTATCTTTTTGTTTCCACCTTCTAATATATTGTAAAATTTATATGCAAATTCATCAGTTCCTGTGAAATAAATTTTATCATTTTCTCTAATGATAAAATCCCCCGATGGAATAAAAATTTCGTCTTTTCTTTCAACAATTCCAATTAAAACTTTTATATTAAATTTTTGTTGCAAATCCGAAATTTTGGTGTCTTTCAATGGACTGTCCTTCCCAACAGAAATTCCTATAAGCTTCACTCGTCCATCTGCAAATGTTTCAACTGAATGTGCAAATGGATACTTTAAACCTCTAGAAATTTCTCTTGCAGCGACAAATTCAGGATTAATTACTAAATCAATTCCCAGTACTTCCTTGACAAAACCAGACTTAGAAGAATATTCTGGATTTCTAACACGTGCAATAGTATACTTTGCTCCCATATTCTTTGCAAAGATACAAGATATAATATTTATTTCATCACTCTCTGTTACAGAAATAAATACATCGCTATCTGCAACTCCTGCCTCTTCTAAAACATCATAGTTCGTTCCACTTCCAGAAATTCCCATAATATCATATTTAGATAACATTTCATTTAGTATTTCTTGTCTTTTTTCTATTAAAATAATATCATTGTCTTCTGTATTCAAATCAGTAAATAAATACTCTCCAACCTTACCAGCTCCAACTATTATAATTTTCATAAATACCTCCAATTCATAGTATATCATATTTTTAAAAAACTTCAATAGAAAAAAATATTTTATATAAATCGTCATTTTATTGATATTCATTATTAAAGTTTTAAAGATATTCCTATGGGTAAAATAGACTTGAAAAACAAATAAGTTTTTAAATATTTTAAAATTTTAGGAGGAATGAAATGTCATTTGAATTAGTAAAATTAAATTATGCTTATGATGCGTTAGAACCTGTAATAGACAAAGAAACTATGGAAATTCATCATAGCAAACATCATCAAGCTTATGTAAATAACTTAAATAACTTAATTAAAGATACAGTATTTGAAGAAGCTTCATTAGAAGAAATTCTAACACATTTAGAACATGCTCCAGAAGATAAGAAGAACGGAATTAGAAATAATGTAGGTGGAGTTTTCAACCACAATTTATTCTGGGAAAGTATGACTCCAGGTGGATCAAAAGAAGCTGTTGGAGAAGTAGCTAAAAAAATTAACGAAAAATTTGGAAACTTTGAAAATTTCAAAGAAGAATTTAACAAAAAAGGTGCTGGACAATTCGGTTCAGGTTGGGTATGGCTTGTTTGTGATAAAGAAGGAAATATTGAAGTGATTTCAACACCTAATCAAGACTGCCCTATTTCATGTGGAAAAATTATCCTTTTAGGAAATGATGTTTGGGAACATGCTTATTATTTAAAATATCAAAATAAAAGAGCTGAATACCTAAAAGAATGGTGGAAAGTTGTAAACTGGGATGTTGTAGAAAAAAGATATAAAAATAGAAACCATAACGAATGTTCTTGTAGTTGTGGATGCTAATTAAATAAAAATAAGTTTTAGAAGTGATTAAAGGTCACTTCTTTTTTACAATAAAAAACACCTAAAAATAGGTGTAAATTTTAATAACTATCTAATTATTCTAAAAATATAAAAACAGGGAGAATTTTATAAAATTTCTCCCCAGACTTAATTACTGAAAATATTTCCTAATTATACTTATATAATGTAATTATTCATTATCATTAGCAGTAAAATCTTCACTATTGACATCTTTAGTTTCTTCAATATTTTCAACTTTTTCAATATTATTTTCACTATTAGATTTTATATAGTTAATACCACTAACCTTTTCACATAACTCATCCAAGTATCTTAAGAACGCTGAAAGTCTCAATTGTAAATCTTCTTTTTCATTAATTAGGTCTTGATTTTCTTTAACCTTTTCTTCTAATTCTAACTTACAATCATTAACAAGTTTTTCATAATATAATCTTTCAGATTCAAATTTTTCAGAAAGTTTCTTCAAATCGTCATAATATTTAACTTTTTGGTCACTTAATTGACTTTCCAAATCAATTATTTTAATTTCTTGTTCTTTTTCAATAACAGAAAGTTCATTAACAGTCTTATTTAACTCTAAATTTTCTTCAGCAAGTTCTTGATTGTGTACTTTTACCTTATCAAATTCAACATATTGAGATTTTAAATCGTCCAATAGTTTTTGAAGTTCAAAGTTTTTAGCAGCAAGCTCTCCGTTGAATTCATCTGCTTCTTGTAGTAAAACTAATTCCGCAGTTATTTCTTCTAATTCTCCTGAAAGCTTTTTATTATCTTCTTCAAGTTCTCTATTGTGATTTTCCAATCCAGAAATTTTTTCAGCTAATTCATTGTTTATCAAATCATTAGCTTCTTGTAATTTTTGCTTTTCGCTTTCTAATTCAGAATTTAAAGACTCAATACAACCATTAGCATCTTCCAATTTTGTATTTAAATCTGATACAGTATGTGTAATCTCGCTATTGTTGCTTCTCAATTCAGCAATTTCAGATTCAAGAATTTCAATACTATCTTCCAATATCTTTACTCTATCATCATCATTACTTGCAAGTTTGAATTTTTCATTTTCAGATTTAACAATTTCTAATTCTTTATTTAATCTATCTATTAAATCTTGATATTCAGAAATTTTACTTCCCTCTTTTTCATATTTAGCTAAGGAATCTGAAGTTTCCAATAATTGATCTGATAACAAGTTTTTTTCATTTAAAATCTTTTCTTTTTCATCTAAAACTTCTTTAATTCTATCTTTAAAATTTTCTTTTTGATATTCTATTTCTTTTAATAAATTATTAACATATTCTTTAACACTAGATTTTGAATAACCCTTTGTAAGATATACTGTCTTTAATTTAGTTTCTAAAAAATCTTCTATACTTCTATTTCTGATTCTACTGATAGTATCTTTTTTTTCAGAAGAATCACTTGCATCATTACCTTCAAAGTTATCTTTACTTTCAACATTTTCGTTGTTTTCACCATTTTCAATATTATCTTTATTATCCATATCAAATATTCCTCCTTTACTTTATCTATTAATACTTACATATTCATCTAATTTAAATTTACTTCCTATTCCAACATTAAGCTCAAGAACATGTTTTGCTCCTTTAACTTTAGATCCTAGTTTCCAAGGTTTCACAGTTTCAATATGTAAAACTTTATATTCTTCGTCAAAGTAAACAACATCTATAGGAAATCTCATAAAAGAAGTGTGTATTCTATTAACATTTGTAAAAAATATCCCTTCTTCTTCACCTATGCTTTTTTTCAGCATAAGTCCTTTAAATCTAGCAAAAAAAGAATCTGCAAGATGTAAAGGACCTTTTAAAACAGCTTCATTATCTCTTACTATAGTAATTATCATGAAAATAACCCCGTTGATGTAAGAGATTTAATTATTGAAAGTCCAGCAGGTAATAAAAGAACAATAAAGATTACCGGGAATATAAAGATTAACATTGGAAATAATATCTTTATAGGTAGTCTTTGAATTTCTTCTTCAACTTTTCTTTTTCTAGCTTGTCTAGCATTATAAGACTGTGCTGAAAGTATCTTCTTTAGAGAAATACCCATTTCATCGGCTTGAATAATTGCAGCATTAAAAGTCTTAACTTGTTCAACTAAACATCTCTCTTGTAATTTTAATAGAGCTTGCTTTCTAGTACTCCCTAAAGAAATATCTCTCATTACAATTCTAAACTCATCTGATAATTCAGATTTATATTCTCCAACTACATATTGTATAGCTTGATCAAAACCTAATCCTGCTTCTATACATACGGAAAGTAAATCTAAAAACTCAGGAAATTGTCTTTCCATATTCTCTTTTCTTATTCTTATTCTTCTTCTTAACAAGTAAGTCATAAAAAGATAACCAATAATAGCACCAAAGATGCCACCAAATAAAAAGCCAAATAATCCTCTAAGTCCTACTACTTTAGAATAAAATCCACCGATTATAGCAAAAAGAACTACAACTAAAAGTTTTAAGATATAATAATCTCTAGCTTTCATTCTAATTCCCGCTTGAAGTAAAGTCGTTTGGTAAGTTTCATCTTCAACCTCTTTACTACTTGGAAACATATCAGAAACAGCTTTTATAAAAAAGTCTACAATCGGTTTTATAACTCTCTCTGCAAATGGAACATTTTCATAAAAATCATCCGTTTTTATTCTATTTTCTTTTCCAGCTTTATTTATCCTCTTTCTTATATTCTCAACTCTACTTGCTTTTTCTCCTAAGAGTAACAAAATACTTGAATATACACAAAGTCCTGACAATAAAACAATTATATATACCATAATATCACCTAATACTTAACATCTACTATTTTACTAATAACTAAAAAGCCTATCAATTCCCATATAATTGATAAAATTAAAAAGAATATCCCAATTGGTGACTCAAAAAATATCTTCATATATCCAGGATTAATTACAGATACTGCAAGTCCAATTACCACTGGTATTAATGCTATAATAATTCCACCCATTCTTCCTTGAGCAGTAAGGGCTCTTATTTTTCCTTTCATTTCAATTCTATCAGATATTGTTTCGCTTACTTTATCAATTATCTCTGCTAAGTTTCCTCCTGATCTTTGTTGAATTGCAACAGCTGAATTTATCATAGCAAGTTCTTTACTTTGCATTTTTTCAGCTAAAGCTCTCAATGAATCCTCAATATTAGCTCCATAATTTACCTCTCTAATTACTCTTCTTAGTTCTTCAGAAATAGGATCTGGTAAATCTTCTGCTACTCTTGCAACAGCATGTCTAAATGTAAAACCACTTCTTAATGAATTACTAATTATTAAAAGTGCATCATTTAGTTGATAATTAAATTTCTGCATTCTCTTCTTTCTAGCGGTTTTAACCCAAGCGGGTACTGAAAAAAAACAAATCCCTGCTATAATTAATGACATGAAACTAAATCCTTTAATAAGAGAATACAACATCATAGGTAATAATGTAACAACAATCCAAAATACAACATATTCTTCTGCTTTTAACTTAATCCCAGAAGTCATAAGATTTCTCTTAAATTTATCAGAAACAACTATAAAAGAGAAAACTGAAGAACCATGCTGTGAATTTTTGTTTACATTAGCACCATTTATTTCATTCATTTTAGTTAAATGCTTAACTCTTCTATTTACTCTTGATGAAGCAAGCAAATCTCCACTCAATATTGTAAATACTAGATAATACACAATTGTGCCTATAGCTCCAATCAGTAATAATTTAATAATTAAACCCATAAACCCTCCTATGCATTAAACCAATTATCGTTAATCATGACACCTTCATCAGTAATTCTTTGCAATATCTTTGGTCTTACACCAGTAGGAACAAAGTTTCCTCTAATATTTCCAGTACTATCAAAACCTTCTTGTTTGAAACGGAATATCTCTTGTAAAACTATTGTATCAGATTCCATTCCAAGAATTTCAGAAATAGCAACTACCTTTCTGCTACCATCTCTAAGTCTAGCTTGATGAACAATAATATTAAAAGCTGAAGCTATTTGTTCACGAATAGCATGAGAAGGCAAGCCCATTCCTGCCATAAGAACCATAGTTTCAAGACGTGCAAGTAAATCTCTGGTAGTATTAGCATGGGCAGTAGTTAAAGAACCATCATGTCCTGTATTCATTGCTTGAAGCATGTCTAATGCTTCTCCAGAACGAACTTCCCCTACAACAATTCTATCAGGTCTCATACGTAGAGAGTTTTTAACCAAATCTCTTATTGTAATAGCTCCAGTACCTTCAATATTCGCAGGTCTACTTTCTAGGGTTATAGTGTGAGGCTGTTTCAATTGAAGTTCCGCAGCATCTTCGATTGTAACAATACGTTCATTTTCAGGAATAAAACCTGAAAGCGTATTTAGAAGAGTGGTTTTACCACTACCAGTCCCTCCGAATACAACTATATTTGCTTTCCCCTTAACACATGCTTCCAAGAAAGAAGACATTTGGTAAGAAATTGAATTATTTTTTATCAAATCACCAATCTCAAGAGGCCTTTTTGAAAACTTTCTTATAGTTATTGAAGGACCGACAAGAGAAATTGGTGGAATAATAGCATTAACACGAGATCCGTCTGCCAGTCTGGCATCAACCATTGGTGAACTTTCATCACATCTTCTTCCAAGAGGAGAAATAATTCTATCTATTATGTTCAGAACATGGTTGTTGTCTCTAAATTGGATGGAAGAAAGTTCAATCTTACCATTTCTTTCTATATATACTTGAGAAGGACCATTTACCATAATTTCTGTTATAGTTTCATCTTTAAGTAATGTTTCTAAAGGTCCTAGACCTAAAGTTTCATCTTGTATTTCTGAAATTAATCTATTTTTGATAGGACGAGAAATTTCAGCTCCATATTCATCCACAATGTTTTTTATTAAATTATGAATTTCTTCCTTATCCTTAACATCTACAATATTTCCAAAATTAATTTGGTCAAGAATTTCTTTGTGAACTCTATTTTTAAAAGTGGCATACTCATCATAATAGACAGTCTTGTCATCGTCATCATCTGTTTTTTTCAAATTATAACTAGACGCTTTTATTGATTTAGCTTGCTCTAATCTTTTAAGTAGATTACTTGCCATTACTTTCTACCTCCCAATTTTAAGAAATCAAAAGAAAATTTACGAGGCTCATCTTGTTCATCATTTCCAGATTCTGAATCATGTTTTCTAAAAGCACCTGCAATAGTAACAATATCTTTAGCAATAGGGCTCTTACTTCCTTGAACAATTGGAACCCCTTGATTTAAAGACTTAACACATTCAATATAGTCATTCGAAATTGTAGCAAAAACAGGTTTACCCATTATCTTTTCAACATCTCCCTTAGAGATATCTCCTTTGAAAGATTTACTTACAACTATTTTGATTTTTCCACTTAAATTAAGTGAATCCAAAAGTAATAATCCTTTCTTTGAGTTATTCAAAAGTGATATATCAAGTCCTGTTACATAAAGTATAGTACTTGCTTCTTCAAGTAATAAAAGATTTAATTCTGAAAAATCAGCGTTTGTATCAATTATTATATAATCATAATGAGGTCTTAATACATTTAAAAGAGGCTCAACTTGAGAAGCTGTAACATTTTCAGCATATTCTGGACTGATTGGTGCACATAGCAATTGAACACCTGAAGAATGTACCAAAAAATAATTTCTTACACTATCAATTGTTGGAACTTTTCTCTCTTGTAACAATTCAACAACTGTTTCTTTAACATCTAAGCCCAAGAACATATGAGCATCTCCAAATAATAAATCTAAATCTAAAATAGCAACTTTTGCTTTTTTTCTAGAAAGCTCAACAGCTAAATTAACGGCTAAAGTTGTTTTTCCAACTCCACCTTTTGTACCAAAAACAGTAATAACTTCTGCTTTTCTTTGCACACCTGAATTTTCAATTAACATTGAAACTCTTGACTTCTCATTGAAATATATTTTTTTCAATCTGTCACAAAATTCAGAAGAATCAGGAATTGGAGAAATATATGCAGTAGCTCCTGAATCTATTGCCTTTTTAGCAATTTCATATGATTTTTCATCAGATACCATAACAGTAACAACATTAGGATGAAGCAAATAAATTTGTTGACATGCCCTAAAAACCCAGCTTAAATCTGAACAAGACATTACCACTACATCCGGTTCATGTTCTACAACTTCATCTGATGCACTTCCTAATTCTGCAGAAGCTCCGACAATTGAAAAATCATTGTCTGTAATTTTACCTTCAATCTTTTCGAGTTCATCCCAAGACTCTCCAAGTAACAATACCCTAATAGCCATAATTCCTCCCTAACGTTCAAATTCTTCTTTTAATACTTTTAATAACTTAGACTTATCAACAAGGTCATCTATCAATACATCCTCTGTTTTTACGATTTCATGATCTCCCTCAGCTCTTAAGCCTAACCAAACAGTTCCATTATTAATTGCAAAAACTAATTTTGCAAAATCTTGTGGTGAAAGTTCTAGAGTAACAGTCTTATAATTTGATCCTTTTTCACTATCTTTTTGTTCTATATTAGACTCAAGACCTATAACCTTAACATCTTGTAAAAGAAGTTTTGAAAATTCTTTAGTAAGCTCTTCTTTTTGTTTTTCTTTATTATCATTACTTCCTTTTCCAGAGTTAATTACAGTATATTTAACACTTCCAGAATAATAAACATCAATATAGTTTCCTACTTTTAATGAATTAGATACTCCTTGTGGTAGTGTTACTTCAATACTCATAGCTCTTTTCCCAACGGACACTACATAAGCTAATCCATAAGGTGAAGAATTTCCTTCTGCTTTTTCAATAATACGTTCTTTAATAACTACTTCATCCTTATAAATTGCAGATTTTGACATTTTCCCAACAATCTCATCTGGATTTGATATTGAGTTTTCAGGCACAGAATCTTTAGAAACATAAATTTTCTTTAATTGTGACTCTTTAATTATTGAGTTTGCT
Organism: Parvimonas sp. C2; assembly: GCF_035282405.1. NCBI lineage: Bacteria > Bacillati > Bacillota > Tissierellia > Tissierellales > Peptoniphilaceae > Parvimonas > Parvimonas sp. C2. Next base: position 381,940 of record NZ_JAYKBP010000001.1, read on the forward strand.
GGTATATCTTCATTTGCAACTACAACCTCAACACTACCTTTACTTCTCCCTCTAGAACCAGATATTCCAGATAAATAAATTCCTAAAAAAACCATAACTGCAAGTGCAGAAACTAAAGCAACTATTCTAATTTTTTTCATTTTTAACCTTCCTTTTTTCAAATTATTTTTTTATTTTAAATTTTTATATCTTATTTAATCGCTGGAAAAGTCGTTTCATAATGAGTAAAGTTTGGATTGTCTTTAGGATACCAAATTTTACTCTTTCCTCCATGCCACTTATGCCCAGATCCACGAATAACTACAGTTATTGGAAGTTCATTTATATTAACAACCCTAAGTATCATAGTTTCATAAACATCCTCAAGTTTCATATCAATCGTAAACTGTCTTTTAGAATACCCAAATGCTTGTGGATGGGTTTCATTATAGGTAACTGTAATCTTCCCTTTAAATCCATTTTTTCTAGCATATTCATTAAACCCTTTGGCATATTCCTTACCTGGTTCTTCAACATTCATAAAGCGGGATAAAGTATCTTGATCCTTAGTAAATCTAGTTTGTCTCATAACATGACCAATTTCATACATTTTAGCTCTTTTGTTATATGCCATAGCCAAATCTGTCGCAACAGACAAGAACAGCATAAAAACAGTAAACATTGCAGCGGTTAAAACTAAGATATCTCCTCTTTCCTCATTTTTGAATTTAGATAACTTATTTCTTAGCATTATAACCTCCTATTCTAACTCTTAACTTCCATTATTCTTAACTTATCGAGCTTTTTTGTAATATTATGCTCTTTCCCAAAAAAAGTCTTTCCAATCGGAGTAAGAGGTTCAAATTTATATGTTATATTTCCTGTGATATTCATATATCTTCTTCTTTCAACTGATTTTCCTCCATCTGGGTATTTTTTATCTCTTCTTTGAGTTGTTAACTTTATAGTTGCATCACTAATACTGATTTTAGAAAGATTCAATGCAATACTCTTCTTAGAAAATTCATTAAGTAATAGCTTATTTGCCTCACCACCGCTAATAGTACGATCACGATCTATATCAGGATCATCAACTCTAAATTCCCATGATGTTACACGGTAATTATAGTCAAAAGAAATGTAATTATATGCCATCCAACCTATATCCATTATCATAAGAGATAATGGTAAAAATATAAAAAAAGTGACAACGGCAAATTCAACCATAGCCTGTCCTCTTTCAGCTTTTACAAATTTTTTCAAAATATTTCTCATTTTTTACTTACCCTCGTTATAAAACTAGACTTAACATTCACCGTGTTACTTCCAAATATCTCCTTTGTGAGCGGAAGAACTAAATCCACATCATAAGAAACTTCTATTTTCATATCTCTAAACTTATTTGATGTTTCTATTCCTTCATGCTCTAAATTTGAATGATATTTATATTTTTCTTCATACTCAGTTCCCGTTGGAGTCATCTTAAACTTGACTTTATCAGCCTTAAGTCTATTCCCATATTCTGTGTATATAACATGCCTTACATATTTTTCAACACCTTCCGGATCATCGGATTTTTCAACCATATTTATTGCACATTCTGAAGCGGCTGATTGAACCAACAACTTAGCGTCAAAAACTCTCCATAAATCCGCCATCATGCTTAATATAACTAATAAAACAGGTATGAAAAGTATAACTATTTGGACTAAAGCCTGTCCATTTTCATTTTTTATTAAATTTTTTCTAAAATACTTTCTCATTAAACACCCCTTTACTATTTTTATAAGATACTCTTCTAAAATTAACAATTTCAAAATTTTAGAAATATAAACCATACTTGTTTTAGTAATCATACAAAACATGTCTCACGAATATACTACTCTATAATCCATATTTAATAACCTTTAATTCCCTAAGCTGGGGAAGTTTCATCTTAATGAAACTTCCATTGGCTAGGGTTGCTATTAGCAAACATTTAAGCTTTCAAAATATCAATTATTTTAAAGCACCAGCTATTTTAGTAAATATAGCTTTCAAATTAGTTCCAACTGTTGTTAAAATTGCTATTACTACGATTGAAACTAATGCGATAATTAAACCATATTCTACCATTCCTTGTCCACTTTCTTCATTAGCGAACCAATTCATAAATTTGCTCATATTTTTCACCTCCCATTTATTTATTTTTACTAAATTTCTAGTATCTGTTAGATACTATATTGGACTCATCAACTAAGCAGTTTTTAAAGCTTTAGCAATCTTGTCGAATATACCTTTCAAATTAGTTCCAACTGTTGTTAAAATTGCTATTACTACGATTGAAACTAATGCGATAATTAAACCATATTCTACCATTCCTTGCCCACTTTCTTCGTTAGCAAACCAATTCATAAATTTGTTCATTTATTTCACCTCCCCTCAAATAATTTCATATAATATTGATTAAAAATAATTATATGTACATCAAATCATACACCTCAATGTATAATAATTAGATGCCGAATGCACTAAACAATACAGGAGCAATTTTCTCTACGTATATAGAAGTTATTGCTTTTCCAACCAATACAACAGCAGGTAATGCCACTAAAAACACAACCGCAAGTATTAAAGCATACTCTACCATTCCTTGTCCATCTTCTTCAAAAACAAACTTTTCTATATTAGTCCAGTTTTTGGAATTAATTCCCATAAATTCATACCTCCACTAAGAAATCCAACTAAAATCCCCAACATAATAAATCCTGCCATTGGAATGTAAGATTTAAATAATAATCTTTTTGTAATTAATCCAAAGATTATATATATCAACATAACAATCATGGTAAAAAACACTGCAATTATCATATTTGGATAACCGACTAAAAAACCCAATGTCATCATTAGTTTTAAATCACCAGCACCACCAGGTGCTAACCTAGTCATAAACTTTCCAATAAGGAAAAAAGTTCCAACTAAAAAAACAAATATACCTATCATAGACAATACACTATTAAGTAAATACGGAAGACCTCCGTCTATGATACGATATGGTATTGCTATTAAAAGCATAAGAACAACCATTTCGTTTGAAATTATCCTTATTCTATTATCAACAAATGTCCCAACACATGCGATTAAACAAAAAACTAATAAAAACATAACTTTCCATTTTGGAAAATACACAAATGCTAGATAACTAAATACTATCCCCGTAATCGCCGAATACAGTCTACAAAATAAAACAGACGGCTTCCTATCAACATACTCAACTCTAGCGTTTTTCTGTTTATACTGTATTAAACCATCAACAATTATTGGCACAATAAAAGCAAACAACACCCCTACTATTACAGAAATAGTAAAATAGATATAATTCAAAATATGCCTCCTTAAAAATATAAATTAATCAAATTAAAATCTATAAATGCATTTTATTACACACAAAAAAATATATCAAAAATATTAACGAAAATTCATTGAATTATTAAAATACAAACTACAGATATATTTTCATAATACTTTATCAGATAGTATTATATCATAATAAAAAATAAAATTCAATAAATTTTACATAATTTGAAAGATTTTTTTACATGGTTAAGTGTAATATTAGATTACTTGGTCAAAAATTTTCTAAAGAGATTTCATAGTTGACCGCTTTTCTCTTTTATTTTATGCTAAAAACCATCTTTCTTAAAAAATTTGATATATTATTTCTCATCTTTTAAATTTTACCTCTAGTATTATAACCATTATAAACCATATTAAACGTATTTTTTTAAATTTTTTTATTATTAAATTTTATTTTATTTATTATTTTTATATATCATTAGTATTTTTCAATGTTTTGTTAATTGATTTTATATAAGAACGATTAATTTTACTTATGTTAAAAATGGCTTTAATTTTACTTGTATTTTAAAATATTTTTTATTATAATAATTATAAATAGTAAGAAAGGAGATTTTTTACATGATAGAATTTAAAAATGTATCAAAAATTTTTTCCAAAGGAATCAAAGCCGTTAACAATGTAAACTTTACAATTAATGAAGGTGAAATTTTTGGTTTTTTAGGTCCAAATGGAGCTGGAAAGAGCACAAGTTTAAAAATGCTTGTAGGAATTTTAGAGCAAACAGAAGGAACTATAACAGTAAATGGATTGGATACCCTAAAAAACCCTATGGAAGTAAAAAAGATTATAAGTTATGTTCCAGATAATCCAGATATTTATACCAAAATGACCGGAATTAAATATCTAAACTTTATCTGTGATATTTATGGTGTTGATAAAAATCTTAGAACAAAAAGAATTGAAGAATATAATAAAGAATTAGAATTAGGAGATGCGATTTATAACACCATAGAAAGTTATTCACATGGTATGCGTCAAAAATTAGTTTTAATAGGTGCATTAATAATTGATCCTGAAGTTCTAATTTTAGATGAACCGATGGTTGGACTTGATGTAAAGACTTCTTTTAACTTAAAAAATATTTTAAGGAAATTTGCAGATAGTGGAAAAACTGTAATTTTTTCAACTCACATTATGGAGGTAGCTGAAAAAATTTGTGATAAAGTTGGTATCATTAACAAAGGTAAAATTGCATATTGTGGAAATCTACAAGATCTTAAGGAACAAAATGAAGCAAATGAAGATCTTGAAAAAATATTCTTGGAGTTAACTGATAATGAATAATTCAAAACTCTGGATTTTAACAAAATATTTTGTTTCTATTGATTTTTTTGCAATTTTGTCAATAAAACAAAACTTACTATCAAAAAAAGGAAAGAAATCAGCAGCATTTCAAGGAATCATTGGGCTTTTAACAACTTTTATTCTAATAATATTTGTTGCGCCTGTGTTGGGAAAAAATATTAGCAGTTTTATACTTAATACTCACACTATTCCCCTATTTACAACTATTTTTTCAATGATATTTGTAGTAACATTATTCATTGCCCTTTCATCTGCTTTTTCTTTTATAGAAAAAACTGAAGAGAGTGAGTTCTTGTTATCTCTACCAATTTCTGGAAAAGATATTATTAGTGCTAGAATTTATGCATTGACTATAGTGTTTTTTATATCATTACAGACTATAATTTTAGCAGTACTTTATTCACTAGGTTATAATTTAAGTAGAGGATTTGATTATTACATCTTTATAACTATTTCTATGATTTTATTCAATATTGAATCAATAGTACTTTCAGGAATTATAGTTCTGATATTCGGTAAACTTATTAGAAAAAGTAAATTTTTCAATAAATTTGCAAAAGCTATATATACCCTATTTATGATTCTAGGGTTTTCTTTATATATGATAATTACACAAAGTTTTTCATCTCCTAAATTAGGAGCAGAAGTAACTTCTGTCATGAGCAATGTTAATGAAATACTTTCAAAGATATTTTTCTTTGCGGTATGGCCTAAAGATATTATTATTTTTAAAGATTATCAAACAATTTTGATGAGTCTTCTAATCGGAGTTGTTTCTACGATTTTAATAGTACTAATATTTAGAATTCTGGCTAATAGAAACTATCTTGAAATTTTAAGAAGTTCAAATGTTGCATCACAAGAAGACTCTTCTGTAATAGAAAAAAGAAAAAGCCGTGGCCTTGCATACTCTAAACAAAGTAAATTTATGGTATTATTCAAAAGAGAATTTATCGAAATATTAACAACACCAACATATGTATTACAATTAATAGTTCAAAATGTAATGCTTATTGTGGCTTTTGGTATTATTTTCTTTAAGGCAAAAGATATGGTAGAGAGTGCGTTTTATTGGGTTATTACCTCAACAACTTCATTTGAGTTGTTGGTTTATGCTTTTACGACTGGAGCCATCTTAGGTATTGTTTTAGGTTTTACATCTTTAACTACTAGTTCTGTTTCAAGGGATGGAAAAGCCTTTTGGATTGTTGCTTCAGCACCAATAAAAGTCCATACTCAAGTTTTGGCAAGAATATTTGCTTGTCAATTTTTATATTTTATATTTTTGATGATAATTATACTTTTATCACTTATTGTTCATATATTTGATCCTTTAGTTTATATAGCATTAATACTTGGTGCTTCTATAACTTTATTTACAAGTGGATCGTTAAATATGATACTTGGGCTTGTTAATCCTAATTTTGATTGGAAAACTCCAAAAGAAGCTTTAAATAGTGGTTCAGGAATAAGTTTTGTTTCTATTCTTATAAACTATGGTATATATGTTTTCCTTGGAACAATTTTCTATTTTGGTAAAAAGAATAATATAAGAATACCAATTGTATTATTGGTAGATATATTAATTATTCTTTTAATTGGAATAATTTCGTATGTAATAAACTATAAATTATACCAAAAATTATTAAGGAGATTATAGAACCTTAGTTATTTCAAAAAGAGATTTCAAACGAAACTCTTTTTATTGTGGAACAACAGTATTATTGAAAAAACATTAAATATCTAATATTACCGAAAACTTAAGTTTCTTTACTAAAAAACCGACTTAAAATCAAGTCGGTTAATTTTTTATAAGTTTTCAATCCAATTTTTAATTACTTCATCACTATCTTTAGTGTCAAATCTTCTTCCCTCTTTTAAAATTGAACCTTTACAAGAATTTTTCAATTCTTCATTAGTATTTCCCATTAAACTTTCTCCTGAAGTCGCAAAAGGAATAATGGTTTTTCCTGTTAAATTATAAGATTCTAGAAAAGTATTTATAATTGTAGGAGCTACATACCACCAAATTGGAAATCCTACATAGATAGTATCATAATCTCTCATATTATCAACCTTATTAGATATTTCAGGTCTAAATGATTTGCTTTTCATTTCGATACTGCTACGGCTATTTTCATTCATCCAGTTTAAATCTTCATCTGTATAAATTTCTTTAGGCACAATTTCATGTAAATCTGCTCCAGCAATTTTTGAAATTCTTTCTGACAGTTTTTTCGTTACTCCACTCGCACTGAAATATGCAACTAATTTTCTACTCATAACTAGTACCTCCTATCTTTTATTTATCTAGTATTTCCTTTATGTCATTGATGATTAAATCTTTTGAAATTCCATTTTCAAGAAGTAATTTTTCTGCAATAACTCTATTTGGAAAATTCTTTTTAATTCCATAATTCTTAACCTTTAAATCAGATGTTCCGAAAAATCTTGAAATTTTTTCTCCAAAACCTCCATCTATAGCTCCATCTTCTAAAGTTATTACCAATTTGTGATTTTCTTTTAAGTTTTCAAGCAATTCCTCATCCAATCCTGTAATAAATCTTGGATTTATCAAAGTAACTTCTCCCAATTCATCTGCAATTTCTTTTCCAAGTTTATAGAAATTACCAAGGGCAATTATAGCCACATCTTTTCCTTTTTTTGTAACTTTGTATTTATTTAAAACAGAATAATCAGTTTTGTCTTCTTCTCCTGTTGATATTAAATCTAATGCAGGAACTCTTATTGCTACAGGATGTTCCATTTGATTTAATCCCCATTCCATCATCTTCAAATGTTCTTCTTTATTTGTAGGAGCAAGGTAAACCAAGTTTGGAATATTTGAAATCATTGATATATCAAAAATTCCAAGATGAGTTACGTCATTTGCAGTATAAACAGATGCATAATAAACTAATATCAATGCAGGATTGTTATTTAAACACAAATCCTGAGAAAGCTGGTCATAAGTTCTTTGAATAAATGAACTACATACACAAAAAACTGGTTTTGCACCATTTTTCGCAAGTCCTGAAGACATGGCTACTGCATGTTCCTCTGCAATCCCAACATCAATATATTGTTTCCCCATTTGTTCTCTAATTTCTTTTGACAATCCGAAATCTCCAGGTGTTCCTGCAGTTAAAACAGCAACATTTTTATCATTTTTAACTGAATTTATTAAAAAGTCTAAGGTTATGGAACTATAACTTTCATCTCTTTGCCCTTTTTCACTTTTTTTAAATTCTCCTGTTTCAATATCAAAAGGTGCTCCAAAATGAAATTTCTCTTTATTTATTTCTGCAGGTTTAAATCCATTACCTTTATTTGTTGAAATATGAACAACTATAGGTTTGTCAATGTTCTTAACGGACTTAAATGCTGAAATTAGTTCTTCAATATCATTTCCTTCATCAACATAGATATAATCAAGCCCCATAGCTCTAAAAATATTATTTTCAGCTTTTCCTTTGGTTTCTCTAAGTTCAAAAAGATTTTTGTAAAGACCTCCATGATTTTCGGCAATAGACTGATTATTATCATTTATAACTACAATCATATTACTATCAAGTTCAAAAACATTATTAAGACCTTCAAAAGCCTCTCCTCCACTTAAAGAACCATCTCCTATAACCGCTATAATATTTTCATTATCTCCCTTTAAATTTCTCGCTTTTGCAAGACCACAAGCAAGACTTATTGAAGTTGAAGTATGTCCAATGGTAAAGAAATCATGTTCACTTTCTTTTGGCGAAGTATATCCTGTAACTGAACCATATTTTTCAGGAATCATAAATGCATCTTTTCTCCCTGTCAACATTTTGTGAACATAAGTTTGATGAGATACATCAAAAACAATCTTATCTTTTGGAGAGTCAAAAACATAATGAAGTGCAACTGTAAATTCTAATGATCCAAGATTAGGACCTATATGCCCCCCCTTTGCACTAAGTCTCTTTAATAAATGTGTTCTAAGCTCTACAATCAACTCTTTTAATTCATCAATAGATAATTTTTTTACATCTTTTGGTGAATTGATTTTTTCTAAGTACATAACATCTCCTCCTTTTATGTAATAATGTTAACTTCAGTTTATTAGATTATACCCTTAATAAATAAAATATTCAATAGTTTAAAATTTTTAAAATTGTGTTAAAATATAAATATATAAAAATTAGGAGAAAAAACATGAAATTTGCTTATATATTCTTTAATGGAAAACTTTTAGGAGATCTAAATTATTTTAAGAATTTCTTTATGGAAAATAAAGGAGATATCTTTTGTGCAGATGGTGGTTCTAATCTTTGCTATAAATTGAATTTAATTCCAAATGAAATTTGGGGAGATTTGGATTCAATTAATAAAGATATTTTAAAATTCTACAAAGGACAAAATGTAATTATAAAAAAATTCCCTAAAGATAAAGATTTTACAGATTCTGAATTAATTTTAAACTACATTAAAGATAAAAACTATGATAAAATCTATTGTATTGGTGCATTTGGCGGAGATATAGACCATGAACTTACAAATATTAATTTAATGTTTAAATATGATAATCTATATTTCTTAAAAGAAAATGAAATACTTTTTAAGATAGAAAGAGAATTTAAATTTAAAAATCTCTTAAATACAAAAATTTCCTTTATTCCATTTTCAGAAAAAATAAAAAATTTAACATTATCTGGTTTTAAATATAATATCGAAGATATAACTCTTAAGAAAGGTGATTCTCTTTGTATGAGCAATATTATAGAATCAGATTTTGCAAAAATAACTTTTGAAGAAGGGAAAATTTTGTGTGTTATTAAGTCTTAATCTGATACCATTTTTTATATCGATTTTGGTTCTTTCTCTAGTATCAAAAATATATTATACTGTTTATGTAAAATTTATTTAAGGAGAAAAAATTATTATGAAAAAGAAAGATTTAACACAAAATTTTATAGGGGGAGTTATAATGGATGTTACCACACCCGAACAAGCAAAGATAGCTGAAAAAGCAGGAGCCGTAGCAGTTATGGCTTTAGAAAGAATTCCTGCTGATATTCGTGTTGCCGGTGGAGTTTCAAGAATGAGCGACCCTGCAATGATTAAAAGTATAATGAAAGCTGTTTCAATTCCAGTTATGGCAAAATGTAGAATCGGACATTTTGTTGAAGCTCAAATTTTGCAAGAAATTGGAATAGATTATATTGATGAAAGTGAAGTGCTATCCCCTGCAGATAATATTCATCATGTAGATAAAACAAAATTCGATACGCCTTTTGTATGTGGTGCAAGAGATTTAGGAGAAGCTCTAAGGCGTATTCAAGAAGGTGCAAGAATGATTCGTACAAAAGGAGAAGCAGGTACGGGAGATGTTGTTCAAGCTGTATCACATATGAGAAAAATTCAAGGTGAAATTCGTCAAGTAACTGCGATGGCAGAAGATGAATTATTTGAAAAAGCAAAAGAATTTAAAGTTCCTTATGAACTATTAAAATATGTTCGCGAAAATGGAAAACTTCCTGTTGTTAATTTTTCAGCAGGTGGAGTTGCGACTCCAGCAGATGCAGCCCTTATGAGACAATTAGGAGCAGAAGGTGTTTTTGTAGGCTCAGGAATTTTTAAATCAGGAAATCCTGAACAAAGAGCTAAGGCAATAGTTGAAGCTGTTAAACATTATAATGACCCTAAAGTTATTGCTAAAGTTTCTGAAAATCTTGGAGAAGCTATGGTAGGAATTAATGAAAATGAAATTGAAATAATTATGGCTGAAAGAGGAATTTAAAAATTATTAAATTTATTTTTTATTATTTTTGATATTTATTATTAAATATATTTACTTTTTATTTTTTTCAGAGTATAATATATTTGTAGCATAAATGAAAATGTTACACAATTTATGCAAAAAGATATATTTTGAAAGGAGATTTTATTATGGCTTGTACTACAATTTTAGTCGGAAAAAATGCTACTTATGATGGATCAACAATGGTTGCGCGTAACGAGGACTCTCCATCAGGTAGATTTTTAGAAAAAAAATTTATAGTTGTTCATCCAAAAGATCAACCAGTAAAATATAAATCAGTTTTATCTCATGTTGAAATTGATTTACCTACTAATCCTATGCGTTATACTTGTATGCCTAATGCAGTTGATAGTGAAGGAATTTGGGGCGCTTGTGGTGTTAATGAATTAAATATTTCCATGTCCGCAACTGAAACTTTAACTTCTAACGAAAGAGTTTTAGGTGCTGATCCTCTTGTAAATTTTGTTCCTGCCGTTGGAAAAAAAGGAGATAAGAATTATGTTCCTGAAAAAGTTGGTGGAATTGGTGAAGAAGATATGGTTACTTTAGTTTTACCATATATCAAATCCGCTCGTGAAGGTGTAATTAGACTTGGAGAAATTTTAGAAAAATACGGCACTTATGAAATGAACGGTATAGCTTTTCAAGATGTAAATGAAATTTGGTGGTTAGAAACTATCGGAGGTCATCATTGGATTGCAAGACGTGTTCCAGATGATTGTTACGTAATTATGCCAAACCAACTTGGTCTTGATTATTTTGATTTAGACGATGCTTTTGGAAAACAAAAAGAATATATGTGCTCTGCAGATTTAAAAGAATTTATAAATAGATACCATTTAGATCTTTCTATTGATGGAAGTTTAAATCCTAGAGAAGCTTTTGGTAGCCATTCTGACGCAGATCATACTTATAATACTCCTCGTGCTTGGGTATTACAAAGATATTTCAATCCACTTACAAATTATTGGGATGGAATAGAAGCAGATTATGTTCCTGAATCAGATGATATTCCATGGTGCAGGACTCCAGACAAAAAAATAACTGTTGAAGATATTAAATATGCACTTTCTAATCATTTCCAAGGAACTCCTTATGACCCTTATGGAAAATTTGCAGATGAAAAAGGAAAATTCAGACCAATTGGAATTAATAGAAATAACTTCTTAGGACTAGTTCAAATAAGACCCGATATGCCTGAAGCAATTAGAAGCATTGAATGGCTTGCTCTTGGTTCAAATGTATTTAATGCAATGATTCCTTTCTATGTAAATATAGATAAGACACCTGAATATCTTGCAAATACTACAGGAGTACCTACAACAGAAGATTTCTATTGGACAAATCGTTTAGTAGCAGCTTTGGCAGATGCTCATTTTGCATCTTGTAGTTCACATATTGAACGTTACCAATTAGCTATTCAATCAAAATGTACTGAAATAATAAATAAATACGACAATAAATTCCTAGGTAAAAAAGTAGCTAAAGGAAAAGTTGTTGAATTTTGCGAAAAAGCAAATGAAGAAATTGCAACAGAACTAAAGAAACAAACAATTGATTTATTAAGTAAAGTTCTTTACACAGCAAGCTGTGAAATGAAAAATGGTTTTTCAAGATCTGACGCTTAAAAAATTAAAATTTAATTTGATATCTGCCTAATAAATGTATGTTATTAATTAAACAATGGATGTCTCTGTTTTTTAAAGAGGCATCCTTTTTTTGTGAATTTTAGTGAGAATTTTGAGTATAAACAAAAAGTGAAAAAACAGCTATACTAGAATTTTACCTATGAAATTTTTTATGAACAATATTAACCCTAATTAAAAAACTTTTCTAATAACAAAAAAATATTATAAATATATAATTTAAACTTCATTTAGTTTCATATATTTATAATAACAAGCATAAATTCAACAATCCTACTTAAATTTATAAAAAAATCTAATTTTATAAAATAAAAAGAGATGTCGAAACATCCCTTAACTAAATCTCCATTACCCCTATTTCACAACACTCAAAAATAAAATCTATTACAAAATCATCACAACCATTAAATCTTATATGCCTTAAATCATCAGTGCCAAAGTCCCATAAAGGTTCTTGTTTGTACCATTCAAAAAATTCCGAATCTTCTATCTCATAAAAAATTCTAATACCATCGTTAACCATTTCACGTTCAACATCTTTTCCTTTGAAATATTTTCTTCTATTGATCATAATAGAATGTACATTATTATAATAAAAAGTAATTTTATATCTTTTATTAGCATTTTTACTATAAAGTATAAATACATAATAATTACGTTCAAGATTAAAACTCTCTAATTTATAATTATCAAATGGCAATATTATTTCGTCAAAATCATATGGTTCTCCTATATATTCTTCATCTTCATCTTCATCATCGTCAAAATAACCATATTTATTATCTTCTTTAAGTTCTATCTCTTCATTTTCTTTTACCTCAATTTTTTCAAAACTAATCTTTGGTTCTTCAACACAAAAAGCCTCAAAAATATAATTACTACAACCAGTTATAAAATAATTTAAAATCTTATCCTTTAGCTCATCTTTGAAATTTTCGTAATAGTAGTTTTGAAAATATGAATATTCTACTTTAAATATCTTGGTTCTTTCAAATTTTTCTCCAATAGTTTCAATTCCTGTACAAAAGGATCCACATCTATATGTTTCGTCTGTTCCTATGATTTTGAAAAGATTATTTAAATTAAATGTTAATGTTATTTTATATCCTCTTTGATCATTCACTAAACAAAATTTTAATCCCTTATCATTTAATTCAAATCTTGAATCTTCCTCATAATCTCCAAAAAAATCATTATATAAATAGTAATGATTTCTAGGATTCCATTTTTCCCATATACCCATCCCAAGTCTAAGAGAATGTTTTATTTTTTCTTTTAATTGAAAATCATTCATAATCATATCCTTATTTATACCTAATCTTTATTCTCTTTGTTATCTTTTTGCCTACTTCTGTTATAATTTCCAATGTAGACTTTCCTTGTTTTGCAAACTTTCTAACAGTTACTTTTCTTCCATCAGGCAGTACTCCAGTTTTCTTTTATCCTTCAGAGTCAGACACATCTCTGACACCTTCTAATTCCAAACTATTAAAATCTTCTAATGCCTTTTCATATCCTCCATCTTTTTCCCATTGCTTTGATTTTCCTTTTTTATCTTTTAATTTTTTAGCCCCTTCTAATACTTCACCTAAGTAATCTTCCTCTTCAGCTTCAGTTTTTGGTTCTTCTTTTTTATCAACATTTTCTATTAATACTTTTGTAAACCAAGAATAACTGATTGAATAATTATTTACCAACATACCCTCAGGAGTAAAGAAGATATTTAATTTATAACCATCTATACTACATCTCCAAAATTCATAAGCATGTTCAACAAGTCCTAATCTATAGCCTATTATGCCAAAAGCTCCTACAACACCTACTCCTATTGATTTCAATGCTGATGCTGAATTCACATCAAAAGTCAATATTCCACCATATTCTCCACTATCACTAAGTAGCTTAATCTTGGCATTTATTTTCGGTATTACATTTTTCTTTACTAATTTTAAAGTTTTTCTTGCATTTATTACTTCTTCTTTTGTTATACTAACTCCATTTATTGTAATAGTATCTTCAGTAATATCAAATTTTTCACTATTATTGTTGTTACTGTTATCATTATATGCAACAATATTGTTATTAGCTCTATTTTCTGCATTTACAATACTTGAAACTGTAAAGTTAAAAAGTAGCATAAAAATACATAAAGCAGATATTAATTATTTAATTTTAAAATAATTTTTTCTTTCTTTCATAAATACCTCCTGTTATAACGTACACTTTTGATATTTTTATAGATTTTATAATACAAGTAATATAAAAAATTTACCTTCTAGTTAGATGATACACCTTATTTCATTATTTGTCAAAAAATTTAACTTTAATATTGTCTTACTGTGATTAATATAATAATTTGTCAAATTTATTAATGAAAAAATTTTAAAGATTATAAAACACTTTTTGAAATTTTTAGTGAATAACTTATTATTACAATTTGTACATTTAACAATTTACAATCTTTTTAATATCGTGTATAATAAACATATAAAATAAATTTGGAGGTTGTTATGGATAAAAATTATGTTACAAATTTACTTGAAGAGTTATTAAATATCTACAGTCCTACTGGAGATACTGAAAATGCGATTAGTTTTATGGAAAAAAAGTTTAAGGAATTGAATATTCTTACAAAAAGAACTAATAAGAATGCTCTAATAGCTACAATAAAAGGCAAAGAAAAAGAAGCAATTACTTTTTCAGGTCATGTTGATACATTAGGTTTAATGGTAAAAGAAATAAAAGCAAATGGACGTTTAGCTTTTAGTTTAGTCGGTGGTTTTTCTCCAACAAGTATTGAAACTGAAAATGTATTTATTAAAACTTTTGACGGAAAGTTAATTCCGGGAACTGTTCTATATAACGAAGCATCAGTTCACGTTTATGATACTACAACTACTGCTCAACGTTCTATAAAAAATATGGAAGTAAGAATTGATGAAGTTGTTGAAAATGCTGAAGATGTTAAAAAACTTGGCATTTCTGTTGGAGATTTCATCTATTTAGATGCAAGATGCAGAATTTATGAATCAGGTTTTATTAAATCAAGACATTTGGATGATAAGGCTTGTATAGCGGCTATGATGGGACTTGCTAAATATTTAGTTGATAATAAAATCAAACCTAAAAATACAATTAATTTCTTTATAAGTAATTACGAAGAAATTGGTCATGGTTCTAGTTTTATTCCTGAAAATACTGTTGAATTTTTTGCTGTAGATATGGCAGCTCCTGGAGTTGGGCAAGAATCCGACGAAAGAGCTGTAACAATTTGTGCAATGGATTCTTCAACGCCTTATGATTTAGGAATGAGAAATAAATTAAGAAAAATTGCTGAAGAAAAGAAAATTGATTATAGAATAGATATTTATCCACATTATGGATCAGATGCAACTGCTGCACTTAGAGCAGGACATGATATTCGTTGTGCATTAATCGGTCCAGGGGTTGATGCTAGCCACAGTTATGAAAGAACTCATATTTTAGGTATCGAAAATACATATAAATTAATGTTGGAATATTTATTAGATAAATAAATTTTAATTTGAAAAGGCATAGATTTTGAAAATCTATGCCTTTTTTTAATCAGCTTTTACATCTGTCCAGATATTATCATATTCTTTTATAAAATCTGATGGATCTTTGAATACTTCCATTTTTTTAAAATATTTATCGTCAATTTCTGTTACAGATTTTACTAATTTATTTTTATTAATCACTTCTTGATTCGGAACTGCATAACATGTATAATCCATATTTTTTGTTAAAATTTCTTTTTTGATTAAGAAATTTATCAATTTATGTGCATTTTCTTTATTCTTTGAATTTTTTAAAATTACCATTGAATCAAACCAAAGATTGGTTCCCTCTTTGGGTTTTACATACTTAAATTTTTTGTCTGCATTTAAAAGTTCAGTCGCATCTCCAGAATACATCACTGCAATCGCAGCATTTTCAGCTAACATATTATCTTTTGTTTCATCAACAAGATATGCAAGTATTGATTTTTTTTGCTTTATTAAATCTTTTTTAGCAATTTCTAATTCTTCTTTATTTCTCGAATTCATAGAAAATCCATTTTTTAAAAGTGCTGCTGCTAAACTGTCTCTTGAGCTATCCAACATAATAATTTTATCTTTATGCTTTTCATTCCATAAATCAGCCCAAGAAGTGATTTCGCCATCAACTAAATTTTTATTATACAAAATACCTAATGTTCCCCAATATAAAGGAATTGAATATTTTGACTCAGGATCATAGCTCTTATTTAAAAATTTTGAATCTATGTTCTTATAATTTGAAAGCTTATTTTTATCAATTGGTTCAAGCATATCTTCCTTAATCATCTTTTCAATCATATAGTCTGAAGGGACTACTATATCGTAATTACTTCCCCCTTGTTTTATCTTCAAGTACATATCTTCGTTTGTAACAAAGGTTTCATAATTTACTTTAATTCCAGTTTCTCTTGTGAATTCATCCAAGACTTCTTTATCTATATACTCTCCCCAATTATACATATTTACAACATTTCCCTCTCTTTTGTTACAAGAAGAAAACAAAAATATCACACAAAGCGAAAAAAATATTTTTAAAAATATATTCTTTTTAGTCATACAAAATACCATCCTCACTTTTCTTATTTATAATTAGTAAAAGAGCAAGCATTGCAATAAACATCAATGTTGAAAGAGCATTTATTGATGGATTTATCCCTTTTCTTGCCATAGAGTAAATTTGTGTACTCAAATTTACAACACCATTTCCACTGTTAAAATATGCTATAACAAAATCGTCTAACGAAAGGGTAAATGCAAGCAATGCCCCAGCAAAAACTCCCTGTTTAATTTCAGGAAGAATTACTTTTCTTAGTGCATAAAAAGGTGTTGCTCCTAAATCCATTGCTGCTTCAGGTAAAAATTTATTCATATGTTTCATCTTTGGATAAACAGAAAGTATTACATAAGGCGTTGCAAGTACAATATGTGAAGCAAGCAAAGTTAAAAATCCATAATCGATATTAAAAACTTTATATAATACCATAAGTGAAATAGCTATTACTATATCCGGATTTAAAACTGGAATGTAATTCAAATTTAAAACTACAAATCTTTCACTTTTTTTCATATAATATATCCCAATAGCTGCAACAGTCCCTATAAAAGTTGCAATTACTGTAGTTAATACAGCAATTAAAATTGTATAATAAAGTGCTGTCAAAACCTCTCTATCATTAAATAATTCAACATACCATTTAAAAGTAATTCCTGTAAAAGACCCACGAAGTTTTGAATCATTGAATGAATAAAGTATAAGTACAAAAATAGGTGCATATATAAATATGAATACAAGTGAAATATATAATTTTTTTAACTTATTTTCCATTTCCCACCTCTTTTGAATACTCTGGATCAAACTTATTCATAATGAAAAGTGAAACCAAAATCATAACTAAAAGTACCATACTCATTGCAGAGCCAAAATTCCAATTTCCTGTTACTCTAAATTGTTGTTCAATTATATTCCCTATTAAATTTTCTTTATTTCCACCTAAAAGAGCAGATATTTCGAAAGTTGAAATTGCGGGGATAAATACCATTGTTATTCCCGTAATAACTCCTGGTAAACTCATAGGAAATACTAATTTAGTAAAAGTCTTAACTCTATTAGCACCTAAATCGTGAGATGCTTCAATATATTCCTTATCTATTTTAATCAAAGTTGTATAAATAGGTAAAATCATAAAAGGTAAAAAATTATATACCATCCCTATTAAAATTGATACATTAGAATACATTAAATTTACAGTTGATAATCCAAAAAAATTTAAAATCGAATTTAAAAGTCCATTTTTACTCAAAATACTAATCCAAGAATAAGTCCTAAGTAAAAAGTTCATCCACATCGGAATTACAACCAACAAAATCATCATATTTCTAGTTTTAACTTTAAACTTTGAAATAAAATATGAAAAAGGATAACCAATTATAAGGCATAATACTGTAGATAAAACTGCCATCCTTAAAGATCTTAACAAGACTTTAATATAAGTCGGATTAAAAAATCTTTTGTAATGTTCCAATGAAAAAAGAAAATTTTCTCCTCCATAGTCAACAGAATATTTTGCTATGAAAATCAGAGGAACAACAATAAAAATTACTAACCATACAACGTATGGATATGCAAACCTCTTAAATTTCATCTATATTTCTTTAGCTCCTTTTTTCATAATGTGAATATTATCAGGTATAACTCTAAGTCCAACTTTTGAACCTATAGGTTTTGTAATTGTAGAATGCACCATATATTCAACTTCTCCAACCTTAACAAGCAGTTCATAATGAACCCCTTTAAAAATTTCAGACTTCACAATTCCTACCAACATTCCGTTTTCTTCATCAACAAGCTCCAAGTCTTCCGGACGAATTACTACATCAATTTCTTCATTTGGAGAAAAGCCTTTATCAACACATTTGAAACTTCTGCTTGAAAAACTTACGACAAAATCTTCATTCATAACTCCGTCTAAAATATTACTTTCTCCAATGAAAGATGCAATAAAGGCATTTTTAGGTTCGTTATAAATATCTATCGGAGTTCCAACTTGTTGAATTTTACCGTCATTCATAACAACAATAGTATCGCTCATTGTAAGAGCTTCTTCCTGGTCATGAGTTACATAAACGAATGTAATCCCAACTCTCTTTTGAATATTTTTCAGTTCAACTTGCATATCTTTCCTAAGTTGTAAATCCAAAGCACCAAGTGGCTCATCTAAAAGTAAAACTTTTGGTTCATTTACCAAAGCTCTTGCAATTGCAATTCTTTGTTGTTGCCCACCACTCAAAGATAGAATAGATCTTTTTTCATATCCTTTCAAGTTTACAAGTCTTAACATTTCTTTAACTTTTTCATTTATTATGCTTTCTTGCATCTTCTTAATTCTAAGACCGAAAGCAATATTTTCATAAACATTCATATTTGGAAAAAGAGCATATTTTTGAAAGACCGTATTTATATTTCTTTCATAAGGAGGAACATTTGAAATGTCTTTTCCTTCAAATAAAATTTTTCCACTAGTAGGAGTTTCAAAACCTCCAATAAGTCTTAATGTAGTTGTCTTTCCACAACCCGATGGACCTAAAAGAGTTAAAAACTCCTTATCTCTAATATACAAATTTATATCGTCAAGAACAATATTATCTCCAAATCTTTTATTTATATTAACTAATTCGACTGCGTGATTTCCCATATATTCCTCCTAAAAACTTGGTGGATTAGTAATCCACAAAACCTTAGATTCTTTTTTAGACAAATTTATTATACTTCTTTCAAATTGACCACTGGTATAAAAACATTCACCCTCTTTTAAAACAAATACCTTAGTTCCAAGATGAAGTTCAACCTTTCCCTTTAAAACATAACCGAATTCTTCTCCCTCAAAAGGTTCATAAGTCCTTGAAAAACTTTTTTGTTCATTCAAAGTTATTATAATTGGTTCCATTGAATTTTTTTGTGCATTTGGAACAATCCACTCTAATTTACTATTTCCATTTTCAAAAATAGTTTCATAAGCATCAAATTTTTGAAAAACAAATTTTTCTTCCTTTTCTTCTTTAAAAAAATCTGAAATATTAGTTCCAAGTGCTTCTAAAACATCTTCTAAAGAACTAATAGATGGTGAAGTAAGTCCTCTTTCTAGCTGAGAAATAAAGCCTTTAGTAAGCTCTGCCCTCTCTGCAAGTTCTTCTTGTGTAAGTCCCAAAATGGTCCTTAAATTTTTAATTTTTTCTCCAATATCCAATTTTCTTTCTCCCAATATAACAATATATTAAACTATAAATATCTCTATATTAAACAATAAATATTATATCACAAATAAATCTTTATTCAATACTTTTTTACTAAAAATTTAAAATTTTTTATTAAAATTTTAAAATATTAAACAAAAGAATACAAAAAGTACCGATCAAATCGGTACATATTTCTACTTTCCTATTTTTTCTTCTCTTCCGTAGTAGAAAAGATATTGTTGTGCATAGCCTGCATATTTTCCAAATATTTTATCTGCTTCTTTTGCAATTTTTTTCACAGGAGTTTCTTCTTTAATAAAAAGTTCCTCCATCACTCTTTTAATCCAAATGTCAACCGGAAAAACTTCTCCTCTTTTGTATGAAAATAACATTATACAATCTGCTACTTTGTTTCCGACCCCTGAAAATTTTAATAGTTCTTCTCTTAAAATATCAGTTTCTAAATTTTCAAAATTATCTAAGTCAATTTTTTCGTTTAAAATCATATTTACTGTATCAAAAATTCTTTTATCTCTAAAACCTACTTTTGCAAATTCTCTTAATTCTTCTACAGTAGCCTTACTTAGTTCTTCTATAGTTGGAAAGGAATAATATTTTCTATTTTTATCTTCACAGATAAGCTTTCCATATCTCGTAGAAATTACTTCAATAGATTTTTTAATTCTAGGAATCATATTATTAGCTGAAATTATAAAACTTATTAACATTTCAAAATGATTTTGATTTAATATCCTGATACCTTTCCCATATTCTATTGCATTTGCTAAAATTTCATTTTTTGACAGTTCTTTTATTATCTCTTTATAGTCTGTATTCAAATCAAAATAATCCATCCAAATTTCATTAAATTCTTCCAAATTAGTTCCTTTGAATATAACCCTGCCGTTTTCATTTAAAACATTTAAAACTCTTCCTAAATGTATTGTTGTAAAACTTCCATCACTTTCTTCATACCATCTAAAAGCCTGTCCACAAGTGAATATTGCTCTTACATCAAAATTCTCAACTTCTTCTAAAATTACTAAATTATCTTTTTCATATAGTTTCATTATTTTTTCGCCTTTGTTTTTGATTTATGTTGCTTAATAATTGCAGATAGTTTTTCAGAATTTTCTTTAGTAAGAGGAATTGTTAAGACTTCATCTTTTAATTCTCCGGAAACTAACACTTCAAAAAATTTATCATTTAAAGCACCCCATTTTTTTATTTTTTTAAATTCTGCAATCTTTCCATCAAAACAAAATCCATTTTCTCCAATATATAATCTATCTAGAGAAACTATAGAATATGTAATACCAATCAATACATATACTACACTAAAGATATCTTGAACATTTACAGCATATACAATTCCAAATCCCACCAATGCTATAGATAGTCCAAATAACACCTTTCTTCCTCTAAGGCCAATGGTATAAACTTTTCCTGTTAATTTCTTTCTAGTTTGAAACATTGCTACTATTTTCTTAATTACAAATATTAAGATTATACCAAATACTATCAATAAAATATCGTTGCTTCCCATAAATCCTCCATATAAATTAAGTAGAAGCAAGCTTCTACTTAATTTTAATTATCTTCTGTTTCAGTTTTTCCTAATTCAATAGTTTCTTCTGAATTATTTACTTCTCCAGCAGTATTTTTTTCTTCAGCAATAACATTACTATCCTCAAAAACTGTTTTTTCAGAAACTCCATCTTTTTCTTCTTCAATTCCCATGTATTTTTTATACATATCTTCAAAATCTTTTCCACTTATAGTTTCTTCTTCCAAAAGTTTTTTTGCAATTATGTGTAAAAATTCTATATTTTCTCTTAGAATATTTTGAGCAGTTTCATAAGCTTGATCAAGAAGATCTTTAACTTCTCCATCTATAAGTTTAGCAACATCTTCAGAATAAGACCTGCCTTTACCAAAGTCTTTTCCTAAGAAAGTTTCTTCTTCTCCAATATCATAATTTATTGGTCCAATTTTACTACTCATACCATAAGTTGTAACCATACTTCTTGCAATTTTTGTAGCTCTTTCAATATCACTGGATGCGCCAGTTGTAAAATCTTCAAAAATTATAAGTTCAGCTGAACGCCCACCAAGCATCGTTGCAAGTCTTGACTTCATAGCATTCACAGTCATATATTGACTATCTTCATCTTGAGAATAAGCAGTAAATCCACCTGCTCTTCCTCTTGGTACAATAGTAATCATTTGAACTGGATCTGACAATGGTACAAATCTTGAGACAATAGCATGTCCCGCTTCATGGTAAGCCGTAATTTTTCTATCTCTATCAGTTACAACAGCTGATTTCTTTTCAGGTCCTGCAACAACTTTTATTGCAGCTTCTTCAAAGATTCTCATAGGAATACTATTTAAGTTTTGTCTTGCAGATAAAAGAGCAGCTTCATTACATAAGTTTTCAAGATCTGCAGGAGTAAATCCTGTTGTATGTTTTGCAATAGCTTTAAGGTCTACATCTGGATCTAATCTTTTATTTCTAGTGTGAACCATAAGAATTGCTTCTCTCTCTTTTACATTTGGAATTCCAACATAGATTTGTCTATCAAATCTACCTGGTCTTAAAATAGCTGGGTCAAGTATATCAGGTCTATTTGTTGCAGCCATAACAATGATTCCTTCATTTACACCAAAACCGTCCATTTCAACAAGTAATTGGTTTAATGTTTGTTCTCTTTCATCATGTCCACCACCAAGTCCTGCACCTCTTCTTCTACCAACAGCATCTATTTCATCGATAAATATTATACAAGGAGCATTCTTTTTAGCTTCTTCAAATAAATCTCTAACTCTTGAAGCTCCTACACCGACAAACATTTCAACAAAGTCAGAACCACTTATGCTGAAAAATGGAACTTTTGCTTCTCCTGCTACAGCCCTTGAAAGATATGTTTTACCAGTTCCCGGAGGACCAACCATCAAAACACCTTTTGGAATTCTTGCACCTATATCACTATATTTTTTTGGAGATTTCAAGAAATCTACAATTTCTTGTAATTCCTCTTTTTCTTCCTCAAGCCCAGCAACTTCAGCAAAAGTAACATCATTTTTCTTGTCCTTATGAAGTTTTGCCTTGCTCTTTCCAAAGTTCATTACTTTTCCGCCACCTTGAGCTTGTTTCATAAATACGAACCAAACGACTCCAAGTCCTACCAAAAGTAATAGAGTTGGTAAAATTTCAATATAAAAAGGCTTTGTAGGTTCAGCTTTACCATTATATTTCAAAGTATTATTCTCTACCTTTGATTTTAAATAATTTTCATAAAATTGAAATCTAAATTCTTGTGGTAAGTAAGCTTTAAATTCAGTTTTATCCTTATCATTTAATTTTCCGGTAATATAGGCACCTTGAGTTGTTATCTCTGAAACTTCATCATTTTTTATTTTTGATACAATCTCTGTAACTGTATATTCTTTAACTACAGGAGTTGAAGTTTTTATTACAAAAAAATACACAGTTAAAAATATAATTGGTATCAAATATATAAGATACGCTTTACTTTTTTTATTCACGTTTTTCCTCCTATTATTTTATTTATAAACTTCTTCTTTTAGTGAAATTATATATGGTAGATTTCTATATGATTGATTATAATCTAAACCATAACCAACAATAAAATCATTTGGAACTGCAAACCCTACAAAATCTCCTGAAATTTCAACAAGTCGTCTTTCAGGCTTATCCAACATGCTAGAAATTTTAACAGTTTTAGCTCCCCTTTCTCTAAAATAATTTAATAGATATTTTAAAGTCTTCCCTGTATCAATAATATCTTCAACTATCAAAATATTTTTTCCAGTAACATCTGCCTCTAAATCTTTTATGATTTTTACAACTCCACTTTCAGATGTATTACCATAAGATGAAATTGCCATAAAGTCTATGGAAATTGGTAAATTTATATATCTAATCAAATCCGCAAAAAACAAAGTAGATCCTCTTAAAATTCCAACCACAACAAGTTCAGATTCATCATCTTCATAATGTTTAGTTATTTCTTTTCCAAGTTCTTCAACTCTACTTTTTATAGTTTTTTCATCAAATAACAATTCTTTCATATCCAACTTAACGACATTATCTAATCTCTCCATAAAATCTCCTTTGATAAAACTTTAATTTTTATAATATCCTCATTTCCTTCAACTAAATATCTGTTAGATCTTCTAATATTAGGAACCCAAACAATATTATTTTTAATTTCAAAAATAGGTATGTTTTCTCGAATATCTTTACTGATTTTTTCATCAATAAAGATATCTTTCAACTTCTTTTTCCCAAAATCAAATTCTAAAAAATCTCCATTTTTTCTTTTTCTGATTTTTATAAAATCAAGATATTTTTTATTTATAAAAAGCAAGTTCTTATTATGTTTTAATTTTTTAAATTCTTCAAAACATGACTGCTCTATAATTATATCAAAAAATTTTGTAGAATACAAAGAAAAATCTAAATTTTCAAAATAAAAATTCGACTCTAAATTTTCAAAAATATTTTTATCATAAATGAGAAGTTTATCATATTCAATTTTAAAAATTACATTTTTAATTTCTATATATTTACCCGTTTTTGAAAAAATCAAATTATCAATTTCTTCAATTATTTTATAATTTATTCCATCTGGATTCTTACTAAAAAATTCAAAGAATTCTCTATACATAATATTTCTAAAAGACCTAGATTGAAGTTTTAATTTTTCAATATAAACCAGTATTTTTCCCTTATTAAATTCCCATAATAATCCTTCTTTTGAAGCAATATATTCTCTTGAAATGCTACTATAATCAAAAGCAATATTAGACAATCTAGAAAGAGCGTCTAAAATTTTAGGATTATATTCATTTTTTAATATTGGAAATAAATTTAATCTAATTTTATTTCTTAGATACAAATCCTCAAAATTAGTTTCATCTTCAACAAAAGGTATATTATTATATTCAATATATTTTTCTATTTCATCTCTTGAAAAATTTAAAATTGGTCTAATTAAATCTCCTCTTTCAGATTGTATCCCTACCAGTCCGTTAATACCGGTTCCTCTTAAAATTCTCATAATAACAGTTTCTGCTAAATCATTCTTATTATGAGCAGTTGCAATATATTCAATATTTTCAGCTCTTTTAATTTCATCAAAAAATTTATATCTTAAAAATCTTGCTCCCTCTTCAGTAGATAATTTATTTTCATTTGAATAAAGGAGAACATCTTCTTTTTTGGAATAAAATTTTAATCCATATTTTTCACATTGAGATTTTACAAATTTTTCATCTCTGTCAGCATCTTCTCTTAAAGAATGATTAAAATGGCAAGCAACTAAATCTAATTTTAATTCATCTTTAAAACAATTAAACAAATCTAGCATAGTCATAGAATCTTTACCACCTGATATGGCAAGTAAAATTCTAGAATTTTCAAGATTATAGTCTTCTAAATTTTTTAAAAATTCATCTTTCATAAAAATTAAAAAACCGAGTAAAAACTCGGTCCCCTTTCTTTACTAAATTAAACTAATCGTTATCCTTATACTTTACTACTATCTCGTCTTTTTCAACCATTTTAAGTTTTTCTCTAGCTACTTTTTTAATAAATTCTTCAGTATCAACTTTTTGAAGATTGTCTTTTGCTTCTGTGATTTCAGAATCCAACTTATCTTTTCTATCTTTTAAAGTTTGAATCTTGTTATTTAATCTGTTTTTTTCCTTGACTTGATAAATAAAAGTCTTTCCAAAAACAATGCAAAGAGCAAAAAATATTAAACTGTAAACCCTGATTCGACTTTTATTTTTCTTTTTCATCAAGTCATCACCCCTATCTACTATAGATTATATAACAAAAAATATAAATTTTCAATACTTTTAGAGATTTTCATACATTTTTTGTGCATCTTCTTTCTTTTGACTGTCAGTAATATCTAAAACTTTAATTTTAACTTCAGAATTTCCGAACTTTAACTCTATAATATCTCCAACTTTTACCTCATCAGAAGGTTTCATAGCTTTTCCATTTCTAAAAACTCTTTCTTTTTCACAAGCTTCTTTAGCTACTGTTCTTCTCTTTATAAGTCTTGAATTTTTTAAAAATTTATCAATTCTCATTAAATATTATACTCCATAACAGCATCTATCTGATATTCTTTATTTTTTTCTCTACCTTTTAGGTCTGTCAATTCCATTAAAAATTGCATTGATACAACTTCCGCCCCTTGTGATTCGATTAATTTTGCACAAGCATTAATAGTTCCACCTGTGGCAAGCAAATCATCTACTATTGCAACTCGATCTCCTGGCTTTAACACATCTTTACAGATTTCAAGTACATCTGTTCCATATTCTAATGCATATTCAAAAGATACAGTTTTTCCAGGTAATTTTCCCGGTTTTCTAACTGGAATAAAACCTATATTTAAGGCATAGGCAACGGCAGAACCAAAAACAAACCCTCTCGCTTCAGGCCCAACAATATAATCTATATTTCTATTTTCTAAATTTCTTTTCATAATATTAACAGCTTCATTAAAAGCTTCTGCATCACTAATTAAAGTAGTTATATCTTTAAAACTGATTCCTTCTTTAGGAAATCCATCAATAACTCTTATCTTTGATTTTAAATCCATAATTTCCTCCTAAAATTTTGCTGGCTACTCATTATATAACATTTTAACTTTTTTTGCAATGATTTAGGACAATTAATTGAATTTAAAATACTTTTTTCTAATAATTAGTCATTATATTTTAATAAATCTTCTTGTAATTGTAGAAGCCCTAGTCTTCCTAAATGTGTAGCATCTTTAAAGAAATATGGAGTATAAGAATATTTACTATAATCAATCAAATTCACATTATTTTTCGCTGAAATATCTCTGATTTTTTTGTAAAAATATTCTATCTCTGATTTTGGAACTCCGGTATAATCAGCCCATTGCCCTTGTAATGGAACTAAAACCAAATTAACTTTTATTCCTAAATCTTTGGCAACATCTAAAAATAATTGTAAATCTCCATATTCTTCTTTACTTCTATACTTTGTATCCTTTGCAGAATCTTTTAACTTATCCAAATTTTTCTTGAAATTCTTATCAAAATATTTATTTTCTATAAAAAATTTATTTTCATTTGTTTCTGCTTTTGCAGTTTCTATTGCTTCTTTCTTTAATTGTTCCCAATCAAATTTTTCAGGTGCTTTTTTATCATTTACACTATCGTCCCTATGATATGAACTTAGAAATTTACTATTTGCAATCAATTTGTATTTTTCATAATTTACATTATTCATTGTTCTATCTATAGGATTGTCTCGTTTTAAACTTTCAACCATCCTTTTAACAATAGGATTGCGCTTAGAAAGTTGTAAAATTCTATCATAAATTTTTTCTTTAGTTTCTTGAGATATTTTTTCACTCTTATACAAATTGTATAAATGATCTATTGAAAATCTGGATTGAAATGCTTCAGGCAAAATTCCCTTCTTTTCAAACCATTGCATTGATAATATTAAATTAACAGTTTTCACCTGAGATTTTTCCCCTATTGAACCCAAAGTTATGGCTTGAATTAGAGATTGATAATATCCTTCTCCTATCTGCATTATATTTTTATCTGAATAATCTAAAAGTTGTTTTGGATGCTCTTTCCAATCATTTGTTACAATTAACTCAGAAGAACCTAGAAGTAAGATAGTTCCCTTTCCTATATTCTTCACTATAGCATCATGTGATTTGTACTTAGAAGGAGAATCACTATATCTTATTGAATTATTCTTGACAGATAATTCATCAAAAGCTTGTTGCTCTTTTTTTGTATAAAAATTTAAAAATGTAAAAGAAATAATTGAAGATAAAATAATTGCTACTGCTAATGCTTTTAACCTTTTCATAAACGCTCCTAAAATTTGATGTATAAATTTTTACGATATAAAAATCGTACAATATGCTAAAATTATAGACTTTTAAAAATTCTTAATAAACTTATTTTAATTTAAAAACTTCATAAATTACTCCAAGTAATTCTACAATATAAACTTTAAATTAAACTAAAATTATCATATTACTAATTTCAAAAATAATGTAAAAATTTTTTTAAAATTTTAAGATATCTATATTTAACGAATACTATTATACCATAAAATCAAGAAAATTCAAAAAATTTTATTTATTATTTTATATGTTTGATAGTTATATACTATTGTGAAATCTTAGTAACGAAGAATTGAAATTTTTTTCTGCATATGCTATAATTCCCTCATTAAAAGTTATAGATTTTTGTATATTATACAAATTTTAAACGTACTAGAACATAAAAATATTGGTTATATTTGTTTTTATAAATTTCAAATATGGTAAAGTTTAGGAGAATTTATGAAAAGATTAAAAGCATTAGTAATTTCATTAATTTTGTCTGTTATTATATCCTCTTTTATACTAATGTATTATTCAAAAAATATTGAAAAAAATATCGTTGTAAAAAATAATAGTATAAAATATAATACTTTATACTCAAAGTATAATTCTTATGATGTGTTGATAAAAAATATAGATAAAAATACAATTTTACTTATGGGTTCATCGGAACTTGTAACAACACTAGAAAATGAAGAACATCCAAGACAATTGTTAAATTATTCAGATAAAAATATAATGCAAATAGGCGGAGGTAATTATCAGAGTTTATTACAGTCCATTGTTTTAGGTTCTATTGGAAGTGATATACCTGTTAAAAAAGTTAACTTAATATTATCAATGCAATGGTTTGAAAAAAAGGGTTTAGAAAAAGAAGCTTTTGAAAATAGAGTTTCATTAGATCATCTTTATCATTTCTTTGATAATAAAAATATTTCTAATACTACTAAAGAAAAAATGTATAATAGAATAAAAAATTTAACTGATTCAACAAGTTTTATCAATTCAACTGTAGATAATATCTATTTCCCTAATTTTTTCTACAAGCTTATAAACCCTATTTTAAAGTTTAAATATAATTTACAAGAAAAGAGAAATTTCGTTAAAAAATATGAATATGATAGTTCTGTAAATAATCTAAAATTTAAAGGAATAGATTGGGAAGTTTTAGAAGAAGAAGCTACAAAAAGAGCAGAGAAAGAAACTGATAATAATAAATTTTATATAGAAAATAGATATTATAATAAATATATAAAGGATGATTTTAAAAAATATGAAGGCTATATGAGTAATCAAAGTTATTCAGCAAGTCCAGAATACGATGATTTAAGATTATTTTTAACTGTTGCAAAAGAGCTTGGTTTTGAAGTAAATCTTATAATGATTCCATTGCAGGGATATTGGGCAGATTATACAGGTATTTCTAAAGACTCAATAAATGAGTATTATGATAAAATAAAAGAGATTGCCAAAGAAAATCAAGTACAACTTACAGACTATAGTATGTATTCCTATAAACCTTACTTTTTTAACGATGTAATGCATTTAGGAAGGTTAGGTTTTATAAAATTACAAAAAGATTTATTAAAACAGAATGACTAAAGTATGAAAAAATAAGGAGTAACTATTATGTAAGCTACTCCTTTTTAATAGTTAGATTTTTCACAAAAAAAAGATTGAGAATACTATTTTCTCAATCTTAAAATTTATACCTAAAAATTACTATATATAAATTCTTTTACGACGTTAAAATCATATAATACACAAAAAATTATAATACTGGTGATCATCACAGTATAAAAAACAACTCTGAATATAAATTCTTGTGTTTCTTTTTTTACCATAATCTACCTCCTAATATTCGTAAAATGTAAACAAATTTTTCTGAGAATATGAAAAATCCAAACATAACCAAATTAAAAGTAATAAAAATAGATGAATATTCAAACCATTTTTTGCTTTTATTATTTTTATAAAATTTAGTTTTTTGGAATAATTCTGTAAATGCAAGAACAACTCCATGATAAAATCCATATAAAAGATAGCTTAACTTTAATCCATGCCAAACACCCATCACAGACATATTAACAATATAGGCAACCATAGCAGTAGTTAATGAACTTTTTAAAAGTTTCCTTTTGAACATTCCAAAAACTAATCTACTAAAAACAAAATCTCTAAACCAATGTGATAAACTAATATGCCATCTGTTCCAAAAGTCTTTCATATCTTTTGCCAAAAATGGTTTATTAAAATTCATTGGAGTTTCAATTCCGAATATTTTGCTAACACCAACAGCCATTAAACTATACCCAGCAAAATCAAAAAACAAATAAAATCCATATAGATACATATATATTAATAGATTAGGAACTGTGTAGTGTCTTTCAGCAACAACATTCATCTTATCAAAAATTAACTGTGATAAAATCATTTTGTAGACAAGCCCTTGTAAAATATATTCTATCCCTTTTCCTAATTTATCTAAGTATTCACTTTTAGTTATTGTAGATTCCAAGTCTTTAAAAAATCTTCTGCTTCTATCAATTGGTCCTGATGAAAGGGTTGGAAAAAATATCATAAAAGATAAATAGTCAACAAATTTTACTTCTTTTATTAAATTATCTTTTATTTCTACAAGTATTTGCATTACTTTAAAAGTGATATATGATATTCCTAAGAATCCTAATCTATAATGTATTTTTGTAAAAGGTAATACACGAGCTAAAATAAGTGGTAGTAAACTTAAAAGTACAAATATATAAACTTTGTCAAAATTTTTCTCTTTTTTAAGCTTTAAAAATAATTTAATCAATAAAAACTCATATATTACAAATATAGTTAATGATATTAATGAATTTATTTTTTTCGAATAAACCATAACGCAAAAAACAAGAGAAACTCCTAAGATATAGTATTTACTTTTCTTTTCTCTAATACCTATAATAACTGCAGGTATGGACATTAAAATAAATACCAACCAGAAATTTAATCCGCTAAAAAAACTCATTTCTACTTCCTACTATTTAAAAATTCAATTATTTTATTTGGTGTATTAACTACTTCCTTATCTAATTCCATTATTCCTAAAGTTATTCCCAATCTTTCTTCAACTTCAACAATAAATCTAACAAGCCCAAGAGAATCCATAAGACCTTCTTCAAAGATATTCACATCAGGAGTATCTCTTAAATCCTCTTCACAAATGTCTTCTAAAATTTCATAAACTTTTTCTTCCATGTAAATCTCCCTATCTATTTTCTAAAATTTTTTTTAATTCTTTTCTATCAACTTTTCCATTATTATTCATTGGTAATTTTTCTAAAAATTTGAATTTTTTTGGTACCATATAACTTGGAACATATTTCTGTAATTCTTCTTTTAAAAACTTTATATATTCTTTTTCATCATCAATCACTTTACTTACTATGAAAGCTGTTATGCTCTTAACTTTATTATCTGAATCATAATTCGGCAATGCACAACAAGAACTTATACCATCAATATTTAAAAGATTGCTTTCAATATCTCCAAGTTCAATTCTATACCCATTTAATTTAACTTGAAAGTCTTTTCTATTGGAAAAAAATAAATTTCCATCCTTATAATATCCTAAGTCCCCTGTTTTATAAGCTCTTTTATTATCTTCAGTAACAAAAAATGCTTTTTCAGTTTGAACAGGATTTTTATAGTATCCGCTACTTACTGTATCTCCAATAATGACAATTTCTCCAATTTCCCCATCACCAAGAATTTTATCATCTTCTCGTATTTCAATCTTACTTCCATTTTTAACATCTCCAAGTGGAAGTATATCAAACTTTTCTAAAACTTCGTCTGTAATTAAAATATCAGTAACACATACTGTAGATTCAGTAGGCCCGTAAGTATTAATAACTTTTGCATTTGGAAATCTCTTCCTTAACCTTTGTGCTGTTTTTTTTGTCAAAACTTCTCCACAAAATAGAAAATAATCTATATTCTTTATATTTTCAGAATTAAATTCTTGTAAAGACAAACACATATCTGCAAATGAAGGAGTAGAAACCCAATTTGTAATACCAGATTTTTCCAAATTTTGATAAAGTTTAGAAAAATCTTGTTGGTCTTCCTTCGTTATAGCAAATAAAGTGGATTCAGAAAACAAAGATAAGTATAAATCCATTACTGATAAATCAAAAGAAAAAGGTGCTTGATTTAAGTAAATTTTATTTTTCTCATTTCCTACAACATTATGTATCCATCCAATATAATTATTTAAATTATCATATGTTATTTGAACTCCCTTAGGCTTTCCTGTACTTCCAGATGTAAAAATTATATAAACAATATCTTCTGGTTCAATTTTATATAGGCCATCATTTGAAATATCATCATATTTTTCATCATTAATAATATTCAAAATCTCTTTTTTATTTAAAATATTAAATTTTTCATCTACAGTCAAATCTTCTGTAAAAATTGAAAATTTTGAATCAGTTACAGTCAACACATCTTCAACTCTATTTCTAGTAAAAGATATATCCATCGGACAATATGGATGCCCTGATTTTGTACAGGCTAAAAAACTAACCAACATTAAAAAATCTTTGTGTCCATAAACTGCAATTGCATCTTTATTCCCAGCTCCAAAATTTTGTAAAATATATTTTGCAAGTCTATCAGAATATAACATAAGCTCCCTATATGTAATGGATTTGTCATCACAAATATAGGCAATTTTTTCTGAACTCTTATAACTATTAAAAGTTTCTAAATACTTCACAAAAAATCCTCCAAATCATTAAAAATTTCAAAGTGTATCTCTCCGTAATATTACTTTTTTATTTTATTTTATTTTTAATCTAATATTTAATATCTTCAATATTAAACTAAACTCAAAATAAAGTATATCGTAATACGTTTATATTTTATACTATAAACTTTAAATAAACCTAAAATACTAAATTTATTTACGATAATTATATTCTCATAGGTTATATTATACCAAAAATAGAAGAAAAACAAAAGCCTGATAGCGCAACTATCAATAAATAATTTAACTTTTTAACAAAATAATTGAATAATTGTACCGCAAAAATATATTTTTGCAAAAAAATACTGATGTATTTAAACATCAGTATAAAAATTTTTAAACAGCTGCTACTGCTTCTATTTCTATTAGAGCATCTTTTGGTAATTTAGCAACTTGAACTAAAGCTCTTGCTGGTTTATGATTTCCAAAAAATTCAGCATAAACTCCATTAATTGCTTCAAAATCATTCATGTCTTTTACAAAAACATTAACTTTAGCAATACTTTCTATGCTTCCACCACCTGCTTTAATAATTTCTAAAACATTAGTTAAACTAGCAAGTGTTGCAGCCTTTATTTCAGTTTGTAATTCTCCATTTGTAATTGGTAATTGTCCAGAAACAAATATTAAATTACCAACCTTTCCAGCTTGTGAATAAGGTCCAATTGCTGCTGGAGCCTTATCAGTTTTTAAAAATTCTACGCTCATTTTTTTACCTCCTAAATCTATGCCCACAATCTTTCAAGATTGTAATAGCTTCTATAATCTTCTGTCATAATATGAACTATAATTTCTCCACAGTCCAATAAAATCCAATTTCCATCTTTATATCCTTCTGTACTTAAACAGTCCATATTATTCTTTTTTAATTGGAACTCAATTTCATCACAAATAGCTTGATTGTGATTAACCACGCTCCCAGTTGCGATAACAAAATATTCAGCAATTGATGATCTTCCTTTTAAATCAATGCTTACAACATTTTCTGCAATCTTATCATCCAATGCTTTCAATATAACATCAAGTTTTTCCATAAAATCACCTCATATTTACTAAATAATCTCTTGCTTTAATTGACAAGGGATGAATTTTTTGAGAGTTTTTTTCTAAATATTCAAAACTATCATTTAAAAACTTTATTATAGCTTTATCTATATCATAATCTGCAATTTTTCTAAGCTCATCAGCTGTATCATACATTCTATTAGGCTCAATCTTGTCTGATATAAACAAAATCTTTTCAATTAAAGACATATTTTCCCTTGCTGTTGTATGATAACGAACCGCTGAAATAATTTCATCGTCAAAGATACCATATATATTTTTACAAACAGCTGCCCCTATTGGTGCATGTTGAATTTTTGGATTATTTTTTTCTTCAACATCCAATATTATATCAGAATTTACTATTTTATTCAACATATAATATTCTTCTAGATTCTTTGCACAATCATGAACAAGTCCAGATAAATAAGCCTTGTGTTCATCAGCATTATATATTTTAGCAAGTCTTTTACAGTATTCTGCAACCCTTAAAGAATGTTCATATCTATTCTTTGAAAGTTTTTCCTTTAAATCTTTTCTTATTTTAAGTATATCAAAATAATTAAGCTCTTCATAAATATAGTCTCTTACTTTTTCGGGTATAAGATATTCTATAGATTTCTTTTCATTCATTCTATTTCTAATTTCTGTAGATGAAATTGAAATAACAGAATTTGTAATAATATTAATATCATATTTTTCAATTATTTCTCTATTTTTTTCTAAAATAAAATCATAATCGTATTTTCTTAGAAAAACTATAACTGAAGTAAGCTCTAAAAGTTTTTCATATTCATACCAAGACCTTACACTTAAAAACTCATCATCTCCCATTATGAAATAAAATTTATCTTCACCATTGTAAAAATTTTCACTAATGGTATTATAGGAGTAATGAACTTTTGTAGAATCATTTTCGACAAGAGAAATTTCAAAGTTTTCATTATCTTCTAAAGCTAATCTTAACATTTCAACTCTTGTATCAAAACTAAATTTATCTACAGCCTTATGTGGAGGATTTGAGTTTGGAAGAAAAATTATCTTATCAAGTCCTATTTCTAGCAAACAGTCCTCAGCAATTTGTAAATGACCATTATGAATAGGTGAAAAACTTCCACCAAAAATTCCAATTTTTTTCATTATTCTGGTAACTCTATTCTATCTTTATCTTTTCTTTTTCTTCTATAAATAACAAATTTATTTCCAATGTGTTGTACAAATTCTGCTCTAGTTTTTTGTAAAACTAAATCTACTATTTCTTTGTTATCGTCCAAATTGTTATTTAGAATTTTGATTTTTACAAGCTCTCTTTTCTCTAAAGCCAAATCTAATTGTCTTATAGTTTCATCATTAACTCCATGCTTTCCTATATTCATAATAGGTTCCATAGAGTGAGATAAAGACTTTAGAAATGCTCTTTGCTTTGGGTTTATCATATTTTCTCCTTATTATTCAAAAAATTCAAATTCCATTTCTCCAATTACAATGGATTGACCTTCTTTTACTCCTTTTTGTTTTAATTCTTCAATTACTCCCTTATCAGTTAAAACTTTTTGGAAATATTTTAAAGAATCATAATCTTCAAAATTAGTTATATAGACTAAATAGTCAATAAGAGGTCCTTCAACATAGAATGTCCCGTCTTCACTATAAATTTCATAAGCCTCTTTTTCAACTTCTTCTATATATTCATAATCTTCATCAAAAGTCTCATAATCTATTTCGATTTTTGATAATTCATCAAATATTTTATATTTTAATTCCTTTACTCCCATTTGTGTAACAGCAGAAATTTCTAATACTGTTCTATCTTTAAAATATTCCTTTACTCTTTTTAAATTCTCATCAGAAGTAAGTAAATCTATTTTATTTGCAACAATTATCTCTTTTTTATTCTTAATATTTTCATTATAAAGCTCTAATTCCTTATAAATAGTATTGTAATCTTCAATAGGATCTCTACCTTCAATTCCAGAAATATCCAAAACATGAACTAAAAGTCTTGTTCTTTCAACATGTTTTAAAAATTCAAATCCAAGTCCAATCCCATCACTAGCACCTTCAATAAGTCCAGGAATATCAGCTATTACAAATGATTTGTTTTCTTCAACTCTACAAACTCCTAAATTAGGTTCCAATGTTGTAAAATGATAATTTGCAATCTTAGGTTTTGCATCACTTAAAACAGAAAGCAAAGAAGATTTTCCAACATTTGGAAGACCAACAAGTCCAACATCAGCAATTAGTTTTAATTCTAATTTTATAGTTCTCTCTTCTCCTTTTGTTCCGGGTTGTGCAAAACGAGGTGCTTGTCTTGTACTTGTGGCAAATCTTGCATTTCCCTTACCACCTCTACCACCTTTAGCAACTATAAATTTATCATCTTTAACTTTAAAATCATGAATAACTCTATTAGTTTCAAAATCCTTAATCAATGTACCAACGGGAACTTTTACAATTAAATCTTCCCCTTTTTTCCCATATTGTTTTTTAGTTTTTCCATTTTCTCCGTTTTGAGCGAAGTAATGTTTTTTATATCTGAAATCCATAAGAGTTCTTACACCTTCATCAGATATAAAAATTACACTTCCTCCATCTCCGCCGTCGCCACCGTAAGGTCCGCCATCAGGTTCATATTTTTCTCTTCTAAAAGAAACACAGCCATCTCCGCCTTTTCCGGCTTTTAATTCTATTTTTGCAATATCTATAAACATATTAACCTCTTTTTCTTATTTAATTTTAAAAAAGATTGAAAGCTCAATCTTTTTTTAATGACAAGCTCATAATTATTTTTCATAATTTTTAAAAATTTCTTTATAAGCTCTAATTCTATTTTCTTTATCCGCAAAAACGTCTGAACCTGAAACTATCAAATCTGCTCCGGCTTCAATGACATCTTTAACATTAGTAGTTTTTACACCACCATCAACTTCTACTATAACATTTAAATTTCTTTTTATTATCTTTTCTTTTAAATTTTTTATTTTATCAATAGCTGAAGGAATAAAACTTTGTCCCCCAAAGCCTGGATTTACACTCATAATTAAAACTAAGTCTAAATCTTCCAATACATAATCTAAAACGTCAATATTAGTTGCAGGATTTAAAGAAACTCCAGCTTTCATTCCCAATGATTTAATATAAGAAATAGTTCTATGAAGATGTTTGCAAGCTTCATAATGTACAGTTAAAATATCGGCTCCTGCGTCCTTAAAATTTTGAACATATCTATCAGGTTCTTCTATCATCAAATGAACATCAAAAACCATATTTGTTAAAGGTCGTAACTGCTTAATTATCATTGGACCAAAAGAAATATTTGGAACAAACATTCCGTCCATTACATCTAAATGTAAATACTTAACTCCATTTTTATCTAAAACTTCTATTTCAGATTTTAAATCTGTAAAATCAGCTGATAATAATGATGGTGATAATTCTAACATTTAATACCTCCTATTTTTTAGATATTCATTTAAGTAAAATATATAACTGTCATATCTACTTTTACTTATACTTCTGTTTTCTAATTTAACTTTCACATAACAATTAGGTTCATTGATATGCCTACAGTCTGAAAACTTACATTTAGAGCCAAATTCAAATTCCACAAAAGCATCTCTAATTTGAGCCTCGCTATCTATAAATTTAGTAAGATCAAGAGAAGTAAACCCTGCTGTATCAATAATGA
This sequence comes from Parvimonas sp. C2, assembly GCF_035282405.1. Taxonomy (NCBI): domain Bacteria; kingdom Bacillati; phylum Bacillota; class Tissierellia; order Tissierellales; family Peptoniphilaceae; genus Parvimonas; species Parvimonas sp. C2. Next base: position 419,317 of record NZ_JAYKBP010000001.1, read on the forward strand.
ATGAGTTGTCAAAAAATTCATATAAAGTAGCAGCTCTTGTTGTATGTTTACCTCTTTTTGTCTTATTACTTATCTCTCCAACCCAAATATTATAATCTGGATTTAAAAAATTTAAAATCGTACTTTTACCAACTCCTGAAGCACCTGTAATAACCGAAATTTTGTCTTTACAAATTTCTTCAAATAGTTTTCTATTATCTAAGTTAATGCTATTAAAAATTATCTTGTAACCAAGTCTTTCATAAGTATTTCTAAAATCAATTTCCGTTTCTTTATTGATTAAATCACATTTATTTAAACATAAAATTATTGGAATTTTCATTACTTCATAATACATTATATATCTATCAATGATTTTATATGAAATTTCTGGTTCTTTCAAAGAAAAAACTATTATAGCTTGATCTACATTTACAACTGGAGGTCTTAAAATTTTATTTTTTCTATCAAAAACTTCTACAATGTAGGCAGTATTATCTTCGAAAATTTCAATTTTAACATTATCTCCAACCATTGGGGAAAATTTTTGCTTTCTAAAAACCCCTCTTGCTTTTGACATATATCTTTCAGTTGGAGTTTTTACATAATATAAATCTTTTGAAATATCAAATATAACGCCAATTTCAAACATATTAATTTTCACCTGATAGAATAAGTTCTCCATTTACATAAATATTGAATTTATCACTAGATTTAGCTTTTATATTTATTGTCAATTTTCCACTACCTGTAACCATTGTTTTTTCATATATCTTTGTTTCACCCTTTTCTGTATTTTTGGTAATCCGTAAAAGATAATTTTTATCGGGTTCATTAATAGTATACCTCTTTGTAACTGCATCATCTTCCGTATAATGGCTTAAATTTAATACATTGTCCTTTGTTGCTTTCCCTGAACTTACAACAATATCAATCTTAGTTGACGCATCAACCTTTACGCCTTTGCCATAAGATTGCCAAATTACAGTTCCAGCTTTTTTAGAATCCGCCTTTTTCTCTGTTCTACCAACTGCAAGCCCACTATCGTATAATGCTTTAATAGCTTCAGCTTCAGTTTTTCCAATCAAATCAGGAACTTCTACCTTTTTATCTTCTTTTCCCCTACTTACTACAATGTCAATTTTAGTTCCTTTTTCAACCTCATCACCATAATTCACACTTTGGCTTATTACCTTGTTTTCATCAACTTTATCGTCATATTTTCTTTCAACTTTACCTAATGATAAATTACTCTTTTTTAATAATTCTTCAACTTTTTCAAACTCAACATTTGAAAGATTAGGAACTATCGTTTTATTTTTGCCTACACTTACAGTTAGTTCAACATTTGTTCCCTCTTTTGCTTCAGCGTTAGGAGCTGGGGATTGTTGAACAATTTTTCCTGCCTCAACAGAATCATCATTTACAGTCTTGACTATAAGTCCATTAAGTTTCTTTTCTTTTAATACTCTAATTGCTTCATCTTTATCCAATCCAATTACTGGAGGAACTTTTACAGTATTTGTAGCTTTATTAGAAACTGCCAATCTATATATAAAGAATACGGAAGCTACTATGAGTAAAGCTAATACAACATAAGTTATACTATAATCAAAGATTCCCTTTTTCTTTTTTAGACTTTCTCTATTTTTATTATTATTTTTTATAATCGGTTTGTTAAAATCTTTTTGCTTATCTGCCTTATAAACAGATTCTCTATATAAAGCTCTGTCTGTATTATCGTTAAATGCAACTGTTTGGTTAGTTCCTACATTCTTATCTTCCAATGCCCTAATTAGACTTTCAGCACTTTCAAATCTGTTTTCTGGATCTTTTTCCATACATTTTACAATTATTGCATTTAACCAAGGTTCCATATTTGGAACAAGTCTAATTGGCTCAACCAACGGTTCATTTATATGTTGCATTGCTATTCCAACTGCATTATCCGTATCAAAAGGAACTCTACCTGTTATCATTTCATACATAACAACACCTAAAGAGTAAATATCAGATTTTTCATCAATAAATTTTCCCTTTGCTTGTTCTGGAGAAATATAATGAACTGTTCCAAGTACAGAAGAAGTGTAAGTTATAGTTGAACTTGTTGCAATTCTAGCTATACCAAAATCTGTAACTTTAACATTTAAATTTTCATCAATAATAATATTATGTGGCTTAATATCCCTATGTATTATATGATGTTTATGAGCGCAATCTAAAGCATTAGCTATTTGCTTAGAGATTGAAACAACTGCATTAGAATTTAGTTTTCCATTATCCTTTATTAATTCATTTAGAGTCTTTCCTTTAATATATTCCATTACAATATAGTTAAATGTTTTTTCATTTTCAATATGTTGCCCTACATCATAAATCTTAACTATATTTTGATTGTTTAAATTAGCAACAGATTGCGCTTCAATAACAAATTTTTTTATAAATTCTCTATCTTCAAGATATTGTTCCTTCAAAACTTTAACGGCAACAATTCTTTTTAAATAAATATCCTTAGCTTTGTATACTATGGCCATTCCGCCAATTCCAACTTTTTCAATTATCTCATATCTGCCATTTAAAATTGATCCTAACATATAATCTCCTCATCATTTTTAAAAATTCCAACAGTAACATTATCTCTTGCTAAACCATTTTTAACAGTGGAAATAATATTATAAACCATTTCTTTTGCATTATATTTAAAGTCTAACATTTCTGAAATTTCGTTATCTTCAAGTTCATTTGTAAGTCCATCAGAACAAACAAGTACAATATCTTTAGGTTTAATTCTAATTGAATCAACATCGACTTCTACATGTTTTTCCATCCCGATTGCTCTCAAAATAGAATTTTTATCATTATAATTTTTTACTTCCTCTTCTGTTAATGCCCCACTTGAATATAAATATTGAACTAAAGAATGGTCTTTAGTTAACAATCTAAAATTATCATTTTTAATATATATTCTACTATCACCAACATGTCCAAAGTATAAAATATCTCCATCAAATAAAAGAACTTCTAAAGTTGTTCCCATAAGTCTATTTGATATTTTATTTTCTCCTGAATTTTTTTCTAAATTTATCTCATAAATAACTTTATTGGCATCACAAAAAGCATCAACTAATAAATGCAAATAATCTGAATATAGTTTATAGTTACTTTTTATGTATTCCATAACTATATTTACTGCATAACTTGATGCAATTTCTCCATCTTCATGTCCTCCTACACCATCAGCTAAAATTAAAATATTTAGTTTTTCAAATTGTTCAAAAAGAAAACTGTCTTCATTATTCTGTCTAACATTTCCTTTATCCGAATCCATATAAAAAGACATAAAACACCCCTTTAAAAAAATACCTTTATGAAAACCAACAATTTTCATAAAGGTATTATATCATTTTTTTTTTAATTTAACAACTAATAAGATTTTTCAACAATTAACAGACAAAACTACTTTAACAATTCTATAGCTTTCTGTAATTGTGGGTCTGTATCTAAATGTTCTATCCCTATTTTAGAATTTCCTTTTTGCTCAACTTTATGATCAGGTTCCAATCCTACTTTATTAATCTTAGTACCATTAGGTCCAAAATATTCAGCAATAGTCATTTTTACTCCTTCTGTTTTACCATCATTATCTATAGGGAAAACTGTTTGAATAATTCCTTTACCAAAAGATTTTTCTCCAACCAATGTAGCTTTTTTATTATCACGAAGTGCAACACTTAGTACTTCAGATGCTGATGCTGAACCTTTGTTAATCAAAACTACTATCGGAATATCAGTTCCTTTTCCAGTTGCTTTTTCAAGAGTTTCGTTCCCCTTACTATCTACAATTTTCATAATTGTAGAAGCAGGTAAAATTTTATCTGCAACTTGCTTAACGGCAGTTAATAATCCTCCTGGATTATTTCGAAGGTCAATTATCAAAGATTTTGCACCCTTACTAATACCTTCATCAACAGCCTTTTCAAAATCAGCTCCTGTCTTTGCAGCAAAATTAGTAATTTGCACATATAAAACTCCATTATCTAAAAGTTTTGAATTAACAGATTCTGTAGTTATTTCTTCTCTCTTTATTGTAAAATCTAAAATCTTTTCTTCTGAATCTACAATTCTCTTAACTGTAACCTTAACTTCTGAACCAACTTCTTCATTTCCTCTCATTAGTTTGATTGTTGATTCTAAATCATTTTTTTTGACTTCTTCATCATTTACTTTTACTATAATATCTTCTGATTGTATTCCAGCCTTTTGGCTTGGACCTCCTTTTATAGGAGCGACAACAACTATTTCTCCATTTTCATTTACACTTACTTGAACTCCTATTCCAACGAATTTTCCAGAACTCACTTTTTGAAGCTCCTTCATATCTTTTTCAGTAAGATATTGAGTATACGGATCTCCTAAAGAAGAAAATATAGCCTTCTTTATTTCAGTATTCATTTTTTCATAGTCTATATTGAAATAATACTTCTCTTTTATTGAGTTTACAAATGACTGAAATTTTCCATAATCTGTATTGTCTTGATCAGTAGTATTATTTGTTGTAGTTGTTTTGTTAAAAACAGCTGCAGAATTTTTTCCAGCCTTATATGATATAAATGAACACAAAAATATCATTAAGACTAGAAACGCAGTAAGCCTTTTATTTTTTATCATATATTATTACTCCTAGTGATTCAAATATCTAAGTGGATCTACTGGTGAGCCGTTATATCTAACTTCAAAGTGTAAATGTGGCCCTGTTGAATTTCCTGTAGAACCTACTAAAGAAATAACTTGTCCTTTACTTACTCTTTGTCCAGCTTTTACAACTAAGCTTGAATTATGTCCATATACAATAACAATATTATTTGTATATTTAATCATAACAGCATTACCATAACTTCCATTCCATCCTGCTGAAATTACTACTCCATCTGTTGCAGAGTACACAGGTGTTCCTGTTGGAGCAGGAATATCAATTCCTCTATGTCTTTCTCCACCACTACCAATTGGTGCATTTCTCCATCCAAATGGACTTGAAATTCTATAATATCCCTTCAACGGCCACATCATTTCTCCATTTGAAGGACGTGCATCTATTTTACCGTCATCAATATCTTTTTGAATTTTTCTTTCGTTTATTCCTCTTAGAATATCTGCTTTTACTTTTTCTTCAAAACTTATATTTGCATTTAAATTTTTAACTTTACTTTGTAATTGGTCAATTTCAGATTTTGTATACTCTATATTTTGTTCCAATTTTGCTATAAGTTGTTTGTTTTTTTCAACTTCTTCAGTATAAGCTTGATACTTTATTTCCATTTCTTTTTTCTTAACTACTTTTTCTTCTTTTCTTGATTCAAGTTCTTCTTTTTCTGCTACTAAGGCAAGTTTATCATTTTTCAAACTTGTAATTAATTTTTTATCATAATCAGCAATTGATTGCATCATAAAATATCTTGAAATAAAATCTCCTATACTAGATGAAGAAAACAGAACTTCAATAGAGCTTAAATCTCTATTACCATACATAACACGAACTCTCTTTTTAAATAGTTCTTGTTTTTCAGTAATTCTATCTTCTAAAATTGATATTTTTTCTTTAGAAACTTGAATTTCTTCAGAAATCTTATTAATCATATCTTCTAACTCTGTAAGATCTTTATCCAATTGGTCAATATTTTTTTGTTTTTCAACAATTTCTTTGAATGCTGTATCTTTTTCAGTAGTCATATCATTAATAGATTTTTTCTTGTTTTCTAGATTTTTTTCTTGATTTTTTTTCTCTTTCTTTAGATTGTCTACTTTATCAGCATAAGAAATCACACCTGAACCAAGCATTGAAAGCATAAGTATCAACGCTACAAATCTTCTCTTTTTCATATACAACCTCCTATACATTCATATACTTTCTACTTGAAAATATTGATGCTAATATTCCAATGCCCATACCTATTATAAAATAAGAAATAGCTATATAAATTCCAAAAACATTAACAGGCAAAAAATAATTAGAGAATATACCACCTATTCCCCAAGCAAAACTCTCATAAACATACTTATAAGCAAAGAAAATAATTGCAAAAGATATTCCTGCACCAAGTCCTCCGAGCAAAATACCTTCAACAATAAACGGACCCGTAATACTCATATTCGTAGCACCAATATATTTCTTTATACTTATTTCTTTCTTTCTTGCAATAACTGTCAATTTTATAGTTATAGACATTATAAAGAAACTTACTAACAGTAATACTCCAACCAATGTAATTCCTACATATTTAACTATCTCTGATACTTTTGCAATCTTTTCAACAATATCTTTATAATAAACAACTTTTTCCACATCTTTAATATTATAAATACTAGATGCAACAGCATTTGAATTTTCTATATTTTCAACTTTTAACTCATAACTTTCAGGCAGTGCTGATTCCATTCCGTCTAATAAAAATGCATTTTCCTTCCATTGTGCTTTCATCTTTGCAAGAGCTTGTTCTTTTGAAACATAATTTACAGATTTTACATTTTCAATTTTTTGCAATTCTTCTTTTATTTTTAAAACTCTGTCGGATGTAACTTCGGGTGTCAAAAGAACGTCTATTTGATCAACTTTGGTCTTCATATCTTCTACTATATTATTAGCCACAAAAACTCCAAAAGTAATCCCGCCAAGAATTAAAAGCATTGAACAAATTGAAACTATCGACGCAACACCCATGGATTTATTTCTCCAAATACCAACCAAGCCTTCTCCTATCGCAGAAAAAAATCTTCTAATTGAACTCATCGAAATAACCTCCACGTTCTTCGTCATTAATCATTTCTCCATGGTTCATACTGATAACTCTCTTTTTGAGCTTGTTAACTATATCTTTATCATGAGTAGAAACAATTACCGTTGTTCCTTTGGCATTTACATCCAAAAGCAACTTCATTATATCTTCTGAAGTATTTGGATCTAAATTTCCTGTAGGCTCATCAGCTATTAAATATTTCGGCCTATTTACAATTGCTCTAGCAATACAAACCCTTTGTTGTTCTCCACCAGATAGTTGATTTGGGAAAGAATTCGCTCTTTCTGATAAACCAACCAGTTCCAAAAGTTCCTTAACTCTTCTATTTATTTCTCTTTTTGAAACTCCTAGAATTTGTAGTGGATACTTTATATTATCAAAAACTGTCTTTCCTTCTAATAATCTAAAGTCCTGAAAAACAATACCCATCTTTTTTCTAAGATGAGGTATTTTTCTATTTCTTAATTTAACTATATCAATATCATCAACTATTATTTCACCTGATGTAGGTTTTACTTCTCTTAAAAGCATCTTTATAATACTTGTTTTACCAGCTCCACTGGCTCCTATTAGAAATACAAACTCTCCATCTTCAACCCTAAAACTCAAATCTTTCAGGGCACAAACGTCATTTTTATATATTTTAGTTACTTCTATAAATTCTAACAAAATATCACCTCAAATAAATTTCTAACTAATCGATAGTACTATTATATCATAAAATTTATAAAAAGTAGTAAAAAAACCAAAAAAGTTACAAAATAATGACAAAAATATTACAAAAACTTAATAAATCTTTGTTTTATTTTATTTATTATCAAAATAATATAGAACTGAACGTCCTGTTTTAAACTTATTTAACTTGTCAAAAAAGTCCAAATAATTATTATAATCAAACAACTTTATCCTTTTCTTTATTTTTTGTAAAACATCATTAGTAACACTGAATTCATCAATTCCCAGTAAAATTAAAAGTTCAACAGCATCCAACTCACTTGCAAAGTTTCCACACATTGAAACAATTTTTCCGTTTCTATGAGCAATATCTACTACACGATTAATTGAGCGAATAACCGAAGGATGATAGCAATCATAGAGTTGTTGCATCTTAGAATTTTCTCTATCACAAGCTAACATATATTGAACTAAATCATTTGTTCCAATACTTACAAAATCAACCTCTTTAACCAAGATATCAAAAAGAAACACCGATGCAGGAGTTTCTATCATAATTCCAAATTCAATATTTTCATCAAAATCGACTTTTTCTTCTCTCAATTCATCTTTAATTTTTAAAATTTCATTTTTTATCCACAAAACCTCTTCAAGTGTTGTTATCATGGGAATCATAATTTTTACATTTCCAAAAGCTGAAGCTCTTAGAATTGCTCTTAAATGCTTTCTTAATTCTTTATAAAATTCTTTATATATTCTAAAACCTCTAAGACCCAAGAAAGGATTTTTTTCCTCATCAAGTCTAAAAAATTTTGATTTTTTATCTGCTCCAATATCAAAAGTTCTAATTACAATAGGTTTTTCTGTACTTTGTGCAAGCTTTTTAAAAATCTCAAATTGATATTCTTCTGTTGGAGATTCATCAGACATATATAAAAATTCTGTTCTAAATAATCCACAGCCGTCTGTACCATTATTCAAAGATACTTCAAACTCTTCAAAACTTGAAATATTACTACAAACCCTTACATATCTATTGTTTTTTGTCCTAACAATATTAGTATCTAAAAATTCTTTTTGAGATGCTTTTAATGATTTTTTATATGAATTAACAGTGTCTCCATCAGGATTTATAATCAACTTTTCTTGATCACAATCCAGAATACAATCAAAACTTTTATTTTTTAACTCTTGAAAATCCAATGAATTACAAATTATATAAGGAATTTGTAAGTTTTTAGCATACAAAGAAGCATGTGAGGTTTTTCCACCATTTTTTGAAACTATTCCTATTAATTGATCTTTATACTTATCAATTAGTTTTGGAGATAAATTTTCAGTAAAAAGAATAAATTTATTTTCATAAATTTTAATTTCCTCAACTGATGTTAAAGTCCTAATAAATTCTTCTTGAATCGAAATATAATCATAAATTCTGTCTCTCATATAGTCAGAATCAAGACTATTTAATTCATAACAAATATGACTGAATGTCTCTTCTATTGATTTTTCTAAAGATTTATTTTCAGTCAATATTTTATTTTTTACCGTATCTTTTAAGAATGGATCATCTATCAATTCAATATGAACATTTAATAAATTTTCTAGTTTTTCATCCTCGTCCATTATTCTATCCGATTCTAAAAAACCTGATAATAAACTTTCAAATCTTAAAAGTTCTTTTTCTTTTTCATTATCAAGAATTTTATCTTGAATAAAAATCTTTTCATAAAATAATGTAACAGCTTTGCCATATGCTATTCCGTCAGAAACGGAAAATCCATCATATATTCTCATAATACTCCACCAAAAAAGCTTCTCTTTTGAGAAGCTATCCTTAAAATTAATCAGCTAAATTTTCTATGAAGTTTACAACTTCTCCTAAAGTTTTCTCTTCATTTTCCCCATCAACTCTCAATGTTATTTCCATTCCCTTAGAAATACCTAAACTCATAACATTAAAAATACTTTTCGCATCTGCAACCTTGTTATCTAAAATAATTTCAATACTCTCATCAAATTTCTTAACAAATTGAACTAAAGATGCAGCAGGTCTTGCATGTAATCCTGTTTCATTTTTTATTATAACGTTTTTTTCAATCATAATAAGCCTCCTAAGTTTCTCATATTTAAACTACATATATATTTTACCATTATTGTTTAAACAATTCAATAGTTTTATCAAAAATTTTTAAAAACGTTTTTCATAATTGTTAAATTAATTTAGTATGTAATTTTTTACATAAAATATAATAAAATTCATAAAAAAATCTATATTAATAAATTTTAATATTGTTAAAAACATCTATCAAAAAAAGACTTCAAATAATTAATCTTTTTATTAAAAATTTGAAGTCTATTATTAATATTTTTATAAAATTGAAATAAATCTTATATTAATATTCATTACATCCTTGAGTGTATTATAAATAAAACAACTATTCAAAGATTTCTTACAAAAATCAAATAACTCATCATCTTCAAGATCTGAAAATAAATATACTATGATATCACAACTATCAATTTTAGCTTCCTCTGAATAGCCTTTAACAGCTAATATTGTCAGTGGATTTTTTAATTTTATTTTAATTTTTCCCTCAATATCCTCTAATTTTATATTAAGTTTTTTTGAAACAAAAATTAAATTATGAATTATCCCCGAAATAATTGAGCTTGCAAAATAATTAAAAGAAGTTTTATTACTATCTTCTACATCAAAACTTATCTGAGAATTCACTTCAATAAAATCTTTTTCTGTAAAAACTTTTACAACATCGTTATAACTTAAAATAGCCCTGTAAGAAGCATCATAATTATATGATTCATATAAACTACTCATACATTTCCCTTAAAGCATTTTTAGCTATTTGTAATTGTTCCAACTTCTTTTCAATTATTTCAAATGTACTTACAGGTCTATTTGAAAAAGTAGCAAAGCCACAATCGGGATTTAACCAAAGTCTTTCTTTAGATATAAATTTCAACGCTTCTCTAGCTCTATCAATTATTGATTGTGCTGTTTCAATAATGTCTGTCCTAGGATTTATAACTCCAAGTGCAAGAATTGAATTTTCTTTGATTTTTTCACTTGATAATAAAGAATCAAGTTCTCCTGCACGAGGAGTCGAAAATTCAAGTGCCAAAATATTTGGAGATGTTTCTTCAAAAAGAGGAACAAGAGGTGTATATGGTCCTTCAAGCAAAATACTCTCATCCTTACTCCAGTTTCCTCTACAAACATGAAGTGAACTAAGTATAGGTTTATCTTTCATATAATCCATAACACATTTTATTAAATTAGTAGCAAATATTAATTCCTCTGTAGGATCCTTTCTTTCAGAAAGAGCAGCACACATAAAAGATCTTGTTTTTCCTTCAGAAAAAACAACTTCTGTAAGTACAGGCTCATCGAACTGGATTATATCAACACCAGCTTCTATTAAATTGTCAATCTCTTGTTTTAAAATTTTTACTACATCTTTACCTAATTCTTCTTTGCTATTATAAAATTTTTTACTAAGAGCAGGAAGCCACATAGATCTTGTCATAAGATAGGGACCCGGAAGTGTTGCTTTTACAGAAGAAGTTGTAATTTTTTTCAAGAATTTTATCTCATCGGAAACTAAACTTTTATTATATTTCAAAACACCGTTACAAATAGCATTTTTTATACTAACAGATGGAACATCAAGTGTTTCCAAGATTTGTTCGAACGCCTGTTTATCGTCTATATATTCAAGCATATCACCCATATTCATCATAACAACTCCATCTATCCTATCTGCTACAAAAGAAACATAATTATCTCTTGCCAATTCTCCATTAGTTATTATATCTATTGAATATTTTTCTTGAAGTTTAACCAATTTTTCCGTTTCGATTTTTATTAATTCATCATATTCCTTTTTGAAATCTACATCAGATTTTAATCTTCTCTTCAAAGCCATTATCTCTTTACTTCTTGGCAGACTTCCTATAAGAGAAGTTGTAAATGGTTTAAAAGTTTTTTTCATCTCATACCTACTTATAAAAAGTTTCTAAAAAATTAATATATTCATTTGCATTTTTAATTTGTTCAAATCCTGTTGTTCGACCAATAACCCACTTTTTTAGCCCTTCCATATCCATCATTTCTTTATGTTCAGGGTTATTGTAATCCATTTTGTGTAAAATTTTTGCAAACATTTCAAATTTTTCAACTTTAAGATCAGGTCTTCCTGAAAAAATGCAATGATCAAAAAACGGAGTTTTATAAATTATATCAACTTGATTTTTATCAATAGTTCCGTCTTGTATCCATGCATCATAATTCAAATCCAACATCCAAGTAGCATCAACTTCGCCATTAAGCATAGCTTTTGCTGAATCCAATTCTCCACCGACATGATCTCCATAAAGTCCAATTCCTATATCAAATCTTTTTTCAACATAATCTTTATTAAATTCAAGACCATGTTGATATAAATTATATATAGGTATAAGTCTGGCTTGAGGAGAATCAATAGCACCAAAGCCTATTATTTTTCCCTTTAAATCTTCTATAGATTTTATATTTGAAGATTTTTTTACAACCAAATAAGTTGAACGATCATTATCTGTATCTCTCATAGAACCATTTAGTGCTTTCCCATTAGTTCTTAAATTAGCATCTAACCACGCAAGAGGAGAATTCCAAGCAACATCAATTTCTCCTTTCATAAGTCCGTCAACTTGTGATCTATAGTCTTTATAATAAATAGGTTCAATTTCAAAACCTTCTCCTTTAAAGAAATCAGCGATTATTCCCCAAATAACGGTTACTCTAGGTGCATAAACTACTGCACCGACTTTTAATTTATTCATATATGTTCCTCCTATTTTGTAAATATTTAAGATAAATCTAAGCAAAAAAGCTTATTTATTAAAAAATTAAAATTTAGATTAAAGGTAATCCTAAAAGAGCTCTTCCTAACCAAAGAATCAAAACATCAACACTTGGCGCCATAATTTGTCCTGCATAAGAATCCCTTAAAAGTCTTTCCATTATTCCCATTTTATTATAAGCTTTTCCTCCACCAACTCTCATTCCTAATCTCGCAACTTCAATAGCAGCCTCTGACGCAAAAATTCTAGCTGATATAATTTTCACTATAGCATCACTCTCTCCAGCATCAGCAGCTCTGGCTGCTTCTTTTGTTCCTAAGATTGCAGCATTAGTTTGAGAATATATTCTTGAAATATGTGTTTGTACAGTTTCATATTCTGCAAGTTTAGAACCAAAAGTATGTTTCCTATTTGTTGCATGACTTAACGCTTCTGAAAGAACAGCTTCACAAACACCTGTATAAACTGAAGCTAAACCTGTAATAAAGAAAGGTGCAACAACTTCAAAAATATGAGTCATAGCATCTCCAATTTTACCTATTCTATATGATTTCGACAAATGAGCATCTACAAATTCCATAGGACAAGAAACATTTCCTCTCATTCCTAAACCTTGCCATTCGCTTTGCTTAAATTCAACACCTTCAGTTTCAATAGGAACAATCCAGTTATCAATTCCTTCACCTGATTCTGAAGAAGAAAGCAATAGATAATAAGAAGCTTGTCCAGCAGATGTAACCATACTCTTTGTTCCATTTAAAATTACTTCTTTCTCATTAAACTCAGCTTTAATATCAGGTCGATAAAAATTTGTCCCTGATCCAAACTCTGAATAAGCAAATCCTAAAAACTTATTATTTTCAACAACATCTTTAACAATTTTGCTTTTTAGCTCATCGCTAGCATATTTCAAAACAATACTTAAACAAACATTATGCATCATATAACAAAGTCCGGCTGTTGCGCTACTTTTAGCAAAAGCCATACATGCTTCAGAATGCTCTGTCATTCCTTTTCCTAATCCCCCAAGTTCAGTAGGAATCATCAATTTGAAATATCCAGCTTTTCCCATTTCTTTAAAAGATTCAACAGGAAATTCCATCTTTTCATCAATCTCTTTTGCATAAGGCAAAATATGTTCTTTAGCAAATAATAATGCATCTTCATAAAACTTACTCATACTAACCTCCAATTTTAAAATATAAACAATCTTTATAATCATTAAAGATTATTAAATGTTTGCCCATTATAGCATAATAATAATCATTTTTAAAAATTTGATTTGATAGTCTAAATAATTTTTTCTTATTTTATAATTTATTGAAATTTCAATATTTATAAGCGTTTATCAATAAATATTACTTATTATATAAAATACATATATATAAATTTTTTATATAATTAATTTTAGTAAATATTGAAATTTACAAATAATAAAATTATCAAATTATAAAAACTTTTAATAATGAATATTGATTGTTCTAAATATTTTATTAGAAATTTTTTTAATAAGAACCCAACCCTTCCACGATGCTTCGCATCAGGTGGGTTCCCGGGAACCTTGTTGTTTTACAATAAAAAACTGACTTCACAGTCAGTTAATTCTCCTCTTCTAATACACCTTGTCTAAGTTGTCCACAAGCTCCATTTATATCATCACCCTGTTTCTTTCTTATCGTGGCATTAATTCCGTAGTTTTCAAGCATTGACTTAAATACATAAATATATTTTGTACTAGGAGCTTCTCCATCAAACTCTTTTATTGAATTTAAAGGTATTATATTAATATGACAATTTAAGCCTTTCAAAATATTCTTAAGTTCTAAAGCGTGTTCTCTTGAATCGTTTTGTCCTTTAATTATTGTATATTCAAAACTCACTCTTCTTGAAGTTTTATCAAAATAATATTTACAAGCCTTTAATATTTCATCAATTGAAAAACTATCTGAAATAGGCATTATCTCTCTTCTTTCCTTTTGGAACGGATTATGTAGCGAAATTGTAAGTGTTATGGGTAATTTTTCATCAGCTAATTTATATATATTATGAACAAGCCCACATGTTGAAATTGTAATATTTCTTAGGCTCAAATTTTTACCTTTTTCAGAATTTATAATTTTCAAAAATCCTATTACATTATTATAATTATCAAGTGGTTCTCCAATACCCATAATAACAACATTATTTATAGTTAAATTCAAATCATTCTCTATTAGATAAATTTGATTTAACATTTCACCAGAAGTTAAATTTCTTTTAAAATTTTCTTTTGTTGAAGCACAAAAAGTACAGCCCATTCTACAGCCTACTTGACTTGAAATACAAACTGTACAATAACTTCCATAGTCCATAAATACAGTTTCAATTATTCTATTATCAAATAATTTAATCAAATATTTTTTTGTATTATCTAGCTTTGATTCATACTTTGTATAAATTGAAGAAGTATTTATATATCCTATATCCTTTAGTTTTTCAATTAAAACTTTAGGTAATTGCTTGCAATTTTCTATTTCAAAGTTTTTCTTTTGATGCATAAATCTAAAAAATTGTTCAGCCCTAAACTTCTTTTCTCCCAAACTCAAAAATAAATCTTCAAGCTCTTCAATTCTCAAAGAGTTAAATTCTATTTTTTTATTTCCCATTCTTTTCTTCCTTTAGAATAAAATCCCTCAACAAATAATCAACGGACATAAAACGAACTTGTTTTTCTTGAACTTTTCCTTTTATTTTTCTAATCAATGTATAAGCAAGTTCTCCTGCAAGTCCTGCTCCTCTTGCAGTAATTATATTGTCATCAATACAAATTGCATCTTCTTTAACATTTGCATCAAGCAACTCATCTTCCATTCCCGGATAAATTACAGCATTTCTTCCGGATAAAACACCTGCTTTTGCAAGAACTGAAGGTCCTGCACAAATTGCAGAAATTAATTTATGCTCTTCGTCAAATTTCTTTATTATTTCTAAAACTCTTTTATCCTCTCTGATGTCAAAAGCAGCAGGAAGTCCACCAGGAATAATAATTCCTGCATATTCTTTTAAATTTATATTTTCAATCAAATCATCTGCTAAAACAGTTATTCCTCTGTTACTAGGAACTTGAAGTTTTCCTGTAATTGAAATCATATCTACCTTAATATCCGCTCTTCTAAGATAATCAACTTGAGTAAGTGCTTCAACTTCTTCAAAAGTGTCTGTTAAAATTAAAATATATCTATCCATTTTGTCCTCCTAATATTTTTCTTAAAAATTGACCCGTATATGACTTCTCACATTTTGCAACTTCCTCCGGAGTTCCTGTTACGACAATAGTTCCACCACCGTCTCCACCTTCAACACCTAAATCAATTATATGATCTGCAATTTTTATCATATCTAAATTATGTTCGATAACAATAACAGTATTTCCTTGTTCAACTAAGGTATTTAAAACTTCAATCAATTTTTTAATATCATCAATGTGTAATCCTGTAGTTGGTTCATCTAAAATATAAACAGTTTGTCCCGTTCCACGTTTAGCAAGTTCAGATGCAAGTTTAACTCTCTGAGCCTCTCCTCCTGAAAGCTCTGTTGAGCTTTGACCAATCTTAATATAATCCAATCCTACATCATATAAAGTTTGTAATTTTCTTTTTATTGAAGGATGATTTTCAAAAAATTTAAGTCCATCTTCAACAGTCATTTCCAAAACATCTGAAATATTTTTTCCATTATATGTTACTTCCAAAGTTTCTCTATTATATCTTTTACCACCACAAACTTCACAAGGTACATATACATCAGGCAAAAAGTGCATTTCAACCTTTATTGTTCCGTCTCCTTTACAAGCTTCACAACGACCACCATGAACATTAAAACTAAATCTACCTTTGCTATATCCTTTCATTTTTGCCTTTGTAGTCATGGCAAAAACATCTCTTATATTATCAAAAAGTTTAGTATAAGTTGCAGGATTTGAACGCGGAGTTCTACCTATCGGACTTTGGTCAATTTCAATAACTTTATCAAGTTTTTCATAGCCCTCTATCCTATCAAATTTTCCTGTTTTTTGTTTGCTCCTATTTAATTTGTTTGACAATTCTTTATTTAAAATTGAATTTACCAAACTGCTCTTTCCACTTCCGGAAACACCAGTTACACAAGTAAAAACACCGATAGGAAATTCAACATCAATATTTTTTAAATTATTTTCTCTTGCTCCAAAAACTTTAATTGTATCTGTGTATTTTCTTCTTTGTTTAGGAACTTCTATTTTACTTTTTCCTGAAAGATATGCACCTGTAATAGATTTTTTACTCTTCATAATATCTTTAAGAGTTCCCTGTGCAACAACCTCTCCACCATGAATACCTGCTCTTGGTCCAATATCTACAATATGGTCGGCACAACGAATAGTATCCTCATCATGTTCTACTACAATCAATGTATTTCCAAGATTTGTTAAATTTCTTAAAGCATTTAAAAGTTTTTCATTATCTCTTTGATGTAAACCGATACTTGGTTCATCCAAAACATAAACAACTCCAACAAGCCCAGAACCAATTTGAGTTGCAAGTCTAATTCTTTGACTTTCTCCTCCTGAAAGAGTTCCTGCACTTCTTGCCAAAGTTAAATATTCAAGACCTACATCTTTTAAAAATTTAAGTCTTTCTCTAATTTCCTTTAAAATTCTTTCACCAATAATACTTTCAGTTTCTGTTAATTCTAAATCATTAAACCATTCATTTAATTTTTGAACAGACATTGCAGTAACATCTGAAATATTTTTATCTCTTATAAAAATTGAAAGAGCTTTTTCATTAAGTCTTTTTCCTTTACAAGTTTCACATTCCATTTCAGACATCACTGTTTCAATTTTTTCTCTCATAGAAGACATTGGAGAAGAAGCATATCTTCTTTCCAAATTCTTTACTATTCCTTCAAATGGTTTATTAAAAGTTTTATTTTCATTTGTGAACTTACTTTCAAACCTAAATTTTATATTTCTTGATCCTGTCCCATAAAGAAGTTCATCTATAGTTTCTTTACTTAAATCTTTAAAAGGAGTATTTTCATCAAAACCGTTATATTTTATGATTTCGTGAAATATTTTGTAATAGTATCCATCTTCCCCAGTAGTCATGTTGTAACATTCAATAGCTCCCTCTAAAAGTGATTTATTTTTATCAGGAATTACCAAATCCGGATCTATAATTTTATGGCTTCCAAGTCCATTACAATCATGACACATTCCAAAAGGACTGTTAAAAGAAAAAGTTCTAGGTTCAATTTCATCAAATGAAATATGCCCGTTAGGACAGGACATTTTTTCAGAAAATAAAATCTCTTCCCCATCAACAACTTTAACCTTAACAATACTATCACTAAATTTAAAAGCTGTTTCTAGACTCTCTGTAAGTCTTGACTCAATTCCTTCTTTTACAACAAGTCTATCAACTACGATATCAATATTATGTTTTTTATTTTTATCTAATTCAATTTCTTCAGTAAGTTCATATTCTTTATCGTCGATAATTACACGAACAAAACCTTGAATTTTTATATTTTCTAAAAGTTTTTTATGCTCTCCCTTTTTTCCACGAATTACAGGAGCTAACACAAATATCTTACTTCTCTCTTCAAGCTTCATAACTCTATCAACCATTTGGTCGATACTTTGACTTTTAATTTCAGTACCACATATTGGACATTTTGGAATTCCAATTTTTGCAAAAAGCAATCTTAAATAATCATAAATTTCTGTAACTGTTCCAACTGTAGATCTTGGATTTCTATTTGTAGTTTTTTGATCAATAGAAATTGCCGGACTTAGTCCATCAATATATTCAACATCAGGTTTATCCATTTGACCTAAAAATTGTCTTGCATAACTTGA
Organism: Parvimonas sp. C2; assembly: GCF_035282405.1. Lineage (NCBI taxonomy): Bacteria > Bacillati > Bacillota > Tissierellia > Tissierellales > Peptoniphilaceae > Parvimonas > Parvimonas sp. C2. The sequence goes on from NZ_JAYKBP010000001.1 coordinate 437,503, forward strand.
TAAGCTTTCAACATATCTTCTTTGCCCTTCGGCATAAATTGTATCAAAAGCCAAAGATGATTTTCCACTTCCACTTAGACCTGTAAAAACAACCATTTTATCTCTTGGAATTTCCAAATCTATATTCTTTAAATTATTTACTTTTGCTCCTTTAATTCTAATTGTATTTTTAGACATCTAATCCCCACATTTCTTTTAACCTCTTTATTTCATCTCTTATTGATGCTGCTCTTTCAAAATCTAAAGAATCGGCAGCAGATAACATTTCATTTTTCAAATCTTCAATGAAACTTTCATAATCTGTAATTTCAACATCTTCTGTTTTATAATCCACATTATCCTCAGCAACCTTTGTAGCTTGAATAATCTCTCTAATATCTTTCTTAACACTCTTTGGAGTGATATTATGCTCTATATTGTATTTATTTTGAATTTCACGTCTTCTATTTGTTTCCTTAATTGCCACATCCATTGACTTTGTAATTCTATCAGCATACATAATAACTCTTCCGTTTACATTTCTTGCAGCACGTCCGATTGTTTGTATCATAGAAGTTTCAGAACGCAAAAAACCTTCCTTATCTGCATCCATAATTATAACCATACTTACCTCAGGCAAGTCAAGTCCTTCTCTTAATAAGTTTATTCCAACCAAAACGTCAAACTTTCCAACACGCAAATCTCTAATTATTTCCATACGTTCAATCGTATCAATATCGCTATGCAAATAAGTTGTTTTTATTCCTACATTTTTTAAATAGTCTGTTAAGTTTTCAGCCATTTTTTTAGTCAAAGTTGTAATTAAAATACGCTCTCCTTTTTTAATAACTGAATTTACTTCACCGATTATATCATCAATTTGTCCTTCTGTTTTTCTAACTTCAATTAAAGGATCTAATAGTCCAGTAGGTCTTATAATTTGTTCAACCTCTTCTAAATTATGGCTTTTTTCATACTTGCCGGGAGTTGCAGATACATATAAAATTTGATTAATCATATTTTCAAATTCTGTAAATTTTAAAGGTCTGTTATCTAAAGCTGAAGGCAATCTGAAGCCGTAATCAACTAAATTTTGTTTTCTACTTCTATCTCCTTCATACATTGCACCTATTTGTGGAACAGTAACATGACTTTCATCTACAATAATTAAAAAGTCATCAGGAAAATAATCAATCAAAGTATAAGGTCTAGAGCCTCTTTCTCTACCGCTTAGATGAGCAGAATAATTTTCTACACCACTACAAAATCCAATTTCTTGTAACATTTCCAAATCGTATTTTGTTCTCTGTTCAAGTCTTTGGGCTTCAACTAATTTATTTTCTTCATTTAAAACTAAAAGTCTTTCTTCCAATTCTTTTGAAATTGTACCGATAGCTCTTTCTATTTTTTCCGAACTTGTGGCGAAGTGAGATGCTGGATAAATTGCAACATGCTCACGTGTTCCAATAACATTACCTGTTAAGGCATCAATTTCTGAAATTTTATCTATTTCATCTCCAAAAAATTCTACCCTAATACTATTTTCAGATGAAGAAACCGGAAATATTTCTAAACTGTCTCCCCTTACACGAAAAGTTCCACGAATAAAATTAATATCATTTCTTACATACTGAATCTCTACAAGTTTTCTAATAACTTCATCTCTATCTTTTATCATTCCTGGTCTTAATGAAACTACTAAATTTTCATAGTCAATCGGGTCTCCTAAACCATAAATACAAGAAACGGAAGCAACAATAATTACATCTCTTCTTTCAAAAAGAGACATTGTCGCGGAGTGTCTTAGTTTATCTATCTCATCATTTATAGAGCTGTCTTTTTCTATATAAGTATCGGATTGCGGTACATAGGCTTCAGGTTGATAATAATCATAGTAGGACACAAAAAACTCAACAGCATTGTCCGGAAAAAATTCCTTAAATTCACTCGCAAGCTGATAAGCCAAAGTCTTATTATGTGCAATTACAAGTGTTGGTTTCTGAACTTTCTCAATAATATTTGCCATTGTAAAAGTCTTTCCACTTCCCGTAACTCCCTTTAAAATTATTTCTTTATTTCCTTTTTTAATTGAATCCGATATTTTTTCAATAGCCTCAGGTTGATCTCCCGTAGGCTTAAATTTTGAATTTAAAACAAACTCCATAATGTACTCCCATTTATTAATCAAATATTTTTACTATATTTAAAAGAATTCATCTATATTATACTATATTTTTTATCTATAATATAATTAATATACCACAAAATTATATTTCATAATCGAATTAAAAAGTTCTTTTTATTATATATTTTTTATAAATATACAATAACCTAAAATTTTAATATTTTAAATTATTTTTGCTAAAAAATCATTTAATCTATGACAAATAATTTTAAATTCCATTTGTTGATAACGTATATTGAAAGTGCTATAATTGGTTTATAATGAAATATATTTTTAAGGAGGTATTTATGTTTTTAGTTGTAAAAAATTTAAACAAATCTTATGGAACAAGTGAAAATAAAATTTCTGTTTTAAAAGATATAAATTTTTCTTTGGAAAAAGGTGCACTTTGTACTCTATTAGGACCTTCCGGGTCTGGAAAGTCAACATTGCTTAATGCTATTGGTGGACTTGAAAAAATCGACAGTGGTTCTATAGAGATAAATGAATATGAAATTTCAAGTTTAAAACAAAATGCCCTTTCAAATTTTAGAAGAAAATATTTAGGTTTTATTTTTCAATTTTATAATCTGATTCCAGATTTAACTGTAACAGAAAATATTCAAGTAGGTTCTTTTATACATAACGACCCTATGGATATTGAAAAATTAATAAAAGATTTGGGTCTATGGGAACATAAAAATAAATATCCTAGACAATTATCAGGTGGACAACAACAAAGATGTGCAATAGGCCGTGCTTTAATAAAAAAACCTGAAATATTACTTTGTGATGAGCCTACGGGTGCTTTAGATTATAAAACTTCAAAGGATATTTTATCCCTACTTCAAAGAATAAATAAGGAATATAAAACTACCATTATTCTTGCAACTCATAATGAAGAAATAACAAAGATGTCTAATATTACAATAAGGCTAAAAGATGGAATTATATGTCAAGAAATTGAAAATGACAAGGTAATGGATGCACAAGAATTGGAGTGGTAACATGAGAAATTTAAATAAAAGAATTCTTAGAGGATTAAAAGCTCAATGGTCAAAAAATTTATTTCTCTTTATACTTCTGTTTTTTATGATTTCCACAACTTCAGGCACGTTAGTTTCATCAGGAAGTATCAAGACTTTATATTATGAACTTATGTCAACTGGAGTTGTTGAAGATGGAAAAATATTATTCGCATTTGACCCTACAGATGAAATATTAAAATCCATTGAAAAAACTAATGTTAAAGTCGAAAAAGCTCCTTACGTTGATGCAAAAATTAATAAAATTAAAGATGATAAAGATGAAAAAACAATTAGACTTTATACAAATAGAAAAAATATAAATTTCCCTGTTATAAATGAAGGTAATCTTGCAAAAAATAAAAATGAAATAGCTATTAATAGACTATTTGCTGAAAATAATAATTTAAAAATAGGTGACAATATTACTTTTAAAAAAGAATTTTTTAAAGATAATAAAGAACGTATTTTTAAAATAGTTGGTTTAATAGCAACTCCAGATTATAATTCATCTTTTCAAAAATCTACAGATTTAATATTTAATGCAATAGATTTTGGAGTAGGATTAGTATCTGATAAAGACAAAGATATCTTTAACGAAAGCAAGTTAAAATATCAAGTTTCATATAGATTTAACGATAGAAACCTAAGTGAAAAAGAAACGAAAGAAAAAAATAAAGAAGTTGTAAATTCTGCAAATATTTCAAAAACAGTTTTAGAACAACTTCCAAAAAAAGATAATAATGCTATAAGTTATTTGATTGACGATATGGGTGGAGATAGGCCTATGGTCATTGTTATGCTTTGTCTAATGGTAACGCTAATAGGATTCATATTTGCACTTTCTATTGTGAGTAAAATACAAGAAGAATCTGAAATAATTGGAATACTTCTTGCGAATGGATATAAAAAATCAGAGCTCGTTTTAAATTATATTGCAAACTCTGTAATAATAACTTTTTTAGCTGCTATTTTAGGAAATATTCTAGGTTATACTGTTTTTACAAATTTGTTTAAGTCTGTTTACTACAAAACATTTAATATGCAGAACTTCACTCCTAGTTTCAACTTGGAAGCATTAATAATTACAACTATAATTCCTATTTCAATAATTTTAATTTTTAATTATATCTATATTTATAGGAAATTAAATTTTACTCCTTTAGATTTTTTAAGAAAGAATTTAAAACATTATAAAAATAAAACAAAATCAAAACATGAAAACGAATTAAAAGTCAACAAAAACTTTTTAGGTTCATTTAGAAAATCAATTATAAAATCCAACAAAGGAGATTATGTAGCAATAATACTCGGAATATTTATAACTTCAATATTATTCCTTTTTGGTATTTCTGCAAAACCTACATTCGACAACTACGGAAATAACTTAAAAGAAAATTTGATTAGTAAATATCAATATGTATTAAAAGCTCCTATAGAAACAAATAACAAAAACGCTGAAAAATATACAACTGCACCCGCACGAGTTTATCACAGCATCAAAAAATCAGATGAAGATATCCTACTTTTAGGAATTACTGAAAATTCAAAATACTTTGAAAATACCAAACTTCCTGAAAATAAAAATGAGATAGTTATTAGTGAAAACCTCTCAAAAAAACTTAGAAAATATGTCGGAGATGAAATAACAATTAAAGGAAAATTATCTGACAAGGAAAAGATTTATAAAATAGTTGATATACACAAAAAGTCTGCTAATCTTTCAGCTTTTATAAAACAAGAATATTTGAATGAGGAATTAGAACAAAATAAACAATTCTTTAATGGATATTTTAGTGATGAAAAATTGGATATTGATGAAAAGTATGTATCAACAACAATAGATGAAAATTCAATGACAGATGTTTCTAAACAGATGTCTAAACTCATGGGACCAATGCTATCTGCATTTATAGCTGTATCTACAATATTCTTAGCAGGCTTTACTTACAGTCTAATGAAAATAATAACAGATAAAAATACTATCCAAATTGCATATTTAAAAATTTTCGGTTACACGAATAGAGAAATTTCAAAAATCTATATTCGACCAGTAACTCTAACAGTATTATTAAGTTTAATAGCTTTAATACCACTTGAAATATATACAGTAAAACAAATAATGTATTATTCAATGCTAAAATTTTCAGGATATTTAGAGCTTGATATTTCGCCAAAAATTGTAATAATGTCAATTGTGATAACTATTGCTACTTATTTATTTGTAAGTATATTACAATTTTATAGAATATCAAAAATGAATTTCAGCGAAGTTTTAAAAAACAGAGAATAATTTACTATAATTTAACTCTATTATGCATCAATATAATTTTATATTTAACATAAAAAACAGTGGACAAAAATGATGTGAACCCCTAAATCCTAACAAAGGATTTAGGGGTTTTTATACATCTGTATCATAACAATTTAAAATTTATTTAAAATATATATGTTATTATTTTGGTAATTCTTCCAATATCCAAGGTAAATAAATATAAAATCGCAGGTCAAAATGTGGAGTTGGAAAATCTGAGGCTGCATAAGGGTATCTTTCATGATAACAACTTACGTCTTCAAAATCTTCATTAGAACTTTCTTTACTGATAATGTTTCCGGCAACACGATAACTAAGTTCATAATAGTGTTGATTGTTATCTCCAAACAATTTACATACATAAGTTGCTTTTTCAAGTGGAATATTTAACATATCCAATAAATCTCTATAAAAATCCGGAAATTCTCTTTTTCTTGCAACCTCTGAATAATTTTGACAATCTCCACACTCACAGTTCCATCCATCATAAGTTTCATACCAACTTTTAGTTTTTTCTTCATCAATTTCTACTTCATACAAACCTATTTTATATTTTTTCATAATTTATCACCTTTTTCATATTTAACTATAAAAGTATAATAGAATCTATTATCCTAATAATATATATACAACAAAAATATATTTTTAAAATTTTTCAATGTCTATAATTTAATCATTTAAGAATATAAATTCCATTTTTTGTTTATAGTAGCAAATTAACACAGTACATTATACATATATACTAACATATATTATACTAATTTTCAATAGTTTATAGAAATATTCTTACTTTAAGTTAAAATATAAAATGTAATATCATCCGTTTATATAAAAAACAAAAAAATTTAGAAAGTAATTATTCCCTTATAGTTTTTTATGCATATTAATATCGAAATAACTTTAAATCTAGTGCATTTATATATCTAGTATTCACCAGAAAATTGTGATATAATATTTATGGATAAATTTTAGGAGGAACAATGAAAAAAGTAGTCGGGATAAGATTCAAAGAAGCCGGAAAAATTTATTACTTTGATCCCTGTAACTTTAGTATAAATAAAAATGACAATGTAATCGTTGAAACTTCTCGTGGTATAGAATATGGAAATGTAGCCATTGAACCAAGAGAAGTTGAAGAATCAAAACTCGTCTCTTCATTAAAACCTGTTTTGAGAATTGCCGACAATATGGATGATTATATACATGAAGAAAATAAGAAAAAAGCTAAAGATGCTATCGAAATTTGCAAAGTAAAAGCAAATGAACACGGCTTAGATATGAAATTAGTTGATTGTGAATATACTTTTGACAATCAAAAAGTAATTTTTTATTTTGTTTCTGATAATAGAATTGATTTTAGAGAATTGGTTAAAGACCTTGCATATATATTTAAAAACAGAATTGAACTTAGACAAATTGGAGTGAGAGATCACGCAAAAATAGTTGGTGCTATCGGTTCTTGTGGACAAGTTTGTTGTTGTAAGAGATTTTTAGGAGAATTTGCTCCTGTAACTATAAAAATGGCAAGAGATCAATCTTTATCTTTAAATCAAAACAAAATATCTGGAACATGTGGTAGACTTATGTGTTGTTTGAAATATGAACAAAATGTCTATGAAGAAAAATTAAAAAAAATACCACCTTGTGGAACATATGTCATAACAAATGAAGGTAAAGGCATTATAGTTGACAGTTATACTCTATCAGAAATTGTAAAAGTAAAAATAGTTAATGAAGATAATAATACAGAAACTATTAGGCCGTTTTTTGTAGATGATATTGCAGTTACAAAAGAAAGAGATATGGCTTACGCTAAAAAAGATGAAGATATTCAATTTGAATATATTGAAGAATTATTACAAGGATAAAAACTACACCCTTCCTCGATGCTTCGCATCGGGTGGGTATCCGTGAACCTTCTTATTTCATAATTAAAAAATAGAGTTGAAACCAACTCTATTTTTTTGTTCAATCAATTAGTTTTTTATAATCTAATCTCCAATTTTAATATATTCTATCTTGTTTTTTTCCAATAATTCTATTGCGTATTCATCCATTCTATAACTATTTTCATAGTAAATTTTTGAAATTCCCGCTTGAATTAATGCCTTAGTACAATTTAAGCAAGGAAAATGAGTTACATAACAAGTACAACCCTTTACTTTTATTCCTTCTCTTGCACAATATAAAAGTGCATTTTGTTCTGCATGGATTGTAGCAATACAATGTCCATCTCTCATTGTATGACCTATTTCATCACATTGAGGATTCCCTGAAATTGAACCATTATATCCAGTTGAAACAATTCTATTGTCCTTATTAACTAAAACACAACCAACATAAGCCCTATCACAAGTTCCTCTTGTTGCGACCATCTTCGCCAAATCCATAAAATATTCTTCCCAAGGTTTTCTCATATTCCCTCCTATTTTTAAAATAATTTTCTATATTTCCCTCTTCCGATAAATTCTATAACTTTTCTATCCCTTAAAATTTGTAATTGTTGTCTAATTTTAGCTCTTACATTATTATTGTTTAAAAATTTTTTGTGAAAATAATCTTCAAAATTATACATATCAGCCAAACTAAACTCAACTGTTGGAATAAGATTTATACAATTTAATATTTCCATTAACCAACCTCTACTTTTTATATCTTTAGTTATAAGTCGATTACTAATATTTACATAATTAATAATATCAGTCTTATTACAGATTTCTCCATTCGAAATAATAAATATTTTTCCTTGAATAGGAATTTTATTAACTAAAATATTACAACCTATCCACCCTGCTCTTTTTGCACTTTGAGATAAGGGATTTCTCTTTTCTATTATTTCAGGTACAAAAAAATGCTTTGGAACAAATATTAAATCATTAACTTTCCATTCTACATTAGAATACCTCATAAACAAAAAATCAGGATTTTTATTACTTATTATTCTCCTTATCATAGTTTCATAAAAACCATCATTAATTTTTAAACTTACATTTTTAGTATTACTTTTTAATTCATATTCGTTTTTACAAGAAGGGCAAAAGAAGTCCGCCACCGGTCTATTATTTTCAAAATGATTTAAATTAAAATTCCCACATCTAGGACAATACATATTTTCATTAACCCAATTTTCGGTTAACACTCTAGCTTTTTGAGAATTTGATTTGTAATTTTTAATTTTTTCAATATCAAATTTTAAATTCATAACCCTTCTACTTTCCAAATAATTTTTTCTCTATTTCATCCAATTGATTTAAAGCTTTTTCGTCTAAGGAATTGAAATAGCTTTTGTTTGTAATTCTGTTTTTAGTTTCATAACGGTTACTTTTGTTTTTTAAATTTTCGTAACGATACAATAATTCTTTGGAAGTTAATACAATCCCACCTCTTTGTGTTACGAGTTTTTGAATAAGAGTGTCATCCGTTCCGACCGAAACTGAAATTTTTCTTCCTATTTCATCCAATTTTTTTTCAATAAATTGGTCTGCAGTTTCATTCTGTTTCGTGTAGATAACTTCAATTCCTTTTATAACTTCCGAACTTCCTTTAAAATTAATTTTATATGCGTCAAAGACAAGTAGCAAATCTATTCCAATTAATTTTGAAAATTCACCCATATCATTAATTAACTCCTGTCTTGCATTTTCAAAACTCAAATTTAAAAATGGTTTGTATTTTTCCCAAGCATTTAGAATATTGTAACCATCGATTATTATTAATTTTTTAGTTTTCATCTCTCTGTCTTAATGCCTCATAAACTAGAATTGCACAGGCATTTGATGCGTTAAGGCTTGAAACTTTACCCTTCATTGGAAGTTTAGTTAAGAAATCACATCTCTTTCTTATGAGCTGTCCTATTCCCTTACCTTCATTTCCAATTACTATTGCAACATTTCCTTTAAAATCCATGTCTGTGTAAATTTTTTCGGCCTCTCCACAAGCACCATAAACCCATACATTTTCTTTTTGTAATTTTAAAATTGTATCTGCAATATTAGCAACTTTTGCTATTTTTATGTGATTTACTGCTCCGGCAGATGATTTTTGAACAATTGAAGTAACCGGTGCTTGATTTCTTTTTGAAACTATAATTCCATGAACACCAACCGCTTCACAAGTACGAATAATCGCCCCAAAATTATGTGGATCTTCAATTTCATCAAGAATTACCAAAAATAAATCTTCATTTTTATTTTTTGCGATTTGTAATATTTCTTCAATAGTTGAATATTCAAAACTTGAAATCAATGCACAAACTCCTTGATGAACAACTCCATCTGCCATATTTTCTAATTTATGCTTATCAATTTCTGAAATTAATATACCATTTGCCTTTGCTTTCCCAATTATTTTATTTATTGAACCTTTTAAATCGCCTTTTAAAATATATATTTTCTCTACTTTTTTATCACTTTCTAATGCCTCTAAAACAGCATTTCTACCAAATATATAGTCACTCATATTACACCCTTTTCCAAATAACACCATTTCTAGTATCTTTCAATTCTATATTCATTTCTTTTAAAGTATCACGAATTTCATCCGCCCTTTTAAAGTCTTTATTCTTTCTAGCTTCTTCTCTTTCTTCAATAAGTTTTTCAACTTTTTCATCTAAATCATCATCTTCTTCCTTATAGAGAAGGCCTAAAACAGAAGTTAAGTCGGAAAGCAACTTAACAGCTCCTTTTACTAATTTTAAATCAGTATTTTCATCAAATGTATTTGTATAACGAATAAGTTCATAAACTTTAGAAATAGCGTCAGCAGTATTTAAATCGTCATCCATAGAGTCTAAAAATTCTTTTTTAAACTCAAGTAATTTAGAAACATCTGCATTTTCTCTTTCCTCACAAATTTCCAAAAGTCTTTCTAAATGTTCTTTACCATTATACATTCTTTCAAGTCCGTTTTTAGTTTGTTCCATAACTTCTCTACTGAAATTTAGAGGATTTCTATAATGAGTTGATAAAATCCAAAGCCTAATTACTTCCAAATCATATTCTTTTTGAATATCCTTTATTGTAAAGAAATTTCCTTTTGACTTACTCATCTTTACATTATCTATATTAATCATTCCATTATGCATCCAATAATTAGCAAAAACTTTTCCATTACAACATTCTGACTGAGCAATTTCATTTTCATGATGTGGAAATTGTAAATCTTCTCCCCCTGCATGAATATCTATTGTATCACCCAAGAATTTTTTTGCCATAACGGAACATTCAAGATGCCAACCAGGTCTTCCCATTCCCCAAGGACTTTCCCAAGCAGGTTCTGTTTCATCTTTTCTTTTTTTCCAAAGTGCAAAATCAAGAGGATTTTTCTTTTCATCAGAAATATCAATTCTTGCCCCAGCTCTTAAATCATCAATATTTTTTTTAGATAGTTTTCCATAATCTTTAGCCTTTGTAATATCAAAATAAACATTACCATCTACATTATAAGCAATTCCTTTTTCTTCTAGGACTTTTACAAATTCAATCATTTCGTCAATACATTCTGTAGCTTTTGGATGAATTGTATGACTTTCAAAAAGATTTAATCCATAACTATCTTCAAGATATGCATCAATGTATTTTTTTGTAATATCTGTAAAAGGTACATTTTCATCTTTTGCTCTATTTATAATCTTATCATCAATATCCGTAAAATTACTAACAAATTTAACATCATAACCAATATATAAAAGATATCTTCTCAAAGTATCATAAACAATCATAGGTCTTGAATTTCCAATATGAATATAATTATAAACAGTTGGTCCACAAACATAAATCAGTACCTTTCCTGCTTGTATAGGTTTAAAATCTTCTTTTTTTCTTGTTAATGTGTTGTAAATCTTCATGTTACACCTCTCTATTTTTATTCATTGTATTCGCCACTTAAAAAATTTTTATATAAAACAAAACGTCCCTTGAAAAAACAAGAGACGAAAAAATTCCGCGGTTCCACTCTAATTGAAAAATCTACTTAAATTGCTATAAAGTAGCAAACAATACTCCAAGGATGCACCTTCAACTTGATGTTTCTCACCACACAACATCTCTCTTAAAATCGTTGTTTCTTTTCCTTTTCAACATATATATTCATTTATAATAGAATACTAAATTATTAAGAAAAAGTCAATATTTTAATTAGACTTTTCTTCTTTTATTTTTAAAAGCAAATCAACTCTATCAGTAATAATTCCATCAACTTTTTTATTTATAAGCTTTCTCATATCTTTTTCTGTATTAATTGTCCAATAACATACAGAGATATTATGTTTATGGAATTTATAAATTAAATATTTTGTATCTAAAGGCAATTTTTCAAATTTCGGAATCATCATTGCATGAGTATTAAATTTTTTAAAACTATCATATCCAAAATATGAAGCCAAAACGACTTCAGTAGTCTTTTTCATAGATCCAGAAATAATTATTTCTCCATGACTTATTTTTCTTAAATGTTTAAGATTATCTTCGCTGAAACTTGAAAAAATTACATTTTTTTCTAAATTGTACTCTTTTACGAATTTGTATAAAAGTTCTGCAGACTTTAAACCAATTTCGCCCTCATCCTTAACATCAATACTATACACAACCTTATCTCCAAATTTTTCAAAAAGTGCTGAGACTTCCATTGGAAATAACCCATATTCTCTATTATCTACATAAGGAGAATCTCCATTGATATCTTTAAACTTATAACCAAAATTAAATTCCTTTAATTCATCATATGTATAATCAATAACATTCCCTGTTCCATTTGTTGTTTCATCAATATCTTCATTATGCTGAGTTACTATTTTGCCATCTTTTGTAAGTCTAATATCAGTTTCAAAAGCATCAACTCCCATTTCAAAAGATTTTGTAAAAGCTAATTCAGTATTTTCTGGAAATAAATGACTTGATCCTCTATGAGCAAAGACAAGCGGAAAATCTCCATTTCTAAAAACTTTTCTAGCCTTTCTTTCCTTTTTAAAACACGAAAATTGTAATAAAATATAAATTGTCAATATTAAAATTAATAAAAATAAACTCATAAACTCATCTCCTAAAATTTTAATTACATTAATTTAAATATTTGTAAGAAAAATATGATATAATTAGTATAATTATATCATATAAATAAAAATTATGATATAATTATGTTGTTATATTTTATTAGAGAAATTAGCAGAGGTGTGTTATGTTAGAAGAATTCTTTGGAGATAAAAAATATTTTTTAAGAACTATTTTTTATATCCTATTAGGTGATTTAGTTTGCTCATTTGCAGTTGTCAAATTTTTAGTACCTGCTGGACTTCTTTCAGGTGGACTAGGTGGTATTGGACTTATGATTGAGTACTTAACAGGTCTTCCTACGGGAGTATCGGTTTTTGTATTGAATTTGCCAATGATGATTGTCGGTGCATTTTTTTTGAATAAAAAGTTTATGACTTACGCATTTTTATCCACATTCATCTATTCATTTATATTAATTGCTATGCGTCATATTCCGATCGACTTAAAACTTGATAACAATATGTTATATGCAATTTTTGGTGGTTTCATAAATGGTCTTGGAATGGGAATTTTATTCAAAAATGGCGCTTGTCAAGGTGGACTTGATATTTTAGCAACTATTTTTAAAACAAAACTTAATGTAAACATCGGCTCATCTCTCCTGGCTATAAATGCAATCATAATAGGAGTTGCCTCTTACATATTTAGTCTTGAAAGAGGACTTCTAACTATTGTTGCAATGTATGTAGCTTACAAAATGCTTGATAAAATCCAAATGGGTTTTGGAGATACAAAACAAATTATGATTATAACATCTAGACAAAGAGAAGTTACAGACAGAATTTTATCAGATTTGCATAGAGGTGTTACTCTTCTTCATGGAGAGGGTGCATTCACTCATAAACAACAAAATGTCGTATATTGTATTGTAAGTACAAGACAAGTAGTGACTATAAAAAGAATATTAAGCGAAGTTGATCCGGCTTCATTTTTAATAATATCTGAAGCGTATGAAGTTAAAGGTAGAGGATTTAGAGTACAAGAAATTTAGGAGGAATTTGTTTTGAATAATATTTTAACATATAATGAACTTAAAGAGATAGCAAAAAAAATAGCAATGAAAGATAGCAGAGTTGAAAAGCTCTTTATTGAACAACTTGAATCACAAAGTATGTCCAGTAATGTAGGATTTTTTAATGTTCTATTTTTAGTAAAAGATTTATCATTTGATGATGACTCCTTTGAATATATTGGCGATTTTGGCGATATATTAACAATGTTTGAAAATACTGAAAATGAAAATGTAATTGAATATAAAATAATTTATGAAAATTTCACTCAAGGACTTTTTAGAATAGTTTCAAAAGATTCAATGGACTCTTTAGGAGAATTAGAAGAAAAATATATTTGTGTACTTAATAAAGATGAGACCAAAAAAGCCAGTGTATATATTGAAAGAAAAACACATAAACTAACAGAAGAAGCATTTTTGGAAAATACTTGTGAATTTTTCTGGAATATCTTAAAATTTGGAAATAAATTATATACAAAAGAATTTTTAAATGTATCAGAAGAATATAGAAAAGTTTTATCTTTACTAGATGAACATTTAAAACACTATGTTTTATCAGAAAACAAATATGTTATAGATCTTGGAAAAGATAATAAATTAGTTTTTAACTATGTTGATACGGAAATTTTCGAAAAATATCTACACTGTTACTCAGAATTAGAACTAGAATCTCTTTGGTCTGCACTATTTAACATCTGTGGACTTTTCAGAAGACTTTCTCTTCAAATATCTCTTAACTTAAGATTTGACTACGCAAAAGAATTAGATAGAAACACAGTAACATTTTTAAGAGAATTAAAACAAAAAGCAATTAATAGATAAATCGGATAATTATTTTTTCAGGAAAATAAAGTATGGATAATATGAAATTTATAAAAATAACAAATGATAAGTTTGACGAATTAAAAATTTTACAAACAAAATATAAATCTGAAATAGGTGAAGAAGAACCTACTTATGAAAATTTTCTAAATTTAAAAAGAGCAATATCAGACGAAAATATTTACTTTTTTGGTTGTATCTGTAATGGTAATTTAGTTGCTTGTTGCTCAATAAGTATGATATTTTCTACTTTTAACTACGAAAAAGGAGGAATCCTTGAAGATTTTTTCATTATCAAAGAATATAGGCACAAAGGAATAGCTAAACAATTAATAAAATTTGCATACAAAGAAAGTAAAATAAGTTCTTTGATAGTTGGTTCTGCAGATTGTGATGTTGATATGTACAAATCATTAGGATTTAAAATTTTAATTGGAAATATGTTAGCATTTGAAAATTAATTTTAACTTTTATAATTCCATACTTGTCTATAAATTTTTTACAAAGGAGAAAATATGATTGATTGGAAACAGCTTCCCAAAATTGATGCTCATATTCATCTAACTCCACAAGATGTAATAGATGCAAATATCGAATATGACGGTGTATTTATTACAAATGGTTCTATTGATGATTATATTGAAATAATGAAAAAATACAATATAGAATGTGCTTTTATTATGCCATTCAATGACCCATATATGTTATCTATGGATTTCACAGTAGAAACGTCTCATAAAAATCTTTCAAAAATGATAAAAGATAAGCACTCAAAATTTTATTGTTTTGCCGATATTGACATTAGGAAAAATATAAAGGACACAATTAAAGAAATAGAAAAAATCTTAAAACTTGAAGAATTTATAGGAATAAAAATTCACTCAACGAATACTTATTACCCTATTGATGGTTTTTATTATGAAAAAATATTTGAATATGCGAGTAAAAATAATATTTTAATAGAAATTCATTCTTATCCCAGAAATCATTTGTCAGATGATGTATGTTCTCCAAGCAGAATAAAAAATATTCTTAGTAAATATCCGAATTTAAGACTATCAATAGCACATTTAGGCGGTTTTCAATATGAAGAATTAATTGGACTAAGTACGTATTTTAATATGTCAGCAATTTTGCCTGATATGGTTAATAAGTTAGGAATAGAAAAAACAAATAGAATATTACGTTCATTAGGTGTGGATAAATTAATTTTTGCTTCAGATTATCCTGACAGCAGATGCTTAAAACCAAACGAAATTTATGATAAATATTTTGAAATATTGGAACAAATGGATTTTTCACAAGAAGAAGCCGAAAAAATTTGTAAATATAATGCTTTAAAGATGATAGGTAAAATATAAAAGCAATAAGAACTTCACCCTTCCACGATGCTTCGCATCAGGTGGATTTCCAGGAACCTTGTTGTTTTACAATAAAAGTGCATCAAATTATAAAATGATGCACTTTTTATATCTAAATATTTAATTTTAGTTTTAACGAAATCCAAATTTCTTTACACTTGAACTTCAATTTTAGTTTTTGTAAATCTATCAAAAATAATACTTTAGCATAATCTAGCTAATCACCGATATATCTATTCTATCAACAACCCTCTTTTCTTATTCTACACATACAACCTTATGATAAATCTACAACCACATTGCTTGTAATATCTTTTGTGTCTATATATTACTTCACATTGCATCTTTAGTATAATTTAGTTTTACTATTCTTTAATCACCGTATTAGTATATACAACACCAAACTGATATAATTTTTAAATACTCAAACATCTTAACATCCTCATATCTCTTCTATAAAATACTAGAATCTTTTGCTTCCTTTATATTTAATATTAACACTCAAATATCTTAATATTCTCATATTTAACTTTAATACCAAAATTTTTATCATACAACTTAACACTTCGATTTTGTTAAAAATTTAGATTAGTTTTTTGAGTTAATTATACTATTTTCCAACCTTCTAATTCACAAAATATATTATCTGCTGCTCAAGTTGCTGGCATCGTAAGTTTTTACTAAAAACCAATGATTCAGCAACTCTGATGAAATTGTTTTTAAAATTTTCATTGGTCTTACCTCCAGTCTTCAAACTATTTAACGCGTTATCTTGTTTGTTATCTATATTATACCCCATTAAATTTAATTTGTCAACACTTTATTGTAATTTTTTTAAATTTTTTTCACTTTTTTTGCTATTTTTTAAAATATTTTCGTTTTTTATGTTTTCTTCTTATTTTTTAATTAATTTTTTACACTAAAAAAGCAGTTTAAAAGTTTTAGACTAACTCCAATACTGCTTTGTTTTTTTATTTATTAGTAAATAATACCACAATTGCTAAAATGGATAATATTATTGTTACTAATAGAAGTAATAATATTTTTTTGTTAGAAATTTTATTATTATCGTCTTTATTTAGAAAAATATTAAGTCCAAATGTAAAAATATTTAATAATAACAATGCATACAATAAGCTTCTTCCTTCATCATAACCAATTTTCCCAGAAATACTTAATATAAAGAAAACGGCTAATAAAATATTAATTACGATACCAGCAATAATATTCAATTTTTTAAAATTCATAATTCGCTCCTTTCAGTTTTGAAGAAATTTAGATTATTTGTATTATTCATCATTTATATTTTTTTACTTTATCTTTTTTACTAAATTCATTATACAATATAAAAAAATATTTGTAACTTTTTGTAAACTCTTTATTTTCCTTATTATCTTAAATTTTTTCTTTCCAACTCCAAAAGTTTTTGTTTTATTTCAATTCCATCTGCATATCCAACAAGTTTTCCATCGCTTCCTATAACTCTATGGCATGGAATCAAAATTGGTAATTTATTTCTATTATTCGCCCCACCGACTGCTCTTTGTGAATTTTCATTTCCGATTTTTCTTGCAATGTCTTTATAACTACAAGTTTCTCCATAAGGAATTTCCATTAAAGTCTTATAAACCTTTAATGCAAACTCACTACCATTTACTTTAAACGGGAATGTAAATTTTTTTCTTTTTCCACAAAAATATTCTACTAATTCTTTTTTTGCCAATCTTAAAATTTCTGTTTTAGGATTAACATTTTTCTCATCTTTTACAAATTTAATCTCAATTACTTTATTATCTTCTTCTATTACTTTAATCTTTCCAACTAAAGACTCAAAAACTATATAATTCATAAATTCTCCTATTTATTCAAGTTCAAAACTATATATAATTTTTTAAAAAATAAGTTCAAAAAATACGAACTTATTATAGTTAATCCAAATAGAGTTAAAAGATATAATATATCTACTTTCAAATATACAGCTAATATTCTCATAATAAGTCCATGAATCATATACATTTCAAAAGAAATTTTTCCTAAAAAAGATAGTATTCTATTTCTTATCAAAACAAATTTAGAATAAAACTTGTTGCTTTCTGCAATGAAATTCACATTATATTTTCCAATAGACTTTGTTCTTTTACTTTTATGAATTACAAGTTCTCTAAAATTGATCTTCTTTGAAATTAATAATATCATGATTATAAAATTCAAACAAAGCATATTTTGAACAATTGTACAATTAGAGTATATTCCTACTTTTGAAAGATTTTTTATAATATTATACTCTCTATTGTTAGCAAAATAGAATGACCAGATGGACAAAATCAACAGTATTTTATAAAAATGAGTACTTAACACTCTTTTAATTTTTTCTTCAAAAATTTCAAAACACATTCCAAAGATTATTCCAATCATACTGTTATACCACCACATTCCAAAGCCAATTCTTTTTAAAACAAAGATATAAGCCAATATCAAAAATGAAAAACTTAAATATGATATTTTTATATTTTTGAAAAATTTAAAACTAAAGTAAAATATTAGATATATAACTAAGATGGAATTTAGATACCAACCATTATTTATTATAGATGAGCCACTTTTATATACATTAATTATTGAATTTATTGTATATGATTTATGGAAAACTAAAATATTTAAAACTATATAAATAATAGTTACTATAGATATTGGTAATAACAATTTAAAAATTCTCTTTTTTAAAAATCCACTTAAATATTTTTCTCTGTTAAGTTTTAGCTGTTTCGTAATTCCATAAGCAGAAATGAAGAAAAAAACACCAACTGCATACATTCCAAAATTTGCAAAGTAATGTATTATTGGTAAATTATTTTCCACTTGAGAAATATGATGCAAAATTACTATAGTAGATAAAATCCCTTTAAATGCTAAAGTATCTTCCTTAGACATCAAATCATAATTTCGATTTGGTATAAACATAATTATAAAAGGTAAAATTAAAAAAAATATTTTAATCATAAATCCTCCATTTTTATAAAAAAAGAGATGAAATTCATCTCTTAAAATTAATCAACTACAAAAATTCCCCCATTTAGTTCTTTTATAAATCCCTTAAGTTCCAATGCAGTTAAAATTGTATTTGTTTCTATAATTGAAAAACCTGTTATTGTTGAAATTTTATTTTGAGACTTTGGTTCTTCATTTATTAAATTATAAATCAAAAGTTCTTTTGCATCTAAAATATCCAAATCTTTTTCTTCTTTATTTTTATTTAAAATAAATTCTGAAAAATCAATAACACCATCTATAATATCCTGATAATCCGTAGCAATCAATGCTCCATCTTTTATCAATTTATTCGTTCCTTTGCTGTATAGACTGTTTATATTTCCTGGAAGTGCAAAAATTTCTTTTGACTGTTCATTTGCAAATCTTGAAGTTATAAGTGTACCTGAACGATCTTGTGCCTCGATAACCAATAAAGCTTTTGAAAGTCCTGAAATAATTCTGTTTCTAACAGGAAAATTATGAGCTAAAGGTGGCATTCCTATAGGAAATTCACTCATAACTGCACCATTTTCTATAATTACATCATACAATCTGTAATTAGTTTTAGGATATGCTATATCAACTCCACAACCTAAAACAGCTATTGTTCTTCCACCTGACTTTAAAGCAGATCTATGTGAAATGGAATCAATACCCAAAGCCATTCCTGAAACAATTCTTATTCCAAGTTCTGAAATTGACCTTGCAAAATGTTCCGTTGCCCAAGCCCCATAATTAGTACATTTTCTGGATCCCACAATTGAAAGTGCAAATTCGTCTTCAGGTAAAATATCTCCCTTATAGTAAATAACTTGAGGAATATACTCAATATCCCTTAAATTAATTGGATAATTTTCACTCAAAATACTTACATATTTAACTTTCTTTTTCTCTAAAAAATCTCTATAAGCATCTGAATTAAATTTTTCTCTCTCTTCAACTAATTTTTCAATATTATTTTTAGTTAAAAGCTTATTTTCTTTAAAATATTCTCCGGATAAATCAAAAATCTCCTCGATATGTTCCAAAGTAAAATGATTTAACAATTCATCTTTAATTTTATAATCAAAATTCAAATAACTCAAAAACAGTAAAGCATCTTCATTTTTCATAACTAACTCCAATATTTATTACTCAAACTTCTATATCTGATAGCTTCTAACAGATGTTCTTCCTTGATTTCTTCACTTCCGTCCAAGTCTGCAATTGTTCTTGTTAACTTCAAAATTTTATTAAAAGATCTCGCTGAAAACTTAAACTTTTTAAATGCAAACTCTATAATTTTTTCAAGTTTTTCATCTAAAATAATATATTTCTTAATCTGTCTTGCAGAAAGATTCGCATTATTATATATTTTTTCATTTTTATATCTTTCAAGTTGAATTTTTCTAGCTTTTTCAACTCTTTTTCTAATATCAGCAGAAGTTTCTAAAACTTCCTTTGAGGATAAATCGTCATATTTTACAGGCTCAACTTCAACTTGAATATCAATTCTATCAAGTATCGGTCCTGAAATTTTACTTAGATATCTTTGAATTTGTAACTGTGAACAAGTGCATTTTTCAGTTTGTGATCCATAATTCCCACAAGGGCAAGGATTTAATGCACAAACAGTTACAAAGTTTGAATAATAAGTAATTGATGAATTAGCTCTTGAAATAGTAACTTTTCCATCTTCCATAGGCTGTCTTAAAACTTCAATAGCCTGTTTTGAAAACTCAGGAAATTCATCCAAAAACAAAACTCCATTATGAGCAAGAGAAACCTCTCCAGGTTTTGGAATTTTACCTCCACCTACAAGAGAAATAGGACTGCTTGTATGATGTGGAGATCTGAAAGGTCTTTGAGTAACCAATTTATTATTTTTAAGTTTTCCTGCTATTGAATAAATTTTTGTACATTCAATACATTCATCAAAAGTTAATTTAGGTAAAATTGTCGGTAATCTTTTAGCAATCATAGTTTTTCCACTCCCCGGAGGGCCAACCATCAGCAAATTATGTCCTCCTGCAGCAGAAATTTCCATTGCTCTTTTTAAATTTTCCTGACCTTTTATATCTGAAAAATCTATATCATATTTTATTTCCTCATCTAAATTTACTTTTACAATATCTTCTTTCTTTATTTCGATAACTCCATTTAAACAATCAACTAATTCTTTTAAATGTGAAATTGGATAAATCTCTATTCCTTGAACTACATTAACTTCATTTTTAATAGCATTAGGAATAAAGAATTTTTTAAAACCAAGTTCTTTTAAAGAGATAATCATAGGTAAAGCTCCGTCAAAAGTTATAACTCTTCCATCAAGAGAAAGCTCACCTAAAAAAACAGTTTTATCATCAGGCAAATACTCGATAACTCCAATAGCAAGTAACATACTCACAGCTATTGCTAAATCAATTTGAGAGCCATCTTTTTTTAAATTTGCAGGAGCTAAATTTATCGTAACTCTCCCTGGTGGAATTGAAAATCCACTATTTGAAATCGCTGATTTAACCCTTTCCTTAGATTCTTTTATAGATAAATCAGGAAGCCCTACAATATTAAAAGCCTGAAGTCCACTTGATAAATCTGCTTCAACATCAATATCATAACCATTTAATCCATTTAACACACAAGTCTTAGTCTTTGAATACATATCTTACCTACTTTCTAGCACATTCGGATGCCGTTCCCAAAAGTATTTGAAGTCCATGCTCTACAGAATCTATAATATACTCTAAAGATTCCCTAACAGCTTTCGGACTACCGGGTAAATTTATAATTAAGCTGTCGTTTCTAATAACTGAAACAGCTCTTGAAAGCATTGCTCTCTTTGTAATTGTCAAACTGTATTGTCTGATAGAATCACAAATTCCAAATGCATTTTTAGTCGCAACATTCAAAGTTGCTTCAGGCGTAACATCTCTCTTACTAAAGCCTGTTCCACCTGTTGTTAAAATTAAATTAGCCCCTAAAACATCACTAGCATATTTTAATTTTTCTTCTATTATTGCTTGATCATCCGGAATAATAATCTTATCAAGAACTTCATAATTATTTTCTTTTAGTATCTCAACAATTACTTCGCCTGAAGTATCAACTCTCTCCCCAATTGAACCCTTATCAGAAACGGTAATTACATAAGCAGTAAACATAAATCCTCCTAAAAAGCATTTTCTATATGTGTAATTTTATGATTGTCAAAAATTATTTCTATAACATCAAAACGAATTTTTGCTCCAAACAATTTTTTCTCCATCATATAAATCTGTGCAACATCTTGTATCTTTTTTATCTTACTTCCATTTACAAACTCTCTGGGAAAACCGAAATTTATATTTTTTCTAGCCTTAACCTCAATAAAAACTAAAAAATCTTTATCCTTTGCTATTATATCAATCTCTCCAAAAGGTTTTAAAAAGTTTCTCTCAACAATTTCATAACCCTTTTCTAAAAGAAATTTAACAGCCCTTTCTTCCCCTAAATTTCCAATATCTTTAGCTTTCATAATCTTTTTTCTTTTCAAAATATTTTTTCAAAAAAGTTACTCTATGAATAGGAGTAACCCCATTTTCATCAATTCCCTTATAATGAGCCTTTGTTCCGTATCCTACATTTTTTATAAAATTATAGTTCGGATACTTTTTCTCATACTCAACAAACATACTATCTCTGTATTCCTTTGCAATTATTGAAGCACAAGAAACTACATAAGAAAGCTCATCTCCATGAATTAAATTAACCTGTGGAATATCAACATCAACTTTTTCTGCATCGGTTATCAAAAAATCACCTGAAACTTTATTTCCTTCTAAATCCTTTATATTTGAAATTGCAATCTTCATAGCAAGTCTACTCGCCTGCTTAATATTAATTTCATCAATTTTTACATTATCTACAATTCCAATTCCATATCCTACACATTCTTCTAAAATCTTATCATAAAGTGCAAGTCTTTTCTTTTTAGAAAGTTTCTTACTGTCCGTTACTCCCTCAATCTTACTATCTTTTTTCATAATAATTGCACAAGAAACCACAGGGCCGGCAAGACAACCCCTTCCAACTTCGTCAACACCGATAATTAAATTATATTTTTTGTAGATATTATCCAGTTCTTCTCTAATTTCCATTATCTTCCTCAAATTTTTCAATATCTTCTACAGTCTCTAAAGTTATTCTTCCAAGTTTTACTTTTCTAAAATCATCAAAAACTAAATTTGCAACCTTAAAATAATCAATTTCATTTTTCTTTAAAATTGCTCCTCGATTTCTTCCAATTTCATCCATTAAATACAAAATGTCCTCATAAGAATCTTCAGATAGATTATATCTATTTTTCAAAATATTTACATCTCTTTTATTTAACTCATCAATAAAACGAAAAGCTAAATTTTCAATATCCATAATCTCATCCTTAATTGCACCGGTAAAAGCTAAGTGCAAACCAATTCTTTCATCTTCAAACTTAGGCCAAAGAACTCCAGGAGTATCTAAAAGCTCTAAATCATTCTTTGTCTTTATCCATTGAACCTGTTTTGTAACACCAGGTCTATCTCCTATTTTTGCACTCTTTCTCTTTGAAATGGAATTAATAAAAGTAGATTTCCCAACATTCGGAATTCCTACAATCATCATTCTGATTGTCTTTGAAGAAAGATTTTTTTCTTCAAGCTTTTTAAACTTATCAGCCAACATCTCTTTAGCAACTGAATAAATCTTATCTAAACCCTTTGAATGAAGTGCATCTACGACAACAGCTCCATAACCTTTTTTTCTATAATAACTAAGCCACTTCTTAGTCTCATTTTCATCAGCCATATCCGATTTATTTAAAATCATAATTCTTGGCTTATCCTTTAAAACATCATCAATAACAGGGTTTTTACTGCTTATTGGAATTCTTGAATCAATAATCTCTCCAACAATATCAACCAACTTTAATGACGCTCTTATATTATCCATAGTCTTTTTCATATGACCTGGATACCAATTTATATTCATTATTTCCTCCAAATTTATAAATCAAAATCTATTATAATTAAAATGAATTTTTATTTGTTTGTATACAAGTAAGGAGGTAGAACATATCTCCCTCCTTATATAATTTTACGAATCTCAAAAATGATTATAAAAAACTATTTTTCTTTTTCAAACATTTTTATAAAATAAACTATAGCTGATATTACAGATAACACTAGTAAAATACCACAAAGTACAACACCTATAATTTTAGTAGTATCTAAATTTCCAGCTTTAAGAGTACAATATAAAGTATATATAATCACCAACGATAACATTAACATCAATGAAAAATAAATATGATTTTTATAACGGGTACTGTCAATCTTTTTTATAACTGCGTTTGCTAAATATCTACTAATTAATCTCATAAAATATACCTCCTATTATCATACTTTTATCGTATAAAATAAATTCTTTTTAATAATATAACACAATTAAATTATAAATCTATAAAAGTATTTTGTCAATGTTTAAGAATTTAGTACTTTATTTTAATTACAAAAAAAGAGTTAAATATTATAACTCTTTCATAAAATATTTACAAAGGCTATTTTATCTAATCATTATCGTGTTAATATATATATTATAGATGGACAATAGAATAAATATGGTGCTGTAAAAACAGCCAAACTCAATGCTAATTTTTTCTTATCTTTTATGTCTAAATCTAAATTTTTAAAACTATAGTTTAGGTTTAATTTATAGATACAAAATCCTGAAATTACAACTGGAATAGTTATTACTATAAATGCATAAATACTATAAAAAGCAGTAGTCATCAAACCCTCAACCACATTATTACTAATCCATCCAACAATTCCGGACATATCAGCTCCTATTCCAACCATAATTGTTATAAAAAATAGACAAATTATCCCTACAATGTTTGCTAAAATTCCATACAGAAATACTTTCCTGATGACTTTACCGGCCTTTTCAATAATATCATATGTATTTAAAAATTTTAAAGTGATACAAAGTACAAAACTTTGTCTGAGAAGATCTAAAGGCAAAGCTATAATCCAAGTTAAAGGAAACAGGAGTACTATCCATGCTGGAAAAAAAATACTATAAAGTTTATTATTTTTCATAATTACCTCCTTTTAGTTGCTATTATCAACTTATAAAATAATTGTCAAAAATAAAAGCTATAAAATACTTATTTATTCCACTATAATATACCTATTTTTTTACTTTTTGTCAATTATTTAAAATCTAGAAATTATATTTTAACTATACAAAAACAGAGTCAGATTGACCAACTCTGTTCTTTAACTGTTTACTAAAACTTTATATTAATTATATAATTACTTTGCATTCTATATAAGGAGGTGAAACTATTGACCTCTATTGATGCTATAATTTTATTAACGTTATTGATTCTGTTATTAAAATTGCTAAAGAATTTTAAACAATCAACATAAAAAGTCAACTCTTTTAGAAAAATATATTGTAATTTAATAATTTTTCTATATATTAGTACCTATGTAGATTACATTACTCTCAAACTTTACACTTTAAATGTTGAAATATCAACAAGTCTTAGTACCTATGTAGATTACATTACTCTCAAACAATCAAAATTATTATTAAACATTTTTTTCTGTCTTAGTACCTATGTAGATTACATTACTCTCAAACGTGTGTATTTTAGTTCTAAATCTTTTGCTAGTCTTAGTACCTATGTAGATTACATTACTCTCAAACCAGATGTTGGTAATCCTGAATTTGAAACAGGTCTTAGTACCTATGTAGATTACATTACTCTCAAACCTTCTTGTTTTTCTCTTTCTTCTTCTTTTGTCTTAGTACCTATGTAGATTACATTACTCTCAAACGTTATTCTCTTTTTGTTTTATAAAAGTCAAGTCTTAGTACCTATGTAGATTACATTACTCTCAAACGCAAGTCGATTAAGATTATATGGAATACTTGTCTTAGTACCTATGTAGATTACATTACTCTCAAACTATAGGATATAGGATGATTTTACAAAAGAAGTCTTAGTACCTATGTAGATTACATTACTCTCAAACGTATATCTTGTATGCCATTATAAAAATCAGTCTTAGTACCTATGTAGATTACATTACTCTCAAACTGTAAATTCATCTGCTTGTTTATTTGTATGTCTTAGTACCTATGTAGATTACATTACTCTCAAACATATTTTTTAGTATACAATATTGAAAACTTGTCTTAGTACCTATGTAGATTACATTACTCTCAAACTACCCTTTATTTTTTCTTTATATAGGAGAAGTCTTAGTACCTATGTAGATTACATTACTCTCAAACATAAGCAATCCCAATATGCTCTAAATCCGGGTCTTAGTACCTATGTAGATTACATTACTCTCAAACGAATATAATAATTTAGAAGATTTTAATGAAGTCTTAGTACCTATGTAGATTACATTACTCTCAAACCATCTTTTCTTATTCTTAAAGTTGCACTTGTCTTAGTACCTATGTAGATTACATTACTCTCAAACCATAATGATTGCAAATATTCAACCTCTTTTGTCTTAGTACCTATGTAGATTACATTACTCTCAAACCTAAGTAGAGATGAAGAAGAGTCAAGAAAGGTCTTAGTACCTATGTAGATTACATTACTCTCAAACTTTTGCTATGTTTAAAACTGTTTCTCCGTTGTCTTAGTACCTATGTAGATTACATTACTCTCAAACCAATTTCATATCATTTAATATAAAGTTTTTTGTCTTAGTACCTATGTAGATTACATTACTCTCAAACTATATACTCAACATCTTCAATAAATTTATTGTCTTAGTACCTATGTAGATTACATTACTCTCAAACTTCGTTTGTTAGAAATTGCAATTTTTCAAAGTCTTAGTACCTATGTAGATTACATTACTCTCAAACCCAATACTTTCAGAAGTTTTTATTTTGCCAGTCTTAGTACCTATGTAGATTACATTACTCTCAAACCTCAAATGTAAGATTTGAGGTGAAAATTTTTACGGTTACGAGCCGATATGTAATCAATATATTTCACATAGGTCTTCGTCAATAACATAAATTTTTTCTTTAGTTTGAACAGTTTTTAGATTATTAGGTTCAACTAAGACTATACTAAAATCATTATAGATTATATATTCAAAAAAGTCAAGAATTTCATCTTCTGTAAAATACTCTTTAAAACCAATAAATACAAAATATTTAATTCCAAATATTTCATTTATTACATTGATATAATTTATAATTTTATCAAGTAGTAATTCACTATATTGTTTTATTTTTACATTCAAAGATTTCAATATTTCTGTAACATCCAAATCGCAAGATATATCCAAATACATATCATATTGCTTAGTAAGATTATACACATATTCTTCAATTTTACTTTTTAAATTCGCAGTTTCAATTGAATATTCCAATATGGATATTTCTTTTAATTTTTTATAAAACTTAGTAAGTGCATATTTATTGATATCAAAAGTAAAATAATCATAGAAAGTGAATAAATATTTATCTGGTACTAAAAGCTCAATATCCTTTGATAGTAAAATATTTCCATCTCGGATATTTAATTCATTAACAAACGAATTTACAATCTTTCTATATTCAATTTTATTTTCAACAATAATTGTATTAATTTTTTCATCCAAATCAATACTAAAATTAAAATTTTTTAATTGTAGTTTCAAAACACTTCTATCCTTTCATCACTATCTAAAATAGCAGTTTCATATTCACCAACTAAAGTTTCCATTTTTTGAAATTGCTTCTCTGTTATTGTAATTACTTGAACTAACCCTTTTGGAGGCAAGTTTTTCTTTAATTTAGATAAAAAATTGTCTGCAGAGGTTGAGTTCAAAAGCATTTTTACATAGCAAGATTCTTGTAACATCATAAATCCGTTACTTATTAAAAACTTTCTAAAATGTCTATACTCTTTTAAATCCTCATTTTCTAAAGTTGGTAAATCAAAAAATAATAATATTCTCATAAATCTATAACTCATTTTCGTAAAACCATAAATTTGTTAAATCTCTTTCGTCTAAACCATCTAATAAACTTTTAGTATAAATTTTAATAACATCCTGTAAATAATATTCTTTATTTTTTATATATAATTGAGTAGATAAAAGTTGTTGTAAATTTCTTTTTTCATCAGTGCCAAAATTGTCAATTCCTATTTCTACTACCAATTTGTCAACTAAAGGTCTAAAAGGTTCCATCAAATCACAAGATAAATTAAAAGGATTAAATTTGTTTCTGTGAAATAGCCCAATATTCGTTATATAACCATTGCTAACAACTTCTCTATTAAAAAGAGACAGCAAGATAGAGTAACCATAGTCCAAAGCCATATTTATAACATTTTCTTTATCATCTCTATTAAAATTAACTCCAAAAAGTGAATTAAAATATACTTTTGCAGCATGTCCCTCTCTGTTTGTTGCATCAAAATGTTCTACTTGAAACATATAATTTTCTAAAAGTTTATACTCCTTAAGATTAAAATACTTCAAAACTTCCATTTGTTTTCTTATCTTTTCTGATACTATTAGTGTCCAAAGACTTTCTTTGATTTCATCGTCCCAAAAGATTTGACTTTTTATTCTTTCACTTGAATCATAACCACCATAATAAGGAATTAATTCTGATTCAGGA
This sequence comes from Parvimonas sp. C2, assembly GCF_035282405.1. Classification (NCBI taxonomy): domain Bacteria; kingdom Bacillati; phylum Bacillota; class Tissierellia; order Tissierellales; family Peptoniphilaceae; genus Parvimonas; species Parvimonas sp. C2. The sequence goes on from NZ_JAYKBP010000001.1 coordinate 465,913, forward strand.
TTATGAGTTTCATCACAAAAAATAACTTTAATTTTATTTTTCATAAGTTCACTAAGTAAAGCAGAAGTTATAGAAACAGATGTGCTTTCTATAATAAGAACACCTATTTCTGAAATATTAACCTGTTTTAAACTTTCATTTTTTCTTATATTCATATTGTTATATCTTAAATCAAGCTTACATCTTTCCGTTATTACTATTGTTCTCCATCCTGCCATTATTCAAGCCTTTCTTTTTCAACAAATAGTCCTGTAACTGATTCATCAATTATTTCAACACCCAATTTTAATAATACATCTAAACTCTTTCCATGTAATTTCCCAAAACTGTTTACCAACCCAATTTTTCTTAAGTCACTTATTGTTTGTCTATTAAATAATTTCAATACTTCTGTTATCACTTGTGCTTTTTCATATAATTTTAATTTCAAAAACTTATCTTTAGATGTAACTATTTGTATTGATTTTTCACTATTCATATAATTTTCATAAAAACTTTTATTAAATGATTCACATAAAATATCAAAAATAATATTAAATTCTTTATGGTATCTAGAAATTGCTTCATCATAATCTTCATTCTTGCTACCATTAATTTTCTTTTTTTCAAAACTTATAATGTAATCTTCAATATCTTCAGAATTTTCACCTTTTTTCCTATTAACTTCTATTTTATCAGCATTCACTTTTAATAAATTTACAGCATTTTTTATCATTTTAAGGTTTACATCATCTAAATATAAAGAGTTAGCATTTTTCAATTCTAATTTGCCATCTGTAAATCCAGATATTCTGTAAGGGAATCCTTTTATCATAACTTTTTGTTTTAAATTAATTTTTCTTAAATATATAGGATTTTTATATTTCAATTCTTCTTCAAGATAATTTTCTACTTTTTCTGTAGATTTTATTTTATCTTTATCTACAATACATATTCTATCAAATCCATACTTTCTTTTTCCTTTATTATCTTCATAACTAAAAAGTATGAAATGAGCTGGATTTAGTGTTCCATAATATCCATATTTTCTTGCAATATCATAGCAAGGAATATTCTTATTTTTTAAACTTTTTGGAATATTAGCTACTATTCTTAATTTTTTATTACTAACATCTTTAAATTTCTTCTTTAAATTTGCATCAAAAAATCCATATCTTTTTCCTCGTTTTTCTCCTTTTCCCTCAACAAGCATTTCAGTAATATTTGCTGTCCTCTTATTTACAATATCTTTTACAGTATTTATTGTATTAATTTCTTTATTTTCTTTTGAAAATACCCATGCCACATTTTCATTTCTTATTACATCATAATTATATATTTTTTTAAAATTAGTACTCTCCTTAATTTCTTCTTTACCTCTATCCTTAATAAATTTCCAATAATCTTTTGTAAATTTAGTATCAAAAACATTTCCTACAACTATATTTAAATAGGCATCTTGAGCATGATGGGCATCATTTACTTCTCTTACCTTAATAATATCAAATTTTTCTCTAAAATCACTAACAAGATGTGCTTTTGTACATACAACATCAGCTATCTCTGTTTCAGTTGAAAAAATTAATTCAAAAAGTTTTTTTACTTCTAAAGTAGCTTGTCTTGTGGTAACTAACTGTCTAGCAATAAAATCAGCTAATTCATTATCAGTGAATTCTGTACTCCTATTTAATCTATTATATTTTTCAATACTTATAAATCCTTTTTCACGTAAAAATCTCCAAAAACTTTTCATATTATTTCTAATAGAAAAATCTAAATAGTCATGATTTAATTTATCTTCATTAATAGTTTTTTCAGTTAATACTATATTATCAAAACTATCATCTTTAGTTTTTGACTGAGGAATGATATGATCAATATCATAGGTGTTAGTTCTAAGTAATACATTTAAGTCTATATCTTTACCTGTATACATAGATTTTCCCATTTGCATAAAATACAAAAATAGTTTCTTTTGTCTTAACTCATTATTTTCGAAAGATTCAATATTTTCTTTTAAACTATCTAAATTATTTAAAAATTCATTATTTGGTTCTTTCATATCATCATATAATTTTTTTATTCGTGTTTTTCTACTTTCAGGAACTTTTCCTTTTTCACCTTCACCTCTTGCCATTTCAATAAATATTTTTTTTGGATTTTTACCTGTAATTTTCTTTATTTCCATAGCTATTTTATAAGTTTGAATAATCGAACGCTTAACTGATGGTGATACATATAAATCATCAACATATTCATTAATATTAAATTTTTCTAAACCACTATCAAGAACATTATCTTTTATTTTATCTAATAAATTAAACTTTTTAGACATAAATTCCATAAAATGAAAATTAGTTTGTCTTAAAGCATCAATAATACTTTCAAAAAATTCTCCATCAATCATATCTTTAAAAGAAATTTCTTTTAATAGTTTTTTAGAAAATCTTCCCCACTTATTAAATTTCATTTTATTAATCTTTTTTAATTCATCATCAGTTATAGAATTCTCAACATAATCTTTAAACTCTGTATTTTTAATAGCTTTTTCAAATAACTCTTTATCATCTCCATAATAACATTTAAACTCTATACATTTTTCTACGAAATTATATCCTTGTGTAGTATCTATTTTTTCTCCAATTATTTTTTTAAATTTAATATAACTATCTAATTTCGATTTAAACTCATCACCAAGTCCAGATATGTCTTTTTTTTCTACAAAAACTTGTTTCGTCTTTAAATAATTTATAAATTTTGTTATAGTAACTTTTGAAGTCGTTTTAAAAAGTTCATTTATAATTTGATTTTTTAAATCTAGACTTATTAACTCATTTTTTATTTTAATTTTATTTAATTCATTTAAAAGGTCAAACTCAGATAATAATAAAGAGTTTTTAGGAAGAACATTTTCCGATTTTAAATAAGTACATCTATTTGTCATTCTTTTAATGAATTCTCTAGCACTATATTCCTTATTTATTGCTTTTTCAAAGTTCCACGGTGTTATTTTCTCCATTTCAAATTCTTTATTAAATACTGTCCAAGAATATTTTCCTTTTAAAGGTCCAATGAAATATGGAATTCTAAACTCAAAAAGAGTTATAATTTTTTTACAAACATTTTCGTTAAGAAAAGGGTGATGTTTAGATTGATTGCTTAAAATTTTTTCTAACTCAACTTTATTAATTTGATATGGTATTACTACATTATCTTTTGTTTTTAACTTTGGAAATAATTTCTTTTCTTTAGCTTTATTTTTTATGCTTTCAAATACAACTTTATCACTTTTTTCCAAATCAATTTTTGAAGAAGAGTTCTTTTCAATTTTTATAATATAATTATAAGCTAGATTATTCAATTTATCTTGACTGGATAGATTAATATTTTTTCCATCATCTAAATGTGTTAAAACATAAGATACATAATTGTTTGGTTTTTTGTCATTTTGAAAAAAATCAAAATAATCCTTTTTACTTAGATATTTTTTAAATAGATTTTTTAATTTTCCCAAATCTTCACTATGTCCCATATATAATTCCAATTTAGCCTCAGAAATATATTGTTTTCCTTTTAATATATCACTTAAAATCATAAAGTCGTAAATTTTTTTACATATATCAAATAATAAAATATCTTCTCCAAGTTTTAAAACTTTATCTTCTCTTTCTTTTTCATAATCTGAAGATAAAGTAATGCTATCAGTAGAATTTTCATAATTAGAAAAAATATTTTTTAATTTAATTGACCCTCCAACACAACAGTATAACACTTGTTGTATAACTTCATTCCCTATTAGTGAAGAAAACTTTGTACCTTTGTCTTTTAATTTTTGCTTGCTACAAATTATTTCTTTTAACCTATCTCTTAAATTAGGATTAATTCCTTCTCCAAAATTTTCACTCAAATAAGTTGACAATTCATCAAATAATTCATTAAAATCTGTTATAGAGTTAAAATCTTGTCCTTCAAAAATAAAATGTCCTCTATACTTCATAATATTATGAATAGCAAGATAAACCAATCTTATATCAAATTTTTTATCTGTGAATTTTATTAAATCATTTCTTAAATGATAAATCGTTGGATAGTCCTTATAATAATTTTTATCAGTATAGTCTTTGTCATTAAAAATAGGAAATCTAAAATCAAAAGATTTATCTTCAGTATGCAAAGAACTCTCTTCTAATCTTCTAAAAAAAAGTATTATCAACTTTTGATATCTCATCTAAAAATAGTTCTTCCAAAAGTTTTAAACGTCTTTTTCTTCTATCAAGTCTTCTCCTACTATTTCTGTAAACTCTTCTATCTTTTGCTGTTTTTGCTTCGTCAAAAAGTCTACTTCCCCACATATCTTTTTTATTAAACCTTAATAGTTTATACTGTAAGTCAGTAACAGCCCAACCTACAGAGTTTGTTCCAATGTCAAATCCTAAATAATAATCATTAAATTCTTGTTTTCCCATTTTAACAACCTCCACAAAAAATTTTAGTCTTTATATTGACTTTTATAGAATATGTGTTATAATTTATATGTAGGAACTTAGTACCTATGTAGATTACATTACAAAGTTCAAATAAAAATTTATTCAAGCCGCTATTGCACCAGCGATGGCTAACCTAAGTCGTTTAGGTCAACTCACGAAAGTGAGTTTTTTTATTGCAAAAAATAACGCTTCAAGCTTAACCCCAAATAAACATCCCAAAAGAAAACCTTTTATTACAAGTCGATTAGCACAATACAATTAGATTATATAGCTATTAATGTTTTTTGTCAATGTTTATAATTTTACAAATCTATTTTAACCATAAAAAACAGAGTCAGATTGACCAACTCTGCTTGAAAACTTTTTATTTAATAATTAAATTCTAATAACCATAATTCTTTAATAGGGATATAGGAACGTAAAAGAAATATGGTGCAGTAAATATTGCCACATATAATGCTAATTTTTTCTTGTCTTTTTCATCAATTTCCATCTTGGCAAAACTATTTTTTAAATTGAAATAATAGATACAAATACCTGCTAATAAGATTGTAATTGTAACTATAATAAAAGCGTAAATATTTTCTAAAGGATTTGTCATAATATATTTAATTACATTATCACTAATCCATTTAAAAAATTTAACATTTTCTTCTAAACGTCCAACTAAACTTGTAAAAGCTAATAAAAAAACTGAACCAATAAAATCTGCTAAAAACCCAAATAAGAATACTCTTACAATCACTTCTTTATATCTTTGTAGAATATCATCAGTTTTTAGGAATTTTAATGCTAAACATATTACAATAGAATCAATTAAAAAATTTACCGGCATTACTATCAGCCAAGCCAAAGGAAATAAAAGCAAAAACCAAATTGGAAATACAACATTGTAAATTTTATTATTTTTCATAATTACCTCCTTTTAGTTGTTATTATCAACTTATAAAATAATTGTCAAAAATAAAAACTACAAAACACTACTTACAGTTTTAAGAATTTTCAAACAAAAAAGAGTTAGACTACTCTAACTCTCACAGATTTGAATTAAGTAGTCGGTTGGTCGGTGTATCCAACATCTCAGATACCTTATTACAGGTGTGGCAGGAACCCTTTCTGCCCTCAACTACTTCTTTACTTAACTATAGTATACCCAATTTTTTACTCTTTGTCAACCTTTTTTAATCTTCCACTAAATTTTCTGCTGTTTAATTTATAGTCATTTATGCTATACATGCTGACAATAAAAAATTTATCTTTAGTTTTATTAACTTTTAAAGCTAGTAAAACATTCTTTTTATAACATTTTACATATTCTAAAGCTAATTTATTTCCATTTCTATTAATCCCTACATAATCTGGATTTTCTATCATTTCTTTAACATTATCTACATATTTTAAAACATCATAATGCTTTCTTTTTTCAAGATGTCTTTTTAAACCATGCCTAGAATATTCTATTTCTGATAAGTCTGTTTCAAGACCTAATAATTTTTTAATACTATCCTTTACTATCATAGCTACACCTCTTGACTATATTTTAGCATAAAATCAGTATAAATCAAATATATTTTCATAAAAAAAGAGCTATCTTTACAGATAACTCTTTAGTATGTAAGCACACCCAAGGTCGCTTAACAAGAAATGTACGGTACCCTTGCAGTTAGCTCAAAGCAAGCAATCTTACGGCACATAGAGTATTTTACTTATGGCTGCTTCCGTCAAGACCTGACCAGATTCGTAAAGCTCTATTGCGTAAGGACCCACTCGTCAACACCACTTACAAAAGTCGGCTACACCCCTTGAAAATCTAACTTGGGAATTCAGCCCTGCTATAGCAGATTACAGGTTACAAGGTACTGCTAACACCCCACCTAGTGCATGGCGGAGAACGAGGGATTTGAACCCTCGAAACGCTTTTGACGTTTACACGATTTCCAATCGTGCTCCTTCGACCGCTCGGACAGCTCTCCACGACACCCATATATTATAATGTATTTTTATTATTTAGTCAATATAAATACAATTTATATTTTTTGAATCATAACCACATAAGGTGGATTGTTTTTTTGATTTTCAAATGTACATTTAAGTATAGTATATTCTTTTTGATTTAAATTTTGTAAAAATTTTGATATTTCTAAACTTTCAATCTGTCCAGCAGAATGTCCTATATAAAAAGTTATAAAAATTGCTCCTTTGGAATTTAATTTCTCTAACAATTTCTTCAAACTTTCTTCAACATCTTTTGCATTTGTAGTTATATATTTATCTCCTTTAGGTAAATAACCTAAATTATAGATTGCAAAATCAATATTTTCTTTTATATATTTATCAAAATTTTTATGATTTTCTAAAATCAATTCACAATTTGAATATTTTTCAAGCAAAATTTTTGAATTATCCAAAGCTTCTTGTTGAATATCAAAACAATAAAGTTTTTCTGGTTGTAATATCTCTAAAATGTTTTTAGAGTCAAATCCATTTCCAACTGTCATATCAATTGCGATTTTAACATCTTTAATATAATTTCTCATGAAAAATTCAATTAAAGTCTTAGTTTTATTTATTTTTACATTCACTGCAAGTTCTTCCTTGTTCTAAAATTTCATCAACATCGTAAGTATATAAATCATCTTCTAATTTAGTAACTCCTGAAATTCCTTCAAAAAACAATTTAGAATAAAATTTCTTTTTCCTCTTCATATAGACTTTATAAGCAATACATTTTATAAAAAATCTATTAAATTTTTCCATTCCTTCATCATATTTTATTTCTTCCAAATAATAATCTTCATCTCTAAAAGTAAGTTTTACATATCCGATTATATTTTCTTCCATAACTAAACTGAAATAAAATGTTGGAACAGATAAATCTATACTACCACCTATTCCATATTTGACATAAAGTTCTTCAAATTCTTCAGGAGTGGCATTTTTTAATCCTATCATTATAAACTCCTTAAATATTCAATCTCTTCTCTACTAAGTTCTCTGTAACTTCCTACTTTTAATTTTCCAAGTTTTATTTTACCAAAGGCAGTTCTCTCAAGAGAAATAACCTTATAGTCCAAAGTTTTAAACATTTTTCTTATCTGTCTATTTCTTCCCTCTTTTAGAAAAACTTTTACCATATTATTTTTAAAGTCAAAAATTTCGAATCTTGCTTCTCTTGTCAATTTCCCTTCAATCATTATCCCAGAAGATAATTTTTTTAAATCATTTTCTTTTAAAGCCTTATCAACCTTTACAATATATTCTTTTTCAACATTATGACTTGGATGTGTCAATTTAAAAGCTAAGTCCCCGTCATTTGTTAAAAGTAAAAGCCCAAAACTGTCCTTATCAAGTCTCCCTACGGGATAAATTCTCTCTTTAGAATCCATTAAATCCAAAACAATTTTTTCTTGAAATTGAGCTTTAGCTGTACTGGAATACCCAATAGGCTTATTTAAAAGATAATATTTTTTAGCTTCTTCTAATTTAATTTTTTTACCTTCAATTAAAATTTCATCATTTTCTAAAACGTCAATTCCCTTATTTGCAAGTTTTCCATTTATAAAAACTTTTCCCTGTTCTAAAAGTAAATCTGCATTTCTTCTTGAACAATAACCGGAATTTGCAATAAATTTATTTATTCTCATCTTCTATTTCCACAATATCTTCATCTTCAACTATTTTGTTTTTTTCTTCATCAGAAATAAATTTTTCAATATTAGGCAAGTCTTTTAGAGATTTTAAATTAAATTGATTTAAAAAGTTCAAAGTTGTCTTATAAATAATTGGCTTACCAATTCTATCAAGTCTTCCTGCTTCTTCAATGAAGTCCTTTGACATCAGAGTTTCAATAGAGCTGTTACATTTAACTCCTCTTATCTCTTCAATTTCTTGCCTTGTAATTGGTTGTTTATATGCAATTATAGCCAAAGTTTCCAAAGTTGAATTCGTTAAATGTTTCATTGTAACTTTTTCAAAAAGTTTTGAAATAATATCATGATATTCTTTTCTTGTCTTTATCTGATAATAATTAGAAATTTTTTGAATTACGAGTCCTCTTTTTTGAAATTCAAACTCCTCTACAAGTTCATCAGCCAAAACAGTAGCATCTTTTACTGGAATATCCAAAACTTTTGCAATATCATCAATTTTTAAAGGATCTCCATATACAAACAACAACTGTTCGATAACTTGTTTATATTCTCTACTATTCAACTTCTTCCCCCACTAAATTAAGTTTAATATTTTTATCTTTATCTTGAAAAATCTTGATAATATTATTTTTAACAAGCTCCAAAATAGATATAAATATTGTTATAAGCTCACTTTTTGTTCCATTATAAAAAATTAAATCTTCAAAATAAAGCTCTTTTTTTTCATAAATTTTGTCCTTTATCATTGAAACATATTTTTCAATAGGAAATAAATCTTTTTCTATGATTTTTTCAAAAGAATTTTCTTCATTTTTACTTTGATACTGGTTTATAATATTTTCCATTAAAGAAAGCAATACATTAACATCAGTATTTAAAATAATTTCCTTATCTTCAGTCATATATTCAGTAATATCAGACTGCATTTTTGAATATGCTTTACTTCCCTCTGCTTCCAGATTTTTAAAGTATTCTCCAACCTTTTTAAACTTTCTATATTCAATAAGTCTTTCAATCAATTGTTCTTTTGTAACAATTTCTTCTTCGTCTTCATCTGTATTTTTAGGAATTAAACTTCTTGATTTTATTTCAACTAAAGTACTAGACATTAGCAAAAAAGCTGATATATCAGTATCTTCACTATAAACAGAATTTTCAATTACTTCAAGATAATGTTTAGTTATTTTACTTATTTCAATATCATAAATATCAACCTTTTGTTTTGAAATTAAGTCAAGCAATAAATCCAAAGGACCCGAGTAAGCATCTAAATTAACTATTAACTGCATTACATCACCAACATATAAGCAATTTTAATTATAAATTGTCCAACAGTACTAGCAATAGGTGATAAAAATGTTCCAAAAGTTCTTGTCAATATTAATGCAAGCAGAATAAGAGTTGTATAATTTGAAAGTTTAAAATATTCATATTCTACTTCTCTCGATAAAAATGCACTTATAAAAATTGCTCCATCAAAAGGTGGCAAAGGTATCAATCCTATAATTCCAAATACTATACTGATAGAGAAGATATCTCTAAATAGTAAAAATAACATTTTGTTATCAGATCCAACAAGTATATATATAATTGCTGAAATTAAAGCTATTAGGAAGCACATAAAGGCATTTGATAAGGAGTAAATTATCTTACCCCAGAATCTGTTTTTAAAATTAGATACATTTACTTCTATAGGTTTTGCCCAACCGAATTTGAAAATTATAAAACAAATAAAGCCCACTATATCTATATGATTTGCAGGATTTAAGCTAGTTGCTCCATTTAATTTTGGTGTATTATCTCCTAGAGCTAAAGCGACTTTTGCCTGAAAAACTCTACAGGCTATAATTACAAACATTACTGCAATTCCAACAATTAAATTTTCCATTATAATGTTCATACTACCCCCTATTTATTTCATTTAAAATAGCTATTGCCGTTTTAAAATCTTTTATTTCTCCATTAAAATACATCTTTTTTAATTCATCAAAATGAATTTTAATAATACTTAAATTTTCATCCTCATCTTCTGGTAATTTTGAAGAAAATAAGTTATCAGCCCTGTAGACTACAACTTTTTCTGTACAAAATCCAACACTTGTATAACCTTCAAAAATTTTTTCTAAATTATTAGAACTAAAACCTATTTCTTCTTGCAATTCTCTAAGAGCGGTTTCTTCATAATTTTCTCCTATTTCAACAAGTCCGGCAGGAATTTCTAAAAAGTCCTCTTGAATTGGAAATCTGTATTGTTTAACTAAATATACATATCCTTTTTCGTCAATTGGAAAAATTGCAACTGCATCTTTATGCTCTACAATTTCTCTTTTTAAAATTTTATCATCTTTTTCAAAGTATTCAAGTTTTAAATTCAAAATTTTTCCGTCAAAAATTTCTTCTGATTTTACTTTTCTATACATCTTAATCTTTCCTTTTTTTCATTTGCAATTTCAATCATTTCTTTAGATTGTCTTATAGTTGTTTCATTAATATTTGCTCCACCTATAAGTCTTGAAATTTCCATAACTTTTTCATCATAATTTGCACATAAAACTTTTGATAAAGTTATATCTCCAACTGTTTCTTTGCTTATTATAAAATGCGTATCTGATAAAACAGAAATCTGTGGTAAATGAGAAATTACAAGAAGTTGATGATTTTTTGAAATTTCTGCAAGTTTTTCTCCAACAATTTGAGCAGTTACTCCACTTATACCCGTATCAATCTCATCAAAAACAAGAGTTGCTATCTTATCCCTATCGGATAAAACCTTTTTAAAACCTAACATAATTCTGCTAAGTTCCCCACCAGATGCAATTTTATATATTTCTTGAAGTTCTTCGCCTTTATTTGTTGAAATTAAAAAAGTAACTTCATCAAAACCAATGTTTGTAATTTTATTATTTGTCTTTATATCTATTTTAAAGATTGAATTTTTTAAATCTAAATCCAAAAGTTCTTTTTCAATTAATTTTTCAATTCTCTTTGCTACTTCTTTTCTAGAATTTGAAATTTCTATACCAAGTTTCTTATATTCTTCACTTAAATTTTTAAGCTTATTGTTTTCTTCAAATAACAAATCTTTTGAATGTTCAAGTAAATACAAATCTTCCTCTAATGAATTTTTATATTTTACAAGTCCCTTTTTATCTGTCCTATGTTTCCTTTTCAAGTCATTCAAAAGATTAAATTTTTCCTGTAGAATCATTAAACTTTCTTCGTCAATATAAACACTTGAGTAATAATCTTGAATTTTTGTATAAATTTCTTTTAATCCAAAAGAAATATTTTCAAAATCTTCACTAAATTTTACATTTTTATCATTTTCTTCCAATATAACAAGATTTCTATTTATTTCATTCAAGATGGAAAAGGCATTTACTTCTGAATTTTCTCCATCAAAAAGCTCAACTAAATTTCCACAGCAAACTAAAATAGTTTGACTATTATTAAATTTATCAATTTCATTTTCAATAAATTCTTCATCCAAAGTTTCAAGTTCCAAACTATTTAGTTCTTCAATTTCTGATTTTATTTCCTCAACATTTTCATCAAAATTATTTACTCTATTCTTTAGCTTCTTTAAGTCGGAACTTGTCTTTTTTATTTTGCAATATAATGTTTCTAATTCTTTTAATTTTTTTCTAAACTCATCATCGCAAAAACTATCTAAAATTTCAACAAAATCAGCTCTATTAAACAATGTATAACTATCATGTTGCCCACATACATTTAAAATATTTAACATAATATCAGATAGAATAGAATTATTCACAGTTCTATTATTTATCTTTGAAACTGATCTTCCGTTTTTGCTTATAGTTCTTGAAATAACTAGCATATTATCTTCAATTTCTATATCTAAACCTAGCAATTCAAACTTATTTCTTAAAATTTCTTCATCATATCGAGAAAGAAAAAATACTCCTTCAACATAAGCAGTATCACTACGTTTCCCAATAGATGAAGTATTAGCTCTTCCACCACAAAGCAAAGAAATAGCACCGATAATTATAGATTTACCAGTTCCTGTTTCTCCTGTTAAAACATTAAGTCCTTCAGTAAAGGAAATTTTTATTTCATCAACAATTGCTAAATTTCTTATATATAATTCAGATAACATAAAATCCCTACCTTACAAGTTTCCTTATATCTTCGACTACGGAATCTAAAAAAGCTTTATCATCAATAGCTATAAAGATAGTATCATTTCCAGTTACGATTCCACTTACCATTTTTAACTTGGCACTTTCTAGATATGAGCCACAAATACTTGCAGTATGTGGAATAGTCTTTATAAGTATCATATCTTCATTATGCTTTATAGATAAAATTGCAAGTTTACAAATCTTATTCAATCTTTCATCTAAAGAATCATAGAGTGAATCAACGACCTTATACTTATATTCTCCATTTTTCGTTTGTACCTTTAAAATTTTTAATTCTTTTATATCTCTTGAAACTGTAGCTTGTGTGGAACGAATTCCCTTTTTTTCCAAGCAGTCTGAAAGTTCCTCTTGTGTTTTTATTTCATTATTTTCTATTAAATCTAAAATAATTCTCTGTCTTGTATATTTTTTCATAAAACCTCTTAAAAAATCCCTTTTATAAGTGCTAATTTTTCTTTATTTCCATCTCCACCAAGTATTGGAGAATCAATTATGGAAATTACTTCAAGTTTATTTCCAAGTGCATAGAGTCTGACTTTTTCAATTACATTTTCTATAACTTTTTCAGACTTAACTACACCCTTTTTATTTAAACTCTTTCCTTCACATTCAAATTGTGGTTTTATTAGTGCCACAATTATACTGTCCTCTTTTAAAAATTTATACAAATTTTCAAAAATATATTTTAAAGAAATAAAAGAAACGTCAATAGAAATAAAATCAACCTTCTCTCCTATAACTTCAAAATCTAAATATCGAAAATTTGTATTTTCCAAACTTACTAATCTATCGTCATTCAACAAACTCTTTGCAAGTTGATTAGTACCAACATCGATAGCATATACTTTTTTTGTATTTTCATTTAGCATAATTTGAGTAAATCCACCAGTTGATGCTCCAATATCCATACAAACTAGATTTTTCAAATCAAGCTTAAAATTTTTAATTGCAGAGTCTAACTTTATGGCTCCTCTTCCCACATAACTATCCTCAAAAGTTGAATTTATAGTTATTAATTCAGGTTTTTCAATCATCATTGAAACTTTTTCTATAATTTTTCCATCATAAAAAGCTCTTTTTTCTGCAATAATCCTCTTTGCATGAGTTCTTGACTTTACGAGTCCCAAATTGACTAAACAAATATCTGCTCTTTCCATTAGTAAGTCCTTTTTGCCATATAATCAATGAAATTTACAAAAAACTCTTTTCTTCCTGAAATTTTATTAATTTCTTGCAATGAAATTTTATTTAATTCTGCAATTTTCTTTTCAACCTCACTCTTTCCTAAAACAGTTGCAAAAGTTTTTTTATTTAAATTAATATCCTCATCATAGTCGAATAAATCATCTTGCAGTTGGAAAACTAAACCTAGGTTTTTAGCGTAAATCTCCAAATGTGCTAAGTCATTATCATTTGCTCCACCCAGTTTTGCTCCCGATAAAATTGCAGCTTTAAAAAGTTCTCCTGTCTTTAGAGAATTAATCTTTTCAATATCAGTTAAATTTTCTACATTATTTTCAAGATCTAAAAATTGACCATAAATCATTCCATTGATTCCACTTGAATTTAAAATTATTTCACTTGCAGAAATCGCAAGCTTTATTTCATCAAAATTTTCAAGATTTTTCATAGCTTTAATCATAATTAAATTTGCATTATTTAAAAGCTCATCTCCAACTAAAACAGCATTTGATTGTCCATATTTGCCATAAACGGATAATACCCCTCTTCTAAATTTATCATCATCCATTTCCGGTAAATCATCATGAACTAGAGAATAGTTATGAATAAGCTCTAAAGCAATCGAAAAATCTATAGCTATATCTGAAATATCTCTATAAATTTTAAAAGCTTCTAAAAGCAAAATTGCTCTTATTCTCTTTCCACCAACAGAAAAAGAATAAGCACACATTTTTTCAAACTTATTATTATCCGTATAGACTTTACTTAATCTTTGTTCTATTATGCTTTTATCATTATGAATTAATTTTATAAAATCTTCCATTATAGCTCTAAACTCACTTGTCCATCTTCTAAAGTTTTCTCTACAAATTTTTCTTCTTCATCTTGAGCCTTTTCGTCAAATAAGAATAATCTACCTTCTTCTTTTTCCAGAATATCAACCAACTCTTTATGAAGTTTCATTCCCTTTTTATACAGTTCAATACTTTTTTCAAGACTTAATTGCTCTTTTTCTAAAGTATTTACAATTTTAATAAGTTCTTCTATTCCCTTATCATAATTTTCTAACTTAATTGCCATCTATAATCTCCTTAACATCGGAAATAATCTCTCCATTAGAAACTCTAAGTTTCAAAGAATCCCCTACATTTACACTTTTAATATCCTTAACGATTTCATTCTTATCATTATAAACAATACTATACCCTCTGTCTAAAATACTATTCGGGTTTATAATTTCTAAAGATTGTCTTTTAAAATCAAGTAATTGTTTGTTATATTTAAAAATTGAAACTATCTTTTCATCTAAAGATTTTTTCAAATTCTCAAGATTTTCTTTCAATGTAGTTATTCTATTAACTGGATTGTAATATTCCAATTCTTTTTTAAAATGTTCAAGCTGAACTTTTTCAGCAGAAATTTCTTCTAAAATGTTTTTATTAAGTTTTTTCTCAGCTTGATTTAAAAATTCTTTTATCTCATCCGTACTTACAGATGAAAGCTCTGCCCCTGCTGTAGGAGTCGCTGCTCTCTTATCTGCAACATAATCTGTTAGCATTGTATCTATCTCATGACCAACTGCTGATATAATAGGTTTTCTACAATTAAAAATGGTTCTAATGAGATTTTCATCATTAAACGCATTCAAATCTTCAAAAGAACCTCCACCTCTACCGACAATTATTGTGTCAATAAAATCAAGTGAATCTAAATATTTAACACCTTCAGCTATTTCTTCACTAGCACCAATTCCTTGAACTTTTGCAGGATAAAAATAGATATTTGCAATTCTAAATCTTCTTCGTAGAGTATTTAGAATATCACGAATTGCAGCACCATTTTTAGCTGTAACAACTCCAATATTCTTCGGAAATCTTGGAATTGGTTTTTTAAATTCAGAATTAAAGAGGCCTTCCTTTGAAAGTTTTTCTTTTAGAGCTAAAAATTGCTCATATAAATTTCCACGACCGACCTCTTCAACATTTTTACATAAAATCTGATAGTAGCTTCCTTTTTCATATGTCATAACAGTTCCCGTTACGACAACCTTTTGTCCGTCAGTTAGATTCAAACTTTGTGCAATTGGAATAGTTTTAAAAACTACACATTTAAGCATAGCTTCATCATCTTTAATACTAAAGTAACTATGTCCACCCGATTTTTTAAAATTAGATACTTCGCCTTCAACACTTATGTTAGATAAAAAAGAATCTCTCCTAAGTACATTCGAAATATACTTACTAACTTCTTTAACCTTAAATGTTGTCATCAAAATTCTCCTATTTTAGAATATCATTAAAAGAATTCCACCAATAGCAAATATACTTACTGCAGGAACTATACTTTCTTTTAATGCTTTTAAAGATGTTTTAGGGATAGCTATAAATGCCATTAAAGTACAAACCACAGGAACATAGAATGTAAGAATCAAATAAGCATTTCTCCAAGGAAGAAAGTTTAAGTTCATTGTATTTTTAAAAAACAAAAATATTCCTATACAAATCGCACAGAAAACTGGATAAACTAACCATCTAGTTTTTCCTTCAGTTCCAACTAAATAAGTTGATACAGCTATACCTGAAAAAACAATACCAACAAATATAATTAACAATAAAGTATTAAGCAATCCCATAACTACCTCCCAAAATCAATTATTATTTTTTTGATCTAACGATAGTTCCCAAAATACCATTTATAAATTTATATGAAGCATCAGTAGAATATTTATTTGCAATTTCTATGGCTTCATTTATTGCAACACTTTCAGGAATATCGTCCAAGTAATAAATTTCATTTACTGCAACTCTAAGAATTGCCAAATCAATTTTAGCTATTCTATTGTAGTTCCAGCAACCTTCTAAATTTTCTTTTATAATATTATCAATGTCATCAAGATTATCAATTATAGATTTGCAATTTTTCCTAATGTATTTAACTTCACTACTAGGTAAATCAAAATATTCTATAAAACTTTCTATCTCATCACATTTAAAATTGTTCTGTATACTTAGTTGATAAATCAACTTCATACACCATTCTCGTGCTTCACTTCTAGTCATATAAGCACTCTACTTTTCAATAGATTCAATACAAATATTCACACCTAAAACTTTAATACTTGTCATAACTTCTACTTTTAACTTTATATTTTCTTGAATTTTTTTAACAATTTCTTCAAATTTTTGTCCATACTCAATAGAAACTTTGACACTAATTTGAATTCCTTTTTCTAAAAATTCTATTTCTATTCCTTTCTTAGAATTTTTTGCATTAATTTTTTCAATGTCAGCAGGAACTCCAACGATAGATTTTACCCCTTCAACTTCAATAGCTGCCATAGCAGCAATCATATAAAAAATATCGTTTGATATCTTAACACTGCCATTTTCGAATTTATTTTTATTCATAATTAATACACCTCCACTTACTATGTATTATAACAAAATTTGTAAATTTATTCAATTAAAATTAAATATTTATACAATAAATTTTTATAAATAAATTTTCGACGATGTTAAAGAAGTAAAAAATCTATTAAGATATATTATTTACTTCTGATTTTAAGTTAAAGCAATTTTTAGTATTCACTATTTTAATAAAAGGATACATAAAAAATCAACATATAAGTTACATCAGTTAGCACAATATAAATATTTGTAATATAGTGAAGTTTCTATTGAAATTTTAAATTATAACAATACTTTAAACTCTTGAATTAAAAATAAAAATATGATAAAATTTCTGTAATTGTGTAATCATTAGGCTATGTTTGATTATATAATTTTTAATATGTAGATAAGGAGGTGAAAATGTGGAAAATTATGATAATGCAAAAAAATCATATGGGCTTAAATTATCTTTAAAAATAATTGCAATAATGTGTTTCTTATTATTTAACGGATTTTTGTTCACTTTTACTAAATTTTTTCTAAAGAATACAGATAAAATTTCAAAAAATGGAAACTATAATATGGCATTACTTATTCTTATAGTAGGTGATATATTTCTAATCCTATTTGCATATGTATTACCATACTATTTGTTTAAGATGTATCCTAAATTATTTTATTTTGACGATGGTGTTATTATCGGAAAAAATGGAGATGATAAAATTCTTTATAAAGATTTAGATTATTTCTTTATTCCAAATCCCTTAAATCCTATAGAAATTTTAGCAATATGGTATAAGAGAAATGATAAATGGAAGTCCTTATCTGGAAACGGGTATCCTAGACCAGCTTTTCGACCATGGCAAGATGATTTTGTTAATGTGAATTATCCTATTTATATGCAAAAAATATTAGGCGGAGAAACTGTTGAATTTATATACCATGATCCAAAAAATAACAAGTTTAATTTAAAATCAGTTAGAAAAATTTTAGAACAAAGTTCTAAAATTGAAATAACAAAAGACTATTTTAAAGTAGATGGTAAAGCTTATAAGTGGAATGAATATGATATCATAGCTAAAATTGGTAATGTAGTTGTAAAAAACAGCCAAGGAAAAGCTGTATTTAAATTGCCACAAAAAGCTTATATTCACAAAGTAAATTTATTGGAATCAATTGTTTTTGCTTTAAATAGTGGAATAGAAGGAAATAAGTAACAAAATTTAAAGCCTTCAACGATACTTTACATCGTGGAAGGCTTGCCTTTTTATCTTACATATTTTTTCATAGTATATTTTTTATTTTTAACATCAAATACTTCTATATAAGGCACTCCTTCAATATAATGCCAACATTCAATATATGCAGGTTCAATTTCCAATAAACGTTCACTTTCTAAAAGTGAATAATTTTGGTATGAACTTGGATATTTTTCTTTAAATATTTCACAAAATGTTTTGTTTTCAATAGGTCTCCCAACATCACAACATATCCCATTAATCTGAATGTTATCAATACACAGAGATACATTAGGATTTGCAATTATCTGATTATATTTTTTAAAATTTTTATCTGTTTGAAAATAAAATTTTTCATCAATCACAATTATACTCATCATTCTTGATGTTACGAAGTCATCTTTTGATGTTGATAACACCATAAATTTACTTATTCCGATTTTTTCAAAAAATTCAAAATATTTTTCTTTAAACACCATGTTCTCCTTTCAATTATTTCGTATAATAATATATAGCAAGTTGAGTTCTATCTCTAAGTTCTAATTTTTCTAAAATTCCTGAAATATAATTTCTTACAGTTCCCTCACTCAAAAATAATTTTTCAGAGATTTCTTTGTTAGATAATCCCTTAGCAATTTGTTCTAAAATTTCAACTTCTTTTTGTGTTAGAAGATCAAAATCTTTTTTTGTAGTACTAAAAAGACTATGTAAATTCAATTCATTATCTAAAATTTTATTTCCAAGACTCACACTTTCGATTGCAGGAATTAGTGATGCGACATTGTCCTTTAAAATAACTCCCAAAACGCCCCTATCCAATGCTCTCATTATATCATCTCTATCATTAAAAGTAGTAAGTAACATTATTTTGGCATCTTTGTCAAAATCTAAAATCTCAATTGCAACATCAACTCCATTTACTTCTTTCATCCTAATATCTAAAATTACTACATCAATTTCATTTTCTTTATAAGTTTCAATTGCTTTTTTAGAATCAGTAGTTGCCAATACAATCTCATAACCACTTTTGCTCAAAATTGTACTTAAAGCATTTAATACTAGTAAATCATCATCAACCATTAAGATTTTCATTATTTTCTCCCTTATCTATTGCAATATTTATTTTAAATCCATCATCAGTAATAACATTGAAAAGTCCATGATATTTTCTAGCAATTTCTTCCATTGATAAAACACCAAGACCTTCAGATTTATCAAATTTAATATTTTTTCCATTATCAAAAATCGTAATAATAAATGAACTTTCATTTTCTATTATTCTTACAGTAAAACTATCTCCATTTGAATGTTTAATAAAATTAGAAAATGCTTCTTTAACAATACTTACAATATCAAAACTTAAATTTTCATTTATCTTACTTTTCACTCTATATATAAACTTTGTATTTATATTTGGAAAAGTAATTATCTTTTCTATAGAGTTCTCCAAGTCAAAAGAAGATTTGTACATATTATGAATTATCTTTCTTATATCTACCAATCCTCCGGATAGATTTTCCCTTACTCTTATAAGCGACTCTTTTACTTCTTCGTCCTGACAAATATACTCCAATGCTCTAAGTTCCAAAACAGAAGCTGAAATTGTATGCCCTATTGAATTATGTAATTCCTTTGAAATTTTTTCTCTTTCTTTTAATATGCTCTCATAATTCTTTTTTTCCTCTTCAAGATACATACTTTTCAAATCTTTTTGCAATTTATAATTTGTCTTATAAAAATTCAAAAACTCTCTATGATAAAAAACTTTTCTTTCATAAAGCTCCCTATCGTATTGCGATAGACAGACAATAAGCAAAGACAATGTGAAATAGTCAATTTCTCTTGTAATTAAAAATACAAAGAATATTGGAATATTGTATATTGATTTGCTGTAAATTGCATAAATAAATGAAAAACTGAAAAATCTAAATTCTGGAAAAAAATAAATTATAATCAAAAATATTATTGATAAAGCAAAACTATAATAAATATTTTCTTTAATTTCTACAATAAGTACAAAAATTAACGAAATCATGCTAAAAATTGCAACATTAAGAAAATTTTGATTCCCCGAAAATAAAAACAAAAAATTTAATAAAAAATATTTTAAAAATACCATAAAATCTCCATATAATTTTTTAAAAAATAAATTTATATATTTATTTTTATTCTAATTAATATTACTACATCTATTTTACCATATTTTTCAAAAAATTACATTTGTCATATGCAAAAAATTACATAAAGCACTAAACTTTTAAAGTAACTATTGCTATAATATTGGTGAGGTGATAATTATGATTATAAAAGTAGAAGATTTGATCAAAAAATTTAAGGAAAAAATAGTACTTGATCATTTTAATTTATCTCTTGAAAAAGGAGATGTTTTAGGTCTTATTGGACCTAATGGTTGTGGAAAAACAACTTCTATAATGTGTATGTTATCTCTTTTGAGATATGACAGTGGAAATATTGAGGTTTTCGGTAAAAAAGATATTTCAAATGAATATGAAATTAAGAAAAAAATCGGAATTGTTCCTCAAGAACTTGCAGTTTTTGAAAATTTAACGGTAAAAGAAAATATCGATTATTTCTGCGGTCTTTATGTTTCAAATAAAAATGAAAGAAAAAAACTTGTTAATGAAGCAATAGAATTTACAGGACTTCAAAGTCATGAAAAGATGTTGCATAAAAAACTTTCTGGAGGACTTAAAAGACGTTTAAATATCGCTTGTGGTATTTCTCATAAGCCTGAACTTGTAATTTTAGATGAACCTACTGTTGCGGTTGATGCTCAAAGTAGAAAGTTTATCTTAGATGGAATAAAAAATTTAGCAGAAAGAGGCTCATCAATTCTTTATACCACTCACTATTTGGATGAAGCTGAATATCTTTGCAATAGAATTTCTATTATGGATAATGGAAAAAATATATTAACAGGAGATATGCAAACTTTAATTAATGGAGTTAGTGTAAAAGAAAAAATTACAGTAGTAGGTTTTATAAAACCTGAAATTATATCAATTTTAGAAAAACAAGATGAAGTAATAGATGTTGAACTAAAAGAAAACCAAGTAACTTTAAGTTATTCAAGTGATATTGGAAATATTAAAAAGTTAATATATCTACTAGATGAAAATAATGTTGTTTATGAAGAAATCTTTTCTAAGAAACCTAAACTTGAAGATATATTTTTAGAAATGACTGGAAAGGAGCTTAGAGAATAATGCAAATTTTATCTGCTTTAAAAATAAGTTTTTTACAAATTACTAGAGATAGAATGACCTTTTTTTGGAATACTTTTTTTCCTTTAATTTTAGCTACATTTTTTTGTATTGTAATTCCTAATATGGGTAAGTCTTTTGATAAGGTAGATGTTGGAATAGACAAAAGCAATCCACATATGTCAATTTTAAAACAAATACCATATCTTAATATTAAAGAAGTAAAAGAAGATATTCAAACAGATATAAAAAACAAGGAATATAAGGCATTTATAGAAAATGATTTATCCTTAAAAATTGCATCTTCTAGTTCCGATATAATGGTTGTTAAAAATATCCTAGATCAAATAAAACAAATGTATGAAACAAAAATAAATCAAGGGGAAATATTGAAAAGTATAAATAAAGATTTTATAGAAGACAAAAACCATGGTGTTACAGGAGTCGAAACAATACTCTATTCTATAATAATTATGACAAGTCTTTATACAATGTTTGACGGGGTTAATCATATAGATAATCTTTTATATGACTCATCAGATTTTGCTGTAAGAATGTTAGTTTCCCCTTTAAGAAAGTCAAGTTACTTAATTAATGGAATAATATCAGCACTAATATCAACAGGTTTTAATACCCTATTATTAATTGTATATTTAAAATTAGTATTTGGTATAACCTTGATAACAAACTATTTTGCTTCCAGTATTATAATTATTTTAATTATGCTTTTTGGAATTACATTAGGAATGGTGCTTTCTGTTACATTAAAAGCTAAAACCGAAACTAAAACAATGGTGGGACTTGGAATTATTTTACTAATGAACTATACTTCAGGGATGATTGGACCAGCTGTTACTAATGCTATAGCTTCAGGATTTCCTCTAATAAAGTATATAAATCCTGCAATATACATGGAAAATGCCCTACTAGGCGTAAATATTGCAAATGACAACAGTTATTTAATTTCAATGATTCAGTATGTAGTTCCGTTTTCCTTAGTATTATTCGGAATTGCATTAATATGTTTGAGGAGGCATAAGGCATAATGATATTCAAGAATTATATGAAAATATTTGTTAAAAATATAAAATCAGTTATACTTTCTTTTATGATTTTTATGGTTATGTTGATTATATTCACCAGCTCAAAAAATAGTGATACTGAATTTAAACCAACAAAACTAGATATAATGATAAATGATGAAGACAAAAGTGAAGAATCAAGAGCGTTAATAAATTATCTAAAAGAAAAACATAATGTTAAAGAAGATAAAATCACGGATAGTGAAGCGAGAAAACAACTTGTTGAAGATAAAATTATAGCTTATATTGTTATTAAAAAAGACTTTAAACAAAATTTACTAAATGATAAAAAAGCTGTTTCAATTTTAGCTCCAACTAAAACTTCAGCTATAACATTTTTAAAAATTGATTTAAAAAGCTATTTAAATTACACTTTGGCTGGAATTAACTCAAATGTTGATCAACAAGAAGTATTAAATACATTAAATACTAAGATTGATGTGAAAGTAATAGATACAAACTTATACAATCAAGAAAAAGATAAACAGTCTTTTAATATTACCTTTGCAGTCCTAAGTTATATTGTTTTTATGAGTACTATTTCAGTGATTATTAATATAGATGCTGAATTTAAAAAAGAAAGTCTTTTAAAGAGAATGGCATTATCCCCTTATAGTCAAAAATCACAAACAATACAACAATTTGTTGCTCAAATAATAATCGCCATTATAATAACGAGTTTTTATTTAGCAATTTCTGTATTTATGGCAAGAAATTCCATCCCTAAAAATTCATTATTTTACACAAGTATAGCGGTATTTATTTTCTCTTTCACTGCTATTTCAATCGGGCAACTATTAGTATCTATATCAAAAGATGTAAAAGTTGTAAATGGTATAAACTCTGCATTCAGTATGATAATGGCATTTTCATCTGGAGTATTTTTCCCAATACAATACATCCCACAAGGAGTAATTAATTTTTCAAAATTTATGCCACAATATTATTTTGTAAAGTTTTTAGAAGAAATTACTTTTGACAAATTTTTACTATTTGTTGCTTCACAGGCTGTATTTATAGTATTCTATACCCTATTGGGAATATTTATAAGAAGACACAAATTAAAAGAAGTTGCTTAGCGACTTCTCAGAGCACAGACAGAGTATAAATTTTGTCTGTGCTTTTTTATGTTTATACTAGCAATATTTAGTATAGGTTTTATTGGAATTTTTGATTTGCCGTTTTTGTTGACATTACCACCGGTCTTGAAATTATAACTTCTTTTAGTTTTTCTAAAAATCTTCACATTCAATACTCTTAAAAGTTGCTTTTAGCAAATAAATATTCCACAAGATATTTAGAATAAATATAGTTATAAAACTTAATATTAATATATACATATTTTCATACAGTCCAATATAATTAGGTAAATATTTAAACCCCAACAAAATAAAAAGTAGAGGAAATGCAATCATAACAAAAAATGGAACTATATCATCTCTATCTTTAAATACAAAATATGAATACTGAACTATTGGATTTATAAATATAGCCGTAAAAAAATATCCTAATAAACTTAATAAAAAACTTGAATTAAAAATTCTAACAAATACAAATAAAAAAATAAAATAGACTAAAGTTTTTAGAGTTGAAACTAAAAACTTTGAAAAAATTAAATCTTTTCTTGAAAATTTAGTTGTTAAAATATATTTGTTTATTTTTTTATTTCTTTCAAAATTATTTCCGACATCTCTACTTCCAATTAATGAAATTATAAAAATATAGGCGAATGGCATTTCAAGATAAGCCCCTAAACATAAAAGCATTAAATCTAATGCAAACAAATACCATTTTTTCTTTATTTCAAGATATTCTAAAAGTAACAAACCTTTCATAACAAACTCCTAACTTATCCTTCTTTTAATAAATTTCAAACTCAATAAAAAAGAAAATACAAACAAAATTAAATCAATTATAATTAAAATTATAAAAATATTTAATTTATTTCCAATTTCAAATTTTAAAATAGTATTATTTTTTATTAAATAAAAAACTCCTACGATATAAATAACAGTCCCAATTACATTAGTAACAGCTATAGCGATTTTCCCAAATCTAAAAAATATTGGAATAAGTATTTCATAAAGCAAAATATTTATACTTGAAAAAAGCAAAAATCTATAAAATGTTTTGTCATAACCAGTTACAAATGCAATTAAAAAGTTGAATAAAAAGACTGAAATTACAGTTGAAAATATCAAAAAATATCTGTAAATAACTATAGATTTTTCATCAACTGCATTGGAAATTATATATTTATAAAAATTATTCTTATAATCACTTTCAAAAATGATTATAAAAAAGATTACCAGTCCAAATGTCGCAATCAAATACGCTATATCAACATTGCCAGATATTATAGCAATAATCAAAAAAAATGATAGTATTGAAATTACCACAGAATTATTCTTTAAAATTATTATATCTTTATAAAGTAATGCTTTCAATTAAATCACCCCTTTATTTAAAAATATCATTATATCCTCTAATGTAGGTTTGTCAAAATTTTCTCCTTTGAATGAATTTCTATTAATGCATGCTTCAATTCCATAATGACCTTGTTTTACTCCTAAAATATCACATTTTGCAATTCCATTTAAAATTCTCTCATCTCCTCTTACTATGCAATATTTTTCAAGCAAATCATCTTTATATTCGGAAAAAATTAATTTTCCATTGTCAATATAAGTTATTATATCTGAAATTTTTTCAATATCAGATAAAATATGTGAGGACATTAAAATTGAATGTTTACCGTCTCTTACAAACTCAAAAAGCGAATCTAAAAGTTCATCTCTTACAATCGGGTCAAGTCCAGAAGTCGCCTCATCTAAAATTAGCAACTTTGGATTATGTGAAAATGCTACAGCTAATTGCAATTTCATTTTCATTCCCTTTGAAAGTTCACTGACTTCCTTTATAATTTCTATTTCATAGTCAGCAAGTAACTTCCTAAAAAGACTTGTATCCCAATGTTTATAAACTAAACTACAAAATTTTTCAATTTCATATATCTTAAAGTTGTCTGGAAAATGAATTTCATCAAAAACAATTCCTATATCTTCTCTTTGAATCGGAGTTAATTTATTGTTTTCCGTTCCAAAAATCATACAACTTCCACCATCTTTTACAATTATATTTAAAATCGTGGAAATCAAAGTTGTCTTTCCTGAGCCGTTTTTTCCAATTAAGCCCATAATACAGCCCTCTTCCAAATCAAAAGTCATATTCAAATTAAAATTTTTATAATTTTTTTCAAGATTCTTAATTTTTAACATAATTACCTCCAATTTTCAAAAATTTCCTTAAGCTCCTCCTTAGATAGTCCTAAAGCATCTGCATAAGTGTAAACATTTTTAATTGAGTTTTCCAATAATCTGTAATATTCATCTTCGATTACATTTACAGTTTTATTCGTAACATAAGTTCCCTTACCTGCAACAGTTTGTATAAACCCATCCTTTTCAAGCTCCATATACGCTCTTTTAGTCGTAATTACACTTACTTTTAAATCTGTTGCTAAAGCTCGAATTGAGGGCAATAAATCTCCCTGTTGTAGATTTTTATTCATAATTTCCTTTTTTATCTGTTTTACAATCTGTAAATAAATCGGGTCTTTATCGTCTTTATATAAATTAATTAACATATAATCCTCCTCTCTATCTACTGTATATATACATTATATACACTTAAAATAAATTTGTCAACATTTTTATAAAATTATTATATATTTTTATATTATTATTCTAATTTAATTCTATTTTTTCCACTAAAAAAGTGTCAATATTTTCTAATTGACACTCTATTTTAAAAAAATTTATATTTTCTTGTCTTTTTCCTTATACATCATTTTGTATTTCATACCTATTGTTCTACTTATATAGTTTGATGATATTGCACAAATTATTAAAGTAAATAATGTTGTTATATATAATTGACTTTGATTTCCAATAATCCAAGATACTATTGAAAGAAATATTCCACCCGCTATAAAGACAATTCCTGAAAATTTATTAGCAAAGCCAAAAACTATATCATTACTCATTGTCCATTTATTTCTTATTGCAAACTCACTATCTCTATTTACTTTTCTCAAATAAATTCCATATAATGCCGTCAAAATTGCAATCAAAGTGAAAACCAATCTAATTACATAAAAAGGAATTTCCATTTTTGAATTTCTTAACATAAGTTTTAAAACTGAAAAAGTAAAGTAATTACACATAATAGAAATAAGTAAATTTACAAAAGCTACAACAGTTACTCCTGTTGGGTAATTTTCATCATTAAATTTCTTTCTAACTCTTCTTAAATATGTTATTCCAAAGAATGATAATACTGCATTTACTAAAGCGAATGTATAAATCATAAAAGATCCGATAAAAACTTCTTTTCCGTCTTTTATATAAGCAAAAACTGATGACGGCAATACAGCAAAGCCTGCTGTTGCTAAAATTATCGGTGTAATCACTAAAATTAACAATAATTTTAAAAATTTATTCATTTCTAGTCCTCATATCCATACTTTTTATAGAATTCTTTTTTATATTCTAAAAATCTATCTTCTCTAATTGCTTGTCTTATATTTTCCATTGTTTTTAGTAAAAATCTTAAATTATGGATTGAAAGAAGTCTTGCCCCTAATATTTCATCAACATTTATCAAATGTCTTATATAAGCTCTTGTGTGATTTCTACAAGCATAACAATCACATTCATCATCAAGTGGAGCAAAGTCCTTCGCATATTTAGCATTTTTTATAACAAGTTTTCCCTTTGAAGTCATTGCAGTTCCATTTCTTGCAATTCTTGTAGGAAGAACACAGTCAGCCATATCAATACCCGCTTCAACAGCTTCAAATAAATAATCCGGAGTTCCCACTCCCATTAAATATCTAGGCTTATTTTCAGGCATAAATTGTGTTGTATAATTTAGATATTCAACCATAATTTCTTTAGGTTCTCCTACACTAAGCCCTCCAATAGCATAGCCCGGTAAATCCATATCAATTGTAGCAAGCGCAGACTCTCTTCTTAAATCCTTAAACATTCCACCTTGAATAATCCCAAAAAGTGCTTGATTATCTGTGTTTTTATGATAATCCTTACATCTCTTTAACCAATGTAAAGTTCTTTCCATAGAATTTTTTACATAATCATAACTTGCAGGATATGGTGCACATTCATCAAAAGCCATCATAATATCAGAGCCTAAATCATTTTGAATTTCCATTGATTTTTCAGGAGAAATAAAATGCTTTGAACCGTCAATATGAGATCTGAATTCTACACCCTCTTCAGTTATCTTCCTAATATCTCCAAGGCTGAAAACTTGAAAACCTCCACTATCTGTTAAAATTGGTTTGTCCCAATTCATAAATTTATGAAGTCCACCAGCCATTCTAATAATTTCTTGACCGGGTTTTAAATATAAATGGTAAGTATTTCCTAAAATTATTTGTGAGCCTATCTCTTTTAACTCATCTACATTCATAGCCTTTACAGTCGCTCTCGTTCCTACAGGCATAAAAATCGGAGTTTCAATAACACCCCTATTTGTATATATTTTTCCAAGTCTTGCATTACAATCCGAAGACTTTTTTATCAATTCGTATTTTAATTCCATTATTTCTCCTTTTTAATAAGCATTGCGTCGCCAAAACTAAAAAATCTGTATTTATTTTTCGTAGCCTCATTATATGCATTCATTATTATCTCTTTTGATGCAAAAGCACTAACAAGCATAATTAAAGTTGATTTTGGCAAATGAAAATTTGTAATAAGACAATCAACAACCTTAAACTCAAAACCCGGATATATGAAAATATCCGTATTCCCCTTACAAGCTACAAGTTTTCCATTATTTTTATAAACTGTTTCCAAAGTTCTTACACTTGTTGTTCCAACAGCAAAAATTCTATTTCCTTTTTCCTTTGCAGAATTAATTATTTCAACACTTTCTTCTGAAATTTCATAATACTCATCATGCATCTTATGTTCCAAAACATTATCAACCTTAACAGGTCTAAAAGTTCCAAGTCCAACATGAAGAGTAACTCTTGCAATCTTAACTCCCTTTTCTTTAAGCTCTTTTAAAAGCTCATCTGTAAAATGAAGCCCGGCAGTCGGTGCTGCAGCTGAACCATTATGCTTTGCATAAACAGTTTGGTATCTATCTCTTTCTTCCAATTTTTCGTGAATGTATGGTGGAAGTGGCATTGTTCCAAGTTCGTCCAAAATTTCTTCAAAAATTCCATCATAAGAAAATTTTACAAATCTCTCTCCATCCTCACTTATACCTACAACTTCTCCAAGCAATTTTCCGTTCCCAAACTCAACCTTTGAGCCTGTCTTCATTTTCTTTCCGGGCTTAACTAAAGTTTCCCAAGTATTATCCTCGTGCTTTTTCAAAAGTAAAACTTCAATCGCTTCGTTCTTACCGGGTCTTGCTCCAAAAAGTCTTGCAGGAATAACTTTAGTATCATTAATTACCAAAACATCATCTTTTTTTATATAATCAACAATATTTTTAAAATTTTTATGTTCCAAATCAAAATTTTCTCTATTTACAACTAAAAGTTTTGAACTTGATCTATCCTTAAGTGGAAACTGAGCAATCAAAGACTCATCAAGCTCAAAATCAAAATCATCTGTTTTTAAATTATTCATTAACTCTCTTCCTTTATTAAAATATAAAATACATCTACAAGCATATATTATATCTTGTTTTTCAATATTTTTCAAATTTTTTTAATCTCAACGAATTAACTAAATAACTAAATCGTTGACAAAAGATATTTTTGTAATATAATTAACTTAATAGCAAGCACATTTTTCAAATTCTATATAGAATAATTATTTATTTTTACTAGGAGAGTTTTATGATTTTAAAAAAGTTGAGTCATTCTTTTGAAAATTTTTCAATATATGTTGAAAATTTAAGTTTTGATAAGGGAAAAATTTATGCACTCATTGGAAAAAATGGTGCAGGTAAAACGACATTGATGAATGCAATAACAAATAATTTAAACTTAAATGGTAATATCGAAATGGATATTGACGAAAACAAAATTCTTTATATCCCAACTAATCTTAAAGCCTACGAGTTTTTAACTGTAAAAGAATTTATAAATCTTTTATTAAAATATAATGATACAAACTCAAATTACAATTATGTTATAGAAAAATTAAATTTAAAAAACAAAGAAAATGAATTAATTGCAAATCTTTCTCAGGGAATGAGTAAAAAAATCGCCCTATCTCCTATATTTATACGAAATTTTGATTTTTTAATTCTAGATGAACCATTTAATAGTATAGATATAAACTATATATTTGAACTTAAAACCTATCTAAAAGAGATTTCTAAAGATTGTTCCATTTTGATTTCTTCGCATATTTTAGATACTCTTTCAGATATATGTGATGAATTTTTTATAATGAAAGACGGAAAAATTGTAAAAATTTTAGATAAAAGTACAGAAAAATTGGAGAGTGAAATTCTTGAATGTATTTAAAATAAATTTTGAAATATTTAGGAAAAGATTTAAAATAAAAAATAATTTTAACCTAATAGAATTTTTTGCATTGATACTGTTTATAATTTCATTAATTCATATTGGATTTATTCTGTTTGGCAAATATGAAGATATGTATCTTCTAAAAAGTTTATTATTTTTTACAATAATTATTGAATTTATCTTTCCAAACTATAATTTAAACAGCAAAGTAAAACTAAAATCATTTTTTGGAAAATTAAAAACTGATGAAATAGAAAAATACTATTCTTCAAAGAGTTTAATCATATCTTTAATCGTCGGCTTTTTTGTATATATTCCATACAGATTAGATTTAATAAACTTAAGCCTATTCTATATGACAATTGTATCCTTGCTATTTTTAATTGTTATAGGACTAAGAAAAATATTCAATAAAATTGATTTTCAGTCATTTTTACTATTGATTAGATTTAGTATAATTTTTTTGCTTCTAGTATTTGTAAAAAAAGGAACGGGAGAAATGATAAAAAATTTTGCAAATAAAATTCCTTTTTTTGTTTACTTTTTAGTATTTTTTGTATCTGTCTATATATCAATAAAAATATTAAATTCTATAAAATCAAATTATATTAAAAAACATAATTTTTCAAAACTTTTAATAAATTCAGAAAAATATTTTGGATATAATTTTTTATACATAATACGAAGTGGAAATTTTATAAAAAATATCTCACTTTTTTATACAATATCTTTTATAACCGTTTGGAGAGAAACCCTTGAAAATATAATAATTTTCTTTGCTATTTCAATTGTTCTTAATGGTATTTTAAATTTGTTTAACATTTTTAGAATAGAACATAATATTTGTAATTTTATATATAATAAAAATTCATTAAAAAATATAAATAAAATTAAAATAATAGATAATTTAAAACTTCATTTTACTTCAATAATTTTTTTCTTACCGATAATTTATTTTAAATTGGGAATTATTTTAACTGGAAAACTAATCCTTATATCATCATTAGTTACTATATTTTCAACAATTGTAGTATCAAATTATATACAAAAAAAGAATTATAAATACAATAGAAATGATATAGTTACAATTACAATTGTAAACTTAATACTAGCAATAATTGGAATTAACTTAATAGTATAATTCCCTAATTTTTTCCATTGGGTAGTGTCGGAAAATTTTGTTGTTCCACAATAAAAAAAGTAACGGTTTAATAATCGTTACTTTTTTATCCTTCCAAAATGCTTATATGCTTTTTCAGTTACAATTCTTCCTCTACTTGTTCTACTTAGAAATCCTATTTGTAGTAAATAAGGTTCATAGACATCTTCGATTGTAATTCTCTCCTCGCCTGTTGAAGCTGCTATTGTATCAATTCCAACAGGACCCCCTGAAAAATTATCTATTATTGTAGTTATTATTTTTCTGTCTATTGTGTCAAGTCCAAGAGAATCCACTTCTAAAATATCAAGTCCGTCTTTACTGGTTTGTAAATCAATTTTTCCATTTCTCTTAACCTGAGCAAAGTCTCTAACTCTCTTTAAAAGTCTGTTTGCAATTCTTGGTGTTCCTCTGGAACGTCTTGCAATTTCAAGTGCTCCCTCAGGTTCAATTTCAATTCCCAAAATTCCTGCAGATCTTGTAATTATCTTTTGTAAGTTTTCAATACTATATAATTCAAGACTCAACATAATTCCAAATCTGTCACGAAGTGGACCTGTAAGTTGTCCTGTTCTTGTCGTTGCCCCTATCAAAGTAAATTTTTCAAGGTCAATTCTAAGGCTTCTGGCACTTGGACCCTTTCCTATTATTATATCAAGTGCATAGTCTTCCATTGCAGGATATAAGATTTCTTCAACACTTCTATTTATTCTGTGAATTTCGTCTATAAACAAAACATCATCTTTACTTAAATTCGTCAAAATACTTGCAAGATCACTTGGCTTTTCTATTGCTGGCCCCGAAGTAACTCTGATATTAACTCCCATTTCATTTGCTATTATATTTGCAAGAGTTGTTTTTCCAAGTCCCGGAGGACCATAAAGCAAACTGTGGTCAAGAGGCTCATTTCTAGTTTTTGCTGCCTCAATAAAGATTTTAAGTCTTTCTTTTGCTTTTTCTTGACCAATATATTCATCAATCCATTTCGGTCTTAAACTGGTTTCTATTTCAATATCTTCTCTTGAAAAACCCGTCCCTATAATTCTATCTTCATAATCTTCAAACATACTAACACCTATAATTTTTTCATACTAAGTTTAATTATATCTTCTATTTCCATTTCATCAATATTTATACTTGAAAGAAATCTCTCAATATCATTTTTCATAAATCCTAAATTAATTAAAGCATCAGAAACAAGTTCTCTCTTTTCCAAGTCTTTTCCACTATCTAAAGTTGTTTCCATACCTGAAACATCTTTACTACTTATACTGTCAATTGAAATTTTATCCTTTAATTCCAAAATAATTTTCTGTGCTGTTTTCTTGCCCACACCTTTGGCTGTAGCAAGAGCAACTGCATCTCCATTTACAATAGTCAATTTTAAACTATCAACAGACATTGAGGATAATATTCCACATGCAACCTTTGGACCAATGCTATTTACGCTTACAAGTAATTTAAACATTGAAAGTTCATCCATAGTTTTAAAACCAAAAAGAGCTACATAATCTTCTTTAACTATGTAATCTGCATAAATTGTATAAAAATCTCCAACTGTTACATTAAATAATGTATTGTTGGAAGTAAAAATCTTATAACCTATTCCACCATTATCTATAACAATATAATCATTATAGATAAATTTAAGTTCTCCACTAATATATTCGTACATAAAACACCTATTTCATTCTAAATTGTTCTTTAAATTTTAAGCTAAAAAAATGGCAAAGTGCAATAGCCAAAGCATCTGCAGCATCATCCGGTTTTGGAACGGATTTAAGTTTAAAAATCATCTTAACACTCTCCTGCATTTGCTTTTTATCCGCCCTACCATAGCCTGTAATAGCCTGTTTAACTTGTAAAGGAGTATATTCATAAGCTAAAATATTCTTCTTTATAAAAGATAAAATTTCAACCCCTCTTGCCTGTGCAACATTTATTACAGTTTTAACATTTTTATTAAAGAAAAGCTCTTCAATTGCAAGTTCATCAACATTATGTAAATCAATTAATTTATTCAATTCTTCATCAATGCTTTTAAGCCTATCAGGAAGTGGAATTCCTGCTTTTGTTTCAATTACTCCATAATCGATAAGTCGTACTCTATTCCCGATAGCCTCAATAATTCCATAACCAACAATTGCAATTCCGGGGTCTAATCCAAAAATAATCACAAAAAATCCTCCAATACTATCAAATATGATAACATAAAAAACATATTTTTTCAATTGCAACACTTTTATGATTTTATCATAAAGGAATTTTATGCACAAAAAAAGCAAGAATTAAAATTCTTGCTCATATTTTTATTCGTAATCTTCACAACTAAGTAAATCTTCTCTCTTAACTTTTCCTTTTTCGTCATAAGTCATTTTACTAAAGTTGATTAAATGTGGAATACCATCTAATTTTCTACATTCAATTAAATGAACAACTTTATTCAAATCTCCAACTTCTTTAGCTTGAGTTTTCATGATTTTCATCATTGAATATTTAAGTTCAGTTTCTTTAAAAGTAATTGTTGACATTCCTTTTTTATTAAAAGCAGCTTGAA
Organism: Parvimonas sp. C2; assembly: GCF_035282405.1. Taxonomy (NCBI): domain Bacteria; kingdom Bacillati; phylum Bacillota; class Tissierellia; order Tissierellales; family Peptoniphilaceae; genus Parvimonas; species Parvimonas sp. C2. The sequence goes on from NZ_JAYKBP010000001.1 coordinate 499,548, forward strand.
CCATTGATTCACAGTTTTCTTCAGTAAGTGCAGGAATTAAAATATAATCTACATCACTTGCAGCTTCGATTCCAGCTTCGTCTTTAACTTGAACAGTCTTATGTGAACCTTTTGCAACAGCCATAACAGCTGCCATAAACGGTCTTATTCCGGCAGATCTATGTCCTGAAATAATTAAAGTTTCTCCTTTAGCAATAGCTTCTTCGATGTATAGACCATGTTCTTCTTTCATATAACCTGTGTCTACACTTTTTTGTAACATTGGATGCATACAAATTTCCTCCTTTTATTTTTCGTATATATTTATTATACTACATTTTCAATTTTAAATAAATACTTTACCATAAAATTATTAAAATATTTTATATACCATCAAACGAATTTTTACTCACTAAATGATAAACCTATTACTGATATAGTTACTATAGCAACACCAATCAATAAGGTTACGGTAAGTGGCGTAGATAAAAAAATAACCGATAAAACAACACTCCATAAGCTAAAAGTGCTATTTAAAGCCATTCCCTTTGGAACTCCATTTAAGTTCATTCCTTTATAATAAAGTAAATAACTTAAACTTGCAAAAAATCCAGCAAAGAGTAAATATCTTATTATAGCAATACTTCGTATTGTTGTAATAAAGCTACCAAACAAATTTAAACAAGGTAAAACTAAAAACAATATACTAATTCCAGATATTATCTCCCTTATATTTAGTATTATTTCCTCTTCAAGTTCCTCTTTTGTTGCAAAACTTACAATAGTTGCTTCAAGTCCCCAACTAAAACCTGCAAGTAAAGAAAATAAAATTCCAAGATAAAAATAAGGGTAATTGCCTGTGGGTTTCGTATAAGAAAGAACAAATGTTCCAATAATACAACCAATAATACAAACAATAGTTTTTAAGTTAATTTTCTCTTTTAAAAATATAAATGATAAAATAGTACCAAACATTGGACATAATGCAGAAATTGGAATTGCATAAGCAGGACCTGCCAGAGAAATCCCCATTATATATGAGCACTGTCCAACAGGTCCTCCAATTAAACCCGCAAAGCAGACCCATTTACCAGTCTTTGTCTTCAATGCAGGTAATATCATCTTCAATTTTCCTAAAAATCCATTATATCCAAGAACTAGTAATCCCGCAAATAAGTCATTAAATCCTGCAAAAACTAAAGGTAGAAAAAATATAATTTCCACATTATAGTTTTTAATCAATTCGCTTCCCATCAGCAAAGAAAATACTATACCATTGACCGCCCACAGAAATCCTGAAGATAGTCCGATAAATTCGTTCTTAAATTTTTTCATCTAAGGTTTTACTCCATTCGGAAAAATTTATTTATCTAATTCTCTTAATCCGTACTTATCAATTATGTTAAGAAGCTTTTTACCATAATTAGGATCAGTTGCATAAGTACCTGTTAATGCTCTTGCAGCTTCTTCCGGAGTTCTGGCAGACAATACACCTGAATAATAATTTCTTAACCATTTGTTCTTTGTAAATAGCTTAGCATAATATTCAAAAGCTTCATCATATCCTGTAAATTTCATAAACCTAGCAGTAATATAATATTTTACTCCATTTTTATATTCTGCAGTTCTTATTTCATGATATCTTGAAGGTGGAGTACCTTTAGGAGCTTTTATTCCAAATAAATTATAAATAGGTGGAGGAGATAAACTATCTTTTCCAAATCCAGTTTCCAAACAAGCTTGTGCAACTGCCACTGAAGGGAACAACCCTTTACCTTTAACAGCTTTTAAAACTCCAGGATAAATCTTATCTATAAAAGCATTGTTAAATGATTTTCTTCTATATTTCCCATTTACAAAGTCTCTATATCCTGACTCATCTTTAGCTCGTCCAGTAAATTTTTCACCATTTTTGAAAAAGTACCAATCTTCTCCATCATCGTACCAGCCGTCTGTATATTTCCCATTGTAAAAATATTTCTTTCCGTTGCCATCTGTTCCATATCCGTGATGTTTTGATCCATCTTTGAAAAAGTACCAATCTTTTCCATCATCATACCAGCCACCAGCATATTTTCCATTGTAAAAATATTTAGTTCCATTGGCGTCTATTCCATAGCCGGAATGCTTATATCCATTTTGGAAGAAGAACCAATCTTCATCATCTTCACACCAACCATTTGCATATTTCCCATTGTAGAAAAATCTCTTTCCAGAATTATCTTTTCCATATCCATTATATTTCTTTCCGTTTTGGAAAAAGTACCAGTCTTTACCATCATCATGCCACCAGCTTGCATATTTTCCGTTGTCAAAAAATTTCTTTCCGGAAGCATCTTCTCCATAACCACTATGTTTTTCACCTTTTTGGAAAAAATACCATTCCTTTCCATCGTCATTCCACCAGTTTGCATATTTTCCGTTGTCAAAAAATTTCTTTCCGGAAGCATCTTTTCCATATCCATTATGTTTCTTTCCGTTTTGGAAAAAGTACCAATCTTTACCGTCATCGTACCACCAGTTTGCAGGCTTCCCGTCATCCCCATAAAATATTTTATGTCTATATTCTGCAGCCTCGACTATTTTTTCTCTAACAAATGTATCCTTAGAAACTAATACACTTGACAACAATAAAGAAAACACTAAAACTTTCTTTTTTATTTTCATAAATACCTCCTATTAATTATTTTATAATAACTATCTAACGTAAATAATTTTAACATATTTTTTTTATAACATCAACAAATAGCTAAAAATATGCACTAAAAATTACAAAATTATTACAAAAGTGTTACAAAATTATTAAAAACCTATTTTTGCACTAAAAAAGGAGAGATAAAATCCCTCCTAAATTTATATAATTTAATTACTATTTTACTTCGTAATCATAATGCACATCATTATTTAATAGACATTTATTATAATCTTTCATAATAGCTCTAGCTTCAAATGACAACCAAAGGATAGCAACCAAGTTCGGCAACACCATTAAAGTATTAAAAATGTCCGCTAGTGACCAAACAATAGCAACTTCTCCTAGAGAACCAGCTATGATACAAATAAGAACTATAGCTCTGTATGGTAAAAGTCCTGCTTTACCAAATAAATATTTGATATTTGATTCTCCAAAATAGTACCAACCTACAATAGTTGTAAATGCAAAGAATGATAAACAAATAGCTAAGAAAATAGCTCCACCTGATCCAAATGCAGATCTGAATGCTTGTTGAGTTAACTGTGCTCCAGCTAAGAATTTTCCATCAGCTCCCTTAACACTATAAGCACCTGTTACTAAAATAGCAAGTGCTGTTGCAGAACATACTAAAACTGTATCAATGAATACACCAATAATAGCTGTTAAACCTTGTTCGGCAGGGTGTTTTACATTTGCAACTGCGTGAGCATGTGGTGTAGAACCCATACCAGCTTCATTAGAGAACAAACCTCTTGCAACCCCTTTTTGAACTGCAACCTTAACTGCTGCTCCTGCAATACCACCCATTGCAGCAGTTCCACTAAATGCACTTTCAAAAATCCATGCAAAAGTAGGCCCTATTTTATTTGCAAACATAAATAGAATAACTATACTCCCTAAGATATAAACTGCTGCCATTACAGGAACTACAAGTTCAGCAAATTTTGCTATTCTGTCAATACCACCAATAAAAATTAAAGCTGCTAAAACAGCAACAATAACACCAATAATAGCTGGATTAATACTTTCAAGTCCTTGAATACCTTTAATACCTGACGCTATTGAGTTTGATTGAACTGCATTACCCATAAATCCTAAAGCTAATACTATTGCAATTGCAAAAAATCCAGCTAAAACCTTAGAAAATACACCAGCCTTTTTAAGACCTTTTGATATGTAATATGCAGGTCCTCCTACAAATTCTCCATCAATTTTAGATCTGTACTTTTGAGCTAAAACTGCTTCTACGAAAATTGTTCCCATTCCAAAGAATGCTGATAACCACATCCAAAAAATCGCTCCAGGTCCCCCTGCAGTAATAGCAGTTGCAACCCCTGCAACATTACCTGTTCCTACTTGTGCAGCTACCGCTGTAGCCAATGCTTGGAATGAAGACATAGAACCCTCTTCTTTAGGTCCTTCTTTCTTTTTGAAAAGTCCTCCAAAAACCAATTTAAAAGCCTTTCCCAGTTTTGTAATTTGAGGGAAACCCAAAATAAATGAAAGGAATAATCCAGCAAATAACAAACCAGTTACTAAAATTTTACCAGCGATAAAATCGTTTATTTTGTTGATAGTATCAACAAGTTCCGAACCGCTTAGTAATACAAAATTAGATAATAAGTTCATATAATACCTCCTATAAAATTTATTAATTGTATTATACTCTTAATTGATATATAAGTCAATATGTTTCGGGAAAACTTTTGAGATTTTATAACCTTTTTACTTACTTAAAAAAGCTCAGTTATTAGCAATTTTTGAACATTTTGCACAAAGCAAATACTTAATAGTATTATTATTTCACAACAAAAAAGGTATATAATTAAATTTATAAAATTATATACCTTTTCCCAACTAAATATTTAAAATTTTTTTATTTGACTTTATCAATATATTTCCCATATCCTTCTTTTTCCATATCCTCTAAAGGAATGAATCTTAAAGAAGCTCCATTAATACAATACCTTTTTCCTCCTTTATCCTTAGGACCATCATCAAAGACATGTCCTAAATGTGAATCTCCACCTTTACTTTTTACTTCAACCCTCTTAAGACCATGACTATCATCTTTTTTGTAATTTATATTTTCATCAATTGGCTTTGTAAAACTTGGCCATCCACAACCTGCATCGTATTTATCTTTTGAAGAAAAAAGAGGTTCTCCTGTTACTACATCAACATATATTCCCTTTTTATCAAATTTATCATATTTACTTGAAAATGGTTTTTCAGTTGCTCCATTTTGAGTAACATTGTATTCCAAGTCGCTCAATTTATTTTTTAATTCTTCTTCACTTGGCTTTTTATATTTTCCATCTCTTCTTTCGAGAGGTTTATCTGCAAGACCTAAGTCAATATGACAATATCCATTTGGATGTTTCTTTAAATAATCTTGGTGATACTCTTCAGCGACAACAAAATTTTTAAGTTTTTCAACTTCTACAGTTATCGGCTTGTCAAAATTCGCTCTCTGTCCGTCAATAAATTTTTCTATAACAGATTTATCATTTTCATCAACATAGTAAACTCCTGTTCTATATTGCCTACCACTATCATTTCCTTGTTTATTAACACTTGTAGGCTCAATTATTCTAAAATAATGTTGTAAAATTTCTTCAAGTGAAATTTTATCCTTATCATAAACTATATGCACAGTTTCTGCATGGTCTGTACTTTTAATTTTTTCATAACTTGTCTCTGAGCCATTTCCATTTGCATATCCAACAGTTGTATCCGCAATGCCCTCTATTTTTGAAAAATATCCTTCAACACCCCAGAAACAACCTCCTGCTAAATAGATTTCTCCTTTGTTTTTAATTGAACTTAAATCAACTTTTGGTTTGTCCATAACTTTCTCTCCTTTTTTTGATTTTACTTTATATGTTACTACAAATCCTATTATAAAAACACATAAAATAAAAGGTATTAAAAATTTTTTCATAAAAATCATCCCCTTCCTGATTTTATAAAAAATATACCCTCCGAAAGATAATAACAATCAAATGTATTAAAAAAATCGTAATTATAAAAAAAGGAAGCTGTTTCCAACTTCCATAAATTATTCTGAAATTATTTTTACACTTGCACTTACGCCCAATCTGTCAGCACCTAATTCAATCATTTTTAAAGCTGTAGCCTTATCTCTAATTCCTCCACTAGCTTTCACTTTTGCATTTTCTCCAACAGTTTTTTTCATAAGTGAAACAACATGTTCATTTGCTCCTGAAGTGCTAAATCCTGTTGAAGTTTTTACAAATTCTGCTCCCGCCTTAACACAAAGTTCAGAAACTTTTACAATTTCTTCATCAGTTAAAAGACAAGTTTCTATAATAACTTTTAAAAGTACTTTTCCTCTTGTAGCATCTACAAGTGCCTTTATATCATTATATACAAAGTCTAAATCATTTGATTTTAATGCACCTATATTGATTACCATATCAATTTCATTTGCACCGTTTTTAATTGCATTTTCTGTTTCAAAAACTTTACTTTCAGTTGTCATTGCTCCTAGTGGAAATCCTACAACAGTACAAACTTTAGTATTTGAACCTTTTAAGTTTTCAGCACATCTTTTTACATGACAACCATTTACACAAACAGAGAAAAAGTCATATTTTTTAGCCTCTTCACAAAGTTTGTCTATCATTTCATAAGTAGTATCTGCTTTTAATGCAGTATGATCCATATATCTATTTAATTTCATTATGCTATCTCCAATGCTAATTTCATCATCGTTGTAAAACTGTTTTGTCTTTCTTCAGGAGTTGTAATTTCTTTAAAATGGAATGAATCTGAAACAGTTAAAATTGTAATTGCATTAACTCCGGCATAGTTAGCATTGCAATAAAGTGCATAACTTTCCATATCTACCGCTAGAACACCCATCTGTGCCCATTTTTTCCAATCTTCAGGTGAAGCATTATAGAAAATATCTGAACAGAAAATATTTCCAACATTGATGTCAATATTTTGTTCTTTTGAAGCTTCATAAGTTTTTCTTAAAAGTTCCCAAGAACAATTTGCTGAGTATGTTCCATCTAATTTATATTGATGAGCAAAATTTGAATCTGTTGAAGCAGCCATTCCTACAACTACATCATATAATTTAAGTTTGTCGCTATACGCTCCACAAGAACCAATTCTGATTAAATTTTTGACTCCATAAAAATGGATTAATTCATAAGAATAAATTCCAATTGATGGAACACCCATTCCACTTCCCATAACTGAAACTTTTTTACCCTTATAAGTTCCTGTATAACCTAACATTCCTCTTACATCATTAAATAATGTTACATTTTCTAAAAAATTTTCTGCAATAAACTTTGCTCTTAAAGGGTCTCCCGGCATTAAGACAGTTTCTGCTATTTCTCCTTTTATCGCTCTATTATGTGGTGTCATAAAAAAACCTCCTTAATTCTCTTTTATTTTACATAATCTTAACATAAAAACTCTATTTTTTCAAGAATTATAGCTTTAATCTACATATCACAAGCATTTAAATCCAATAACAACTGATTTACAGTCTTTTTAAATACAGGATGAATTTTATCAGGGCTTATTTCATTCATAGGTTCTAAAACGAAAGACCTTTTTTGTATTTCAATATGTGGAACTTTAAAATCCTCTTCATCTATTATTAAGTCCTCATAGAATAAAATATCTAAGTCAATAAGTCTTGGCCCCCATTTGATTATTCTAACTCGTCCCATATCAAGCTCTATTTTCAAAAGAGTTTCTAAAAGCTCTCTAGGACTAAGTTTCGTTTCAGCTATGCAAACTGCATTTACAAAATTATCCTGTTCAGTATAACCATAAGGCTCAGTTTCTATATAATTTGAAACTTTTTCAACTAAAACTCCTCTTTCATTCATCATCTTAATTGCTAAATCAAGATTTTTCCGGCCTTCTCCCATATTACTGCCCAACGCAATCCAAACTTTACTCATAAACCCTCCTATTTTTTATATGCTTCAAAATTAATATCTTCACTTTTATCTGCCATTCTAATTGCATCACCAATTAAAGTAGCTGAAAAATGTTTATCAAAATTATGAACTCTCAATATATTTATACCTTTAAAAGATGCAATTGCACTTAAATATGCAGATGCCAAATCCACATTAGACAATCCTTCTTCTATTTTTATATCTGCTTCAATATTATTTTCAGCTAAAATATTTACTACAAATCTCTTTCTGGAAACTCCTAAAAAGGATAAATATCCCATATTATGAATTCTATCTATTCCCTTAATCAATTCTAGATTTTCTCTTTTTGTAAGAGCAAAACCAATACCGGGGTCTAAACAAATTCTAGACTTTTCTATTCCCTTTGAAATGGCAATATTTATAGTTTTATTAAAACACTCTTCCATCATATCTAAAATATCCAAACTTTGAAAATATTCCAAATCTTTATCTGTCATAAAGGCATTTTTCCCAAACTTTGGAAAAATTTTAGAGCCTTCATGTTCAGGTCTTATAATCACGGGATTAAACATCATAATATATCCGACATTTGAATCTGCAATCACATCAGCCATTTTTTCATCTCCAAGTAATCCTGTAATATCATTAATAATATCTGCTCCTGCATCTATTGCTGCCTTAGCAACTTCAGATTTCCAAGTATCTACGGAAATAACAACATCCATTTCAGGCTTAATCGCTTTGATAATCGGAACAATTCTTTCAATCTCTTCTTCTACGGAAATTAATTTACTTCCAGGTCTTGTGGACTCTCCACCTATATCAATCATATAAGCCCCGGCTGAAACAAGTTCTCTTGCTCTTTTTACAGCTCTATCAATATCAAAATATTTTCCACCGTCAGAAAAAGAGTCAGGTGTAATATTCAAAATTGAACATAGCTTCGTACTTTCTCCATTTTTTATTGACTTACTTCCAAACTTAAATTCTATATTACTCATAAAGACCCCCATATAAAATACTCTTTATTCATTATATATTTATTATATTAAATAAAACTTAAAATATCAACATAAAAAATCAGCTAATTGCTTAGCTGATTTTCAATAAAATTTTAAAATTAATTTTTTGCAATTTTTTCAATTAATTTTAGTGTAAAGTCATAAACTCTCTCAGTTGATGAAATTGAAAGATTTTCTTGCGGAGTATGTGCTCCTCTTATGTCAGGCCCAAATGAAATCAATTCAAGATTTGGATATTTTTCATAAATTGCTCCACACTCAAGTCCTGCATGAACTATAATATTTTCAAATTCGTTTCCAGTTAACTCTTTATAAACTTTGTTTGCATATTTTTGTAGTGTTGAATTTTCTTTCTTTTCCCATGAAGGATAACCACCTGAAAATTCATAATTCAAGCCAAATTTTTCTCCGATTTTACTAAAAGATGACTTCATATCTGCTAAAATACTCAATGAAGATGAACGAATAGAGTCGCGGATTATAATTTCATTTTCAGTAGTTTTAACTATTGCAAGATTTGATGAACTTATAATTCCAGTTTCATCTTTAGAATTAACTCCTGTTGGCAATTCTTGTAAAATATCAACTAGAGTATTTTTTAATGCGTTTGTTAAAACTTTTCCATTAAATATTTCTTTTTTATCTATTGTAAGTTGTTCTTCCCCATTGTATTTTTCTGTAAATTTAGAAATTAATTCATCTAATTTTGGCGAATTTTCAATTACAATTTCTCCAACCCTAGGAATTGCATTGTCTTTATTTCCACAGTTTACACTCGAGATTGAAAGTCCGCTCTCTTTTATAAATTCAGCAATTGTTTTAATCATATTTCTTCTATTTTTACCGATTTCCATTCCTGAATGTCCACCCAAAAATCCGTCAAAATGAAGTTTAACAAGTTCTACTTCCTTATTTTCAAATTTTAATTCTAAATTTGTTTTAAATAAAGTACCACCAGCTGAGCCAAGAGTTAAAATACCTTCTTCTTCAGAATCGATATTAAAAAAGTACTTTCCTTTTAATAGTCCTTTTTCAAGTCCCAAAGCTCCTGCCATTGTAGTTTCTTCAGTAACTGTAATAAGAACTTCAAGTTCAGGATGAACTAGAGTTTCATCTTCCAAAATCGCCATTGCCATTGCAACTGCAATTCCGTCATCTGCTCCAAGTGTAGTGTTATTTGCAAAAAGCAAATCATCTTTAATTACCCATTCAATTTTATCTGTTGCAAAATTATGTTTTGAGCTTGTAGCTTTTTCACAAACCATATCCATATGTCCTTGTAAGATTATTCCAGGTTTATTTTCATATCCCTTAGTTGCAGGCTTTCTTATATAAACATTAAGAATATCATCTTGTTTTGTTTCAAGTCCTAGTTTTTTTCCAAAATCATAAATATAATCCGATACTGCCTTTTCATTGTGTGATTCACGAGGAATATCTGAAAGCTCTCTAAAATAGTGAAAAACTCTTTCCGGTTTTAAATTCATATTATTCTCCTTTTACAATATTTTCTACAATTTTTACAAGTAATTCTGATCCTTTTTCCATATATGAAATAGGAACAAATTCATATCTACCGTGGAAATTAAATCCACCAGCAAAAATATTTGGACAAGGTAGACCCATGAAAGAAAGTCTTGATCCATCAGTACCTCCTCTAATTGCTTGAATTTTTGGAGTAATTCCAATTTCAACCATTGAATTATAGGCAAGGTCGATTATATCTTTTCTATCTTCCAATTTTTCTCTCATATTGTAATATGAATCTTTAAGTTCCAAAGTGATTGAATTATCATATCTGAAATTTAAAATTTCAACTATTTTTTTCATATATTCTTTTTTATTTTCAAATTTTGCTCTATCAAAATCTCTTATGATAAATTCCATATGAGTATTTTCAGTATCTCCGTTCATTTCCAATAAATGATAGAAACCGTCATATCCTTCAGTATGTTCAGGTCTTTCATTTGCAGGTAACATTGATAAAAGATTATGAGCAACCATAAGTGAATTTCTCATAATATCTTTTGCTGAACCCGGATGAACATTTTTTCCTTTAATATCTACAACTGCACTACAAGCATTGAAACTTTCATATTCAAGTTCTCCAATAGGTCCACCGTCAATTGTATAAGCAAAGTCTGCTCCAAATTTTTTTACATCAAAATAATCAGCTCCACGCCCAATTTCTTCATCGGGAGTAAATCCTATTGAAATATCTCCATGTGGTAAATTATTTGATATAATTTTTTGAATTGCATCCATAATAATTGCAATACCCGACTTGTCATCAGCCCCCAATAAAGTATTTCCATCAGTTGTTATAAGTCTTTCTCCTACAACTTCATTTAAACAAGGGAATTCTTTTACGGACATTGTAAATTCATCATTTAACTTAATATCTCCTCCTTTGTAATCAACAAATTGAGGATTTACGTTTGCTCCGGTAAGTTCTGTTGCAGTATCCATATGTGCAATAAAACCAACTTTTTTAAGATTCTTTTCTACATTTGATTTCAAATGAGCATAAACATAACCCTTTTCATCAATATGAGCATTTTCAATTCCCATTTCTTTTAATTGCTTTACAAGTAAATTTCCCAAGTTCTTTTGTTTCTCTGTTGAAGGAACGGTTTTAGACTTAGGATTTGATTGAGTGTCCATTTTTGCATATTCCACAAAACGATCTACTATATTCATAACTACCTCCAAATATTTTATTTCATATTTATTTTACCACAATTTTAAAATTAAAAAAAGATAGCAATTATCTTCTGCTATCTTTTCATCTGATTATATCTTTTTATATTTTCTTCTGTTAAAAACTCAAAAGCTGAATTAATTTCTTGAAATTTCTCAGTTGTATCCCTATCTCTATTCAAATCAGGATGATATTTTTTAGCAAGTTTTCTATATTGTAACTTAACCTGATAAAAATCTATATCATAAGAATTAAACTCCAAAACCCTACAAGCATTTTCAAATTTATTTTTAAAATCGCTATATGGATCATAACTTGCACCGGTATTTTGATAATATCCTTGATTTCCTTGATAACCACTATAGAACCCACCATTATTTGAAAAAAATTCATTAAAAGAATTAAATCGTCTTTCCCATTCTTCTTGCTCTCTTCTTTGTCTTTCTTCTCTTTCTCTTTGACGCTCTTCTTCTTGAACCCTTTCATATTTTCTTTTATAATCTTTAAAAGATGAATATCCCTTGTTGTTCCCTAATAAAAAATTTCCATAATCATTTAGATATTCACATAGTGAATAATTAATATATCTTAAAAAAGAAATAAATTTCTTTCCTAAAAACGGAACTATGAAAAAAACAAATATTATTAGCCAAAAAACCGGATTGGAAAGTAAAAATATCAGTAGCAAAGGAAGCAAAAACGAACCTAAAGTTAAAAAAGCTATTCCAATTAATACCAAAAATATGGAGATACTACTTAGCAAATTTACAATATATGATAAGCCAGTTACCATTGCCCCTAAAATTTTATCTAAAACTTTAGAAAGTCCTAAAATAAATTTCCCAAAAAGTTTTTTCACACTATTCTCCAAATTCTTCCTTTAAAATTTCATAAAGTGCTTGTGCTTCTTCCTTTGTAAGAGTTATTCCCTTAGACATTCTCTCATGACTTGGATTCCAATCTCTTATATCGTATTTTGGTTCTCTCTCATTCCAACTCACTAAATTTAATTCTTTCCTCCAACCTTTTTCATTTTCAGAAAGAACCCCTAATTCCTCTGTAATTTCAAATTTTAATTCCATTTTCTCCTCCTAATTTAACATTCCATTTTTATTTGTAGGCAAAGACGCTATAAATCCATCCATTAAACCATTTTTTATTTTTATTAAAACCTCAATTGAATGATTTATATCTGCCTTTCTATGCTCAACTTTTTTCAATAACTTTTGCATTCTCTCAACCTTTTTTTCATCAAGAGTATCTTTGCATGATTCTCCAAGAGTTTTTACTTCTCTTTGCAAAAATTCCAAATTCTTTTCTAAAGTTCGAATATTTTCTGAATATTCATCAATATCAAAATCTATCGGATTTTTTATCAATCTTTCTTCTTCAATAGTTTTAAAAATTTTATTCATTGTTCTTTTGCTGTCATCAGCTTTAGCCTTTAGCGTCTTTTTCCAAAGCTCTTTATCCCAATTTTTACTATTTGTCTGTGGAGAAATTTCCTTTGCAATCGCTTTAAAGACATCATCACAAGTGCTATTTTCTTCAGTATCAAGTTCATCAAATAATCCTACAAAATTTTTAACTTCATTTGAATTAAATTTTTTGCTATTTTTATTCTCTGAATCTATGATTGTATAAACTTGACTTACATCTACAAAATTATCTGCAAATTCAAGAGTTTTTAAAATTTCCCCTGCCCTAAATAGATTCATAACATCTCTTTCAAGAGACTTTTGAATTTTCATAAGACTTTCAATATTCTTTTTATATAAAAGTTTAAACTTTTCATCATCTTCTAAAACTAAGTCGTTTCTAATTGAAATAATTTCCTCTTTTAGAAGTAATAACTCCGCTAAATTTTCTCTTAAATCATCATATTGATTATATAAATTTTCATTAATCATAAAACATCACCTTCCATATAAGTAGAAAATTTGCTTTTATCAAAATTTAATACTAATTTTTCTTTCTTTAACCTATTCATCTTTTTTATCTTAATTTCTCTTTTGAGTGCTTCTGATTTCGTTTCAAAAATTTCAAAATAAACGAGTTTTACAGGAGTTCTTCCTCTTGTATATTTTGCACCACAGCCTGAATTATGTTTTTCAAATCTGGCTTTTAAATCAGTCGTATAGCCAGTATAAAAACTTCCGTCCTTACACTCCAACATATAAACAAAAGTCATCATAATATTTCCTTTAAAACATCATTTATAACATCAAATCCAAAACCACGATAAGCCAAATAATTTATAATTTTTTGCCTTTTCTTGAAATTATCCTCTTCATTTGACAATAGGTTCAACTTTTTTATACCCATTTTAAGAGCATTATCAAATTCTTCATCGTATTCAAACTCATCCAAAAAATCTTCAAAAATATTTTTAGAAATTCCCTTTTGAATTAATAAAGATTTGATTTTATTTTTTCCATAGCCATTTAATTTTTTCTTATCTTCAATAAATATTTCACAATAGACTCTGTCGTTTAAATATTCCTCTTTTTCTAAAATATCCAAAACTTCGTCTATAACATCTTCTGCAAAGTCATTTTCTTTAAGTTTTAATCTTACTTCATACTTAGTTTTCAACTTTCCTGAAATATAATTTATTGCTCTCGACTTTGCTCTTTCAATATCTGAAAAATACTTCATTTCTAAAATTTCATTTTCTGAAAAATCCATATCAACTGAAACTTTATACTTTTCAAAAATATTGTAATTCAAAAGAAGCTTTGTTTCATCCTCAAAAATTACTTCAAAAACTTCTTTAGACTTACTATAATTTATTTTTATAACTTGCATTATCTAAATAATCCTATAATTGTTGGCAATATTCCTACTACCATCATCAAAGCTAATATAAGTGCAACAATTCTAGTTGCTGTTTCTCTTTTCATAAAATCACCTGCTTTTTTTAACTAACTCACATAAATACTGATTTATAAATTCATCAATATTCCCATTTATAACAGATTCCACATTTCCAGTTTCATAACCTGTTCTATGATCTTTGACAAGTGTATAAGGTTGAAATACATAAGATCTTATCTGTGAACCCCAAGCTATTTGAGAATATTTCCCTTGAATATCTTCTATTTTTTCTCTATTTTCTTCTTGTTTTATAATTAAGAGTTTTGCAATAAGCTGTCTCATCGCTGTATCTCTATTAAATATTTGACTTCTTTCGGATTGACAACAAACAGTTACTCCTGTTGGAATATGAGTTATTCTGACTGCTGAATCCGTTTTATTGACATGTTGTCCTCCGGCACCACCAGATCTATAAGTATCAATCCTTAAATCTTTAGGATTTATTTCAATATCGGTAATTTCTTCAATTTCTGGAAAAACATCTACACTTGCAAAACTTGTATGTCTCTTATTTGAAGAATCATAAGGAGAAATTCTAACAAGTCTATGAACTCCTTTTTCCCCTTTTAAAAATCCATAGGCGTTTTTGCCGTCAACTTTTAAAGTAACAGACTTAATTCCACCTTCAGTATCAGAATTGTAATCTAAAATTGAAAATGAAAAACCCTTACTGTTAATCCATCTTGTATAAAGACGTTGTAACATTTCAGTCCAATCTTGGGCGTCTGTACCACCGGCTCCAGCATGAATTTCTAGAATGGCATTATTTGAGTCATATTCTCCAACCATTAAAGTATTTAACTTCAACGATAAATATTCTTTTTCAATATTGTGAATATTTTTTAATGCTTCTCTTTCATACTCCATAAATTCTTCGTCAGATAAAATTTCTAAAAATTCTATTGAGTCTACAATCTTCTGGCTTAGACAAGTAAAAGTTTCAATCTTAAATTTCAAATTTTTCATATTATCCAAAATTGACTTTGCATTTTTAGAATCATTCCAAAAATCTTCTTTGAAACTTTGAGCCTCAAGACTCCTATACTCATCCTCTAACTTAGAAATGTCAAAGTGAATCACCAATTTCTAACAAATTTTGTTGCAGTTTTTTTAGTCTTTCAATAACCGTACTTAAATTTTCCATCTCTCCCCCAACGACAACAATAAAATACAATCTTTTTTATTTTAAAATAGAGTTAATTACATTCAATAATGAAAATATAATTACAGTTAATTTTATACTATTAATATATTTTCGTCAAGTCCAACAAAAAAGGTAGTGTGTCAAAATACAAAATTTTTACACTACCTTTCATATTAAATTCAACCCATATGTTCAATTTTTTCTCTTTGCAAATACTTCACCATTTGTAACCCAACTCTTGCCATTATCAAAAGATGTTTTGCTTTCCCAATGAAATGTGTCGAGAGTAATATTTGAAAATATCCATTGATTAAGACTCTCTGTTTTCTCTTTATTCACTAGTACAATTTTATCATCTATTTTTTCTGCTTCCAAACAAACCATCTTTCCTAAACAGGAATAGCAAATATCCCATTTTTTCTTTTTTGGATTATATATTCTTATAGTTGTACCATATTCAGCATCCGGTTGTGGAGTTGCAACTCTTTCTACTCTTGACGGACAAATGAAAACATCTTGAATTCCTTGACCGTTCAATATCTCTGAAAACAACCATTCTCCTATTACATGCCTTTCTTTTTCAGTTCCTTTTCCATCAACCCATTCAATTTCCCATTCTCCAATTAGAGGAGAAAATATATTTTTGCTTTCTGATTTTTCTCCTACCAATGCTTCAAAAAAATTATTCATATATAAATACAAACCTCCCAAATAAATATTTTTAAAATCTATAACATAATTTGACAATTATATTATAACATATTTTTATTGCATATAAATTATCAATAAAAAAATTGAGAAGTCCCTTTAAAAATTTACTTCCCAATCTTAATTACAGAATATTTTTTATTGTCTCACTATTTTTACTTTTAAACTTCTTAGATACGCTTTTTCTTCTTCAGTAATTCTTCTACTTTCTATTGCCTTTTGAATGGCTTTATTATGAGTCCAATCATCAAGTTTTTTATTTTCTATAAACTTTATAGCATACTTTTGTTGTTTTGCAAGAGCAGTGGCAAAATACCAAGCAATCATCATATTTACATAATATTCTTCAGACCTTACTTTTGAAACAATTTTCAAATGTTCATCTTTAAAATTTTCATCCAAATAATTTGAAAGCAAAAGGCCAATTCCGTATCTTATAACATAAGTTTTTTCATCTTTTATCCAATCTAAAATATATCTATATGTCTCATTTGGATATTTCTTAAAAACTTTCGGAGAAAATAAGTCGCAAGTTGCCCAATTATCAATAAAAGGAATAAATTTTTCTGTATATTCCATTGCTAAATCAAAATCTTTTATTTGCTCAATTAAACATCCATGTAAATTATTTTCTTCATAGTATTTATGCGGAATATTATTTAAAAATTCAAAAGTTCTTTTTTCATCTTCTTTAAATAATTTTTTTGCATAATTTCTTAAATCAGGGGTTCTAACTCCAATTATTAAGTCTTTATCTACTGTTGGAATAAGTTTAGCATTAAAATTTTTATATTCGATATCTTGAAAAGAAAATAAATCATTCAATATTTTATCCATATATTTTCCTTTCCGATTATCTTATTTTTAATTTCTCAAATAATTCTTCGTCTGATTTATAAGTTTCATGCATTGGTGAAGGCATAGCATTATCAGATTTATATCCCATGAATAAAAGTAATTCTACTTTGTTTTGTTCAGGAATATCAAATTTTTCCTTAACTATTTCAGATTTAAATGCTTTGATAATAACTGAACCTAATCCTAAATCTTCAGCTTCAAGAACCATATGTGTTGCAACAATTGCAGAATCAACAACTCCACTTGGAATTCCGTCTTCATATTTACAACATTCATCCGAATTATATGTTATAACAAACATAAGTTGTGAATTATATTCACAAGGAGATGACTCATTTAAAAGTTTTAATTTTTCGTCATCAGTACAATAGTATATTTTTATCGGTTGGCTATTTTTTGCAGTTGGTGCAATTTTTCCAGCTTCTAAAATTTTTAAAATCTTTTCTTTTTCAACCTTTTTACTTGAAAAATCTCTTACTGAATATCTCTTTTTTGCTAATTCTAAAAAATTCATAACTACCTCCTTTATAGATTTGCAACTTTGAAAAGTTTCCCATCTATTTCAACTTTTCTAAGTCTTTTTTCAAAATCAATTCTTTTAATCCAAACTTCCCTTTCACAACCTAGACATTTCAATTTTATTTCAATTCCCGTTTTTAAAATCTCCCATCTATTTGTTCCACAAGGATGTTCTTTTTTTAGCACTACAATATCCGATACTTTATATTTATACAATTTTATCACCCTTTTCAAGTTTCAAAAATTCAATATTTTTTTCTTTAAATTTTTTATACAATTCTTCTCTTAAATTTTTTTCATTTTGCCATTGTGTTGACTGTTTACTCCAAAGAGCAACAGCTATTTTTATATAATAACTTCCCATTTCTGTAACTCCGAAAAATACCGGATCTTTAATTACACTTTTATGTTTCTTTGAAAATTCTGTCGAAAAATCGCTTATAATTTTCTTAATCTTTTCAACATCAACATCCGTTGGAAAACAAAATGTCACAACAGATCTTTGATTATTTTTACTAAAGTTTGTAACAGTCGTTATACTTCCATTTGAAATTGTATTTATACTTCCATCATAACCTTGTATCTGAGTATTTCGCATGTTTATAGACATAATATTGCCAGAAATTCCATTTATAATAACATCATCCCCAATATTATATTGGTCGTCTAACAGAATAAAAACTCCACTGAATAAATCTTTAATAATACTTTGAACTCCAAATGCAATAATAATACCACCAACTCCAGCAGTTGCTATTAAAGATAAAGTATTTACATCAAAAATGCTTAAAATTATAACTATTACAATAAAATAAATTATATATTTCAAAACACTTGATGATATAGAAACTATCGAGTTTACCTTTTTAGAGTTTCTAAAATCATTTGATTTATACGTTTTAACTAAATTTGTCAAAGCTTTTGTAAAAATATAAATTATAATTTTAGCCACCAAGAAAACTATTATAGATAAAATTACTTTTATAATTATACTTCTAATAGACTCCGAATAAATCAAATTTTCAAAAAATTTACTCATTAATATTTATCTCCGTTACAACATTTCCTCTATCTTGTGTCTTTTCAAAAAGCCAAAGATAATCAACATTTTTACCCGCTTCTTTTAGTGATTTTACTGTTTCAAGTTCACTTGGATCAAGTAAAATTGCAAGACCACAAGAACGACTTACTTCCCTTGGTGTTGGAATTGTTTTAAATTTCTTATCTAAATTCTTAAGTTCTTTCTCTAATTGCATTGTATGATTAACTGAATTAAAAGTCAATAATAAATATTTTTCGTCCAAAAAAACCCCTCCTATTTTATTTTTTTGTATTTATCTTTTTGAATCAAATAAACTGAATCTTCACTTTGAATAGAATCTACTATTTCACCTGAAAATTCTTTAGTTTTAAAAGTGGATTTATCAATCAATACATACCCATTTTTTTTGACTAACAGAATATCTTTACTTAAAATATAAGATTTCACATAGTCATTACCAATATCAACAGTTTTTTCCAATTTTAAATCCTTAGCATTAAAGACTTTTAAGTCTTCAGAAAATAAATAAATTTTTCCAGAATGATAAATAACATTTTTTAAATTTTTTATATAATATTGATTTTTTATGATGTTTTTTTCAAACAAATATAATTTTTCATTTGTTGCAACAAAAAGTTTGTCATCTGAATCATTTACAAAGCCAAATTCTATTATAAATTCATTAAAAAATGTAAAATCGCAAACAGTTGATTTATCTTTTAAATTCAAAATATGAAATCTTGATTTAATAGTATTTTCAGACTTTACATAATCTGTATAAACAAAATTATTTTTACTTTTTGAAAACTTTACATATCCAGGATTTTGAACATCTTCATTTGAATATATTTCTGTCAAATTCTCATCGAAAATTTTAAAACTCGCATTATTGATTAAAATAATTTTATTATTTTCAATAATAAAAT
This sequence comes from Parvimonas sp. C2, assembly GCF_035282405.1. Lineage (NCBI taxonomy): Bacteria > Bacillati > Bacillota > Tissierellia > Tissierellales > Peptoniphilaceae > Parvimonas > Parvimonas sp. C2. Next base: position 518,953 of record NZ_JAYKBP010000001.1, read on the forward strand.
CCTGAGTTTCTTTTTCTAATGAAACTCTTTTAATTTCATCAAAATTCTTGCTATACATAATTATTTCATTAGGCATAAGTGAATAGATAACATCATTAGAAACTCTGATTTTCCCATTGTTTTCAATCTCTTTTTCTAATTTTAGTTTTCCATTTTTATTATATCTTGAAAATTTATTATTATTAAAAACAAACATTTCATCTTTAATAAATTCAATTTTAGTATAAGGTTTTGAAAAATCATAAGGCACTTCTTTATTAGAATTGCTCGAAAAGTTATGACTTAAAAATATAATCAATATAATTACTGCAATAGCCGAAATTCCTATTGCAATTCTATTTTTATATTTTGAAATTATTTCCATACTTTCTCCTAAAGACCTAATTTATCTTGCTTTCTTCTAAGTTTAGTTATAATATGGTCTTCATCCAATTCAACCATATCAAGAGTGATAAGTTCATCTTTTTTAACATCAACTTTTAACTTGGTTTTTTTAGTAATCATAGCAATTGGTAAAAGATTTTTTCTTTTTTGATATGCATGGCTTGTTATCTTTCCAAATACAGATTTGCCGCCAATTCCCTCTAAGATTTCTCCTGCTTTCAAATCTCTTTTTGCAACTGTAATTGTATCTGAAACTTGTCCACAAGCTGGAACAATAGTTGATTCTTTTTCAACAATTGCATTATATATTGTGATTGGTGTTTCCAAACTTGTTAAATGATAAGGTCTGTAAATTGCATAATTCGGCCCATCCCCCATTTTTAAATATTTCATTAAATCGTGAACCTCATCACTATCACTTGTTACGATAGCATAAACTCCTGGTGCAACTCCAAAAGCAAAATCTACAGTCTTATAATTATTTAAAATTCCCCCTTGTTCTTTAAGAGAGAAAATTTTCGCTAAATCAGCAGGTGTAGCATCTGGACCATGACAGCCAATGACATCAGGGATAAATCCCAAGGCATTTGCAGTACTTGTAAGTTCAATCATGGTATTAGTTCCATCAATAAAACCTGCAAGCATTTTTGGATAGAGTCCTTTTGAAATTGCTTCCTCTCTAACATCATCCTCTGTTATATAATGATTAAGTGGATTATTTTTCCCTTTTCCAACAGCAAGAAGTTTAAAACCTGCACCTAAAGCAAAATCAGCAAGTTCCATTATTGCTCCAGGTTCATCTCCTGCAGAGCCAGTATAGATTACATTTTTCTTTTTAGCTAAATTAAATAAATATGGCCCAATAACTGCATCACATTCAACATTTAACATAATTGTATGTTTTCTATTTTCAATTGCCTCCATTGCTAAGATTGCTCCAAAAGGAGGATTTCCTGTTGCATCAACAACTCCTTTAATATCTTGTAATTTGCAAGCAATGGTATAATCATCAGAAACGACATACATTCCATTCTTTATAGAATTTTCAATTATCCTTATATTATCACTTGTAGTAATATCTGACTTTCTAACACCGGATGAAATAAGAGCTTCCATAGCTTTTTCAGGTTTTTCATCTATTACAACAGAACTTGTAAGACCTTTAATTCTGGAAAGTTGATTAACAAGTCCCTTTCCCATTTTCCCGGCTCCAATAAGAGCAAACTTAACTTCTCTATTTGCATTATATAAATTATTAAGCTTGTTTTTCATTCTAAACATAAAGTCCTCCAAAATTTATTATTAATTATATTATTCTTATTTTACTACAACATATAAATTTTATCAAATTTTTTTATATAAAAATTACTCTTTACTATATGTAAATTTTAGTGTAAAATTATAGTAGTAAAATTTCATTTAAAATAAAAAATTATATTTAAATTAAATTTATAAATAAAATTATTCAAGACTTTAAATTTTGAATAATTTTTAGAGTAAAATAGATAGGGGATTTTTATGAAGTATTTTAGAAAAACTCTTGCCATTGATTTTGGAACATCAAAGGTAGTAACTTTCGTAGAAAATAAAGGTATCGTAGTTAATGAACCATCAGTCGTTACTATGGATACATATAAAAATAAAATTTTAAATTATGGAGAAACCGCAAAAAAATTATTAGGACGTATTCCGGGAAATGTAGTTGCAAAAAGACCTGTTGTTGGAGGAAATATTGTAGATTTTAATGCAACAGAAGCTATTATAAAAAGAGCTATAAAAAAATCTGTTGGAAATAATTTTTTCAGACCGAATGTTTTAGTTTGTATTGCGAGTGAATTGACACAAGTACAAAAAAGAGCTATAACTCAAGCAGTAAAACTTGCTGGTGCAAACAATGTTGTTCTCTTAGAACAAACAATAACTGCTGCCATTGGTTGTGGTGTAAATGTAAACGATCCATCAGGTACTATGGTTGTAGATATTGGAGCTGGAAAGACAGATATTTCTGTAATTTCAAATGGAGAAATAATTATTGCCAAAAGTATGAGTGTCGGTGGAAATACAATTGATCAAGCAATTGCAGATTTCATTCGTACGAGATATAATATGTTGATTGGAGAAAATACAGCAGAAATTATTAAATTATCAGTTGCAAGAGCATATCCAACAAATGAAGGCTCAATGTATGAAATTAAAGGAAGAAATGTTATGAATGGTCTTCCAATGCATATTTTTGTAAATGATTCAGATATTTCTCATGCAATTGGAATGACTTTAAATAAAATTTTAAATGCAATAACTGAAACTTTGGAAAAAACTCCACCTGAATTAATCGCTGATATTTCTGAAAAGGGATTAATTCTAACTGGAGGTTCATCATTAATTCCTGGACTTGTTGAATTAATAACAGATAGAACACATTTAGAGGTTTTAAATCCAGAAAATCCTGAATTAATGGTAATAAAAGGAGCAGGAAAATTTTTGAAAAATGTTGATTTTTCAAATGATGAAATAGAATATTTAGACGAATTAAAGCGCCATGTTTTAGAACAAAAAGAACAATTAAGAAAGAGATAATATGCAAAGATATAATGATTTAAGTTCTTATCTAAAGGAAAAATTCGGTTCAAAACTTTTAAAACTCTCCATTGATGGAGGGTTTTCTTGTCCAAATAGACAAAACGGAAAAAGTGGTTGTAAATTTTGCTCCGAAAGTGGAAGTGGAGAATTTACAACTAAAAGAAAGTCAATTACCGAACAATTAAATGCTCAAATAGATTTTTTAAAAGAAAAAGATAAAAACAATGGTTATATAGCCTACTTCCAAAGCTATACAAATACATTTTTGCCTATAGAAGAACTTAAGAAAATGTACTATGAGGCAATAAATTTCCCAAATGTAAAAGTGCTATCTATTGCTACAAGAGCAGACTGTTTCAATGAAAAAATTTATAATTTGCTTGCAGAACTGAATAAAAAAATTGAAGTATGGATTGAACTTGGATTACAAAGCTCAAATGAAAATACAAGAAATAATATGAATATCAGTTATAGTACAGAAACTTTTGAAAATTGTGTAAAAAAATTAAAAGAATTAAATATAAAAACTATCTTTCATATAATTTTTGGCCTTCCAAATGAAACAAAAAAAGATTATAAAAATACTATTGATTATGTAAATACTCAAAAACCTTGGGGAATTAAAATTCACAGTCTTTATATTCAGAACGATTGTGAACTATATGAAGAATATTTAAAAAATAATTTCAAAGTCATAACTTTGGATGCATATATAAATGCTTTAATTATGGCAATTGAAAATTTAGACAAGGACATAATTATTCATAGACTCACAGGAGATGGTGACAAAGAAAAACTTGTTGCTCCCCTTTGGTCAAAAGATAAAATTAAAACAATTGGAGAAATTAGTAAAATTCTAAAACAAAAAAATTCATATCAAGGAATAAACTACAAAAAGGACAAAGGAGCTTTATAAAAAGCTCCTTTAACATTTCTCTATTAAATTAATTATCTATAAAAACTTTGAAAATCTAATACAGTCTAAACAATTTCATACCCCATTCATCAATTCCATTTTCTACAAATCCTATTTTTTTCCAAAATCTAATTGAATTTTCTTTCATTGAATTTAAAACATAATGTGTTGCTCCAAGTGGTTTTGTATATTTTTCTAACTTCTTAAAACATTCCAAACCTTTTAATTTATTTCTAAATTCAGGATATATCCAAAAATCCATTATAAAACATTCTCTAAAATATTTTCCATCTTCATTAGTATAAATCGTAAATTGAACAGCACCAATTTCTACATCATTTTCGAAAAAATAAGCAATATAATGTCTATCCTTATCAACAATCATACGATTTTCTAAAAAATCTCTGTACTCGCTACTTAAAAAGTATTCTATATCTTCCTTATCTGTAATAATTTCATCTTCAATTAAATACTTAATATGTTTCTCCCAAAACAAATTAATATCCTTAGCCGAAATTTCTTTTATATATATCATATCTCTCCTACTAAATTCAATCTAATACCGACTTATCAAAGAAATACTCACTTCCATCATCAGTCCTTTTTAAAAGTTTAAAATCAACCATAGATCTTCTCAAATAACAATAATCTACATAATATTTCTTTAAAATTTCATTAATTTCTTTTTCTTTATATTTTCTCTCATCAAAACAAATAGAAGCTAAATAAACAAAAAGTTCATATTTATCTTGCTGTTTTTTTGGCATATTTAAAATCTTACCGTCTTTTATCCATTTATCTTTATTAAATTCCATAAATTTTCTCCAAAACAATTTATTAATTACTATAAATCTTACATTTTAGAAATATTGGCAACTAACTGTTCCAAATATAAAAACAAAAACAGGAAAATTTACAATTTATCACTCCTATTGATACTTTTTAAGGACTTTTAATCAAAATTATCTTTTTTTCATTCAGTTTTCTCCACAACTCCATAAGCATTATTCTGTCAGCTTATTATATTGTTTCAGTTTCATTTTTATTGAAGTATCCGATATTTTCTTTTCTATTGAAGATATTATTTAATTGTTAAAGTGCGACAAACTGGGATTTACTCATTCAAAAATTTTAATAAATCTCTTTTGAGTCTTATCACATACATATCCAATTTTTTCATAGAATTTATGTGCCCCTGTTCTTGATTCTCCTGAATTTAACCTAATAAACTTAATTAATTTTTGTTGAGAGTCCATTTCTAAATGATTGATCAATTTTTTGCCAATACATCTCCCTTGAAACTCTGGTAAAACAGCTAATCCTAGAATATTTAATCCGCAATCCGAATAAAGACTCTCATATATTTCAGCATGTATAAAGCCAACTACTTTATGTGAATCCTCATCCTCATAAACATAAATCAAATGATGATTTTTATCATTCGATAGTTTGGCAATTTGCTTCTCCACTAACTTAGTAGAAACAATATATCCTAAAGAAACATCACATATTTCTCGTATAGATTTAGCATCTTCTTTTTTTATGTTTCTAATCATTTCATTACTCCACAAATTCAAATTTGTCAATTTCTCGTTCTTTCGATTATATCACATTTCTCATTTTTTGTCATTTATTCAACCTAAATATTTATTTTTATAACTATGTTTTTTAATCCAACATAAAATAGTACAAGATTTTTAAGGCTTTTTTCTCTTTTAACTTATTTTATCCTTAAATAGTTCATCATCTTGAATCATTTCCTTACCTTTACTAATTTTTGATTAAGATAATTTTCTTATAAAAAAAGATTGAAGACTAGTCCTCAATCCCTTAATTCTCTTTAATAAATTTTATTATAAAAAATCCATTATATTTTTGCTTTTCTGGTAATAATTTTACAAATTTCTCTGATTTACCCAAAATTTCCACTTCTTCTCTTTTACTAAAAGAACTTTTGTAATTATTATTTAATAGTTTTATTTCGACAAACTGAAATTTAGATTTTAACCCTTACGAAAAATAAAACGGGCTATTCTCCTGAAGTATGTTCTATAATATTATAGTTTAATGCAAAGTGTAGCTATATAGTCATTTCCATAACGTGATAATCTATTTCTTTTGTCACAAGACTCATAAAAATCTATCATAGCGAGACCATTTTTAAGTTGTCCTCTAATCTGAGTTTCTAAGGTATGGCTAAATTCATATCCATATTCTGGATTTATGGTTATCTTGCCTTCCTCTTCAAGCTCTTTTGAATTAAAAGGTATTGAAAACTTTAAAAATAATTCCTCATCGGGTTTGTCCCATACAATGTCAGCATCATACATGTATATCCAAGGATTCATAAATCCGACCATTAACAATCCACCCTTTTTCAATACTCGAGAGGCCTCTTTATATATGTTTTCTAAATCTTCTACATATACATTTGAAACCGGATTAAAAATAATATCAAAAGTTTCATTTTCAAACGGAAATGGTTTTGTCATATCGCCTTGAACTGTGTTGATTTTTAAGCCTTCTCTTTTAGCAACCATATCATCTCTTTGTAATTGTGATTTAGAAAAATCCATTATAGTTACATCATAACCTTTTATAGCAAAAACTGGTCCTTGCTGTCCACCACCACAAGCTAAACCTAATAGCTTTTTTCCGTTTGCTTTTTCAAACCATTCTTTTGGAACTTTTTTCCCAACAGTTAATGCAACAGAAATTGGATTTTTTCTAACTTCTTCTAATTCTTCATGTGTCAATGGCTCAGTATAGTCATTTTTTACATTATTCCATCTATCTTCATTTAATTTTATATAATTGTTCATCTTATAATCTCCTCGTAATTTTATATTATTTCGATTTAAGTTGAATATGTTGCCATTACATTTTTCTCGCCTTTACAAATTCCAATTTGTCAATTTCTCGTCCATCTCATTATATCACTTTTTCCACATTTTGTCTTTTACTCAAGCTAAATATTCATTTTTCTAACTGTATTTTTTTAATCCACTATAAAATAGTACAAGATTTTTAAGTTTTTTTCTTTTTTAACTTATTTTATCCTTAAATAGTTTATCATCTTGAGCCATTTCCTTCCGCTTTACTAATTTTTGATTAAGACAATTTTCTTATAAAAAAAGATTGAAGACTAATCCTCAATCCCTTAATTCTCTTTAATAAATTTTATTATAAAAAATCCATTATGTTTATGTTTTTCAGGTAATAATTTTATAAATTTTTCTGATTTACCAAAAAATTCAACTTCTTTTATTTTTAAATTTTTATGTTTTTCTAAAAAATATTTGACATTTTCTTCATTTTCACATTTCAAAACAGAGCAAGTGCTGTAAACTATCCCTCCTTTATCTTTTAGATATTCTACTGCATTATCAAAAATTTTTCTCTGTAATTCAATTATTTCATCAATAGTTTCTTGACTTCTGAATAATTTTATTTCAGGTTTTCTATCCATAACTCCAATTCCTGAACAAATTACATCACAGAGTATATAGTTAAATTGTTCTTTATATTCCTCTTTGTAAATTGAAGCGTCAAAATTTAGTAATTTTACATTTTTTATATTAAGTCTTTTACAATTTTCTTCTATCTTTTTTAATTTACTTTTTACAATATCGTTCGCAAAGATTTCTCCACTATTTTTCATCTGAAAAGCTATATGACAAGTTTTTCCACCCGGTGCGGAACAAATATCTAAAACTTTTGAATTTTCTTTTGGAGCTAAAACTTCTCCCGTTAAAATACTTCCAACATCTTGAACCGTAAAATCTCCTATTTTAAAACTTTCAGTCTCCAATATATTAGTAGGATTTTCTACAAAATAAGTAAGTTTTGAAATTTCAGATTTTTTAAGCTTATATCCGTCTTTTTCCAAATCCTTAACAACTTTTTCTTCCATTCTTTCAAAAGATGAAATTCTTATTGCAAAATGAGGTTTGAACATTGAATTTTCAAGAATTTTTATAGTTTCTTCCCTGCCATAATCTGCAAGTAAATTTTTTACAATATCCATATTTGCAGAGTATTTTATAGAGATAGCTTCCTCTACATCGTCAGCTTCAATCTTCATAAAGTCTTCTTTATTTCTCAAAAAATTTCTTAAAGATCCATTAACAAAAGAGGAAAATTTTTTAAGTTTAAAAACTTTTGTAAGATTAACAGCCTCATTTATTATTGCAAATTCAGGAATTTTATCCATAAAAATAATCTGATAGATAGAAATTCTTAGAATATTTAAAATATACGGATTGAACTTTTTAATTCTTAATTTACAGAGCTTTTTGATTATATAATCAAGATAAATTCTGTTTTCCAAAGTGCCATATACAATTTCTCTTAAAAATTTGCTATCTAAATCAGAAATATTTTTTGTTTTTTTATTTAATAAATTTGTTGAATTTGAATTTTCATCTTTGATTTCACAAAGAATTTCAACTGCAAGTTTTCTCATTATTTTAAAATTTCTCCAACTTTTATAGAATTACCACAAAGATAGTCTTTAACCAAAACTCTTTTTTTACCTGAAAATTGAATTTCTAAAAGTTTTATACTTCCGTCTATAGTTTTAACAAAAATTCCATCATCTGAAACTTTAAAAATTGTTCCTACAATTTCATTCGGGTTTTCTTTTGAAATTTCAGCTCTATGAATTTTTATGTTTTCTCCCATATATTCACAAAACGTACTTGGCCAATTATAAAAACCTCTTACTTTGTTGAAAATATTTCTTGAAGTATCATTAAAATTAAGTTTTCCCATTTCCTTTTTAATCATTGGAGCATAGGAAAAAATATCTCCCTGTTTAACTCTATTTTCATATTTATTTTCAAAGTCATTGATAGTTTTAACAATCAATTTTGAACCCATTTTTGAAAGTCTTTCATAAAGAGTTTCAGCATTATCCGACTCTAAAATTTCTGTTTCTTCAATATCCAAAACATCTCCCGTATCAAGCCCAACATCTATTGACATAATGCTTACACCCGTTTTTTCTAGTCCATTTACAATAGCCCAATTTATTGGCGCAGAACCTCTAAGTTCCGGTAAAATTGAAGCATGAATATTTAAAATTCTACCTTTCATAAAGTCGATTAACCTTTTGTCAATTATCTGTCCAAATGCAACTACAACAATAAAATCAGGGTTTATTTCTTTTACGAATTCAAAAAATACATCACTCTTTACACTATCAGGAGTTACAACTTCAAGTCCAAGCTCCAATGCTCTTTGCTTTACGGGAGTTGGTAATAATTTTTTTCTATTTCTAAGTTTATCTTTTTGAGAAACAACTAAAGAAACTTCAAAATTTTCATTCAAAGTTTCTAAAGGTGGGACTGCGAAATCCGGAGTTCCCATAAAAATTATTTTTTTCATTATTCTGCCTCACCATAATACAATTTTTCATACATTTCAGCTTCTTCTCCTTCTAAAGCTAAATCTGTAAATAAAATTCCATTTAAGTGATCTATTTCGTGACAAATGCAAACGGCTAAAAGTCCTGTTGCATCTATAATTTGTTCATTTTCATCTACATCCGTATATTTGAATTTTACTTTTTCAGGTCTTTTTACAAAACCTCTAACATCAGGAATTGAAAGACAGCCTTCAGGTCCAACTTGTTCTCCGGAACTTTCTAAAATTTCAGGATTTATCATTTTAATTAATCCATGTTCATCTCCAACATCAATTGTTACAAGTCTTTTTAAAATTCCAATTTGAGGACATGCAAGTCCAACTCCGTCTGAATTATACATTGTTTCTGCCATATCTTCAAGCAGATTTTTTATTTTATCGTCAATAACTTCAACTTTCCTTGCCTTTTTTCTAAGAACAGGATCGTCGTCAATTCTAATATTTCTTAATGCCATTTTACCTCCTTAATCTATCGTCAAAATTAATTTCCCATTTTTTTCAGTATTAAATGAATACTTTTTATTGAAAATTAATTCTGTTAAAAATTGTCTAAAGACCTCATAGTCTTCTAGAACTTTTATAGTCAAATTATATCTATACACCATATTTACCCATTTTATAGCATCTGGATTAGGCCCTAGAATAATTATATTTTTTAAATTTATTTCTTTTTTAAATTTATCAAAAATTAAATCTCTTATTTTTTTCAATTCTTCCATACAATTTTCAACACTTTTACTCTTAAATTGAAAATTCACTATATGAGCCTTTGGCGGATAGAGAAAACTTCTTCTAAAATTAATTTCCTCTTTGAAAAACTCTTCATAATTATGGTCTGAAGAATTAACAATGCTGTAATGACTTGGTTTATATGTTTGAATTATTACTTTTCCTTCTTTATCTCCACGACCTGAACGACCTGCAACCTGTGTCAAAAGTTGAAAAGTTTTTTCAGCAGATCTGAAAGATGGAATATTCAAACTTATATCGGCAAGTACAACTCCTACCAAAGTTACATTCGGAAAGTCGAGTCCTTTTGAAATCATCTGAGTACCGATTAAAATGTCAATTTCTTTATTCTTCATCTTTCGATAAACTTCTTCATAGACTCCTTTTTCCTTTGAAGTATCCGCATCAATTCTACAAACTTTAGCATCTTTAAAAGCATTTTTGATATATTCTTCCAATGCTTCTGTTCCAAAACCAAATTCTTTTATGGATTGTTTAAAACAATTTGGACATATTTTAGGCTTTTGTTTAGTTCTTCCACACATATGACAGATGCAAATATCTTTTCTATTATCTTTATGATAAGTCATAGAAATATCACAATAATCGCATTTTTGAACATAACCGCAACTTCTACAAAAAACAAAAGAGCTTCTTCCACGTTTATTTAAAAATAAAATTACCTGTTCTTTTCTATTCAAAGTTTTTTGAATTTCTTCATACAAACTATTACTTAAAATACTCTTATTTCCAAGCAACAATTCTTCACGCATATCTACAATTTCAACTTCAGGTAAAGAATTTTTTGTAGCTCTGTTTTTTAATTCTAAAAGTTTTATATCATCACTATTTGTTCTTGCATAGATATTTACAGATGGAGTTGCAGAACCTAAAACAAGTTTTGCTCCGGACAATTCGACTAAATATTCTGCCACTTCGTGAGTATAATATTTTGGATTTTGATCACTTATATAACTTGATTCATGCTCTTCATCAATTATTACAAGTCCCAAGTTTTTTATAGGAGAAAAAATTGCAGATCTTGCTCCTACAACAATCTTTATATCCTTATCTTGAATTTGTTTCCATTGATTTAATTTTTCAATCATTGTAAGTCTGGAATGAATAATTGCAATATCATTTCCAAAACGTCCTGAAAATCTTTCTATGGTCTGTGGTGTAAGACTAATTTCAGGAACTAAAATTATACTGCTTTTTCCCTGTTCTAACATATTTTCAACGAGTTGCAAATATATTTCAGTCTTTCCACTTCCAGTTATTCCATGAATTAAAAATTTATTGTTTTCGGAATTTAAAATATTATCTAAAACATCTTTTTGTTCTTTATTTAACTTTAATTTTTTATAGCTACTTTTTTCTTCAATAGAATTTTTATAAATTTTATTTTCAGTTAAAACAAGTGCCTCCATTGAAATCAAAGAATCTACTACAGCTTTTGTAAAGTTGTTTTCTCTTAAATTTTTAACGCTTACAAAATCTTTTCCTTTTAAAAAATTCAAAAGCTCTAATTGTTTTACTGCATTTTTACGAATTTTTGAAAAATCAAAGTCTTCGTTAAGTTTAACAAATTTTTCTAAAAATTTATTTTCCGAGTTGTTATATTTGTATTTTTTTACTAAAATTTCATTTTCAATTAGATAATTTACCTTTTTATCATCATTATAAAATTCTCGAATTTCTAAAATGTTTCTTCTCTTTGATAAAAATTCAACCTCAACAATAGAAAGCTCGTTCGATTTTTCTTTATTTAAAACAAAAAATTCTTCAATTTTACTCCAGTCTCCGGGTGGCAAAACACAATTTAGACAATAGGAAAGATTTGTAATGTATTTTTCACTCATAAACTTTGCAAGTTTAATCTGTGTTTTACTTACAATTTCCTTTTCATCTATAACCATGTTAATTTCTTTGAACTTTATATCTGTTTCAACATCTTTTTCATCTAAAATATTTATAACAAGTCCAACTGTTCCCTTATTACCTTTACCAAAAGGAACAATTACTCTCTTACCTACTGAAATTTCTTCTTCAATATTTTTAGGAATTTTATAAGTAAAAATATTTTTAGCTCTTGATAGTAAAAAAGACTTAACAACAACTTCTGCTAACATATTTTCTCCAAAATAGCATCTAAAATTTTATCTGCAATTTCTCTCTTAGTTAAAACTTCTGTTTCAATCTCACTTTCTTTCGTAATGATAGTAACCTTATTAAAATCAGAGCCAAAGCCACTATCTTTTAGTGAAACATCATTTGCAACTATCATATCCAAATTTTTATTACTCATCTTTGAAATTGCATAATCTTTAACTGAATTTGTTTCAGCTGCAAAGCCTACAACAAATTGGGATTTTTTATATTCTGAAATACTTTTTAAAATATCAATATTATTTTCAAGCTCAATATTTTCAAAATTTTCTGTCTTTTTGATTTTAAAATCTTTTTTGTTTTTAACCTTAAAATCAACAGGTGCAGCGGGCATAATTAAAATATCTGCTTCGTCAAAATTTTCTTTTATTGAGTTATACATATCTTCATTAGTTTTTACATCAATATATTCAATTCCAAATTTTCTGTAATCACTATTAACTTTTCCGCACACTACTTTTACATCAGCTCCACGTCTTTTAGCACATAGTGCCAATTCATTTCCCATTTTTCCACTACTATAATTTGAAATGTATCTAACCGGATCAATGTCTTCAATTGTTGCACCATTTCCTATTAATACCTTTTTTCCAAGCAAATCTTTTTTCACAAAATAGCTCTCAATTTCCTCGAAAATTCTTTCTGTTGTAGGAAATTTTCCTTTTCCATAATCACCACAAGCAAGACGACCATAATCTGGACTTACAACTATATGTCTTTCTTTTAAAGTTTCAATATTTTTTTGAGTTACTGGATTTTCATACATATTAACATTCATAGCTGGAACTAAAATCATCTTTTTAGTATGTGCAAGTACAATATTTGTAATTAAATTATCAGCAATTCCATAAGCAATTTTAGCCATAGTATTTGCAGTAAGTGGCGCAATAATAATACAATCTGCATTTTTTGCAAGTTTTATATGCTTAACTTCACTATCCATATCTCTTTCAAAAACATCACTATAAACCTTATTTTGACTTATTGTTTCAAAAATCAAAGGATTTATAAGTTTAGTTGCGTTTTCAGTCATAACAACATTAACTTCATATCCTGCCTTAACCAACATACTAACCAAGTCTAAAGACTTGTAAATTGCAATCCCCGAAGTTACTCCAACTAAAATATTTTTTTTCATATTAATCTTCCTTTTCTTTTTTAGTTACCTTTTCAGCTACTATTTCTTGAAGTGCTTGAGTAATTGGTTTTTGTGCATCTGTTTCCATTAAATTTTTAGATCCGTTTACAATTCTTCTAGCTCTTTTACTTGTCATTACAACTAGAGCATATCTACTCTTATCAATTTTTTCTAATTCTTTAAATGATGGATTTATCATCTTTCATTCCTCCTATTTCTTAATCTTTAATCTTTCGGCTTCAATAATCGCCTTCATTTTATCTACACTTTCATCTATAAAATCATTCACTATGGAATAATTATATTCATTTAAAAATTCAACTTCTTTTTTTGCATTATTCATTCTTACATTTATAGTTTCTTCATCTTCCGTTCCACGTTCTACAAGTCTTCTCTTTAATTCTTCAAAATCTGGTGGCAAAACAAAAACTAAAACTGCATCAGGATAATTTTTCTTAACTTGTAGTGCTCCTTGAACATCAATCTCTAAAATTACTACATCTCCATTATCAATAGAATTTAAAACAAAATCCTTAGGAGTTCCATAATAATTTCCATGAACTCTTGCATACTCTAAAAGTTTTTCATCTACTATCATCTTTTCAAACTCATCATTTGAAATGAAAAAATAATTTTTCCCATGTTCTTCATTAGGTCTTTTATTTCTACTCGTTGCAGAAATTGAATACTTAATATCTTTATTATCTCTTAATAAAATATCACAAATAGTACCTTTACCAACTCCTGACGGACCTGAAACAACCATCAAAAATCCCTTTTTCATATTACCTCCAAAACTATTCAACATTTTGAATTTGTTCTCTAAGTTTCTCTATAATAACCTTCATTTCAATAACATAAGTTGAAATCGCATAATTATTTGATTTACTTGCTATTGTATTGATTTCTCTATTCATCTCTTGTAATAAGAATTCAATTTTCTTACCAACTTGATTTTCTAGATTTAAAAACTTCTTAAAATTTTGAATATGTGAATGAAGTCTTGTAATTTCTTCGCTTATATCAAGTTTATCAGTATAAAAAATCACTTCAAGATTTAATCTATTAACTTCACTTTCAGACAATTCTTCTGAAAATTCATTAAGTTTTAATTTCAATTTTTCAATTTGATTATTTAAAACATCTTCTTTTCTTTCTTTGATATTTTCTAAATTATTTTCAAAAGCTAAAAGATTATCCAATAAATCCTTATTCAGATTTTCTCCCTCAACAATTCTCATTGAAACAAGTTCATCAACCGCCTTTTCAATGGACTCCAAAACATTCTTTTTCAAATAATCTTCGTCTATTTCAGAAGTTTTAACATCAACTACATTCTCATTTCTAACAATATGCCCTATACTTACAGAACTTTCAATTCCAAGATTTTTAGAAATGCTTTTATAAGCCTCAAAATAAGCAGAAGCTAAATCATAATTAACATCTAAAGCAGAATTACTTTCAGAAAACTTTTGTTTTCCTCTTATAAAAATATCAACCCGTCCTCTTGATAATTTTTTTCTCACAACTTTTTTTATATCTTCTTCACAAAAATTTAAAAAATATGGTAATTTAACTTGAATATCTAAAAATTTATGATTTACAGCTTTCATCTCAAAAGATAAATCATAATTTTCATCAACGAACTCACTTCTACCATAACCGGTCATTGATTTTAACATCTTTTTCTCCTTAAAAATTTATATTATTTTTATATTAATAAATTATAAATCGAGTAAAAATATTTTACAATACTTTATTACGAAAATTTAATAATTTTTCTTTTAGACTATTTTTTTAAAAAAATACTTTACAAAAAAGCTTTATAATCTTATAATAAAGTTATAAATTGCTAATGTTCATATAAAAAGGAGGATACTATGAAATTAATAAAAGAAAAAATTTACTCAATATTTAGTTTTTTAATATTTTTATTATACCTTTTGATTTTAGAACTATCAGCTGGATCTTATCCTTCTGATGAACCATATATGCATAGTTTAACAATATTTAAAAATATTCCATTAAGTATTTCTCTAATTTTTATATTTATATTTGTTTTATTATTGGTAACAAAAAATACAAAATATCTTTTAACTATAAATGTTGGTATAATTTTATTTTTTATATTAAGAATTTATAACTTTTATAGATTTTATAGAAGATTATTTGACGATGGAATAACTATGATTTTATTTTTCCTTGCTATTTTTTCAATAATTACAATTTTTATATCAATTTCAAGAATTTTAAAAAAGTCTAATTGATTTTTCCTTTTTTGAATTTGACATGATATAAAAATATGGGTATACTATTTAGTAATATGGGGATGAACTGGCTTCGACGGGGAAGTTGCAGTATCATAAGCGAATTGTTGTATCCAATCAACATAAAAAGTGGTAAATTAAATATAAACGCAGAAAATAATAATTTTGCATTAGCTGCCTAGTCAGCTATTTGGAGTCTATTCTTTTCCCACAAAAGTCTAAACTCTATCATTAAATTCGTGGGCAACCTTTACAAAAGTTCTTAGATTTGTAATTGTATTTATAAGATACTTTTAACTGATTTTGTTAGTTTATAGGTTATTGGAAAATTTAAAATTGACTGTATTCGGAGAAAGTGATATGAATGCTTTTTCGGACGTGGGTTCGACACCCACCATCTCCACCAAAAAACTCTTGTATAATAAGTTTATAAAATGACTTATATACAAGAGTTTTTTAGTTTTATGTAGAATCCCCCCTATTCATCAATCGATTTTTATTGACATTTATAAATTCTAAATGTATAATTATTTTAAACAATGTAATTTTATATGTAAAGTAATACTATTATATATAAATTTTACTATTTATATTTAAAGCATTTATTATAAATATTTATTTTTAGGAGGAAATAAAATGAAGAAAAGTAAAACTCGCTTTTTGGCACTATTGCTGGCTTCTTTAATTTTTGTAAGTTGTTCTTCTAAAGAAAAAAGCGACCAACAAAAAATGGAGCAACAAGCCAAACTAGAAAAAGAGCAAAAGTTAAAAGAAGAAGAAAATAAAAAGCTAGAGGAAGAGAAACTCAAGGAAGAAGAAAGGCAAAAACAGGAAGAACAAAAGAAAAAAGATGAAGAAGCTTATGAACAAGAAAGAAAAGCTAATGAGAAAAACAGTTCGTCAAATTATAATAATGAATCAATAGAAATTCATGCCAATAGAAAATCTAAAATTTACCATATGCCAGGTCAAGCACATTATAACAGAATTTCAAGCAAAAATTTAGTTATATTTCATAGCGAACAAGAAGCTATTAATGCAGGATATAGAAAAGCAAAAAAATAAAATTAAAATACTTAAAAAATATATTTAAGGAGATTTTATTATGAAAAAAATTGTTATTATGCTATTAATAAGTATTATGTTAGTTAGTTGTTCTAATAAAAATAATGAAGAAAATAAAGTTGTTAAACAGTTGCAAGAGCAAAAAGATTCTTTGGAAAAGAAAAATAGTGAGTTACAAGAAAAAATTAATTCTCTGGAAAAGGAAAATAAAGAATTAAAAGAAAAAGTAAAAAATACAGAAAATGAAACTCTTACAAGTGAATCTATTGCAAAGATTAATAAGTATTTACAAGAATTCAATAATTCTAATAAACATTTCGCTAAGGCTACATTTGATGAAAATAATAATACAGTTAATATTGAATTAGTTGAACAAGCTGCTTCAGATGTATCAGGAATGATTGATTCTAAAAATAACGGTAGAGCTAACAAAAATGTTCGTGATTTATGGGAAAAAGAAATTACAGGAACTGCTTTGAAAATATCGAAAAATACTAGCGATAATATAACAGTAAAAATTTTACAACCAACAGATAAAACCAAAACTATAGTTGAAGTAAAAGCTGGAAAAGTAATTAAAGATATAATGAAATAGTTTAGTTAAAATCATATTATATTATAAAAGAATAATTCCCAAACAAACATTGGAGCCTACGCTCCTTTTTTGTTTGATTTGTTTCTATTTTTCATCAAAATTGTAAAATAGATTTTTCAACTTAATCTGTAAAAACTCAATTCAGATAAAATTATTAATAATTTTAGAATTATTAGTTTTGACATTTTTTAAAAATATATTTTAATTATTATGTCATAAAATATAATTAAATTTTTCTTTAATTTTCTCACAATAAGCTAATAAATCCATAAGTAAATTTAATTGACCTTTTAGCAAATATTTGTTAAAATTGTACTTGACAATATTTAAAAAAGGAGGATAATATGATTTATACAGGATTACTTTTTGGTTTTCTTTTTGGCTTTTTATTAAAGAGATCTAGATTTTGTCCAACAGGAACTATTCGTGATATTTATCTTGAAAAGAGATATTATAACCTAGTTTTACTCTTAGCAATTATTTTTACTAATGCTTTGATTTATCATATATTACGTTATTTTAATCTTGTTCCTATGACTTTTTTCGTTGATTTCCCAGTAATAGCAATTGCATTTGGTAGCTTCATATTTGGTTTTGGTGCGATTATGTGCAATGGATGTTTAACAAGCACTCTAATAAAAAGCGGTGATGGTAGAATTATAGGATTAATTTCTCTTGTAACCTTCACAATAACATCATATATTGCTGTAAAAGGACCTTTAAAGCCAATTTCGAAGTATTTTGAATCAGGAAAATTGACTTTGCCGGATAACTTTTTAGAAAAGTTGCCTTTTTCACCAATTATATTATGTGCAATTATAGTTTTAGTATTATACTTCCTAATGTTCAGACATTATAAATCACATAAATTAAAATTTAAGTTGCCTAGTAGATATACAGGTATTCGCCATGTATTTTGTGAAAAAATGTGGTCAAAAGAACTTACTGTTATTCTAATAGGACTTTTAATGGGATTGACTTTCTATTTTAGTAGCCTTACAGGACGTGTTGGTAGTTTTGGAATTTCAACTCCAATTTTAACTTGGGCAGATAAAATTTGTCCAATTGAAACTGCAGGCATAGGATGAGGCGTCGATGGCCAAGGTCTTGGCTGGGGAAGTATGTTTGTTTTAGGAATTATACTCGGCTCTTTCTTTACATCTTTTATTAGTAAAGAATTTTCAATCATTATGCCGAATAAAAAAACAATAATATATACAATCATAGGTAGTGCATTGATGGCACTTGGAGCTATTTGGGGACAAGGTTGTATCATTTCAAACGGATTTGTTTTCACTGCTCAATTATCTATGAAAGGCTGGTTTGCATTTGTATTTTTAATGATAGGAATTTGGATAAGTGCAAGAATATTTTTAGTTAGTAAACAAAGGAGTTAAAATGAACGTAATAAAAGTAAATACACATGGACTTGATTGACCTCTTCCACTTCTAGAGCTTAAAAAAGCTTTGGGTGATGCTCAGGTTGGGCAAATTATTGAATTGGAATTTACATGTCCAGAAGCTGTTGGAACTTTACCTTTATATTGTCAAGAACATAATCATGAAATTTTATCTTTTGATAAACTTGACAGAGAAGGTTGGGTAATAGTTTTAAAGAAATAGAAAATAAATAATATAAAAATATTATTTTATAATTCAAAAAATCCATAAATACTCTTCAGAATACTTATGGATTTTTTATTATAAAAAATACCATCATACAATAACTGTAACGACTAACAGCTTATTTCTTAACCACTACTGATATTCACTACATTTTTTTATTTCCATTTTTATACTTTTTATTAGCTTTAGCAATACCAGTGGTTAGTGCAATAAGCACAAAAATCACTGCATATTCAACTTTATTATTTACATAATTAAACATTATTAAATATATCAAAGTCAAGAACAGCAAATTTTTAAAAAATTCTTTAAATATTAATTTAATCATATCTTTCTCATTTAATCAACAAGAGCCATTAATCTTCCTATTAATATTGATATCATTGCTGATGCAGTAGGATTCCCATGAACCATTCCTGCTAACACATTAAGAGTATACAATGCTGCTTTTGTATTTTGTATGCTAGACTTTCTCAAAAACTCTTGTTGTTCAGGAGTCAATTCATCATACAATTTGTCTATCTCAACTTTCAAATAATAAGGAAGTGCTCCACTCCAGTCTTCTTGAGCATAAATTCTAGATTCGTTCAATGAAGATACTGCTGGTAAAATACCTATCATAAAAGCCAATAACAATACAATCCTTCTTTTACATTTCATAACAAAACCTCCAAAAATTTATTTAGTACATCTGTACTATGGTCTTATTATATCATAAAGTTTTTTTTAAAAAAAGACTATTATTTTAAAAAAAATATGGTACAATTAAAGGGTTAAAGTTCATTTTTTATATTTATCATACAATTTATCTTTAAAGTCAATAAATAGGGTTTTGTAATTATCGTAATAGACCATTCCAAGTCCTGTTCCCTTTGCTTTTCTAATATGTTTTTTTTCTGTGTAATCTACATTTGCATATCCTTCATTTTTAAAATAACTGTAATATCCGGCTAAAAATCCTGCGATTTTGTAGTCATCTTCTGTTAGATTTGATCCTCTTAAGATTACATGGCTTCCCGGAACATCTTGCGCATGGAAAAATATATCATTTTTATTTGCAAATTTTAATGTTAAATTTTCATTTTGTAAATTATTCTTTCCAACATAAATCAATGCTCCTGAGTCAGTTTCAAAAATATAAGGTTTTGACTTTTCAAGTTTTTGTTTATTTTTTTTACTTTTTCTAACATATCCCAAAGAAATAAGTTCTTCTTCAATTTCAGAAAGCTCATTTAATTCTGTTATAATTTCAATAGTTTCCAAAATTTGTTTTATATACTTCATTTCTTCTTCAATTTTCGGTAATTCAGCCTTTATTATTTCGTCAGCAGTTTTTAATTTTTTATATTTTTTATAATATGATTCAATATTTTCTCTTGGAGATTTCTTTTCATCAAGGGAAATTTCAATCTCCTTCATATTATCATAAATATTTTCTACAGAGATTTTTTTCATTCCCTTTTCTATCTTATAGATATTTATAGAAAGCAAATCTGCATTAATCTTTAAATCTTCTTTACTTTGGTTATTCAAAAGTTCATCATTCATTGCTAAATACTTATTTGTAAGTCTATTTAATTTTGTAGTCAAAATCTTTTTAAATCCTGATGCCTTTTGATTAATCCTATCTCTTAAGGAATTGTTATGATAAAAACTTTCGACTAATTTCGATAAACTATCAACCCTTTCTTTTTTTTCATATAAGTCCAAATCAAAACAATAAAAATCTTTATTGTTATTCATCTCATCTTTAATAAAAATAGGAGAATAGTTTTTATCTTTAATATTTTCAACCAATTTTACAAAATTTTCATCAATTCTTTGTATATTTTCCACACTTAAATTTGCAGAGTTTATATCCGTATCAACATTTGAATTATGTAATAATTCATAGGAAATAATCGGAGAAAAGCCCAAATAATTTGTATAAAAGAACTTTTTCATTGAAATTTGTTCAGAATTTTTTAATATTTCAGAAGGCAATTTATAATTTTCATCTAAAATATTCTCTTTTTCATCTTTTACGAAAAAGTAATCCTTATTTGGAAAAACCTCCCTTACACTACTTTGTCTGGAGTCTATATGCTTAATTGCATCAATAATTTTATTACTCTCTTTATCAACAAGAATTATATTTGAATGTTTTCCCATAATTTCAATGATTAAAAGTTTTTTACTAAGTTCTTTTAATTCATTTAAATTTTCAATTTCAAAGCAAACAACCCTATCCATTTTATGTTGATATATATTTTTAATAGTACCTCCAACTAAATGTTTCCTTAACAACATACAAAAATTATATGCAGTTATCGGATTTTTTTTGCTTTTTTCACTCAAATGAATTCTTGAAAGATTATTCGCACAAGAAAGTAATAATTTATAATTCTCCTTGTTATAAATCTGTATATTTATTTCATTTTTATCTGGTTGATTTATTTTATTTATTTTTCCATTTAATAAAAGCGGATATATTTCATCAACAACCGCTTTTGTAAAAATTCCATCAAAACTCATTTTTCTTTCCTTTATTTCTAATTAAAAATCCAAATATTCAAGAAATATCTTGATGCTATTACAAGTCCAAAAAATACTGTTATGAAAGCCATAACTATATAATCCGTTCTTGAATATTTTAGAACATTCATTCTAGTTCTTCCTTCTCCCCCTCTATAACATCTAGCTTCCATTGCAACAGCTAATTCATCTGCACGTTTTAGAGCATTTACAAAAAGTGGAACAAGCAAAGGAATCAAACTTTTTGCTCTTGATATAATACTTCCAGTTTCAAAATCTGCACCTCTTGCAGTTTGAGCCTTAGTAATTTTATCCATTTCATCTAAAATTGTTGGTATAAATCTTAGGGCTATTGTCATCATCATAGCTACAGAATGAGCAGGAAACTTGATTTTTTCAAAAGGTTTCATAACATATTCCAAAGCATCAGTAAGCACAATTGGACTTGTTGTAAGAGTTAAAAGGCTTGTACCTATAACTAAAAGAATTATCCTAACACTCATAAATGCACTTAGTTTAATTCCTTCTTTAGTTATATTTATAATCCATATTCTAAATAAGACCTCTCCCGGTGTTAAAATTAAATTCAAAATCACCGTAAATAAAACAATATAAAAAATTCCTTTTAATCCCTTTAAAACCATTAAAATCGGTAATTTTGCGATTTTTATAATTGAAAATAAAAAAATTGCAAGTGGTATAAAAACAAGAAAACTTTTTATAAAAAATATGGAAAGTATAAACATAAAAATAAAATATAGTTTAAGTCTAGAATCTAGTCTGTGAACAATACTATCTCCTGGAAAAAATCTACCTATTGATATATTTTTTACCATTAATTTTTCCTCAATTCTCTTTTAATTTCGTTAAAAGCTTCATCAACTGTTAGAATATTTTTGCTAAAATGATATCCTTTTTTTCTTAAAATATCCATAAGTTCCGTAATTTGTGGAACATTAAGTCCGACTTTCTTTAAATCATCTACATCGCTAAAAGCTTCTTTTGTACTTTTGTCTAAATGGATATGTCCATTTTTCATTATAATAATCCTATTTACTAGTTTTGCAACATCTTCCATGCTATGAGAAATCAAAACTATTGTAATATTATTCTTCTCATAAAGCCTTTTAATTTGAAAAAATAGTTCATCTCTTCCCTTAGGGTCAAGTCCCGCCGTAGGTTCATCTAAAATCAAAATATCAGGTTTCATAGCCAAAATTCCAGCTATTGCAACCCTTCTTTTTTGCCCGCCAGAAATTTCAAAAGGAGATTTATCTTTTTTAGCTTCATAATCAAGTCCTACAAGCTCCATTGCTTCTTTTACTCTCTCTGTAACTTCTTCTTCGCTAAGTCCCATATTCTTAGGTCCAAAAGCAATATCTTTTTCAATTGTTTCTTCAAAAAGTTGATATTCAGGATATTGAAAAACTAATCCAATTTTATATCTTAAACCGCTTTTAGCAAGTTCCTTATCTTTAGTGTTCATATCTCCTATAAAAACATCTCCACTTGTAGGCTTTAGAATTCCATTAAAATGTTGAATCAATGTTGATTTTCCACTTCCTGTATGCCCTATAACACCAACAAATTCTCCGTTTTTTATAGTTAAATCTATATTGTCTAAAGCAAGTTTTTCAAAAGGAGTTTTTTCTCCATAGACAAAACTTACATTTTTAAAATTTATATCCATTATTTTAATTTTCTCTCCAAAAATTCTATCATTTCATCATTCGTTAAAATATCGGAAGGAATTTCTACTCCTTCATTCTTTAAAAGATAGGCAAGTTCTGTAACCTGAGGAATAGAAAGTCCTAATTCTCGTAAAGTTTCAACGTTTGAAAAAACTTTTTTAGGGCTGTCATCAAACTCAACCTTTCCCTCATTTAAAACAATAACTCTATCGGCAAGAACAGCTTCTTCCATATAATGAGTTATATATAAAATAGTTTTATTTTCTTCTCTATTTAATTTCAAAATAGTATCCATAATATCTTTTCTTCCAATAGGATCAAGCATTGCTGTTGATTCATCAAAAATTATTACTTCCGATTTCATTGAAAGAATTCCAGCTATCGCAACTCTCTGTTTTTGCCCACCTGAAAGCATATGTGGAGAATGTTTTTTATACTCTTCCATCTCAACAATTTTTAAAGCTTCATCAACTCTTTCTCTTATTTCAGCAGAAGGAACTCCTAAATTTTCAGGACCAAAAGCTACATCTTCCTCTACAACTGTCGCGAC
The DNA here is from genome assembly GCF_035282405.1 of Parvimonas sp. C2. Taxonomy (NCBI): domain Bacteria; kingdom Bacillati; phylum Bacillota; class Tissierellia; order Tissierellales; family Peptoniphilaceae; genus Parvimonas; species Parvimonas sp. C2. The sequence continues at coordinate 542,604 of NZ_JAYKBP010000001.1, forward strand.
AAGTTGATTATCAGGATTTTGAAAAACCATCGCACATTTTTGTCTAATATCCCAAATTCTATTTTCATCCTTTGTATTAATCCCAAAAATTTCAATTTCTCCATCTGTTGGAGTAATCTGAGCATTTAAAAGTTTTGCTAAAGTAGATTTTCCACTTCCATTATGTCCCAAAATAGAAATCAATTCCCCCTTATTCACAGAAAAACTGACTCCGTCCAAAGCGGTACTCTTCTTATCATCCTCACCAGTATATTCATATCTTAAATCTTTTATATCAATTATTTTTTCATTCAAAATTTATCACCTACTAACAACTTATGATAACATAAACAATACTTTTTTTCAATAATAACAAGTATTGAATACCCAAAAATCAAACAAAAAAAGACAACTTTCGTAAAGTTGCCTTTAAAATATTCTATACTATTTCTAAATCATTTCTATCTTTTAACATATATGACTTTAATGGACTTAAGCTTGCTAGCCAATATAAAAGTCCTCCAAAAATTGCAGTAAATCCACTACCTGTTGTAATTAAGAACAGATTGCTTTTAATTGCTCCCGTCATTGGATTATATACAAATAACATTGCTAATGCAAAAGTTATTATTACAATTCCAAGACCTACTAAGTTAAAACCATTTGTAAATTTATAGGAATCATGTCCTCTAATGAAAAACGCAGATTTTAAAGATAACATTCTTTTTCTAACTATTAAATAATCTACAACAATCATCCCTATTATTGGACCTTGAATATATGCCGCTAATGAAATAAATGAACCAAAATATTCTTCAACTCCACCCCAAATAGTCAATCCACTAACATAAATCATAGCTATAATTACTAATTTTTTGTAACTTAATTTAGGCGCATACCACTCTTTATTATCATACAATTAACATAGGAACCAGTTCCCTGTGTTCCAATATTTGCAAAGGCAACTAAAAGCAAACTCAATAATGCAAATCCCGGAGTTGCCAATGTTGATAACATTTTTGTAGGATCACTTTCATATACACCAGTTCTTACAAACATTGCCAATGCCATAACACCTCCTGTCGCTACGAAAAATGATGCTACAGCTCCATAGGATAAACTTGTTGCCCAATATCCACTTTTTTCAGATTTTGCAAGTCTAGGAAGTACTAGAGCCTGTGTTGACCAAGAAAATGCAAAAGCAATATTTCCTTCTCCAGATAACATAAAGTTTTGTAATTTTGTAGTTCCTTCAGCTAAGATAGGTTTAACTTTTAAAATATCAGAAATTGGAACCGCAAAAAGACAAATTGCAACTATTATAACTCCAACCACAAGCAAAGTCATAACTAAAAACCTGTTTGTCCACTTAATAACCTCCGGCCCTCCAAGTGCAATTAAAGTTCCAAGCACAACACATACTGTTCCAAGTAACGGTTTGAAAATTATAGGATTTAATTCAACTCCAAAACTTAATGCAAGATTAATCATAGATGAAGCAAAGAGATTTGCTGCAACTGCATACCAACCAAAGTTTGCAAAACTTATAACTGTTGATAAAATTGCAACTCCTTTTTCTCCCAAAACACTTCTCAACCATATCCACAAATCTATTCCATAACGCACGGCAAATAACACAGGCAAACATTCTATCATTACAAATATTAGATTGAAACAAAAAATATTTATAATCATCTGTTTAAATCCTAAAAATTGTGCAACATAGGCTCCTTGTGTATAACACCAAGTTGCTATTGCAAAACCACTTGTGGTTAAAAACAAATCTAAGAAAGAATACTTCCTTTCGGAATTCATCATAGGAACAACACCTGTTACCGTCTCCTGCTGAATATAATTTAATTTCCCACTCATTATTCAATTACTCCTATCATACATAATATAACTAAAAATATAGAAATTATTACAATTCCACAAATAAGAATCCAATCTATTTTCGTGATTTTTTTAGGAAATTCATAATCTTCTTTAGACATTATATCCAATCTTTTTTCTGTTTCTTCATAAATAATTTTTTCAATAGACAGATTATTCATCACTATCTCCTCGTTCATATAATTTCAAAGCATAGTCAGCATATTCTTTAGTATGATTATACCAAATATACAAATATTCCCCAATGCTCTTTCCTTGAATTTCTTGATTAATTGCCCATAAGAACCAATAAAATGAACTTACTGCAACATAGGCAATATAATGTCTTAATTCTTTAGCTGTAGGATTTCCACTAAAATATTCTTTTATTATATCAACTGCTTCATCAAAAGAATATTTTGAACAAGTAATAAAACAGCCAAGATCTCCTGCAGGATCTGACATTGCAGAATATTCCCAATCTATTAAATACATTTTATCTCTGTTGTCCAATAAAAAATTCAAATTATAACTGTCGCAATGGCAAATGCACTCTTTTATATCATCTTTGTCTAAAAAATTCTTTAATCTATAGATTTTATCGTTCATAAAACTCATATCATCAAAATCATCTCTATGCGAATTTTTTATTTTGATTTTAAAATTCTCAATTTCCTCAAAAATATTGAATTTAAATTTCGTTATTCTACCACTTGTATGCAATTTTTTAAGCATAGAGATAGCTCTTTTTACACTCTTTTTATCGGCATAATCTAGAATTTTTACATTTTCTATATATTTTGAAATTTTCCAACCACTATCCTTATCCATATAGATATAAGTATCATCTAACTCTAATTCTTTTGCAATTTTCATTGAGTCAAACTCACTTTTTCTATTTATGATTAATTCAGTTCCAGGACCTGGATGTCTATATACATAGGACTTTCCCTTACAACTGAATTTAAAAGAAGTATTTGTCATTCCCATTTTTATAGGTTTAATATCCTTTATTTCCTCTTCATTACATTTTAAAACAGAGCAAATATTTTGGAAAATTTTAGAGTCAGAGTTAGTAACATATTTTTCGTCAAAAAGTCTTAACTCCTCCAAAGAATCAAATTCTTTTATATCCTCTACATCATATTTTCTAATATACATATTATCCAATTCTTTTATATGTCGCATATAAAAAGTTTCCCACAAATTTTCATGAACTATCGGCTCATGATATTCAGCTTTCAACAATTTCACAAACTTATTACTGAATTCTCTGTTAAAAAAAACATGACCCAGCATTATCCAATCGTCTTTTCCCCCAATTGTTATTCCTTTTATTCTTCCCTTTTTATCACATTCTGCAAAATATTCATCGCTTTCTCCATCTTGATAAACAGCTGAATAATATGCTCTGTAAACATATTTTTCAAAAGGATTATTTGGAAAATAATTATCTGAAGAACAGATGTAAGTGTTTTTTAATTTATCAGTAACCAAAATTAGAGATGAAGTATTGTTAAATCTGTAATAATCTTCATTAACGACTATATCTACTCCATATTTTTCTGCAAGATAAAACATCTTTTCCTTCATATAACCTACAACTAAAGTAATATCTTCAATTCCCGCTTCTTTTAGTTGTAAAATTTCTCTTTCAATTAGTTTTTCCCCTTTTACATTTAAAAGACCTTTTGGACTTTCATAACAAAGAGGAGCGAATCTTGAACTCATTCCAGCTGCCATTATTATTGCATTATCAACTTTATATGGCTCTAATGTAGAAAATCCTTTAGCTGTAATTTTGAAATCTTTATCTATAAATTCATTATTTTTTAATTTTTTTAAAATTTCATTAACTTTTCCCAAAGAAATTTTTGTAATTTCTGAAATTTCTCTTTGAGTATATTTTTTATTTGGATTTTTAAAAAATAGATTTAAAATATCAAATTGTTGTATTGTTAACATAAATACCTCCTTAAATATCTTGTTCACAAATTATACCACACTATATAAAAATGAACAAGAAAAAAGTTCTAAAAATTTAATGTTTTAGAACTTTTTATACATTTTTAATTTAATTTTTTATAATTTATACAAAATAATATTATTTAAAGTATTATTGAAAAGAAAAATATATATGGTGCAGTAAGTATTGCTAAGACTAATGCTAATTTCCTCTTGTTTTCTTCTTCAATATCAAGTTTTGAAAAGGTATATTTTCTATTTAATTTATAATTTATAAATCTTGAAATTAAAATAGCCAAACACATTGCAAATAACATACCTTTATTCTCGAATATATTCCCATATAAAGACTTCAAAGTAATCCCTGATTTATCATCAAGTTCAATCAATAAATATAAAACATATAGAAAATGAACAATGAAAAGATCAGTTAAAAATCCAAAAAAAGAAAATTTTACTATTGATTTTTTTAATATATTAAAAGGTCTATCTATTTTTAAACATAACATTGTTATTATCATTACTATTAAATAAAATATAGAAGTTATAGGTATAATAAAAAACCAAAACATTGGAATCAACCATAAAAACCATACTGGCATTGTAAGACCATATTCTCCAAAAAATTTTTGTAAAAAACTTATTAAAAAAATATAGTTTAAACTAAAAAGTAAATTCATTTTCCCTCCTTAAATTTACATAAAAGTATTTCTAAAAAAATCTATTAATTTAAAAAACCACCCTACAGGAACGAAAAATACATAAATGCTTGTAACAGGTATCAAATATAATGCTAGTTTTTTCTTTTTTTCTTCGTCTATATCAAGTTTTTTAAAAATAAAACTCTCATTCAATTTATAGTTTAATAGCCTTGTCAAAAAAATTAGAAAACATATTATTAAAATTACGAAGACATTATTAATTAATCCACCCAATATTGCTACATATAAAGGACCCATCCACTTTTCAAAAAAAGGTTCAATTTCTTTAGAATACATAACTCTTGCTAAAACTACATAACCTAAAAAATATATTATAATTAACATATCACAAAAAATTCCAAAAAAGCTTGCCTTAAATACTGATTCCATAAGGACTTTTGAAGGATTATATATTTCAAGATGAGTAATAGCTATATATAATATTATAAAATAAATTACAAAGTATATAGCTATTACAAAAGGCCATGTAGGAGGGAAAACTAAAAATATCCATCCTCTTAATTGTTTAACAAATTCATCTAAGTCATTACTTCTCGCTAGAAAGCTAATTGCAAAAAAATTATATAAACTAAAAAATGTATTCATTATTCCTCCCTTTGGATACGAAACAGAATTATTTATTTCTCCCACTTCAAACCACTTTATATCTCATAAAAGTATTTTCCTGATATATTATACGAGAGTTATTATATCATATAAAATTTACAATTTCAATATTAAATAAAAACTTTTTAGTTATATTATATTCCTTAATTAAAAATTATATGCATTAAAAAAGTTCTAAAAATTTAAAATTTTTAGAACTTTTTGATTATCCATTATATTTTTTTGCTTTAAGTTTATACTTCATAGATCTTAATTTACTTTTTATTCCATCAATTGTAACAAATAAAATTTTGTCCTTTGTAATTAACATAATTATAAAATAGTATAGTACGCATGATATAATTATAGCTAAAACTCTTATAAAGAATTGTAAATTCAATGTCAGTGAATATTTTAAAATATGATTTATTCCATAAGTTATTGCAAAAAATGGAATGGAACATAGTACATATTTAATATAAGATTTTAATATTCCATTTATAGAAACAATATTTCTCTTAGTTATAAAATAAACTTGAATTATCAATACTACAATTTCTGAAAATAAAGTAGTATATACAAAATATTCAGCTTGAATAACTCTTAATTTGAATAAAACTATATTTAAAATTAAGTTCATAAATCCGCCTATAAAATAAAATGCGGTTATATTTTTTTCATATCCCCTTACAAATAAGACCTGATTTGCAAGAAGTTGATCCAATGCCCACATAACTATTCTAAGCGAAAACAATTTTAAAATAAAACCAGCTTCCAGATATTTTTCCCCTGCATATATAAGCATTACTTCGTCAGAAACACAACTTAATCCAATCCCCATAGGAATTACCAAGAATAAAAATGTCTTGGCAACTTGATTTAGCAATTCTGTATAATTTTTCTCATCACCATTTCCATAGTAATACGAAAGTCTTGGAATACTTACAACTATTATCGAATAAACTACACTTGTAATTAATTGAGCTATTGATAAAGCAAAGGTATAGTAGGAAACTGAAATCTTTGCGTCTAATAATGAAAGTACAGCTCTATCCAATGCAGTATATAGCATATATGAATTAGCTAAAAGCAACATTCCAATTAAAGGCTTTATATGTATCAAAATATCTTTTATTTTGACTTTTACAAATTTTACTTTTTTCTTTATATAATAAAAACTAATTAAATAGTTTATAAGATTTGTAATAGATAAAATGAAAGCATAATTTACTATATCATCAGCTTTTTTTACAAACGCAAAAATCGAAACGAGCATAAGTACACGGATAAATAATGTCTTAAAGAGAATAAATCCGTAATTTTCAAAAGCCTCATTCATCCACTCTATTGTTACAAATTGAGTAAAAATTTGAATACTTAATGCGAGATATAACATATACATATTAGAATTTACATTTAAAAGCATATATCCAATATATAAAATTCCAATACTCAAAGAACTAATTACATTTATAGAAAAAAGAACAGTAAAATTCTTACTTATTTCTTTTATATTATTTTTAACTCTACTTATTGAACGAATCCCATAACTATATATCCCAAATGCAGCAAATGGAATAAACAAATTTAATATAGAATTTGCAGCATTAAATTCCCCATAAGCCTCCTTGCTCAAAATTCTGGCAAGGTATGGACCTGTAATTAATGGGAATAAAATATTAAAAACTCTAACTAAAATACTCGCTAAAGCATTTACTTTTATATTTTTTGCCATAACTAAAATTATTCTCCCTATTTTATTATATAAGCATCTAAAAGATGTGATTTATATTCAATTTCCTCATCAGAAGGCTTTTTCATATAATCTCCATAAAATTGAGTTAAAATCTTGTCATAATTTTTAGGAGCAGGTACCATCATATCTTCAAAAGGCAATTCTATTAATTCTTCATAAGTTCCTGTTTCAAAAACTTCCTTCATTCCAGTTTTATCAAGCCCAATAGCACCCTCATAAATTCCATTTTTATCAACATATTTTTCAACTAATTTTTCAATTTTTTTTGTAAAAAATCTTGGATTTACAAACGCCAACAAATGCCAAAAGACAACTCTGCAAAAATCTTTTATTCTACTATCTTTATGAATTATATATTTTTTCTTTATGAAACAAATATGTTTTAAAGTTACCATCAAATGTGCTTTTTTCACAAAATTTAAATCATTGAATCTATCAATTGGAAAAATATCAACAAAAATATTACTATCTTTTCTATTTCGCTTTACGCTATCTTCCAACAGAGTGTGTTTATCTATGACTACAAAAAAGTTTTGAAAATACCAATCACTATTATCCTTTGATAAAATTGTGTATCTTTCATTATTTTCTTCAATTACAGCTTTTTGAAATCTCTCATAATCTTCTCTATACATTGCAACATCAATATCATCATCCCAAGGAATAAAGCCCTTATGTCTTACTGCCCCAAGTAATGTTCCATAACTTACAAAGTATTTTATGTTATATTTTTTACAAACATAGTCAATAAACTTTAAAATATTTAATTCATAATTTTTAAGCTCATCGACCGTTAGCCTTTCTTTCATCTTAATCTCCTAATCTATATAATAAGCTTTAATTTCATGAGGATATACCCTCTTTTCAACAGGTGGAAATTCCATATAATCTCCATAATATTTTTTTAAAATCTCATCATATTTTTTTGGTGCAAAAAATTTACAATCTTCAAACTCTAACTCTATTAATTCATCAAAAGGATTATAGTCAAAAACGTCATCATATTTCCACTTAGAGCAACCAACAAGTCCCAAATACTTTCCATTATCTTTAACATTTACATCTACTAGTTTTTTTATTTTCTTAGCAAAAATTCTTGGGGAAACCGGCTTTAATATTGCCCATAAAAACAATCTTATAAAATCTTTCAGCTTACTGTCCCCATATTGAATATTTTCTTTTTTTGAAAAAGATAGAAGCTTAAAACTTTCAAATTTATATGTTTTTTCAACTAAACTTAAATCATCAAAAAAGTCCATTGGAAAAATATCAACAAAAATTCCTGAATCATAAGTTTTATAATTTCTTTCATCTTCAATTTTAGTTTTTGAATTTACAACCTTAATAAAATTGTTATAGTATTTGTCATTAGTTTCTAAAGATAAAATCTTATAAATTCCATCATCTTTTGAAAATAAATCTATAAACTTTTCATAGTCTTTCCTAAGCATACAAATATCTATATCATCATCCCAAGGAATAAATCCTTTATGTCTTACTGCCCCAATTAAAGTTCCATAATTTATAAAATATTTTATATCATTTTCAATGCAAAAATTGTGAATATATTTTAGAATTTCAAGCTCTACAGATTTTATTTCATCTATAGAAAGATATTTTATTTCCATTAAGCATTTACTCCCTTTCTCTTCAAATCCTTAAAAAGCAAAAATCTATATAATTTAATATTTATTTTTAACATTAATACAGCTATTCTTCTACCTTTTCTAAAATTTTTATTTTTGTAAATTTTCCAAAAGTTTTTCTTTAAGAATCCTAAAACTTCTCTATATTCTTTAATTTCTTTATAATTTTCACTCAATAACATTTTATCAAAAACCATAAAATGTGCATAGGAAAGTCTAAAAAAAGCAAATTCAGAAAGAAACGGTATTTCTCTTTTTATATAGTCATAAAAATTGGAATAAATTTCTATGCAGTCCATATTTTTTATAGTATAAGGCTTTGTTGTTATACTATTTTCTCGATGAAAATAATAATAATATGGCTTTGTTGTTACAACATATTTTTTTGCATATTTTACAAGTTTAAACTGATAAAAAGCGTCTTCATAGATTTTACCCACAGGAAATGAAATCTTACTTGCAATTTCATAGGAGATGAGTTTATTACAAATGGTTCCTGGAATTTTTTCTCCAATAAAATATTCTTTTAAAAATCCATCCCTATCACAACTAAAATAAATTTCTTCCTTGCATTGTGGAGATTGACCATCTGAATAAACATTATAAACTCCACATACAGAAACATCTGCACTTTCAGCTTTTATATTATTATAAAGTTCTTCAATCATTTCCTCTGAAATATAATCATCAGAATCTATAAACAACACATAATTTCCAGTTACAAATTGCATTCCATGATTTCTTGCACTTGACAATCCACCATTTTCTTTTGTATAAAGTTTTGCTCTATCCTCGTTTCCCACAAATTCTCTGCATATTTTTTCACTATTATCAGTTGCTCCGTCATTTACTATTATAATTTCTATATTTTTATATGTTTGATTTGAAATTGACTCCAAACATTTTTTAACATATTTTTCTACATTATATACAGGTACAATAACACTTATCTTGTCCATAAGTCTCCTTTATTTTCTAATCGTATTATATTAATGTCAATACAAATTATACTATAAATCATTAAAATTTACAATTTTTCACAATAAATAAAGGAGATAAAAATCTCCTTAACAAATTACTTCTCTTTTAATTTTGCAAACAAAATTCTTCTCGCCGCATTGTCATCAGGCGTTTTACAAGTTACAAGCATCAAAAGTTTTGTGTTTTTATCAATTTTATCAACTTCAGCCTTTGGAATATGTTTACTCAATTCTTTTTTCATTGCTTCTACATCTTCATTTCTATTTGAACTGAGCTCATAAAGTGGCGTATCAGGATCTACAAGGTCTATTCCCAATACTTCATACTCCATTTTTCCTTTTTCTGTATAAAGATAAAATGTCTTATGACTTTCTAAAAATTTTGAATCTTCAAACTTTTTTAATTCATAAAATTTTGTCTTATCCCAAATATTATGCCCAAATATATAACTGATTCTATCTGAAAAATCTGCTTTATTATACATATCTAAAAATAGTGTTCCTGTTACGGGATATTTATTTTTCTTAAAATCTCTCCAAAGATAGTAGTCATTATCTTTTCCTTGAACTAAAGGCTCATCTATATTCGTTCCCGGTATTTCAAGCCATCCAATAGCATCAGAATTAATCTTTTTTAATTCTTCTATATTTACTACTCTTTCAGTATCTTTATCACCATTAAAAGCAGTTTCCCTTAGAACACTTAAATCTTTACCTGCCTTGTATGAACCATAATAATCTTTGATTAGATTTCCTGCAGAATAAATAAAAACTCCCAAACAGATTACAAAAAGTATATTCCAAAACCATTTTTTTCTTTTATTTCGTCTTTTTCTCCCCTTTTTTATCCTTATATCTTCTCTTTGCATATCTTAAATCCTTTCATAAATATAAAATGTTAATTTTGGATTATCGTTTTTTCCATCAATCTTTTCACTAACTTTCCAAATATTTTCGTCAATTTCTGGAAAATGACTATCCGCTTCTATTATTTCTTTTTCTACATATTTTGTAATATACATTCTCGAACAAAAGTCAATTAATTGTTTATAAATACTCATCCCTCCACAAACAAAAAACTTTTCTTTTGGATTTTCTTTTACAAAACTAATTAAATCATCTATATTTTTAAATATTTTTACCCCATTAAATGAGAAATCACTATTTGTTAAAACAATATTATTTCTTTTTGGAAGTGGTTTTATTTTAAATCCTTCAAATGTTTTTCTACCACATATTATAGAATTACCACAAGTTTTTTCTTTAAAAAAATTCATATCTTCTTTTATAAAATACAATAAATTATTATCTTTGCCTATTGCATTACTTTTTTCAGTAATTGCAACTATTAAATATAAATTATCTAAAACCATATTTTTATCCTTTTTATTTTTTATTAAATTGCAACTCCTTTTGATAAATCTTTTCCGTTGTTGCAATGTAACCATTATACCACAATTCCATATTTTTATCTAATTTTTGTTATTAAAATATGGTATTTATAACCTATAAAAATATATTTTTTTCTATTTCTTTAATGCCATTGAATTTAATGTCCATTCTATATATCTTAATATATCTAATCAAATATCTCCTTAAACTTATTTATTTTTCCCTAATCCACTCCGTCAAATAATGGACTTCTTTCTATTTTTACTGTCCCTAAATTGTCCTTTGAATATCTTGAATTTGTATATTTTTCCCAATCTCCTATTACTTTTTCATACAGCAATTCGTCTGCTGTTTCTTTTAAGTCTTTTATGGATATATCATATTTTTTCAAATACTCTTTTATCTTTGATATTTCTTTAGTTTTTGATTCATGTAAATTTTCTGAATCATTATAAAAACGAACTTCTTCAATCAATCTCTTACTTCCAACATCATACTCATTATGTATAGATATAGATATTTTTTTTTCAGGTATTTCATTATAAAAACTTATATCTATTTCTTTTGTATCAAATATAAATTCAAAATTGATTTTCCATTTTCCTATTTTTTTCGTTTTATATTTATTTTTGTATCTCTCATCTACTATTGTATCTTCTCTTATTGATGTATCTTTCATGTCATTTCTATTCCATTGTTCTATCCCTGGTATATCCCAAAATGGAGTTTCTCCAAACCAACTATATACTTTTTTCTCTCCATAATACATTTCATCAAATATATTCTTTACTTTTGGGTCTATTATTTTATATGCTATTATAACTATTATAACTGATAATAGTACTACTAATACTTTCTCTGTTTTATTCTTCATTTTCTTTCTCCTGTTTTGCATACTTTATATATTTATTATTATTTCTCAAATTTTTTATAAAGTCAAACAGTTTAACTTAATTTTTCCCTAATCCACTCCGTCAAATAATGGACTTCTTTCTATTTTTACTGTCCCTAAATTGTCTTTTGAAAATCTTGAGTTTGTATATTTCTCCCAATCTCCTATTACTTTTTCATACAGCAATTCGTCTGCTGTTTCCTTTAAATCTTTTATGGATATATTATTTTTTTCTAAATACTCTTTTATCTTTGGAATTTCTTCAATTTCAGCTTCTGACATTTTTTTTGTATTATCAAAAAAATCAACATATTCTGTCACTATCTTAGTTTCTACATTATACTTGTAATGTATAGAAAATGTTATTTGTTTTTCTGGTATTTTATTATAGAAACTTATATCAATTTCTTTTGTATCATATCTAAATTCGATATCTATTATCCAATCTCCTATCTTTTTAGTATTATATTTGTTTTTATATTTTTCTTTGACTGTATTATTTCTATAGTTCAATTCCTTAACATCTGGATTAACCATAAAATCATTTCTATTCCATTGCTCTATTCCTGGTATGTTACTAAATGGTGTATTAGCACCCCACTTATATACCTTTTTCTCTCCATAATACATTTCATCAAAGATATTTTTTTCTTTTGGATTTTTTTCTTTATATATTGCAAATATTAAAACTAATGATACAAGTATTGTTATTACTAATGTTACTCTTATTTTACTTTTCATTTTCTTTCTCCTGTTTATCATACTCTGTATATTCATTGTTTTCATTTATCAAACTCTTTATAAAATTATATCCTACCGGATTTAATTTTTTTAATTCTTCCATCGTTGCAGGTCTTGTTTTTACTTCTTCCATGTTTGCAGGTATATCTTCAAATAAATCTTTTTTCAAATTTTCTAGAACTGGAGTTGCCTTTCTAATTTCATCTTCAATATATTTAAGACCTACAATTTCCTTAAACATTTTAGCTCTATTTATTGTTCCTTCTCGTACTCCTTTATAGTATTCATTATACACTTCAATAGGATCTCTACTTTTGTCTTTGCTGTAAAGATGTAAAATATTTACTGCATCTAAATCTGCTTTATAGTCATCTATATTCATTGATGGTTTCGTAAAAGCTTGATTAGTAACATCTCCTCTCCATCCAGCAAGTTCAGTTGTAAAATTATGAATTTCTTTTAAAGTATAATATTCTGAAGCTTTATGGAATAATCCTGCTATATTTGCCAACCTTAAATATACTTTATATTGATTTGAAGCCATTGTTATTGCTTGGTGAGTATAATCTCCCTTTCCATAATATCCATATCTATCCCTATCGCTATCCCACTTCTCTATAAAATCAGTTTCTGTTAAATGGTCTCCATATACTCGCTTATATTCAGCAAACTCTTTTTTGAAGTTTTCTTTTTCTTTATCCTTCATAATTCTTCCTTCAATTTGCTTTTTACCAGAAAATCTATGTTGATTATTTAATTCATACATTAACTGTGAGTACTCTTTTTTACTTAACCCTAGTTCTTTATATATCTCTTCTAACTTATATGGTGTTTTTATATTTTTCACTCTTCCCAATCCGACTGTTACTATTTCTTCTCTATAAAAATATTTTATCAATCCTCCAGCTGTTCCATTCCACTTAAGTCCTTTATAATGTAATTCTCCTATAATTCTATTAAATATATAAAATCTTTCTTCCTTACTTAAATGTGCAAACTTTTTATCTATTGCTCTTTTTAACTTTAGTATTAAATTTGCTATTCTTTCGTCAAAGCCAAAATCTTTCATTAAGACTTCTTTGTATTCCTTCTCTTCTCTAGTTTCTATTTTTCTTGCTTCATTTAGTTCGTTTAGTATATTTAGTTTTCTTAGCCATTCTTCTCCCTTTAACTCTTTTATATCAAATTCTCCTGACATTTGATTATAACAGCTTGTATTTTTTATTGCTCTTAAGCCTGATTTTATTGCTCTACTTAGCTCTTCTATTTCTCTTGTTAGATTTTCTGTGCTTCGATTAAATATTCTTAATTTCCATAGTAATTCTTCATAGTATCTTCTCATATCTCTATATACATTGGAACTTACTAGAAGATGATTTTTATATTCATATTCTCCTTGCCCAATTTCATTTGGTAAAAGTACAATGTCATTTGATAAAAGTCTTTCCAGTCTTCTTTCTTGTGCTTTATACTCTGCTATTATTAATTCTAATTCTTCTTCATTTAAACTACTACTATGTACTTCTCTTACATATCTTTCCGGTAATTCTTTTGCCACTTTTGTTGTTAATTCTGATAACAGTTTTCCTCCCTTTACTATTGGCATTAATATTTCTTCAAAATATTCTCTCATTGCATCATAGGCTTGTCCTTTTAATTCCCCTGTTGTATAGCCTATCTTTGTTATTGCTCTTATTAAACCTTCATATCCTTCTATTTTATTTTTCATTTCTTTTTCTATACTTTCTGCTTGTCTCCTTGAATCTTCCAAGTTCATATTTATTCCCATTTTCTATCTTTCTCCTTTTTACTTCTTTTCATTTTCTATTTTATTATTTATATATTTTAAACTTGTTTGTAAATTTTCCTCTTCATCTAATATCATAGTATTAATATATTTTATCTCTTCTTCCAAAACTTCATAAAAACCTTGAATTTTCATATCGACTTTTTCATAGTTTATATTTCTTTTTCTTTCCTTGTATATTCTTCAAATTCCATTTTAAAATTATTTATTTTTCTTAATTTATCTTTTATAAATTCCTTTTTCTTTTCTAACTCTTTCATTTTTAATACTCCTGCCTCTTTTTTATGTATAATTTTTTCTATGTATTATATTTATCTTTTTAAAAATTTTTCTCCTATTTCATTATCTGCTTTTTTTAATGTTGATTCAACTACTGAAACTTTTTTTAATGAAATTTCAAAGAAGCCTTTTATTTCTGAAGTAATAGATATTCCTTCTCTTATAGATTGTTGTATTTTTCGATTTGCTATAACTGTTGTACTAAAATCTAAACTTATACCTACTAGATTTCTTAGTGATTTTAGTTCTGCTTCTATTTCTTTAATCATATCTTCAACTATTATACTATTGCTTTGTATCATTTTCATTCACCTCGTTTAACATATATTCCAATTATAAACCATTAATTAGATTAATTCAATTTTATTCACAATAGAAGTAAGTAAAGATATTTTTAAACTAATTTAGCTAATTTCCTCTTTAAAAACTTCTAAAACTTTGCCTAAATTTTAAAAAAACATATTCTGCTTTTGTTTAATTTTTCTTGACATAATAAATCCTCCTGTGTGTTTTTATTTTTACACATCAGGAGGATTTTTCATTTACAATATATTTCACAATCTCTGATTATCCTAAAAAACTATTTAATTATAAAATAACTTTTGAAATTTTTTAATTGGCTAACTTATTTTTTCAATTTAACTTTCTTTTTCTAATAAAAATTTCATATAACCAATAAAAACATACAATACGATAAGCACTGCGACTATTTCTTGGAAATTAACAAAATATTTTAAAATTAAATTTTTACCATGTAAAGCCATCACATATCCAGTAAATAATTTACTTGAAACTGCACTTATTACAAGTGGGAATGTAAAGCCTGAAAATCCAGGAGAAAATTTCAATTTTACTAAATTTGGCATATTCAATAAAACTATAATATAAAAGAAAACTGAAATTGCAAATAATACTGTTGCAAATGTAAAATTCTTTTGTGGAAAAGCAACTAAATATCCTGCCAAAACAAGAGATCCAGGTGCAGATAAAATTGCAAAAGTTGGCTTTGCAGGTTCAGGAATTTCTTTGACTTTAAACACTCTAAAACAAACAACAGGTATCAAAACTAAATATGAAGCTAAAGCAAACCAAAAACAAATTTGACCTATTCTTAATTGTCCTACAGCTCCTGCAGAAACGCTAGCAGTTGCAATTCCTACATATACTATATACCAAGATGGAAAAACTTTTTTGATTGAAAAATTTGATATAAATTTAAAACTAAACCAAGCCATAAGTAGAACATGCAGTATTACACCTATAAACCAAATAATAACTGCTAAACTTGAAATATATGACTTAACATAAGTGCTTATTAGCATAGTTGCCATTGTGCTCGTTAAAAGTACACTTGCAACCACAGGATTATCTAAAACAGTTTTTAATTTTAAATTTAACAAAACAATTTTTAAAACAAAAATAACATATAAAATAAGTGCTACTCCACCTATACATAATCTAACAACATTACTATAAGATTGTAATAAGTTTCCAAGTGCAAACATTGCTAAAATCAAACCTGCAATAGGAATAGGTAATTTTTTTAAAAGATCCATACAATTCTCCTTTACTAATTTTTTTAAATTATAGTTAGGAATTTCTAAAAAAGAAATCCCTAACTATAATAAATTTATTTATCTATTGGTCCACCTAAGTATGCTCCAGTATCATAGTTTTTGTTTAACTCAATTACAGAATCATCCATATGATTCATTTTCATCTTCTTAATTATTTTTCTCTTATTTCCATTACGTTCAAAAGGATTTGTAGTTTCAATAATTCCTTGAACAACATTGTACCAATGTTTCCAAGCCATTCCAATTCCTAATTCATCCGGATGCCAGTTCGCCATAAGTCTTGTACCTGGACATAGGAATGTAATATTAATTGTTCCATGTTCATAAGGAAGAGTTGTAAGATCATGACAAACAGCTTGCAGTCCAACAGTTTTCATTTCTGGAGAATATCCATTAAAATAAGAATATCCATGGACAACTCTCATTATATTGTAAGCTTTTTCAACCATGACAACAACATCTGGTTCAACTGTAAAATTTTCTAAAGGCATTATTGCAATACCATAAATTTGTCCTTTTAAAAATATCATTTCATCAGAAACGCTTTTTGAAGTTTCAAGATTTTTATAAATATTTTTACTTAGTCTAGCTTCTCCTGAAGCTAATTTTGGTGGTGCTTGGTTAAATCCGAAAGCAACAGATCCATTTGGACAACCTTGATGTACCTTTCTTACCTTTACGTTTGACCCCTTTGATGCTAAATTAACAGCATTACAATATGTAACTTTATTTGCTCTTTCAGGTACTTCAAAATTTTCATAGCTTTCTTCATCGTGAAAAAATTTCACACCTACAACTTTACGATTCAAATCTAAATATGAATTGATAAGTTTTACACTCTCTTGAATATCCATTAAAAACCTCCTTTTTATATTTGATAAATTTTTTTGCTAATTTACAAAAAAATATAATCACGACCATATTAACATAAATTTATAAATAAGTCTAATAGTTTTTTTCTATGGATAAACATTATTAATAATTATTTTTTATTATAAAATTAATTAGTTGATTTTTAAATATTTAACAACTTAATTAAAATACAAAAAAATCTTATGATAAAAAATTCACTATTTATTTATACACCTAATATAAGGTTGGTATTGATATCCTTATTAATTTAAAGCAAAAAAAGAAATGCATTTTATCGCATTTCTTACTTCATTGTCAATTTTACTTTTTGCTTTTCAAGGTCAATTTCTAAAATCTTAACCTTAACTATATCTCCAACTTTTAAAACTTCAGAAGGATGTTTAATATATTTGTTAGAAATTTGTGAAATATGAACAAGTCCGTCATTTTTAATTCCAATATCTATAAAAGCCCCAAAATCAACAACATTTCTTACAGTTCCCTTTAATTCCATTCCAACTTCCAAATCTTCAATGGAAAGAACATCAGATCTTAAAATTGGTTTTGGCATATCTTCTCTTATATCACGACCAGGTCTTTTAAGCTCTTCAATAATATCTTTTAAAGTCAATTCACCAACTTCTAATTCTTTTGAAAGTTTTGGAACATTAATCTTATCTAAATCTTTTCCATAAAGTTTTTCTGCAATTTCATAGCTTTCAGGGTGAACTGCAGTATTGTCAAGAGGATTTTCTCCATTTCTAATTCTCAAAAAGCCTGCTGATTGAGTATATGCCTTAGGTCCTATTCCCTTTACTTTTCTAATTTCATCTCTATTTTTAAAGGCACCATTTTCATCACGATATGAAACTAAATTTTTAGCCATAGTTTTTGTCATTCCTGAAATATAAGACAATAAAGAGAAAGAAGCAGTGTTAATATCAACACCAACCTTATTTACACAGTCTTCAATAACATCAGATAATGTTTCTGTCAATTGTTTTTGATTTACATCATGTTGATATTGTCCTATACCAATATGTTTTGGTTCAATCTTTACAAGCTCAGCCATCGGGTCTTGAATACGTCTAGCTATCGAAATTGCACCTCTAACAGTTACATCTAAATCCGGAAATTCTTCTTGTCCAAGTTTGGAAGCTGAATAAATTGAAGCTCCCGCTTCATTTACTATTGAATAGAATAAATCATCTTTCTTCAATTCATTTATCAATTCAACAACAACTTTTTCAGTTTCACGGCTTGCAGTTCCATTTCCAATTGCAATTAAACTTACATCATATTTTTTAATAAGTTTTGCTAAAATCTCTTTACTTTCCTTTATCTTTTCTTGTGGTTTTGTAGGATAGATATTTATATGGTCTAAAACAGATCCAGTTTTTGAAATAACGGCTACCTTACAACCCGTTCTATAACCTGGGTCAATTCCCAAAACAACTCTATCAAGAATTGGAGATTGCATAATATAAGGTTTTAAATTTTTACCAAAAACTTCAATGGATTGAGTATCCGCTTTTTCCTTCAAATTTGCTCTTATTTCAGTTTCTATTTGTGGAAATAATAGTCTGTTATATCCATCAATAACCGCTTCTTTTAAGAATTTATAGCAGAAGTTTTCATCATCCATACATAGTGCAAATAAAATCTCACCAATATTTTTTTCATCACTTAACTTAATTGAAACTTTTAGAGCTTTTTCTTTTTCTCCTCTATTTATAGCAAGTATTCTATGAGCAGGAAGTTTTGAGATTTTTTCAGAAAATTCATAATACATATCATAAACATTGTTTTCTTCTTTTCCTTTTTCAGAAACCAAAACTCCATTCTTGTCAGCATCTTTTCTTAAAATATCTCTAAAATCTTTATCTTCAGAAATCATTTCCGCAATGATATCTAAAGCTCCTGCCATAGCTTCGTCAATATTTAAAACTTCTTTTTCTTCACTTATAAAATCAGAAACTTTTTGTTCAAAATTATTTTCCTTAAGCTTTCTATCTAAAATTAAATCAGCAAGCGGTTTTAAGCCTTTTTCCTTTGCAATAGTTGCTCTGGTTCTCTTTTTAGGTCTAAATGGAAGATATATATCCTCAACTTTTGAAAGAGTTTCAGCATTTAAAATTTCATTTTTTAATTCATCTGTCAACTCTCCAAGTTCGTCAATTAATCTTATAACATCTTCTTTTCTCTGTTCTAAATTTCTTAAATATTGTAATTTTTGTTCTAAATTTCTAAGTATTTCATCATCTAAATTTCCTGTAACTTCTTTTCTATATCTTGCAATAAAAGGAATTGTATTTCCTTCATCTATAAGTTTTACAGTGTTTTCAACTTGACCTACTTTTATATTTAACTCTTTTGCAATTTGTTCAAAAATATTCATAATAACCTCTTTATATAAAAAAGGGAGCATATGCTCCCTAAAATTCTAACAAAATAATTATTTTGCTGGTGCACTATGGATTGATTTTCCTTCTAATTGGTGAATTGCTTCCATAAATGCTTCTGATAGAGTTGGGTGAGCGTGAATCATCTTGCCTATTGACTCAACTCCCATATCATTTGCCATAGCAACTATTCCTTCATGAATTAAGTCATTTGCATGAGGTCCGATAATATGGATACCTAAAATTCTCTTTAAGTCTTCAGTTGCAAGAACCTTTACAAATCCATCAGCTTCTCCTAATGAAACAGCTTTACCATTTCCACTGAACATAAATTTACTCTTAACATAAGGAATATTTTGAGCAATAACTTCTTCTTCAGTTAAACCAACTTGAGCAACTTCAGGTAAAGTAAATGTACAAGCAGGAACGATATCCAAATTAATTTCAGGATGTTCTCCCATTAATTTTTCAACAACATGAATTGCTTGAGCACTTGCAACGTGAGCAAGTTGAACATTTCCATAAACAACGTCACCAATAGCATAAATATGGTCAACATTTGTTTTAAATCCTTTATCAGTAACTACAGCTCCTCTTTCAGTAACAACACCAGCTTTTTCGATTTCTAATCCATCGATGTTAGCTTTTCTTCCTGTTGCTAAAAGAACCATTGTACCTTCAGCTTCTTCAACTTTATCTTTATCAACTCTCTTAGCTGTAACTTTTAATTTTCCGTTTTCTTGTGTAATTTCACTAGCACGAACTTTATTTACAATCTTAATTCCCGCTCTTTTGAAAATACTTGGAATTCTCTTTTGGATTTCTCCGTCAGTTGCAGGTAAAACACCGTTAGTCATTACAGTTACTTTTGAACCGAATTGAGCATAAATACTTGCAAATTCCATTCCAATAACTCCACCACCAACAACGATAAGTTCTTCAGGAATTTCTTTTAAATCTAAGAATTCATCACTTGTAATTACATTAGGTAAATCAGTTCCTGCAATTGGTGGAACACTTGGCTTAGAACCAGTAGCAATGATTATGTAATCAGCTGTTACATCTTTTTCTGAACCATCATTTAATTTAACATGAATTTTATGAGGATCAACAAAAGAACCAAAACCTTTTAGGTATTCAATATTTGGATAAGAACCAATTAAGAATTCTACCCCGCCTACGATTTTTTCAACAACTTCGCATTTTCTTTCATTAAGTCTTATTGGATCAATTTTACATTCGTCCATAAGTAAGCCGAATTCTGCTTTTCTATGAATATTTTCCATAATTTCAGCATTTTTCCAAAGTGTTTTTGTAGGGATACATCCTCTATTTAAACAAGTACCACCCGGTCTATCAGCCTCAATAAGTACAACTTCTGCTCCCATTTGTGCAGCTCTAATCGCAGCCTCATATCCTCCTGGGCCTGCTCCAATAACAGCTATTTTAGTCATAAAACACACTCCTTAATTATTTTATTTTAAGTTTTCACTCATCTAAAATTATATATCAAAAACGAATTTTTTTCAAGTTTTTGCCTAAACTTTAATAAATTTAAAACACATATACTATTAAATATAATAATTAATAATTAATATAATACATTTTATAAAACACTTGTTTTTAAAACAAATGAAAGTATTACAATGCCTGTACTAAATACGATATGTCCAATTATTGCACTTTCTATTCTTTTTGTCTTTAAAAAAACATATCCAAAAGTTAAGGAAATAATTACCGCCTCTACCACTATAGGAAGTGCATGTTTTACATTTATAAGTGCAAACAAAATTCCTGATAAACAAGCTGGTGTGAATAATCGAACAAATTTGTATCCACCCTCATATAAATCATATAGATAACCAAATACAATATTTCTATAAACTATTTCAGTTACAAAAGGAATAATAAATACTATATTTATCAATGCGATTTTATTATTAGAAACTACATTTTTAATTCTAATAAACTCCCCTGTCATATCATAAGGATAACCTAAAAATCCTAAAATTTTAAATAAAATTTGAATTACAACTAGTAAAACTATCCCTGAACATGCCCCAATCAAAATAGATTTTAATAAAGATTCCTTTTTGCTATCTTTAGATATTAAATTTGTAGGGAATTTTTTACAAAACAAATATACAATAATCGCAAAAATCAAAGTTAAAGCAATATTTATATTTGTTAAGTTTTTAATCACAAATTCTGATTTTAAATACTTATTTGCCAATGTAGGAAATCTTGAAATTCCTAAAAAATATACCAATGATATCAAGAATGATACAATAAAATTTTTTGTCTTAACACTCATAACTTCCTCCTAAAATTTTGATTATATAATAAGTTTTTTTATGTCTAAACTAGAAAAAAACATTCCTAATTATTAAAAATATATTAATTAAAACATGAACCGTTATAGAAGCACTGATTCTCTTAGTATACAAATATATTGCTGAAAAAGATATTCCATATATAATATATCTAACCATAGCATAAGCAAAAACACCATCATGTATTGAGCCGAAAATTATAGATGATACTATTACAGATGTTATTCTCCTAATATATTTGTTACAACCCGTATGTAAATCATACAAATATCCAAAAAGTATTCGTCTATACACCATTTCTTCATATATACTCACCAAAGGCATCGAAAATAAACTCACAAAAAAATTAAGTCTTTCAGTACCTGAAACATTTTTTGCATTCAAACTATAAACCTCAAGTTTGAAAATACTTTCAATGTACAAAGCAAAATATATAATCAACATAGTAAAAACAAAAACTAAAATTGAAATAATTATAGATTTTTTTAAGTCCATTTTTTCTGAACTATCTATAGAATTTAATTTTCCATTAAATACATACTTTATAATCAAAAATATTATACAATTCCCAAATAGGCAACAAATCCCACCAACAAAGAAATTATTTACAATTGGATTTTCAAAAAATTTAAAAACAAATATTTTTCCAGAAAATATAGAATTTAAAATTTTCTGCCTAAAGATGAATTCAAAAAATAGAAACATTAAAGCAGGAAAAATCCACTTTTTAATGTTTTTTACATTTATCAAAATATCCTCCTTTGCAATATTTTTTTAATATGAATTATTTTTTCTAAAAAAAGTTATTTTGATTAAATTACAAAAATGTATCTTTAACTATTAAAAATATATTAATTAAAACATGAACCGCTATGGAAGCACCGATTCTCTTAGTATATAGATATACTGCTGAAAAAGATATTCCATATATAATATATCTAACCATAGCATAAGCAAAAACACCATCATGTATTGAACCGAAGATTATTGATGATACTACTATAGATGTTATTATCCTAATATATTTATTACAACCCGAATGTAAATCATATAAATATCCAAATAATATTCGCCTATACACCATTTCTTCAAAAATAGATATACAAATACTTGAAAATATACTCACAGAAAAATTAAGTTTTTCGATAGCAAGAATATTTTTAGTATTTAAACTTATGTTAGATATATTAAAAATATAATATTCAATATACTTAGTAGTATAAACTAATATCATAGTAAATACAAAAAATAAAATTGAAATAATTATAGACTTTTTTAAATCCATTTTTTCAGAATTATCTATAGAATTCATTTTTCCATTAAATACAAACTTAGAAATTAATAAAATAATACAAGCAACAACAAAACACCATAATCCCAATGAAAAATATTTATTTACTACAGTATTATCAAAAAAAGCAAAAACTAATAAGTCATCATAAAATATTTTTTTTGATATTCTTTGCCTAAAAATGAATTCACAAAATATAAACATTAAAATTGGAGCTACCCATTTTTTTGAATTTTTTATATTTCCCACAATTTCACCTCTGCAATATTTTTTATAATATTTATAATTTTCTTAAAAATTTTATTATAATTAAATTCCAAAAATATCCATCATTGCTAAAAACAAATTATTTAAAACATGCACCGTCATAGATGCAGAAATTCTTTTCGTATAAAAATATACACTAGAAAAAACCAATCCATATACTACATATGTAATCATAGCAGGATGAAAAACCCCATCATGAGTTGCTCCAAAAATTATTGAAGATACAAGTGCAGACGTTATAAATCTTACATATTTATTGCATCCCAAATGTAAATCGTATAAATATCCAAATAAAATTTTTCTATATACTATTTCCTCAAACATAGGTCCTGTAAATACTATAACAAAAATAGAAAATAAAGTTTTTTTCAAAAAGAATACTGTAATAATAGTATTCTTACTTTTTCTAACAATACCTAAAACATTTACTAAAAAATTCTTGAGCATAAATAAAAATATTATAGTTAAAATTAAGATTACAATAGAAAATAAAAAACTCTCTTTCAATCCTTTTTTTGAAGAAGCATCTATTGAATTAAATTTTCCATTATATACATACTTAGAAATTAACAATACAGATAAAATTATAAAAATATATCCTAATCCATCAAATAAAATACCATCAAAAAAATAATCTCCAGTCAATACGAACTTTCTAAAAATAGGTAAAATTTTTCTTTTAAAAATGAATTCGCAAAAAACGAACATTAAAACAGGTAATATCCACTTTTTAAAGTTTTTTACATTTAATAAATTAGCATTTAGCATTATTTTCTCCTTTATTTTATTTTCATAATATTAGAAATAAATTATAAATCTCCTAAGGTCTAAAAGTAAGTTAAATAAAACATGTACAATTATTGGAGATGATATTCTTTTTGTATATAAATAAAGTCCAGATAAAATAAATCCATGAGTTATGTATTGAAGCATTGCAGGATGAAAGAAACCGTTATGTATTGATCCAAATATAATTGCAGATATTAATGCTGAAGTTATATATCTAATATATTCATTACATCCTGAAAATAAATCATACAAATATCCAAACAATAGTTGTCTATAAACTATTTCTTCAAGTGTTGATGTTACAAAAGCAAGCCCAACTACCGGTAAGGGATTAGATTTAAATTCTTTTGTAATAGCATCTGCATTGGAACTATTTAAGCTAATATGACTAAAAAGAAAAGATTGTATCCACATAACCCCATATATAATTCCTATAGTTAAAAATAACACAACTATTGAAATAATAATAGATTTTTTTAAGTCCATTTTTTCAGAACTATCAATCGAATTTAATTTTCCTTTAAATATAAATTTAATTAACAAAAACAATATAATTGCAACAATAAAATTACCAATTAAAATCGATTTAGAAAAATTACCTGCCCTATTTATTACAATATAAGAAATCATCTTATCAAATATAAATTTATAAGAAATTAATAAAATAATTGGTAATATCCATTTTTTAATGTTTTTACTATTTAATAAATTAGTTTTTCCCATAAAAACTCCTTGACCATACATTTTATTGAATAACAATTTGTTAAAATTCATCTAAAGAAAGTATAAATGCAGTATAATAATCGCTATGCAAAGTAATGGTACCATAAAGAAAACGTATTTGTCAAGATAAAATAACAAAATATTATTAAAACAAAAAATACTAATTTTTATAAAATATCATTATTGAAAAAACAGTGTTTTTTATTTAAGTAAAAATTAATTTATTAAATATATTTATAAAAAGCTAATATAAAATTTATTATATATCTATATGCAAACATTTCGATATAGATTATTTTAAACTCAATAAAAAACTCCAAAAGTTTTTACACTTTTGAAGTTCTAATTATAAAATAAAAAACATTAACTTAATATTAATCTGTAAATCTAATCCCTATTATGTATTCTCAATAGGAATTAAATGACTTGAAAAAATCTAGTCCTTATTTTGTTTACTCATAATCTAAAGTTATGAGATTTCCAGAGCAATTGTATCTAATGATACAATTGCTCTGTCAGACCTACTTTTATTTGCAAGCAAACAAAGTTAGGGCTAGATTCACTACGCTTCGCTTCAGTCGAAATGGCGTATAAGGAGAAAACCTCGTTTAATAGCTTGACGTTAAAAGTAAATAAACTTAAAGCCATATTTATACTCTATAAACATAATAAAATATTAATGTCGTATTGACTTTTAAATAAATTCCATATTATGTCATCTCGACCGAAGTTGAGCGACGCGAAACGAAGCGGAGAGATCTCATAAAGCTCCATTAAAAATTGGATTTGCTAGTTTATTACATTCCGAATCAAAGATTTGGATAATCTTTACGTCAGACTTACTGTCTCATTTGTAAACAAAATCACCTCTTATATCGTCATCATATCTTTTATACAATTACTTTCGATAACTCAAACAACGTACAACAACTGAACTTATAATATTTCTAGATATTTTTCACAAATACAAATTTATTTTCTGAAGACATTTCTTCAACAAAACCATACCCATCTTTGTCAAATTTCTTTATGTCTTCAATATTTTCAATTTTATTTTTAGTCATAAAATTAAGCATCATTCCTCTAGCCTTCTTCGAAATTGTAGAATGTTTTTTAAGTTTTTCATCGACTTTTTCATAAAATTCAAAATCCAAAATTTGATTCTCTGAAATGTACTTTCTAACTGTTTTTGAAAATTCATCACTTGCAAGATTAACAATAAAATCCGTATCTTTTAAAATTTTTTTTGCAATATCATCTTCCCAAAAATTATATAAATTTCCCATTTTTGTTTTTATAATAAAATCAAGTCTATATGGATTAATTAAATCAAAAGGTTTAAGCACTCCATAAAGTGCAGAAATAATAATTAAATGCTCCTTTATATACTCTAAATCGCACTCATCAAATTCTTCTCTTTTTATATTTTTATAACACATTCCATCATACATATAAAAAGCCTCGCAATAATCTTTTGAAACCAAAACTTCCGGAACATTCTTTAAAATTTCATTTGTTTTATCAGAAAAATCAAACCCTGAAGAAAATCTCTCACAAGTTTTAGAAATTGTCTTTGCAGGTGATAAAATTATTTTCATATTCTCTCCTTAAATCTATTTTTCAAGATCTATCAATTTATTACAAATAGATAATGGTAATTTTCTATGAGTTATTATTAATATTATCTTATCTTTACTAATTTTTTCAATATTTTTAACAACTTCACTTCATTGCTTGTGTTACACAACTTTGTTATTTCACAATTAAAATGCTGTTAGTTTTTTACTAACAGCATTTTTCCAACTTATTTACCTACAATTTTATAAATAATTGTTCCGAATCCTGCTATTGTAGCAATTCCTCCAAATAGTGTAAACATAGCATTACTTTTATATCCTTTTACCAAATCATCTTCAGATTTAGTTGATATTAAAAAAGGCTTATTTTCCTCGGAAGGTGTTCCAATGTGTAATTCTTCTCCAACATAGTATGCTTCTCCAAGTACATAAAGGATTTGATTCATTTCAATTGTTTTTTCTTCTATTTAAAACTCTAAACAACAGACCTGATCCTACAGCAATTAATCCAATTATAAGAATATAATCAAACACACCAGTATGTCTTAAAAAAGTCTTAGTACTCAACAAAATTGATACTAATATAATAATTGCGCCGATTAAAATTACTTTTTTAGCAATAGAGGATTCAGGTTTTATAAAACGCCATATAATCCCAATAAATAGTGGCATAAACGCAATCCCCGTATTCATACCAAAAGATTTGCCATCCAAAAAACTAATATATACAGTAACTATTTTTGCAAGTAAAAACAGCCCTATGGACAACATTAAC
Organism: Parvimonas sp. C2; assembly: GCF_035282405.1. Classification (NCBI taxonomy): domain Bacteria; kingdom Bacillati; phylum Bacillota; class Tissierellia; order Tissierellales; family Peptoniphilaceae; genus Parvimonas; species Parvimonas sp. C2. The sequence goes on from NZ_JAYKBP010000001.1 coordinate 569,806, forward strand.
AATCCCGCAAAAAAAATTAGTAAATCACTATCTGATTCTTTTTTCATAATACCTCCTCTTCTAAGTTATCATCTATAAACATCTACGGTTGGATTATACCCCAATATATACAATTTGTCAAATTATTTACTATAATTAAGAGCTCAGTTTTTTACTTTAATTATATTTATTCGCTTGAGAGAAGTATAACTCCTTATATTCCAAAGAATTTTCGATGAGCTTATTATGATTTCCAAAATGAATTTTTCCATCTTTCATAAACCATATTTCATCAGCAACATGAACTGATGCCATTCTATGAGAAATCATAAATATTATTTTATCTTCTTTTATATTTTTTAAAATTTTATAAACAGAATTTTCTTTTTCAATATCAAGACTTCCTGTTGGTTCATCTAAAACCAATATAGGACTGTTTTTATAAATTGCCCTTAAGATTGCAATTAGTTGAGCTTGACCTCCTGACAATTCAATATTTCCATCATCAAGTTCAACTCCAAGTTTATCATCTAAATTAAATTTAAAATCTTCTTTTTTTATACCGAGTTTATCAACAATTTTAAAAATTTCCTCATCTACAATTTCTTTTTCGTCGTCATTTTCAATTAATTTACAGCAAATATTTTCTCTTAAAGTTATATCATCAATCAACTTAAAGTCTTGAAAAATTGTACTTATATACTTATTTTCAGTTTCATAAATAGACTTTCCGTCATAAGTTAAACTTCCTTTTGAAGCCTCATAAAGTCCTGAAATAAGTTTTATTAAAGTACTTTTCCCTGCTCCGTTTTCTCCAATAATTACTACAATTTTAGGTTTTTTTACTTCAAATGAGATATCATTTAGAACATAATTTTCACAATCTCTATATTTAAAGTAAATATTTTTTGCGATTAATCCCAAATCTTTACTCTCAACACTTCTCTCTACATTTTTCCCAATGTCAAATTCAATGAAATCCAAAACAGGAATGGTATATTTTGAAAATCTGTCCAAATCAATTATATTTTCAGATAATTCATTCATACTGCTTGTAAATTTTAGTATCCCTACTACAGTAAAACTAAAATCAGAAAAGCTGATTTCATTTTTATAAACCCTACTTGCACTAAAAATTATTACAAATAAAGTACAGATAATTGAATTTATCACTTCAATTATATTTACAATAGCCTTATTCCTATAAAAAAGCTTAAAACATTTTAATATATCTTTTATAGTTTTAGAAAATTTATTATCTATAAAAGTTTCAAATTCATTTGATTTTATATCTAATACATCATCTCTATTCAAAACCATATAGCTATAATACCAGTATTTTCTATTTATCGGAGATAAATTTTCATAAAATTTACTCTCTTCCTTACTGTATTTTTTCTTTGCAAATATATTTATAACAAATAGGATAAGTAATACTATGCTTAGATAGAAAGAAAAATATCCTATGGCAATAAAAGTTGTTAACATAATTGAAATATGTTCTATGCTTTTTACAATTGCCTCTAATAAATTTTCAAGACAATATTGATTTCTAAGGGAAAATCTTGCCCTTTCTTGTAAATTATGAAAAGCAGGACTTTCTAAATTAGAATAGTCTATTTCCGTTGATTTTTTCAAAAGTTCTTTTTCCATTTTAAGTAAATACTCTCTTGCAGAGTATTGAACTCTCCACTCTAATACTTCTTTAAAAATCCTTAATACAACAAAAACAATAGCCTCAAAAATCAATTTAATAGATAGATTTTTAATATTTCCAATTTGTAAATATTCTGTAAAATCTCTAACCATAAATAAAGCTAGTAAAGTCAATAGAATATTAATTAAAATATCAATTGAAATTCTGTAAATAAATTTCTTATCTATTTTAAAAGACAATTTTAAAAATCTGAAAATAGTTTTAAATGAATTAATCATTTTCATCACCTACTTTCAATTTAAACATACTTTTAGTCAATTCTTTTAAGTATCTATAATATTCAGATCTTTCAATTAATTCAAAATGAGAACCTGAATCCAAAATTTTTCCATTATTTAAAATATAAATTTTATCTACAATATTAGAAACAGCCAATCTATGAGAAATAATAATAAATCCCTTTGTCTTTTCTTCAAGAGATAATCTATTATAAAAATCCATTTCTTTTTTAGCGTCAAGTGCAGATGTGGGTTCATCTAAAATTAACATCGTTCCATTTCTTACTAATGCTCTTAGAATAGTCAGCATTTGTAATTGACCACCTGAAGGTTCAAAAACATCATCAAAAAACTCTTTTCCAAATCTGGTATTCAAATCTATCAATTTTCCATTTACATTGTCAAGTTTAGAACTTTTTAAATATTCTTCAACATAATTTTCTTCATAGTTTTTCACACTTTCAAATCCGAATAAATTTTCTTTAAGTGTTCCTGCAAAAAAATGTGAATTTTGAAAAACAGCTGAAAAGTAAGCAAGTCTTTCTTTTGCTGAAACTTCTTTCCCATTAATTAGAATTTTTCCGCTTGTTTGATTGTAAATACCCATAATTACTTTTATAAGCGTACTCTTTCCAGCACCATTTTCTCCAATTATTCCAATTTTATCGAAAGATGAAAACTCCATATTTATATTTTCTAAACTGTATTTGTCAGCATTTGGATATTTAAAGTAAATATTTTTAAGTTCAAAGGATACTTCTTTATTTTCTATATTAGCATTTTTACTTTTTAAACTATTTTCTTCTAAATGTAAAAGGTATTTATCAAACATTTTAATATTTTTCTTCAAATCGGATATAATTCTCAAAGTTTCCTTTTCATTGGTTACAAAAAGTTGATACATACTGAAAACTATGAAAATTGTAGAAATAGAAATGGAATTAATACTAAATAAATATATCAACATTCCAATTGTAAAAATATCAGTTATGATTTCCAAAAATATTGAAATTATCCCTAATTTTGTACCTAAATTAGTTTTATTTCTTATAATAGCCATCGCTTCATTAACAATTTTCTCATATCTCTTTAAAATTAGATTTCCTAAATTAAATATACGAATATCCTTTCCATATTCATTTCTCATACTAAAATTATTGTAATATTCAAGTTTTGCTAATACATTTCCCTGTTCTAAATCTGTATCTAAGTCAAATTCATTAATTTTTTCTCTTAAAGGATATGCTCCAAGTTGAATTAAAAATGTAAAAACTAAAATGTAAAAAGAAGTTTTTGAAATAATAAAGCCTGAAAAAATAAGCAACACAAAAATAGGAACAAAATTTATTAAATCCATTAAAATTGCACTAAAACCTGCATTATCATAAGCCAAAAAGTTCCAAGCTCTATTCATTGAATATTCAAATTTAGGATTTTCAATATCTTCCATATTCTTTTGTAAAATTGAGTTATTCAGTTTTCTTGCTAACTTAAATCTAAAACGAACTACTTCATAAGATAGCTTCGAAAATAAAATACAAGACATAATTTTAGAAAATATAATTATTAAAAACAAAAAAAGTATAATAGAGATAAACTTATTATAACTATATATTTTATTTTCGACTAAAGAAAAAATATATCCAAAATAATAAGCATCTAAAAAATATGCAATTATAAAACAAATATTATAAATTAAAATTTTAAAAATATTTTTTCTAATAAAAGGTAATACTAAATTTTTCATAAATTTCTCCAAATAAATTATTACCTTGATTATATAAAAAAATTACATAGACGTCAACTTATACAAAAAATAGCACCGAAGTGCTATTTTAAAAGTATTCATATAAAATTGTTATTGAAGTTTTTAATTCTTCATCATAATTTTTTATCAATTCTTCAAGCTCTGATTTTAAACAGTTTTCGTCAAAATTTTTATCTAGTTTATTTCCATCTAAGGCTAATTGCAAACCTACAAAGTATTTATCTCCTTGTTTGTAAATTGCAAAATCATGCATTGATTTTATATAGATAAACTCATTTTTCCAATTTTCAGTAATTTCTTTTAATTCAATTTCTCTTTCCGTAAAGTTTCCTCCTACAGGTTCGACATGGATTACTAGAACAATTTCATACTTTTCATAAATTTCTTTTTCAATCAAACTCATAAGATTATGTGCTTTGATTAAACTCATTTCAGAATCAACTTCAACATCAACTGTTGCAATTGTTTTAAGATGTCCATATCTATGAAAAGTATAATTGTGTATTCCCAAAATTTCACTGTGCTTTTCTATATCTGACAAAACTGCTTTTATCAATTCTACACTTGGTGCCTCTCCAATAAGTTGACTTATTGTTTCCTTTGCCAAAGAGAAACCAGAGAATAAAATAAATGCTGAAACTATTAGCCCTACAACTCCGTCAATAGGAAAAGTAGTATAATCTGCAAAAATCATTGCAATTAAAACAACTGAAGTTGTAAAAACATCACTCAAACAGTCAATTGATGTTGCCTTTAAAATACTTGAATCTATTGCTTTGGAAAGTTTTCTATTGAATAAACTCATCCAAAGTTTTATAAAAATAGAAATTACTAAAAAAGCAATTCCTATTTTCCCCATTATAATTTTTTCAGGATTTATAATTCTTTCGATAGATGTCTTTGCAAATTGAACTCCTACAATCATAACCATCATTGAGATTATTAAGGTCGTTATATATTCAACTCTTCCATGACCGTAAGGATGATCCTTATCCGGTGGTACAGAAGAAAATTTAAAGCCTAAAACTGTTGCAAAGGAATAAATAGCATCTGAAAAATTATTTACTGCATCTGCAGTTATTGAAACTGAATTTGCTAAAATTCCTATCACAAATTTTGACACTCCCAAAGTAACATTTAAAAATGTTCCTATAATTCCTGAAAGATATCCAACTTTTTTCCTGTCATATTTATCTGTATTTTCAATTTTTGAAATATTTAATATTTTTTTCTCTAACATATTTACTCCATAAACAGTACAATATTTCCAGTTTCAATTGTCTTTTTTATGTCTATAATTCTTTGGTTTGAAGACCCACGAAATTTCAAAGTTAAATCTTTTAATCTATAATCAAATCTTCCATCAACCAAAACATCACATTCTTTTAAAAGTTCAAATCTGTCATCATCTTCAAGAATTTCTTCAAAAGTATATCCTGAATAAATCCAAATATTTTTATTCACGCTTCTTTTTATATCTCTCACAATTTCAAGGAGTTCTTTTGCATTTTGCATTGGCTCTCCACCAAGTAAAGTTAGACCAGCTACATTTTTATCACGCAAATAGTCTATGACTAAATTGGTAGTTTCTTTAGTCCAAAGTTCTCCAAAATTGAAATCCATATATTTTTTATTAAAACAATCTTTACAATTATGTGTACAGCCAGTTACGAAAATACTAGTTCTGATACCAACACCATTTGCAACATCATAAGATCTTATCTGACCATATCTCATTTTAATCCCTCACTATATATGAAGAACCCTAGATTTTATTTCTTTTGTTCTGCCTTCATTCCAGAAGTTTTCTCCAAGATAACCACAAGTTCTTCTAGTTACATTCATTTTTTGTTTATCTTTATTATGACATTGAGGACATTCCCATTCATTATGTTCATTTATGATTATTTCTCCATCAAACCCACAAACATGGCAATAATCTGATTTTGTGTTAAATTCAGCATATTGAATATTATCATAGATAAATCTAATCATTTGTTCAACTGCTTCAACATTATGATTCATATTAGGAATTTCTGCATAGGAAATACAACCTCCAGTTGATAATTTTTGGAACTCTTCTTCAAATTTGAATTTATCAAAAACTGAAATATTTTCTCTAACATCAACATGATAACTATTTGTGTAATATCCCTTATCTGTTACATCCTTGATTTCTCCATATTTTTTCCTATCTACAGTACAGAATCTATGAGTTAAACTTTCAGCAGGGGTTCCATATAATGAGAATGCCATTCCTGTTTCTTCACTCCAACTATCAGCTGCTTCTTTTATTCTCCTCATAACTTTAAGGGCAAATTCTTTTCCATCCTCAGTCGTATGACTAACACCTCTTACACAAATTGTAGCTTCATACAATCCAATATATCCTACAGAAAGAGTTGAATATCCATTTTCAAGATATTTTTTAATACTTTCCCCTTTTTTAAGTCTTGCAATGGCTCCATATTGCCAGTGAATAGGAGAATTATCGCTCTTTACATTTTGAAGAAGTGCGTTTCTTAATAAAAGTGCTTTTTTTACTATTTCAAGTCTCTTATCCAACATTTCAAAGAAACCTTCTTCATTTCCTGTATTTAAAATTCCTATTTGTGGTAAATTCAAACTTACAACACCTTGATTAAATCTACCTTCAAATTTATAGTTTCCATTTTCATCTTTATAAGGTACTAAGAATGACCTACAACCCATAGGTCCGAATACATTTCCTTCATAATGTTCTCTAAGTTTTTTAGCAGAAATATAATCAGGATACATTCTCTTTGCAGTACATTTTGCAGCAAGTTTTGTTAAATAATAATATTTACTGTCTTCTTTAACATTGTTTTCATCCAAAACATAAATCAATTTTGGAAAAGCAGGTGTGATATAAACTCCTTTTTCATTTTTTATTCCTTGTAATCTTTGTTTGATTATTTCTTCAACAATTTGTGCAACTTCATCTTCATACTCATATCCATCTTCAACATACATAAATAGAGTAACAAAAGGACTTTGCCCATTTGTAGTCATCAAAGTATTTATTTGATATTGAATAGTTTGTATGCCTGCTTCCAATTCTTTCTTAGTCATTGCTTTTGCAATATTTTCAATATCTCTTTCATCAGTTAAAATTTCTTTCGCAAGCTTTAAATGCTTTTCATAACTCTTTCTTAAATATTTTCCTAGATGGGCAATATTTAAACTTTGACCACCAAATTGACCTGATGCAACTTGTGCAATTATTTGAGTCATAACTGTACAAGCAACTTGGAAAGATTTTGGAGTTTCAACCATTTTACCATTTATAACAGTTCCATTATCCAACATATCTCCGATATTAACTAAACAACAGTTGAACATAGGTTGAATTAAATAGTCCATATCATGAAGATGTATTGCTCCCTCGTCATGTGCTTGAACAATATCTACAGGAATTAGCATTCTTCTTGCGATATCCTTTGAAACTTCTCCAGCAATCAAATCTCTTTGAGTTGATGCTAGAATTGCATTTTTATTTGAATTTTCATTTATAACATCTAAATTTGTCTTATCAAGAAGTCCTAAAATACTTTCATCAGTAGTATTTTTTAGTCTTTTAAAAGTTTGAACCGCCTTATAATTTTCATAAGCTCTTGCAGTTGCAGGATTTCCATATTTAATTAAACTGTAGTAAACATGATCTTCTATATCATATATACTCATCTTCTTTCCAATTGTAGTTGCAAAAGTTTCTATCTCTGATGCAATCTTTTCTGCCAATCCTTCTTCATATACTCCCGTACTGCTATGCATAGCTTTTTTTATCGCTATTGCGATTTTATTTGCGTCAAAATCTACTTCTTGACCATTTCTTTTCATAACTTTAATCATATACTACCTCCAAAAATACTTTAAAATTGTTCGACAATAAAATTATATCATCAACAATATGTATTGTCAATAGAAATCCAAAATACTATATATAGTATATTTACCCATTTTCCCCCTTGAAATCCATTGTAAAATATTTTATATCAACAAGTAGAATAAAAATTTTTTTAAAAATTTAAAAAATATTTTTTTGCAAGAAAAAACTGATATAAATTTTTAAAAATTCATATCAGTTTAAATACTTTTTATTTCTTCTTCATTTTTTATTGTTTTTATTCCAAACATAAAATACACTACATGAAAAAACCAAACTATAAATAAAATAATTCTTCCAATCTTTGTGTTTCTCATAAAATAAAAACCCGTTCCCATTGTCAAGGTAAAAAAGAATATTATCTTTAATTTTTGTTTTAATAAAAGACCTTTTCTGTTTACTATTTTTTCTAAATTATTTTTATATAATTTAGTTTCAACAAACCAATTATGCAATTTTTTTGAACTTCTTGCAAAACAAAACAATGTTACAATATAAAAAGGAAAAGTAGGCAATATTGGTAAAAAAACACCAATTGTACCTATTGCAAAAAATATCAGTCCTATTATAATCCAAGTATATTTTACAATCTTTATTTTCATACATTACCTCGCATAAATTTTATACGATAATGATAACACATTTCATCTTAATCTGCAAGACTATATTTTAAAACATTTTCCATTTTCTACTTTATATATGACATCTGAAAATGATACAGTACTCATTCTGTGAGAGATCAAAAATACCATTCCCTTACAATTTTCTTTAATCAAATTCAAAATTACTGATTCATTTAAAGTATCTAAATTGCTTGTAGGCTCATCAAAAATATAAACATCAGCTCTTTTTAATAATGCTCTCATAAGTTCAAGTCTTTGCATTTCTCCACTTGAGAAAATTACTTTTTCAGAGTTTATTTTAGTGTCAAGACCATTTTCAGTTGATAAAATTACATCCTTTAATCTACATTTTTCAGCAATTTCTAAAATTTCTTCATCAGTAATCTTATCATTTCCTAAAACTAAATTTTCTCTGATTGTTTGAGAAAAAATTTGTGGAAATTGAGGAATATAAGCAATTTTTTCTTGTAGTTTTCTATTATCTATTTCTATAATATCTTCCTCATTTAAAAATATTTTTCCAGATTTAGCCATATACCATTTCATTACCATTTTCATCAATGTGCTTTTTCCAGATCCGCTCTCTCCTACAAGTCCGACAATTTTTTTATCTTCAAAATGTAAATTCAAATCTTCAAAAATAAGTTTATATCTATTAGGATAAGAAAAGTCAACATTTTCAAATTTTATTTCATTTATTTTTTCAATTTCGCTACTTCCTTCATTTCTAAGTGGTTCGATTTCATCCAATAAACTAAAAGTTTGTTTTGCTGCTTGTAATGCACGACCAAGTCCTAAAGGAAGTCTGCTTAACTCTAAAAAAGGAGCAAAAGACGAACTGAAAACCACCAATGTAATTACAGCATCTTTTACACTAATTACATTATTATTAACTAGTAGAAAATTTACTAATGAAAAAACTAAAACTCCAAAGCCTATTGTTAAAAAGCTGAATGAAAATTGTAGGAAATTTAATTTTGCAACATTTCTTTCCTTTTTATTTACAATCCTACTCTCTTGTGATAAGTTTTTAAATCTATCTTTTTCAACTCCAAGTTGAAGTAAATCTTTCATCCCTCTTAAACTTTCTAAAAAATAGGAAGTATATGATTTTCTATATTTTTGTTGAACTTCGAGATGCGGTTTTAATTTATTAGAAAATACATTAGGTATAATAACAGCAAGTGTAAAATACACTAAAAATGCAATTAATCCCAATAGAATATCATATTGTAAATAATAAATAATTAAAACTATTGAAACAATAGTACCTGTTGTAATTGGAGCTAGTGTATGTGCAAAAAATACTTCCAATGCTTCAACATCTTCTCCTATTAGTTTCAATAGAGCCCCACTGTCTTGAGAGTCAAGTTTTGAAGGGGCAAGTCGTCTAAGTTTTGAAAAAATTTCTCTTCTAAAGTCAGCCAAAACCTTAAAAGCAACATAATGTCCAAAATAATGTTCTCCATATCTGAAAAGTCCTCTTGAAATCGCAAGAACAACTAAAACTATTAAAGATATTATTTTTACCTTTTCTCCACTAAGTGCATCAAATCCCAAAGAAATAATTTTTGCAGGAATATATACTGTAATTAGAAAACCAAAAACCGCAAAAAATACAGCTAACAAAATTATAGGGAGTAATTTTTTCATAAAATTTATAAGTCTAGCTACCAATCTTAAACTATCTTTCATTTAAAATTTCCTCCATTTCATTTTGTTTATCTAATAATAATCTATATTCAAAGTTTGAATTGTATAAATCTTCTGGTTTTCCAAAATCCCAACTTTTTTCTTTTCCCATAAATAAAACAAAATCTGCTTTATTAACTTGCTTCATCTTATGAGAAATAAACATAACAATGGAATTTTTAGAAATCATTTTGATTAAATCCAAAATTGCTATTTCATTTTCAGTATCAACACTTGAAGTCATTTCATCAAAAATATAAATTTTTCTATCTGCTAGCAAACTTCTAACACAAATTATCTGTTGTCTTTGTCCCGGAGAAATCAATCTTCCATTTTCACCAATAATTGTATTAAAACCTTCAGGCAAAGTTTTTACAAATTTTAAAATATTTTTTTCTTCAATCCAGTTTAATATAGCTTTTTCTGGTAATTTTGTTGCTTTTTTTAAATTATCCATAATGCTTTCGTTAAAGACATAAGAATCTGGAGATACATAAAAACCTAATGCATTTATATCTAACCTTGAAAAATCTTTTAAAGATTTCCCATCAATTAATATTTCTCCAGAATAATCTTCAAGATTTTTAAACAAGATCTTTGCAAATGTACTTTTTCCAAGTCCACTCTCTCCTGCTATTGCAAATAAACTACCTTTAGTAATCCTTAGATTAATATTATTTAAAACATTTCTATCATCATATGAAAAAGATAAATTTTTAAATTCAATATTATCTATACTTTCTAATTTGATATTCACAACTTCTGATTTCTTTTCACCTTTAACACTATCTAGAAAAGTAAAAATTCTATCTGCCATTTTAGTATTCATCATAAGTAAATGCATACAATATCCCAATTCTCTAATTGGCGTAAAAAACTCAGTTGCAATCAAAACAAAGAATATAAAATTAAAAATTGACATATTGCCTTTTGATATTGACAGAACAGCTAAAAATCCTGAAATTGCAATTCCAAGATACATAACCCCATCCATATATCCAACGGATTGAAGTTGAAATTTCAAAAGCTCCATAGTAGAAAGTCTAAAGCTTTCAGCAGACTCATTAAATTTCTTCTCATAAATTTCATCAGCACTATAAGAATAAAGAGTATTCAATCCTTTTAAATCGTCCATAAATAAATTACTTACATCCATATAAGTTGACCAATAATGTTGCATAATTTTTGCTGAACGCTTTTGTATTAACACTATTGAAACCGGAATAAATGGAATACTGATTAAAAATACTAAACCACCCAAAGGATAAATAAAGGTTACAATTAATAAAATTGTTCCACAGTTAAAAAAGGTCCTTAAAGTTGTGGATAAATAAGTGCTGTAAAAAGTATCCAAAGTATCAATTCCTTGAGACGCAACAGTAAGTACATCTGCTGTAGAATAACCTTTAAAAACTTCTTCATCACTTTTGGAGAAGGCGTCAAAAAACTTTGATTTCAAATTATCTCTAGCAAACTGAGAAGCTACCCCTTGATATCTTTTAGCAAGAATCGAAATTCCAAAGCCTAAAAGATTTAAGCCAATTGCAATTACAGCATAAACAAAAATATTAAAATCTATTTTTTGATAAAGATTAGAAAATCCCTTTGCAATAAAACCAAAAGAAATTATTCTCATCAAAAACTGAATCCAAGACAAAAAAGATGATATATAGACAAATCTCATCCTATCTCCCAGTTCTTTTTTTAATCTATGTTTTAATTCTTTTCGCCTTTCACGACTAATTTTTTGCTTTTGAATTTTTGTACTGAAATCACTATCCATAAAAAACTCCTTGAACAATTTAATATTAGTTATCTGTAAGATACCCAATATAAATTTAAAAATATAATCAATCTCAATTGATGTGTCTGAAAAATACCACATTATGTGGTATTTAAATATTATTTTATTTTCCTAACTTCTTCTACAACTCTATTAATTGCATCTTCAGAAGACATCTCAACATTTTCCATTTCTCTTCTTGTTGAAAACTCGATTATATTTTCATTAGCTTTTTTACCAACAGTTATTCTTAAAGGAATACCAATTAAATCTCTATCATTAAATTTAACACCTATTCTTTCTTTTCTATCGTCAAGCATAACTTCAACACCTTTAGATTCTAATTCGTCATGAATTTTTCCTCCAAGTGCCATTTGTTCTTCATCATTTATATTTACAACTGTAACAATTACATGATAAGGTGCAACTTGAATTGGCCAAATAATTCCTTTTTCATCATTATTTTGTTCAATAATCGCAGTAATACTTCTTGTAATTCCTATTCCATGACTTCCCATCCAAAAATATTTACTAACTCCATTTTCATCCAAGAAAGTCGCATTTAAAGCCTTAGAATATTTTGTTCCAAGTTGGAAGATATTTCCAACTTCTATACCTCTTACAAATTTTAAAGGATGTCCACTAATAGGACAAACATCTCCCTCTTGAACCATAAGTAAATCTTCTGCAATTTCTCCGTCAAAATCTCTTCCAAAATTACAGTTTATATAGTGATGATCTTCCTTATTTCCACCAACTACAGTATTTTTCATAAGAGTAATTCTCTTATCTAAAATTTTTCTAACTTTCAAGTTTACAGGTCCTGTATATCCTGCAGATGATCCAATTTGTAAAATTGTTTCTTCATCCATCATTTCAACTTCATGTTCTGGAACTCCTAGATAAGCACAAAGTTTTGTCATATTAAGCTCTCTATCTCCAGGAACAAATACTACAATAGGTTCTCCTGCTACAACTAAATCTACCGCCTTAATACATTTTGAAGCCTCTTGTTTTAAAAAGTTTGCAACATCTTCTATTGTTTTGCAATTTGGAGTATAAACTAATTCAAGTTCCTTTTCATCTCCACTTTCATCAACTTTGTAAATAACTTCTGCTTTTTCGTCTGTTGCTGCATATCCACTTTCATCACAATAGCAAATAACTCCCTCTCCAACATCAGAAAGAGCGACAAATTCATGTGAGCTATTTCCTCCCATTGCTCCAGCATCTCCGGCAACAATTTTATAATTAAGTCCTAATCTATTAAATACTTTTTCATAAGCTTTCCACATTTCTTTATAAGATTCCATCATCATTTCAGGGCTTACATCAAAAGTATAAGCGTCTTTCATTGAAAATTCTCTGGCTCTATTTATACCAAAACGTGGTCTTTTTTCATCACGATATTTAGTTTGAATTTGATAAATATTTAAAGGTAGTTGTTTATAACTTTTAATTTCTCCACTTATCAAAGTTGTAAAATATTCTTCTGCAGTCGGTCCAAGACAGAATTCTCTTTCATTTCTATCTTTAACTTTAAACATTTCTGGTCCAAAAGTTTGCCATCTTCCTGATTCTTCCCATATTTCTTTTGGTTGAAGTGCAGACATTAAAATTTCATATCCACCCATTCTATCCATTTCTTCCCTTACAATATTTTCAACTTTTCTAATTGCTCTGTATCCAAGTGGAAGATAGGAGTAAATTCCAGCAGCACTCTTTCTAATCATTCCTGCTCTTAAAAGCAATTTATGACTTATAATTTCTGCCTCTTGAGGATCTTCCCTAAGTGTAGGCATATAATATCTTTTCATTTTCATAATATAATTCCTCCATAATAATAAATTAATTTTTCAGCGACGATTTTTATAAAAATAGCTTTCCTAGTTTCACAATAAAAAAACGGCAATCATCTCCAAGAGACGAAAGCCGTGGTACCACTCTAATTTATACTCAAAAGCTATAAGGCACAACCCTGTAATTTTAATACAAGTTCAAAGATAGGTTCAATTACCTGCATAAAAGTTTTTCACCAAACAACTTCTCTCTACATATACATAAATAATTTACTATTTCTTATCATCACTAAATATTTAATGAGTAAATTATATTAGATTTAGTAAAAAAAGTCAACTATAAAAAGATTAAAAATTTTCACAAAAAAAGGTCGAAGACTTATCTCCAACCTAAATTTTTAAAAATATTTTTCTTACTTACAACATGGTTTAGAAGCTCTGAAGAACCAAATATTCTTTTCTAATTCTCCAATATGGTCTTCTAACATTCCAACAATTATGAAATCTCCATCATTATCAGCTTCTTCTCTAATCTTTGTAGCTTCTTCTTTAAGTGTAGATAAATCATTCATAACTATTTCATTAACTTCATCAACTGTTACTTTCTTAGATTCTAATTCTTTGATTGTAGCATTAGCAACATATTCTTTTAATGATGCGAATGGGAATCCACCTCTCATTTTAATTGATTCAGCAACTTCATCATACCATTCAAAGAATTTGTCATATAATCCTTCTGTAAAGGTATGTGTTTGATAGAAATTTCTTCCTTCTACATTCCAATGTAAGTTATGTAATTTAGTAGTCATAACTGCAATGTTTGATAAATAAACATTTAAACTTTTAAAATCTTTCATTTTTGTATCCTCCTATATTTTATCATATACAAGCATTATATACCCAAATTTTTAAAAAATAAAGTTATTTTATAAATTTTTTAATTTTTTTGAGAATATAAAGTTAGAATCACATTTATTTTTTAATCTTTGCTCCACTATATTCAATACTCTTGTTTACAAGAACATCCAAAGCATCAATTGTATTCATATTTTTAGAGATATCTAAAAGACTAAGTTCAGTACAAGCTATTATTCCAATGGTTTCATCATCACAATATTTATTTAAAATTTCAACAAATTTTTTATTTTCTAAATTATTGGTTTCCTTAATCTTGTAAATAATATCCATAACAGAATTTTTATCTTCTAAAGATAATTCTTTTACTTCAATACCATTTTTTTCTGCATACTTATTATAAACTTTTGAATTTAGAGTTCCAAGTGTTCCAAAGACTGCAACTTTTTTTATTCCTCTTCTTTTTATTTCTAAAATTGTTTCTTCAATCATATTTATAATTTTTAAATTTGCAAAGTTTTTAAACTCATCATAAAAATAATGACTTGTATTACAAGGAATAGCAACAATATCCACACCAATTTTATCCAGAATTTCCAAATCTTTTTTTATTTCATTTAAAAATTCAGTATTTTTATTTTCTATGATACATCTTGTTCTATCAGGCATAGTTGAATGGTTTAAAACTATTAAATCAATATGTTCATTATCATTATATGCCTCAGTATTTAAAACGACTTTATCATAGAATTTTACAGTTGCTAAAGGTCCCATTCCTCCAATAACTCCTAATTTGTACACTATTTCCTCCTAAATATTTTTCTAAAAACTTTTCCCAATAAAATTTTATTAAAGAAACACCAAGGTTTCAAATCATCTGTAGCAAAAATTGCAGGAGCCCATTTGCTTGAAAATGAAATCTTTAAAGATTTCAAAATTCCAACTTGTTTAGTTTTCTTATAATGCCAAATTGCAACCATATCTTCAAAACCGTAAATAAAAGCGTAATTTGTATCATAGTCAATATATTTACAATCACTTTCTTTTAAATTTCCAGTTAAATCAAGATATGCAATATAAGGCATATTAATTCCAACTTTGTAAATCAAATTGTTGAAATTAGTAGTTCTTGCATTTATTTCTATCAGATAGATCTCTCCTGTTTTTTCATGTCTTTTATATTCTATTTCACCAAAACCTCTATAGCCTATATTTTCCAAGAAAGGCTTTGACATATCAATTAATTTTTGATTGTATTTTTGAATTGTAAAAACAGATGCTCCAAAATTTATCGGCCATTGTCTTTGTTTTTGAGCAGTCATATAATGAGTAGTTTTTCCGTTTTTATCAATGTAATAATCATAAGTCAACATACAATCGTCAAAACCCGGAACAATTTCTTGAACAAAGATTTCTATATTATTTTCCTTTGCTTTTTTTATTCCGTTTTCCATCTCTTCAACATTATTACAGATAAAAACTTTATTTCTAAAAATCTTAGTAAATTCTACAGTATCAACAGGCTTGATGATACAAGGAAATCCAACTTCATTTTTTACTTTTTCAACCAAATTTTCATCATTTGCATTAATTGTTGCTGGAATTTTTACTCCATTTTCTTTTGCAATATCATATAAAGTCCATTTATCCAATAATTTTGAATTAAGTCCTTTAGCTTGACTAATTAAATAATATTTTTCCAATTCGTCATAACATTCATCTATAAATTCAACATATTTATCATGTGTTGGGAGTAAAACAGGTTTTTCATCTTGCTTTTTTCCATATTCAATTAATCCTATAAAAGCCTCTTCTCCAAATTTATTCAAATCATCAATTTTTAAAAATTCAGATATATATTTAGACTTTGCTCCATAGGAATTATCAAAGTCATAATCACAAGCTACAACATGAACTCCTTCACGTCCCAAACATCTTATTATGCTAAGTCCTATATAGTAATTACAACCTAAAACAACAGCTTTGTTCATCTTTTTACCTCTTAATTAAAATATTGTTCATACCATTTTAAAAATGTATAAATAGTATATATCTTACGACCATTATTGTTTTTATTATTAAAATGATCGTCAAGAAGTGAATTAATTTTTTCCACATCAAAAAATTCACTTACAAAATTCTTATTGAAAGTTTCTTTAACAATATTATAATATTTTTCTTCTTTTATCCATAAAACAAAAGGAACGACAAAACCTAACTTTCTTCTCTTAGCCCAATCATCGGGCAATTTGTTTAAAGCAGCTTTTCTAAAAGCATATTTTGTTATTTCATTATGAACTTTATGTCTTACAGGAATTGTTCTTGCAAGTTCCCACATCTTTTTATCTAAAAGTGGAACTCTAAGCTCAATAGAATTTGCCATAGTCATTTTATCAGCTTTAAGCAAAATATCGTCAACTATCCACATTTTCATGTCAAGATATAATCTCTTAGAAACGTCATCCATATCTTTAACTTCATCATAATATTTTTTTGTTAAATCTCTTGATGTTTCAGAATTTTGATATTTTTCTTTTAAAAGTGTATTAGCTTGTTCATCAGACATTATTTCTGCAGGCCCAATGTATCTATCTTCAACCTTTTGACCATATTTCATTATGATAGTCTTTCCACTAAAATGCTTTTTATCTTTATATTTTTTATATAACTTATTTCTTAAACTAAATGGTAATTTTTTATAAATTCTTTGTGGGAGCGCTTCTGCATATTCATTATATCCGGCAAATAATTCATCTGCTCCTTCTCCAGATAAAACTACCTTAACTTGTTCTGATGCAAGTTTTGACAAAAAATACAGAGCAACAGAAGAAAGATTTGCATGTGGTTCATCTGAATAATATTGCACTTTATTTATTCCTTCAAAAAATTCATCGGGAGTAATTATTTTAGAAAAATTTTCTATTCCAAGTTTATCTGAAAGCTCTTTTGCATAAACTGTTTCATCAAAGCCTTTATTATCAAAACCTACTGAAAAAGTTTTGTTGGGCATAGCTGTTGCAACAACATAACTTGAATCAACACCGCCTGACAAGAAAGAGCCAACTTCAACATCACTAATTTTGTGATATTTAACTGATTCTTCAACTTCTTTTTCTATCTTGCTTACAGCTTCATCAAAAGTCATTTCCTTATAATCAAGAGTTAAATTGTAATAACTCTTTATTTCAAGTTTCCCATTTTCAAAAATATAATAATGTCCAGGTCTAAGTTTCTTCACACCTTTGAAAAATGTTTCTTCTAAAGGATTATATTGAAAAACTAAATAATGCTTTAATGCTTTTTCATTTACTTCTTTTTTAAATTTTGGATATTTTAAGAATGACTTAACTTCTGAACCAAAAATAAAATCTCTGTCAATCATTGTATAATAATATGGTTTTATTCCAAAATGGTCTCTTGCTCCAAAGAGTCTTTCTTTCTTACTATCCCAAATAGTAAAGGCAAACATTCCCCTTAATTTAGCTAAAATACCTTCTGCACCGTATTCTTCATATCCATGTAAAATTACTTCAGTATCAGTATTTGTTTTAAATTTATATCCTTTTTCTAACAAATCATCTTTAATTTCTTGATAATTATAAATTTCTCCATTAAAAATTATAGCTACATCATTATTTTCATTTAAAATCGGTTGAGAGCCTTCGTGTAAATCAATTATACTAAGTCTTCTAAAACCAAAATTAATTCCTTTATCAAAATAATATCCGTCACTATCTGGACCACGATGAATAATTTGATTATTCATTTCTTTTATTACATTTTCGTCTTTTATATCTTTACTGTAAAATCCTACAAATCCACACATAATTTCTCCTTAAATACTACTTAAAAGAATTAACAAATTATTAATTAATTATATCATATAGAACAATTTATTTCTAATTTTTTAAAATTTCCTTAACTGTATCTATCTCACTATAAGGAAAATATTCATCACCAATTACTTGATATGGCTCTGCACCTTTCCCAGCAAGTAATACAATATCATTTTCTTTTGCTATTTCAAAAGCATATTCTATTGCTTCTTTTCTATCTTCAACAACAGTATAATTACCCTTATCACATTCAGAAACCAATTCTCTTACAATTTTGCTAATTGACTCATGTCTAGGATTATCTGCTGTAAATACAACTTCATCAGAATTTTCTAAAGCTATTTTTCCTAAATCAGGTCTCATACTGGAATCTCTATTTCCACCACTATGACCTATCATAGTAATAATCTTATTATGAGGAACTTTATTCAAAGTTTCAAGTACATTTATAAGTCCATCTGGAGTATGAGCAAAATCAATTATTATTTTGTAATTTCTATTTGATTCTACTATTTCCATTCTACCACTTACCCCTGTAAAACTCTTTAAAGCTTCTAATATATCTGAGATTGAAATTCCCTTTACATATCCTGCACAAATTGCAGCCAACACATTATATACATTAAAAACTCCAACTAAATTAGTTTCAACTCTATATACTTCATCTAAAAAATGTAAATCAAATCTCATTTTCCAATCATCAAATGAAATATTATCAGCAAAAAAATCAGCGTTTTTATCATTTATTCCATAAGTAATAATTTCTGATGGAATATGTTCAGCAAATCTTTTTGAATATTCATCATCACTATTTAAAATAGCTGTTTTTAACTTTCCATTCTTTAAATTATGTCCTAATTGTGTAAATAAAAGCTCCTTTGTATTTGCATAATTTTCCATTGTCTTATGTAATTCTAAATGTTCATGAGACAAATTTGTAAAAATTGCACAGTCAAAATCACAACCTAAAACTCTATCTAAAGCCAATGCATGTGATGAAACTTCCATTACACAACATTTGCAATTTTCAACTACCATTTCATTTAAAAATCCTTGCAAATCAACAGAAATAGGTGTTGTATTTTTAGTAGGAATTACCTTATTTCCTATTTTATGATGTATAGTTCCCATTAGTCCTGTTTTCATATTACAAGTTTCAAAAATATGATTAATTAAATAACTTGTAGTTGTCTTTCCGTTAGTTCCAGTTATTCCAACCATAAATAATTTCTCACTTGGACATTTATATAGCACATTAGCTAGAAGTCCCATAACTTTTAAAGTATCCTTAACATAAACAATCGGAATATCCCCTAACTTGTCAGATACCTCTTTTGATGCTATCACCAATTTTGCACCATTTTTTACGGCACTTTCAACAAATGAATGTCCATCTACAGTATTACCTTCTATGCAAATAAAAGCAGTATTTTCTTTTATATTTCTATTATCTTGAGAAATGTATTCTATATTTATATTTTCAATATTTCCACAAATCTTTTTTACCTTTAAATAAGATAACAATTCATTAGCTAACATATCTTACTCCTATCTATAAAACTCCATATAATATTTTAATTATTTTATTATTCTTTACATAAACAAAAAAGGTCTCATAAGAGACCTTGGAGGCGACATCCAGATTTGAACTGGAGATGAAGGTGTTGCAGACCTCTGCCTTACCACTTGGCTATGTCGCCAAATTGAAATGGAGCGGAAGACGAGATTCGAACTCGCGACCCTCGCCTTGGCAAGGCGATGCTCTACCACTGAGCCACTCCCGCAAATGGTGCCCAGAGGCGGAATCGAACCACCGACACGAGGATTTTCAGTCCTCTGCTCTACCGACTGAGCTATCTGGGCATATAATATTCAATTTTTTCAAAATTTTTATAATTTCTATACTTACTTTCATTTCAATTTTTAGATAGCTCATTCTCTCGTGCTTCGCACTAGACTAAGATATTAACTCAAAATATCTTCGATTTCATCTCGATATTTTGGTTACTCTCTTATACCGACTTTTCACTATCTGGGCATATAATATTCAATTTTTTCAAAATTTTTATAATTTCTATACTTACTTTCATTTCAATTTTTAGATA